>CALXAH010000007.1 GCA_944386225.1 uncultured Gemmiger sp.
AGGCAATTCATCACCCACACTATATGGGAAATAATGTTTATATAATGCCTGCGCTTGCTGCTGTAAATTATCGTTTAACCCTGACTAAAGGAGAAAAAATGCCTAATCACGTTAATGTGCGAGTGAAATTTACAAGGGCACTGGCTAAATTATACCTTGAAGATTATTCATTGATTAAAAGGAAGTGTAGCGAACGTTCCATCGTTTTTAGACTTGGGCTTTATCTGGCGAATGACTTGGCTGAATCTGGACTTACCGTTGACTGTGAGTACAACAGGAATGGTGAGAAACCCAAAAGTTTAATGAATAAGCACTTTACCTATCCTGACATTATAGTTCATAGTCGGGGTGACAATGAAAACAACTGTCTAGTTGTGGAAGTAAAAACCCCCAACGATACGAACCTGGACCATTTTCGAAAGGATAGAGAAAAACTTATTGGATTTACTCTGGAAACTTCTTATAGATATGAACAGGGCGTACATGCCTATATCGCAGCAACTACTTGCAGCTTGGTTTGGTATGTGAATGGAGAAATTCGAGAACATATCAGGTATGCTGTTGATTCGGATACGCATGAGCTTTCAGAAACCGAACGCAGCGATAATACGTTTGATGTATGGTATACAAGATACTCTGTGAGGTGACCCACCATGCCCTTCACCGAATCCAACTACGAAAACGCAGTATTGCAGCTGTTCACCGAAACTCTGGGCTATTCCCATGTCTACGGCCCGGACATCGAGCGGGACTACCACTCCCCGCTGTATGAGGACGAGCTATTGCCCGCTTTGCAGGCTGTCAATCCCGATATGCCGCAGACGGCGCTGGACGATGCGATATACAAACTGAAAAACTTTGAATCCGGTTCTCTGTTGCAGAAAAACATGGTCTTTACTGACTATCTGCAAAACGGCGTGCCGGTCAAGTTCGTGGTGAAGGGCGAGGAACGCTCCGGGCTGGTCTATCTGGCGGATTATCAGCACCCGGAGAACAACCGGTTCACCGTCATCAACCAGTGGACCGTGATTGAAAACAGCGAAAAGCGGCCGGATGTGGTGTTATTCATCAACGGTCTTCCGCTGGTTGTAATGGAGCTGAAATCCCCATCCCGGGAGGAGACCGACGCCTCCGCCGCCTATCGCCAGCTGCGCAACTATATGCACGAGATTTCGTGCCTGTTCATCTACAATCAGGTCTGCGTCATGAGCGACCTTTCCCACTCCCGGGCAGGCACCATCACCTCCGGCGAGGACCGCTTCATGGAATGGAAAACCAAGGACGGCAGTTACGAGAACACCCAGGCCGCCCAGTTTGACACCTTCTTTGAGGGCATCTTTGAAAAGCAGCGGTTTCTGGATATTCTCCAGAACTTTGTCTGCTTCAATGTGGACGGAGCCAACACCTTTAAGATTCTGGCGGGCTATCACCAGTATTTTGCGGTGAAAAAGGCCGTGGAATCCACCAAGCACGCCACCGTCACCGATGGCAAGGGCGGCGTATTCTGGCACACACAGGGCAGTGGCAAGTCGCTGTCCATGGTGTTCTATGCCCATTACCTGCAAAAGGCGCTGGAAAGCCCCACCATCGTGGTCATCACCGACCGGAACGACCTGGACGACCAGCTCTACGGTCAGTTCTCCCGCTGCAAAGACTTCCTGCGCCAGACGCCCCAGCAGGCTGCGAGCCGCCAGAACCTGCAGGAGCTGCTGACAAATCGGCAGGCAAACGGCATCATCTTCACCACTATGCAGAAGTTTGAGGAGACCGGCGAGGCGCTGTCCCAGCGGCGGAACATCGTGGTCATGGCAGACGAGGCCCACAGGGGACAGTACGGTCTAACCGAGAAAATCGTCACCCGGCAGAACGAAAAAGGCGAGCTGGAAGTGAAGACCTCCATCGGCACCGCCCGCATCATCCGGGATAGCCTGCCCAACGCTACATATATCGGTTTCACCGGCACGCCCATTTCCTCCAAGGACCGCAGCACCCGCGAGGTGTTCGGTGATTACATCGACATTTACGACATGACCCAGGCTGTGGAGGACGGCGCCACCCGCCCGGTCTACTACGAGAGCCGGGTTATCCATTTGAAACTGGACGAAAACACCCTGCGCCTCATTGACGCGGAATATGACCTGATGGCTCAGAACGCCGACCCGGTTGTCATTGAAAAGAGCAAAAAGCAGCTGGGCCAGATGGAGGCCATTCTGGGCAATGACCAGACCATTGCCTCTCTGGTGGATGACATTCTGGATCACTACGAGAACTACCGCGCCAACCTGCTCACCGGCAAGGCCATGATCGTGGCCTACTCCCGCCCCATCGCCATGAAGATTTACAAGCGCATCCTCAAGCTGCGCCCGGACTGGACAGAAAAAGTGGGCGTGGTGATGACCCAGGGCAACAACGACCCTGAGGAGTGGCGGGAGGTCATCGGTAACAAGGCCCACAAGGAAGACCTTGCCCGCAAGTTCAAGGATAACAACTCCCCGTTAAAAATCGCCATCGTGGTGGATATGTGGCTCACCGGCTTTGATGTGCCGTCCCTCGCCACCATGTATGTGTACAAGCCCATGGCCGGGCACAACCTGATGCAGGCCATTGCACGGGTAAACCGGGTATTCCGGGACAAGGAAGGCGGCCTTGTGGTGGACTATGTGGGCATCGCCGCCGCCCTGAAACAGGCCATGAATGACTACACCGTGCGGGATAAAAAGAACTACGGCGACCCGGACGTGAGCAAAGCAGCCTATCCCAAGTTTCTGGAGAAGCTGGAAGTTTGCCGGGACCTGTTCCACGGCTTTGATTACACCCGCTTTTTGACCGGCGACGATCTGGAAAAAGCCCGGATGATTAGCGGCGGCGTCAATTTCCTGTTGGGCAAATCCGTTGCAGAACACCACCTAGCCGAAAAAGAGAGAACGCAGAACGTCTACATCAAAGAAGCGCTGCTGCTGAAACAAGCGCTTACCCTGTGCAGCAGTCTGGTGGACGAAAAGACCCGCTTTGAAGCAGCCTACTTTGAAGCTGTGCGGACGATGCTTGTCCGTCTGGCCGCCGGCGGAACCGGGAAGAAGTTTACCCTTCCGGAGGTCAACCAGAAAATCAATGAGTTGCTGAAGCACAGCATCCAGAGCGAAGGGGTCATCAACCTGTTTTCGGATGTGGGCACCGAGTTCTCTCTGTTCGATCCCAAGTTCTTGGAAGAGATTTCCCGCATGAAAGAAAAGAACCTGGCCGTGGAGCTGCTGAAAAAGCTGATTGCGGAGCAGGTGTCTCTTTACCGGCGCACCAACGTGGTGAAGTCGGAAAAGTTCTCTGAAATCATCCAGAGTGCCATGCACCGGTATCTCAACGGAATGCTGACCAACGAACAGGTCATCGAAGAGCTGCTGAAGCTGGCAAAGGACATTGCCAACGCCAACGCCGAGGGCCAAAAGTTGGGGCTGAACCAGGAAGAGCTGGCCTTCTACGATGCGCTGACCAAGCCCCAGGCCATCAAGGACTTCTACGAAAACGACGAACTGATTGCCATTACCAAGGAACTGACCGACGCCCTGCGCAAAAACCGCACCATCGACTGGCAGAAAAAAGAAAGCGCCCGCGCCGGCATGCGCCGCCTGGTCAAGCGCCTTCTGAAAAAGCATAAGTACCCGCCCGAGGGCATGGAGGACGCGGTGCAGACGGTTATGAGCCAGTGCGAGATGTGGACGGATAATTGAATGAAATGCGGCAGGTTTCGCTTGCTTATCCGCTTTTTGGGGTATATGTATTAGTTTTACAGACCCCAAGGGCCTGACCCGTGTCCAGGCGGATGATTCGAAACGAGAAGACAAGCATGTACTTTGCCTTGATAATGATGATTGTATTGATGTGATGTTCGAGAAGATACTTCGGGGCTGATATAATTTACCCTGCCAAAAAGCAAGAACAGCCTCTGGATGCAAAGCGATGCGTCCGGAGGCTGTTGCCGCAAATAAGAAGCAAATGCGTAGAGCAAAAAGAAAAAACGCTTGACAAATAAAATGTATGTGTAAAACGTACAGACAAAACGTATTGGCTGCAAAAGTCAAGAATGTTTTGGCGCAAACAAGAAACTTGACGAGAGTGGCATATGGTGATAAAATATGTGAAAGGAGGTGCAAAGATGGCTGTTCTCGATGGTTTTACGACGTTCAATTTCAGCGAAGGCGTCCCTTATGTGTCGGTGACGAGCAACGGGGTTACCTTCAACAAGTCCGTAGTAATGAAGATGGGCTATCCCAAATATGTTGTCTTGCTGATTGACGAAAGCGGAAAACGAATCGCAGTTCAAGAGTGCGAAGAAACGACGCCTAACGCGACGGAATTCTATAAGCAGAAGAAATCCGATGTTATCTCCGTACGTTGGAACGGCAAAGATTTGCTGAATACACTGCAAGATATGATGGGGTGGAAGCTGGATAAAAACGGAGGCTTCCGCGTAAGCGGAACACACCTCAAGGATGAAAAGGCGATGCTGTTCGATCTCAACACGGCGACCGAACTAAAATAAAGTTGGTCTTACGGGATATTCCGTTTGACATAAAAAGAACCCCATCCGAGTTGCCGCTCAGACGAGGTTCGAGTTTGAGAAAAGCAAATACGGTCAAACCGCCTATACTTACTTCTCCATACAAAGGCAAGTATACCGATTGTGGTTGCTTTTTTCAAGCGAATCTTGGATTCGTCCAAGAATAGTTTCGTTTGAAGGAGGTGTTGTGCACATGAGGATGCCTCATGATGACGCTGTAGAGTGTATCTATACCGCGTTTGTTACGCTCCGAAATGGTAAGCGTATTTACGCAAAACAGTATGGCTTGAAAGCGTTTTGCATCGCGGTAAAGCAGAAAAAGTAAGACGTTACGAAAAAAGGATGTTTGGCGGTTTTCATCCTTCTTTTTAGAAAGGATGATGTTTGTGGCAAAGAATCAACACGTTACTCCCCATTCCAAAGGCGGTTGGCAGGTTATTGGAGGCGGAAATTCTCGTGCAACGGTGCGAACAAAAACGCAACGAGAGGCCATAGAAAAGGCTCGGGAGATTGCAATTCATAACCGTGTAGAGCTCATTATCCACGGCGAAAACGGGAAAATTCGGGAGAAAAACTCCTACGGAAACGACCCGTATCCGCCGAAAGGATGAAGAGTAAAATCTAAAGTATCCAGTGAGCTATCGAAAGAGTCGCGCAGAGCATTGCGCGGCTCTTTTGCTTTTCATCTGCAAAAACGGTGTCGGTTTGCTGTGACGTGGAAAAATATTGCCTACAACGGCTACGAGGATCATCGCCGGAGCTTCTTGGCCCGTATCTGAATACAAGCCGTTACCTGTCGAGCGATATCGGCCCGGTCCCGCTGAGCATAAAACCCAAGCGGTTCGGCCAGCACATCGGCGATGTCATCGACGGTAAAGCCCCGCTCCAGCTGGGGGCCGTAGACGGTCTGGGCGGCCTGGACATGTCGGCCGAAAGTAGTGCCCAGTGGAAGCGCGCGCAGTAGCCGTAGGTGGGCGCGCGGCTCAATGCCCAACGGGTAGTCCCGCGTATTGGAGAGCAGCCCCGCCCCAAAATCAAAGAGGGGACAGTAGTCAAAACCTTCGCCCTGGCGCAGCACGGCGATGTTGTTCAGATGACGGTCCTCGTTGCCGGCCAACATATCCGCTTCAAAGAACAGGGTCAAATACTGACCAAAACGGGAAAGGCCGATAGGCCGTGCGGTTTGCTCGGCTATCCAGCGTACCTTTTCGGCAAGATTTGGCTGGCGGGCATACCCCCACCCGTTCTCTAAAGGCACTCTTGAGAACGCGTACGTCCGGTTGGATAACATTTAAGGAACCATAAAAAATCGGTGGGTAGGGCTGGTATAAAACCGCTCTAAAACAGTACAAATCGGTAGGTGCAAAACCGCCAGAAATACCCACCGATTTTGCTTTTTTGCTTCCCATTTTAGTGGCGATTTGCTACAATAGGTTCACGGGATAAGGGCACCGCGATACCCACTGATTTTTGGCAAAATCCGCCACTACTCCGGATGGCAGCCGAGCGGTACGGGCTTGCCACAAATACCCACCGATTTTGCCCGCTCCGGCCTCACAAATACCCTCTGCTTTTTATGGGGCAGGGGCGCGCAAACCTTGATTTCTCCAGCTTTGAGAGGTGCGGGTGTGTACCGATCAAGCAGTGAGTTCTGTACCAAGTGCGCTGCAAAATTTGTCCATCCAATGGTCGTAATGAACTGGTATTGAATCGGCATGTTTTGCGACTAAAATATAGAAACAAAAGAGCCCGAAAACGGCTTGATTCTGCGGTATTTTCCGGTTTTTCTGTTTGTACTAATAGTCCCATAAAATGGCATTCAAGAGGTCAGCGGTTCGATCCCGCTTATCTCCACCAGAATAAAGTCCTGTGCATCTGCACGGGACTTTGTTTTTTGCTGGTGCAGTTGACAGACCGCACTTTCCGTATAGCAAAGGGAGTTTCTCTTTTCTCGTTATCGACATTAGTCTTTTTTGCACTCGCCTGGCGAGTGGTTTTCGGCAGATAAAAATCTGCTCCGGCCGGATTGCCGGAGCAGATTTTTTGTTTTACCGTATGATGTTTACAGCTGCTTTACCACACCGGCGGTAATGCCGGCTTCGTTGAACGCATCCACCCGCACAAAGACAGGCTGATCCTTAACGAGTGCCCCGATCCGGCGAACCACCTCGGATCCGCCGTTTCCGAACACCATCCAGCTGTGGTAAAGTTTATCCGGCGTGCGTCCCCACAGGATGGTGTACCCTACCGCACCGGTTTCGGCGGCCGGCTGCACAGTAACCTGCATGTCCAGGTCGTTCTCCCGCAGGGCCGTGTATCCGGGAACCGCCGGAGCACTGCCGCTGCCGCAGCCGAACACCCGCAGGCCGGAGACACAGGCCGGCTGATCATAGGGCAGTTCCCACACGGTCAGGCGCAAATACCGCGCCGGCACCCCGTTTTCCCGTACCACCAGGTCATGGGGCAGATTGGTGGACGCGTCCCGTTTGTCCGCCAGCACGGCCCAGGTTTCACCATCCTGCGAAATTTCCAGTGTCCAGCGGGTGCGGTGTTCCGCCTCGTCGATATAGCGCGGCACCCCGATATCCATATGCATCTCACCGGGGGTAGGGATATCCGGATGGTCATCCGCAAAGTTCACCTGCACGGCACGCATGTCCTGCACCTTGCCCAGATCCATCTGCAGCCACTGGCCCGGCGCAGCATCAGCCGCCCGCCACCAGGTCTGTACATCTTCGTTGGCTGCCAGGTCGGGGGTATGTTCCTTTTCAAAGCTGGATGCCGTCATGGATTTGCCGAAGCTCAGCAGCATCCAGTCCGGCTCGCGCCAGGGATCGGCGCGCAGTGCTTCCACCGCCTGGGGCCAGTCGCCGTAACGCTGGTTGCAGAACATCCCGCCGTCCGCATCAAAACCGGCCGGCCAAAGACCTACCCGGCGCTCAAACTGGTGGTTGACGCTGATTCGCATGGTGGCGGTGTGCCAGAAATGCCCGGCTGGGTCCTCCAGTGTGGAGCCATGGCCCGCGCCTGGGATAAACCCGCCGGGCTTATAGGAGTAGGGGTTATCCTGCGCCGGTACAAAGGGGCCCAGCGGCTGATCCGCCACATAGACGCCGTCGGCATAGCCGTTGTGCTGGGAGCCGCTGCAGGCATATTGCAGGTAGTACCGGCCATCGTGCTTGGTCATCCAGGCACCTTCTATATAGGGGCGCTGGCTCACATACCCGCGGGCGCTGATCCGCAGCGCCTCCGGCACCTGATCCAGCGTCATGCCGCGGGCCTTGAGGCTGGCTGCCAGCCGTTTGTCCACTTCCTCCTCACTCAGCGGCATCAGGCTGTTGTCCACGCCGCTGCTCTCGTATCCCCGTTCAAAGGGATGGCCTTCGATCAGCACGGTGCGCTCGCCCAGTGGCTGCATGGTAACGGGATCCAGTTCCGTGCCCCAGATGGGGGTGATGCTGTCGCAGCCCCAGTAGAAATAGATACGGCCGTCATCGTCGCAGAAAAGGTTCGGGTCCCAGAAGTCAAAGGTACCGGGGATCTCTTCATACGGGCCGTTGAGCGGGTCTTTTGTGCGGTAAAAGCTGCAGGGGGCAAGCCGTTTGGAGGCGCAGAAGTACACATACTCACCGATCACCCGCACGTCGGGGGCGTAGTCGTACAGTGGAAGGTTCTCCGGCAGGCGGTGGGCTTCCCAGTTGGCCAGATCGTCCGATACCCAGACGCTCAGGTTCATCGAGGGAAACAGGTAGTACCGGCCCTTGAAACAGATCAGCGAAGGGTCGGCCCCCTCCCGGGCAATCTGAACGGGGCCGCCGTTGGGGCTGGCATTGAACTGATACCGGTACGGCACATTCAGCGGATTGCAAAAATATTTCATGGTGAGCCCTCCTTGGGTTTACTTGGCTTTCGGGATCTGATTCAGTGCGTCGTTGAGCTGGCGGATCGTTTCCGGCGTTACTGCCTTGCCGGCCTGCCGCAGCAGCTTTTCCAGCGGCATCCTGTCCATCTGGCGCTGCACGGCTTCGGGCAGGGTCACGCTTTTTGCCACATCGCCATATCCGGCGGTAACCCTGGCCATCAGCCGGGCCAGCAGCACAGCCCCGGCCGCGCTGCGCTTGATGTCCTCCATGGTGTCAAAGATGGAGTAATAACCTGCCCGATGCATCTCGTCCGGGCGGTCGAACCAGTTGATTACCTGGCCGCCGTCCGCCCGGTACGCCGGATTGGGCGTGCTCACCCGGCGGATGGTCATGCGGTCGGCAAGCTGCCCGCTTTGGGCCTCGATGGTATGTTCACCGGTGAGCGGCACCTCAAACACAAACACCTTGTCCCCCGCCTTCCGGGCCAGGACGCGGCCATCCACCAGCAGGGTCACTTCCGGCTGGTTGGAGTACACCTTCACCTGCGTAACGGCGTCGGTTCTGTCGGCATAGCGCCGTCCGCACAGATGTACGAACGGTTCCCCGCTCAGGTATGCCTTGTAAATGTAGAAAGCGTCCTTTCTGAGCCGGCGGTCAAAGGTTACCAGACCCTTCTGGTTCTGGCCGGGTTTGCCGCCCTCACTGCGCCCATCGGCCGCAAAATCGAACATATTCCAGCAGTGCATGGCCCAGATATAGGGCCGCTCCGACCACATTTTCAGCATATGTTCATGGTACAGGGCCTGGTAGGGTTCACTCCAGTCCCCCTTTTCCGGGTGCTCGTTCTGGTAGGCCGGGTTGGCGTCGGCGCCGTATTCCGACAGGCCGATCACCGTATCGGGATGCTTGCTATGAAACTCGTCAAAGAAGCGGTCGTTCTGCTCCAGTTCACCCAGGTACCAGCCGTAATAGAGGTTATAGCTGCGAATATCCGCGGCCATGACAAACGGGTCATCCATATCCAGCATAAACGCGTGTGCCACGGTGGTGGGCCGGGTTGCGTCCAGCCGGTGGCACAGATCCCGGAGTATCCGGTGATTCTCCACCAGATCGGCGTTCACGCCGCCGGACGCGGTGATCTCATTGGACAGGCCCCAGCAGACTATGCTGGGATGGTTATAGTTCTGCACCACCAGTTCGGTCATCTGGGAGACCGTATTGGCACGGCCGTTTTCCATATGCCGGGTAATATAGGGGATCTCCGCCCAGACAATCATGCCGCAGCTGTCGCACAGATCATAAAAATAGCCTGCATGCTGGTAATGGGCCAGACGCACGGTATTGGCGCCCATCTCCCGCAGAAGGGCCATATCCTCCTCGTGTTCGGCGTTGGTCAGGGCGCTGCCAAGCCCCTGCCGGTCCTGATGGCGGGCTGCGCCGCACAGGCGGTACACCTGACCGTTGAGCAGAAATCCTTTCTGCGGGTCGAACGCGATGGTACGGCAGCCGTAGCGCGCGGATATGCAATCGCCGCTGGCCAGACTGGCGGTAACCGTATAGAGGTACGGATCCACGACGCCATTCCACAGGCGCACATTCTCCAGCCGGAACACAGCCCTGGCACGGCCGTCCTGTACCGGCGCCTCCTGGGTCTGCCCGGCCGTTTCAAACACAACGGAATCAGCCGCGCCGGATACCCAGGCTTCCACCGTGACGGCAGCCCGGCGGGCATCCGGATCCACAACCGGCGTAATCTTCAGCCCGGGGCCGCCGTAATAGTCCAGGGCAAAGTGTGCGGCCGGAACCCGAAGCAGGTGCACGGGCCGGTAGATTCCTCCATAAAAGGTAAAATCAGCCTTTTGGGGATAAACTGTATCGTTTTCGCTGTTGTCCACCAGAACAGCCAGCAGGTTTTCCCCTGTCTGCAGCGCAGGGGTCAGTTCCACCCGGAAGGTGGAGTACCCGCCCTCATGCCGGGCCAGTTTTTTGCCGTTGCAGTACACCTCGGCTGTCATGGCAGCCCCCTCAAGCTCCAGCCAGAGCTGTTCCCCGGCCGCCAGCGCCGGCGCGGTGAGGGTACGGCAGTAACAGGCAGTGCCCCGCCAGTAGTCGTTGCCGCCGTCGGTGCCATCCGCGGCGTTCCAGGTATGGGGGATGGTTACAGACGGCCAGGTTTCAGGAAAGGCCGCGGGAATTTCGGCGGTTTTGCTGAAACGCCAGCCCGCAGCCAAGGAAATGGTTTGGCGCATACTGCGTTCTCCTTATCAAAATATCAACTGCACAATTGGGGCGGCGGCCTCCGCCGCCGCCCGCATCAGGTAAAATGTGAATGCGGTATCCGTGCTTATGCCTGTTCTCTGGCGGCATGCTCCTCTTCATACCGGGCGCGCTTTTCCGCTTCAAACGCCTTTGCCCGGGGTTCCAGCCTGCTGAAAGCCAGGCAGCACAGGCCGATCACCGCCACCAGAATTGCGGGAACGATCGCAAAGTCGATCCGGATCATCATCAGGGCGCTGGCCGGCTGGGTAACCGCTTCGCCGGCCGTGGCCTCCACATAACCGGCCGCCATCAGCAGCAGACCGGTGATCAGGCTGCCCAGCGCGCCGCCGAAGTTTGCGCAGAACTGAGCCAGAATATTGGCCGAGCCGTCCATGCGGGGCAGCCCTTTCATCTCGTTATAGGTACAGACGTTCATCAGGAACAGGGTGCCGTAATAGGCAATGGGCAGCGTGGCAAACTGGCCCAGCAGATAGCCGCCCAGCACGCCCGGCAGGAAAGCCCCCGACAGGAAGCAGACCACATAACCGGCCACGCCCACAACACAGAAGATAAAGATCATCTTGCCCATCGAGCCCAGCTTTTTCATCAGCCAGGGGAACAGCAGCATGAAGGGCAGCAGCACAAAGGAGAATACAGACAGCATACCCGCCATGCCCACATTGCCGACAATATCGTCAAAGTAATAGGCGCCGGCGCCCAGGCCCGTGGAAACGTTATAGGCCAGCAGAATGATGGCGAACAGCCAGACATACGGGTTCTGGCGGAACATCGAGAAGATTTCGCGGAAACGCACCTTCTGCTGCACAGCGGTGGCCTCCACCTCGGGATCCTCCTTGCAGCATACAAAGCGCAGCACACCGATAAGCGCGGCCGGCAGCATGAAGATGGTCACCGGTGTAAACCAGCCCAGCGCACCTGCGGACAGGTTCATCATGATCATCGGGAACACCGAACTGCAGATAATGGAGCCCAGCATCGTGATGATGGCGCCATACGAGGACGCCTTGCTGATCAGTTCCTGGTTATTGGAGAAGTGCCGGATCATGTATGCCGGCATGGCCACGGTGCGAAGCGAGCCAAATACCGAGAAGGTCAGAACATACATGCTGAATACCCAGCCGATCTTGGCCGCGTACCCCCATTCCGGTCTTGCCAGGAACAGGAACAGCGTAGCCAGGCACTGGCCCACAATACAGATTTCATAGGGACGGCCCCGGCCCCAGCGGGTATGGGTATTGTCCACCAGCCAGCCGATGAAGAAGTCCACCAGGCCATCCAGCAGTTTGTTTGCAAACAGCAGCGTGCCCACAAGGCCAATGTTCAGCCCCAGAAAGTCGCTGGCGTACAGCGACAGGTAGTTGAGCATGATGACATTGACTCAGCCGGCCGAAATGTCTGAGCTTTTCCAGGCCATCAGGCGGCCAAATCCAAGACGGTTGGGATCTTTCCGTTTGTTCTTTGCCATGATCTCTCTCCTTACCACAAGTATACTTTACCGTTGCAATTCTGTATACAGCAGCAGAATTGCTGTGCTATGCCCTGATTATAGGCGGAGAGCGCACCGTCGGACAGTCGCAAATTTGATATTTGTATCATACAATTGCGCATCTGCGTTATATGCGCAATTATATTGTATCATTCGCAATTATACGATATAATAAAGCAAATTGGTTACGGAAGGGGCGCCCCTATATGCCAACCCCGGCTCTGGTTGATCAGAATCTGGCCCTGTTTCAGGAGCTGCTGTCCTGCGGGAGCAGCGTATATCTGTGGACATTTGATCCGGACGGAAAGCTGATCCGTTCCAACTGTACAGATCTTGTACTGAACACAATTTTTGAGCAGATTGGCTGCGTTGAACAGATGCTGGCCTACGGACGCAGCCATACGGCACCGCTGGTGCTCGGGGCTCCGCTGGGGCTGATGTGGTGCATGGCCTTTGAATACCAAAGCGGTGAATTGTACCGCTGCCATGTGATCGGCCCTGTTTTCAACACCGAAGTCAGCCAGCGCGCCATTGACGAGGAATTTTCCCGGTACAACCTGAATCTCAGTTTTAAGATTCAGGTGTACGATGCGCTGCCCAAATTGCCGGTACTTTCCACCGTGCTGCTGTTTCGGTACGGTGTGATGCTGCATTACTGCGTTACCGGCGAGAAACTGTGCGCCGATGACATCCAGATGCACCAAAGCGGCCATGGCGCCGCACCCGCCCAGCACGCATACCACAAACGCGACCGCCACAAGGTATACGAAAATGAGCGGGCCCTGCTGCGTATGGTACGGGAGGGCGACCTGAATTACCGCAGCATCCTGAACCGCGCCAGCCAGCTGAGCCCCGGGGTGCGCGCCTGCAACGGCCAGCCGATTGCCCAGGCGATGGTAAGCTGTACTACCTTTCTTTCCCTCGTGGTGCGGGCAGCGATTGAAGGCGGGCTTTCGCCGGAAATGGCGTATGCTGTGGGCGACAGCTATATTCAAAGTGTCATGAATGCCAAAACGGTGGCCGAAATGGGCAGCATTACCAACGCCGCCTACGACGATTTTATCCGTCGTGTGCACAAGGGCCGGCACAACCCCCGCGTATCCCCCCAGATACAAAGCTGCTGCGATTACATCGAACTGAATCTGGAGGAACCGCTTTCCCTGGCAAAGCTGGCGGAACGGGCCGGTTACACCGAGTACCATCTTTCCCGCAAGTTCAAGCAGGAAGTGGGGGTAAACATCCACGAATTTATCCGTTTTGCCCGGGTGGAGCGTGCCAAAACCATGCTGAATGCCACCGAACTGACCATTGCCGGCATTGCGGAACGCCTGCATTTTTGTTCCGCCAGCCACTTCTCCCATATCTTCCAGCAGGTAACCGGGATGCCCCCTCGTCAGTGGCGTGCCAGTCAAAAGGAATAAGGCATACGGCGGCGGACTGTCCTGCTTCAGGCCCAGGCGGAAAGCAAAAGGAGGGAATGTGATGGAACTGCGGGTACTGAAATATTTTCTGGCGGTGGCACGAGAGGAAAACATCACCCGGGCCGCGGCGCTGCTGCATCTCACCCAGCCCACCCTGTCCCGGCAGCTGATGCAGCTGGAAGAAGAACTGGGTGTGCAGCTGTTTTACCGCAGCCGGTACCGCATTGTGCTGACCGACGACGGAATGCTTCTGCGGCGGCGCGCCCAGGAGCTGGTGGATCTGGCCGAAAAGACCGAACGGGAATTCCGCCGGGATCCGGAACTGCACGGCGAAATCGCCATCGGCAGCGGAGAGCTGGAGGGAATGCATCTGCTGGCGGAATGGCTGGCCTCCTTCCGCCAGCTGCATCCCCGGGTGACCTACCGGCTTTCCAGCGGCAACGCCGACCACACCAAGGAACGGCTGGAAAACGGTACGCTGGATCTGGGGCTGCTGCTGGAACCGGTGGATATCAGCCGGTACGATATTCTGCGCCTGCCGGTAAAAGAGCGGTGGGGCGTACACCTGCCGGAAGATTCGCCCCTGGCACAGCAGGAATCCGTGACCGCCCGGGAGCTGGCGCAGATTCCGCTGATTCTGACCGAGCGGGGCGTTGTGCAGAAGGAACTGGAACGCTGGTTCGGCCCGTATGCGGCGAATATCCAGGCGGTGGCCACCGGCAATCTGCCCTACAACATGGCGACCCTGGCCCGGGCGGGCATGGGCGCTTTTATCACGGTGCAGCTGCGCTGCCGGTACGAGGGGCTGCGGTTTGTGCCGCTCTCCCCTGTTCTGGAGTCAAACACGGTGCTGGCCTGGAAGAAAACCGAATCCTTTCCGCCGGTCTTTGCGGCGCTGCTGGATCATATCTGGCAATGCCTGGCGGCTATTTCTGACGATTCAAAGTAAGTATTCGACATAACAGGCCTGCCGGTTTACAATGTAGGTGTCCCGAATGGGGCACCTACATTTTTTTATCGGGAGGCACAGCATGACCATTCAGGAGGCGAGCGAACGATACCGGATCCCCATGGAAATCCTGCGGGAGTACGAAAGCTGGGGCCTGTGCGGCGCGGTCAAAAAGGTGATGGGCGCCTGGCAGTACGACGACACCGATCTGGAACGGCTGAGCCTGATCATGACCCTGCACGACGTGGGGTTTGCCAGCGATGAGGTGGAGACCTATCTGCGCCTGCTGCTGGAGGGGCCGGGTTCGGACGCCCGCCGGCTGGCCATGCTGGAAGAAAAACGCAGTGCCGCATTGGATGAGATCCATTTTCGGGAGCACCAGCTGCAGCGCCTGGACGATCTGCGTCATGCGATCCGAAAAGCGCAAGCCAAATCGGGAGGTGGAAATCGATGAAACAATTTTTTGCACGGCTGGCCGTTCTGCTTCTGGCCGGAACATTATCCGCCTGTGCCGGGGCGGAGCCGGTCAATTCGGCCAGCGAACCGCAGACCTTTTCGTCCCCGGAGGCTTCCTCCGTTTCGCAGGCAGAGCCCGCCGCGGCGGAAGGTCCCCGGATTCTGGTGGCGTATTTTTCTGCTACCGGCAACACCGGGCGGATCGCCGGCATCCTGCAGAGTGAGCTGGACGCCGACCTGTTTGCGATCCAGCCCCAGCAGCCTTACACCGACGAGGATCTGAACTACAGCAACGACGAATGCCGGGCCAACCAGGAACAGAACGACCCGGCGGCCCGGCCTGCCATCACCGGTACACCGGAGGATCCGGGTGCGTATGATCTGGTGTTTCTGGGATATCCGATCTGGTGGGGCGGTGCGCCGAAGGTGGTATACACCTTTCTGGAAAGCTGCGATTTCGGGGATGCGGTGATTGTGCCGTTCTGTACCTCCGGCTCCAGCGACATCGGCTCCAGCGCGGAGGATCTGCAGCCCCTGGCCGACAAGGCCCGGTGGCAGGCGGGGCAGCGGTTTTCGGGCAGCGCATCCGAAGCCGAGGTTCTGGACTGGCTGGAAGCCCTGGAACTGCCAGCGGAATAAACAAACGGAAAGCGAGGATATAACTATGAAATTTATGAATCAGCAGGAATTTGACCAACAGAACCTGTTTGGCCGGGGCACGGAAAACACCGCGTACGCCCGGTATTTTACCGGCAACTCCTATCTGAACCCGCTGACCGAAGCCGGCAAATGCGCCGTGTTTCTGGCCAACGTTACCTTTGAGCCGGGCTGCCGGAACAACTGGCACATCCACCGCGCCAAAAGCGGTGGCGGCCAGCTGCTGATCTGCACCGCCGGGGAAGGCTGGTACCAGGAAGAGGGCAAGCCGGCAGTGAGCCTGACCCCCGGCACCGTTATCACCATCCCGGCCAATGTGAAGCACTGGCATGGCGCCAAGAAGGACAGCTGGTTCTCCCACATTGCGGTGGAGGTGCCCGGCGAGGAAACCGCCAACGAGTGGCTGGAACCGGTGAGCGCCGCTGATTATGACGGATTGGAATAAGGGGGCGGTGTTGTGCAGTACACCCGGCTCGGCAATTCCGATCTGACCGTTTCCCGCATCTGCCTGGGGTGCATGGGCTTCGGGGACGCCCACAGCGGTCAGCACAGCTGGACGCTGGACGAGGCGGCCTCCCGGGCGGTGATCCGGCAGAGCCTAGAACAGGGGATCAATTTCTTCGACACCGCCATCGCCTACCAGAACGGCACCAGCGAACAATATCTGGGGCGGGCATTGCGGGATTTTGCCCGCCGCGATCAGGTTGTGGTAGCCACCAAATTTCTGCCCCGCACCCCGCAGGAGATCCGGGACGGCGTGTCGGGTCAGGACCATGTGGAACGGATGCTGGACGCCAGCCTGCAAAATCTGGGCATGGACTATGTGGATCTGTATATTTGCCATATGTGGGACTACGCCACCCCCATGCAGGATATTCTGGAGGGTCTGGACCGGGCCGTGCGGGCGGGAAAGGTGCGGTATATCGGCATTTCCAACTGCTTTGCCTACCAGCTGGCCAAGGCAAACGCCCTGGCCCGGCAGCAGGGGTTTCCGCAGTTTGTTTCGGTGCAGGGGCATTACAACCTGATTTTCCGGGAGGAGGAGCGGGAGATGGCCCGGCTGTGCGCCGAGGACAACATCGCCATGACCCCGTACAGCCCGCTGGCCGGCGGCCGTCTGGCCCGGCGGCCGGGTGAAAGCTCCCGCCGGCTGCGGGAGGACAGCTACGCCAAGGGTAAATACGACGCCACCGCCCGGCAGGACGGTGTTATCCTTGACCGGGTGGCGGAACTGGCTGAGAGGCGGGGTGTTTCCATGACCGAAGTCTCGCTGGCCTGGCTGCTGCAAAAGGTAACCGCTCCGGTGGTGGGCGCAACCAAGCCGGCCCACCTGGAAAGCGCCGTGCGGGCGGTGGATCTGGCTCTGAGCCGGGAGGAAAACGAGTATCTGGAACAGGCCTATCTGCCCCACAGACTGGTGGGCGTGATGGCCGACAATCCCCCGGAAAACGCCCGCTGACGCCAAAAAGGACCTGCCCGACGGCAGGTCCTTTTTGCGTATTTTGGCAAATTTATTCCGGCATTTCGGCGGCGTTCAGCTTGCCGGCGAAATATCCTTCGGCACAGTAGAGGGCCCCCAGCGGATTATGGGCCAGAACCCGGTCCTTGACCGCGATGGTGGTGGTCAGGGCCTCGGCGTGCTTATAGAACATGGAATCATGCCCCACGCACAGCCCCAGCACAATATTGAACTGGGTTTTCTGTTGGTTGCACAGCAGTGCCTGAGCCGCCGGATTGCACATGGGCTCAAAGGCCTCCGGATGCACCTTGCGGGCGGGATCGATGCCCACCGACTCTTTGGGTACGCCGCCCACCTTGCAGATCACCGACACCACGTCCAGGCCGTTGCGGCGCAGGATATCGTCCAGGATTTTGGCTTCCCGGCGCAGGCCGCGGCAGAACGCCAGACCAACCCGGCTGTACCCCATGGCATGGCACAGGGTCACCGTTTCCTTGACACGGGTCCAGACCCCATAGCCCAGCGCCTCCATCTCGGAAGCGCGGATGTAGAATTCCCGGAATTCCGGCTTTTGGTACAGCTCGCCCGCCTGTTCCAGCACCCCGGTCTGGTTCATGGGACAATGGGGCGAGGGGTTCTTTCCGCCCTCCCGGGAGCAGGCATGCACCGTGCACTGTGCGCAGGCATACATATGCAGTTCCTCCTTTTCCGCCTGTTTTCTGCTGCCTACTATTATAGAACCGACCGGCGGGCTGTCAAGCGGCGGCAGGCAGCAGATTGGTTGCTATTTGCCGCATAAAATGGTAAAATTAATGATTAGATTCGGGGCCTTTTGGGCTGTGCGAAAATCCATCACCAAGCGGGAGCAACAATCCATGGAGCCACTGGAAAAAACCCTGTCCATCAGCGAAGCCATCGTGGCGCAGATCACCGAAAACATCTTGTCGGGCGGTCTGCCGGGCGGCGCGGAGCTTACCCAGGAAGAACTGGCCGACACCTTCGGCGTGTCCCGCATGCCGGTACGCGACGCGCTTGCCAGCCTGGAAAAGCGCGGGCTGGTGGAACGGCTGCCCAACCGGCACATTCGGGTCAGCCGGATCACCCCGGACCATATGCTGCAGATTTTTTCCATGATCGCGCTGTGTCAGGGGCAGTGTCTGGAATCCCTGGCCCGGGATAAAGCCGGCTGGGATGCGTTTGTGGCGCGGGTTCCGCAGGAGATTACCCCCGCCGCCATGCTGCAGTTTCACCGGGCGCTGGTACAGGCTGTGACCTGCGTATATCTGCGTTCCATGCTGGCGGATATGACCGAAACATTTGTGCGGGTGGGTCTGCATGCACCGGACGCGGTCTGCTGCGAGGGGTTCCGGCGATGCCGGCGGGCGCTGGAAGCCCGGGACCTGCCGGAATGCCGACGGGCCCTGCTGGATCACTGCCTCGCCATGGGCCGCAGCATCGTGGAAGGGCTGGCCCACACCGATGAATAAACGGCCATACCTGCCGGAAAAGGAGATTCCGTCATGAAAAAACTATATCCGATCAAGCTGCTGCCCGCCCGGGAACGGGTAGCCTCGGCACTGCGCAAGGCGATTTTTGCCCAGGATCTGAAAGAGGGCGAGGTGCTGGCGCTGGAATCCACTGCGGAACAGCTGGGCGTTTCGGTAACGCCGGTACGGGAGGCGTTTCAGATTCTGGCGCGGGACGGCTTTATTGCGCTGCGCCCCAACAAGGGCGCGGTGGTGCTGGGCGTGCAGGAAAGCCTGATCCGGGATCACTACGAGCTGCGGGCTATTCTGGAGAGTGCCGCCTGCCGCCTGATCTGCGAGAGAAACGCCGATCTGTCCGGCATTATCGACGCTCACGAGGGCTCCCTGCAGAGCGTACAGGAGCAGGACGCCCGGGAATACGGCAGCTACAACCAGAGTTTTCATTTCGAGATCTGGACCGCCTGCGGCAATGAGCGGCTGCGCAGCACCGTGGCCGATCTGTGGAACGGCCTTTCGGTGGGAATTGACACCAACGCCATTGAATACGCCCAGCTTTCCCTGCAGGAGCATGCCGGTGTGCTGGAGGCCCTGCAGGCCCGGAACGCGGAGCTGGCCGAGCAGCGGATGTACGCGCACATTCTGCGCAGCATGAACAGCATGCTCTCCCACTACCAGAAGCCTTCCCAGCAGGATACCTGAGGCAAGATAGACAAAAAGAGACAGCACGCATTAACACAATCGCCAAATTTCGTCACAAGCTATTGACTTCTTTGGTGATTGTGTTTATTCTAAAGTTAGAATTGGATACAAGATAATTTATATCTTACTTTTCATCAAATAACATGACACCCAGCCGGACGGCCGACCGGCTGGGTGAACGCCGATGAAAGGGTGTATCCGGCCCCCGGTTGGGGCATGGGAGCCACGGCCGCGCCCGGTGAGCGGCAGGTTCGGTTCCTTGATCCTGGTGTGAATTGAAAGGAGTAAGCGTGTATGTCTTCTGCAACGATCACATTGTTGTTCCTGGCTTTTGCCGTGGTCATGTTCGTGACCGAAAAGATTCCCCTGGCACTGACCGCTTCCGTCGTGGCTATCGGCCTGAATCTCACCGGCGTGCTGGATAATTCCGCAACCTTTGCCGGTTACATCAACAGCAACGTTATCCTCTGCGTGGGTATGTTCGTGGTGGGCCAGGCCCTGTTTGAAACCGGCATGGCCAACCGGATCGGCCGGCTGGTAACCCGCTTTGCCAAGACCGAGCGGTCGCTGATCGTGGCGGTCATGCTGATCACCGGGCTGATGTCCGGCTTTCTGTCCAACACCGGCACCGCGGCGGTTCTGATCCCGGTGGTGTGCGGTATCGCGGACGAGTCCGGCTTCTCCCGCGGCAAGCTGCTGATGCCGCTGGTATTCGCCGCGGCGCTGGGCGGCAACCTGTCCATCATCGGCGCGCCCGGCAACCTGATGGGTGTGAACGCCCTGCAGGAAATGGGCCTTGCCATCAGCTTCTTCATGTACGCCCCGGTGGGTCTGCCCATGCTGCTGGTGGGCATCCTGTACTATGCGGTGATCGGTTACCGGTTCCTGCCCAACACCGTGGGCGAGGGCCAGGCCGAGGGTTCCAGCCGGGATTTCAGCCAGGTACCTGCCTGGAAGCAGATCACCTCTCTGGTTGTGCTGGTCGTGGTGGTCTTTGCCATGATCTTTGAATCCCAGATCGGCATCAGCCTGCAGGTTTCCGCCTGCATCGGCGCCATCGTGCTGGTGGTGCTGGGCGTTATCTCCGAAAAAGAAGCTTTGAAATCCATTGACCTGAAGGTCGTTCTGCTGTTCGGCGGTTCCCTGGCGCTGGCCGAAGCGCTGGAAGGCACCGGCGCCGGCACCCTGATCGCCGACTTCATCGTGGGCCTGCTGGGCAGCAACCCGCACCCGATCCTGATCCTGCTGGCCATCTTTGTGGTAGGCTGCGCGCTGACCAACTTCATGTCCAACACCGCCACCACCGCCCTGATGGTTCCCATCGCCACCTCCCTGGCCCAGAGCCTGGGTGCGGATCCCCGTGCGATGATCATCGCCACCGTAATTGCCTGTTCCTGCGCGTATGCCACCCCCATCGGCATGCCCGCCAACACCATGGTGGTGGGCCTGGGCGGCTACAAGTTCAACGACTACGTGAAATCCGGCATGCCGATGATTCTGATCGCCTTTGTGATCTGCATGGTGCTGCTGCCCATCCTTTACCCCTTCTTCCCCTAACCAACGGAACGGTCTTTGGCCGTATCGCTCAATCTTTCTGATCGCAGGAGGTTTGCTATGAGTACAAAAGAAACACAGGTAAAACAAATGACGGACACGATGGCCGCCTTCATCGACCTGGTAGGCAAAAAATTACCGGACGACGTCACCGCCAAGCTGACCGAGCTGCGGGCGGCTGAGACCAGCCCGCTGGCCAGCACCATCTACGACTGCATGTTCAAGAACCAGGATCTGGCCTGGAAGCTCAATCGTCCCAGCTGCCAGGACACCGGCGTGCTGCAGTTCTGGGTGAAATGCGGGGTGAACTTCCCGCTGATCGGCGAGCTGGAAGCCCTGCTCAAGGAAGCGGTGGTGCAGGCCACCTTCTCCGCGCCGCTGCGCCATAACAGCGTGGAAACCTTTGACGAGTTCAACACCGGCCGCAACGTGGGCAAAGGCACCCCCACCGTATTCTGGGACATCGTGCCCGGCAGCGACAAGTGTGAAGTCTACACCTACATGGCCGGCGGCGGCTGCACCCTGCCCGGCAAGGCCATGGTGCTGATGCCCGGCGCAGGCTACGAGGGCGTGACCCGGTTTGTGCTGGACGTGATGACCAGCTACGGCCTGAACGCCTGCCCCCCGCTGCTGGTGGGCGTGGGCGTGGCCACCAGCGTGGAGACCGCGGCGCTGCTGTCCAAGAAGGCGCTGATGCGTCCCATCGGTTCCCACAACGAGAACGAGCGCGCCGCCAAGATGGAGAAACTGCTGGAGGACGGCATCAACGAGATCGGCATCGGGCCCCAGGGCATGGGCGGCAAGTATTCGGTGATGGGCGTGAACATCGAGAACACCGCCCGTCATCCCTCCACCATCGGCGTGGCGGTGAATGTGGGCTGCTGGAGCCACCGGCGCGGCCACATCATCTTTGACAAAGACCTGAACTACACGATTACAACGCATTCGGGGGTGACTCTCTAATGGTAGAAATCAGAGACGGAAAAAAGGTTCTTATTACGCCCATCAGCCGGGAGGACCTGAACGACATCCACATCGGGGACATCATCTATCTGGACGGCGACCTGACCACCTGCCGTGACGTGGCCCACCGCCGCCTGGTGGAGGAAGGCCGTCCGCTGCCGGTGGACGTGCGGGACTGCGCCATCCTGCACGCCGGTCCCATCATCCGCCCGCTGGAGAACGACAAGTTCGAGATGGTCTCGGTAGGCCCCACCACCTCCATGCGCATGGAGAAGTTTGAAAAGGAATTTGTGGAGCAGACCGGCGTCAAGGTGATCGTGGGCAAGGGCGGCATGGGCCCCAACACGGAATACGCCTGCAAGAACTACGGCTGCCTGCACTGCGTCATCCCCGCCGGCAACGCGGTAATGGCCGCTGTGGAGGTAGAGGAAATCCTGGAGGCCCAGTGGCGGGATCTGGGCATGCCCGAGACCCTGTGGCACTGCCGTGTCAAGGAGTTCGGCCCGCTGATCGTCTCCATCGACACCGACGGCCGCAACCTGTTTGAGGAACAGAAGGTCATCTACAACGAGCGCAAGGAAAAGGTTTACGAGCGGATCTGCAAAGAGGTGCGCTTCATCAAGTAAGGCAAAGGCGGCGCCCTCACCGGGGCGCCGCCTTTCGTATGCCGGGACAAGAGAGGAGAACCGTATGAAAACCTACAACATTGCCGTGATTGCCGGGGACGGCATCGGCCCGGGGGTCGTGGCGGAGGAACTCAAGGTGCTGGACCGGGTGGCCGAGCGGGACGGCGGTTTCCGCTTTGAATACACCTATTTCCCCTGGGGATGCGAATATTACCTGCGGGAAGGCCGGATGATGCCGGAGAACGGCCTGGAAATCCTGAAGCCCTTTGACGCCATCGTGCTGGGGGCAGTGGGCTATCCCGGCGTGCCGGATCATATCTCGCTGCGGGATCTGCTGCTGCAGATCCGCCGTGGCTTTGACGAATACGTAAACGTGCGCCCCGTCCGGCTGCTGAAAGGCGCGCCCTGCCCGCTGAAGGACGTAAAGCGGGAGGACGTCAATATGGTGGTGATCCGGGAGAACAGCGAGGGCGAATACGCCGGCGAGGGCGGCTGGTTCAACAAGGGCACACCGGAGGAATATGTGCACCAGATCGGCGTATTTACCCGGAAAGGCTGCGAGCGGATCATGCGGTACGCCTTTGAACTGGCCAAAAAGAACGGCTGGAGCGTTACCAGCGTGAGCAAGGGCAACGCGCTGAACTATTCCATGGTATTGTGGGATCAGATTTTCCACGAAACGGCGGCCCGTTACCCGGATACCCCCACCCATGAGTATCTGGTGGATGCGGCGGCCTGCCATTTTGTGCGGGATCCGGGCCGGTTCCAGGTGGTGGTGACCTCCAACCTGTTCGGCGATATTCTGACCGATCTGGGCGCGGCCATTGCCGGCGGCATGGGTCTGGCGGCCGGGGCCAACCTGAACCCGGAAGGCGAATACCCCTCCATGTTTGAGCCGATCCACGGTTCCGCCCCGGACATCGCGGGCACCGGCAAGGCCAACCCGATGGCGGCGGTCTGGTCCGCCAGCCAGCTGCTGGAGTTCCTGGGGTATGAGAAATACGCGGCCCGGGTGCTTGAGGCCATCGAAGCCGTGCTGGTGGAGGGCCAGGCCCTGACCCCGGAACTGGGCGGCAGCGCCACCACTGCCCAGGTAGGCGACGCGCTGGTGAACAAGCTGGACGAACTGCTGCGCTGAGATATGAAGAACGCCCCCGCGGCCAGCCCGCGGGGGCGTTCGGTTTATGCCAGCGTAAAGGCCCGGAAATCCAGGCGGCCTTTG
The DNA here is from genome assembly GCA_944386225.1 of uncultured Gemmiger sp. Taxonomy (GTDB): domain Bacteria; phylum Bacillota; class Clostridia; order Oscillospirales; family Ruminococcaceae; genus Gemmiger_A. The sequence continues at coordinate 23,678 of CALXAH010000007.1, forward strand.
CCTTTGTAGCGGAAACACAGGGCGCTGTCCCCGTCCGGCAGCGGACAGGTGGCACGGAGGGTGGTCCATTGCCGGGTGTGAAGCCGCACCGGGATGACGGCTGCCGATGCGCCGTCCGGCGTATCCGCCACCAGCAGTTCCCCGGTTGCCCGGCCCCGCAGTTCCACCTCCACCGTCTGCAGGCCCGCCAGCCGGAAATACTTGAAACCGGCCACCGCCCCGTTTCGCAGATTGGCGATGTACTGGGTATCGGTCTGTTCCCCGTCCGGGGTCTCCTGGGTGAAGTAGGGGTGGCCCGCCAGCCGCAGCCGGGGGAACCGGATATCGTACCGGGCAGAGCCTTGGCCGCTGTAGAGCTGGCAGGCGATCCGGGCCGGATAACGGCCGCGGCCCTCCAGCGGGCCGCCGTTCAGGCCGCAGGAGGTAACCTCCGCCTGCCGGAATCCGCCCTCCGGGGTACGGGTGAGCCGTTCGGCGCAGCCCTGCCGGGAATAGGAATGGCGGTTGGTCTGCCGGTGGTAGAACACGTACCAGTCCTCCCCGATCTTCTCGATGCCGCCGTGGGTATTGCCCAGGTAGTTGACCGCTTTCCGCTCGTCGGTATTGCCGTTCAGGAACAGATCCCCCATATCCACCAGGGTACCGCCAAAGGTGAACGGCCCGGCGGGGCTGTCGGCCATGGCCCAGCAGAGTTCGTGGTTATGCTGGGAGGAATAGACAAAGCAATACCGGCCATCCACCTTGCGGATGGAGCTGGCCTCAAAAAAGGCGTGATCCGGGAAATGGCCGGGCTGCTTTTTTGTGGGGAACAGCAGGGTGGGGCCGGAACGGATGGTGATCATATCCGGCTCCAGTTCCAGCACCACGCCGCCCTCGTTGGTCAGGCGGCGAAATCCCGAGGCGATGGCCGGCACCCGGGTGGCAAAGCCGGAATACAGCCAGACCCGGCCGTCCTCGTCGGTGAGAATGCAGGGGTCAAAGGGAAAGGGCTCCCCCGACCGGGTGCCCCACACATGCCCGTCCGCAAACCGGACATGGCCGTGGAACTGGTATTCCCCGGCCGGGGTATCACAGACCGCACCCCCATGACACCCCGGAAATCAAAGGCATAGTACAGGTAATACCGGCCGTCCGGGCCGCGGGTTACATCCGGGGCATACAGGCAGCGGCGGCCGGAGGGGTTCATCGGATCCTGGTTTTTGCGGTAGATGACCCCCTCATACCGCCAGGCGCTCAGATCCTCCACCGGGGCGGACCAGCACACATAGTCGTTCATACAGAACAGCGGCCCGCCGAACCGGTCGTGGGAGCCGTATACATACACACGGCCCTCAAAAACATGGGGTTCGCTGTCCGGGATATACTCCCAGCCCGGGAGATAAGGGTTCATGGCTTGACGCATCGCAGGTTTCCTCCTTAGCCCTTTGCCCGGACGGGCGGGCTGATTTCATTCCACAGGGTAAAGCCCAGGATCAGCGCGCCGCCCATCGCCTGCCACAGGCTGATGCTCTCCCGCAATACCAGCACCGAGACCAGCACCGCCGTGAGCGGATCGATATAACTTAAAATGGCAGCTTTCTGACCCGGCAGTTCTTTCAAGGCAGAGAAGTACAGGCAGTAGGTGATGCCGGTGTGTACCAGCCCCACGATCAGCAGGCAGACCCAGCCCGGGCCGTCCAGCCCGCCCAGGGTGACCCCGCCGGTCAGCGCCACGTAAGGGATCAGGGTAAGGATGGCGGCCAGAAACTGCACAAAGGTGCGGTGGATGCCCTCCACCCCGCGGGTGAACTTGTTCAGCAGGATCACCGAGGCATAGAACACCGCCGCGCCCAGCCCGAACAGGATGCCCAGGTGATCGGTGCCGCTCTCCCCCATGCCGGAAGCGCCGGTGATCAGCACCAGCCCCAGGGTGGACATGACAAAACAGACCCCCTGTTTCAGGGTGAGCCGTTCGCGGAACAGGAACGGACAGGCCGCCGTGACCAGCACCGGCGCAAAGTAGTAGCTTAAGGTGGCTACCGAAACGGTGGTGTACCGGTAGGCCTCAAAGAGCAGGATCCAGTTGATGCCCATGGCCACGCCGGAGGCCAGCAGCAGCGGAAGCTGGCGGCGGATGGCCCCAAAGGGCACCATCTGCCGGGTGAGCAGCAGCCAGGCCCCGATCAGCACAGCCGCCAGCATCGCCCGGTACAGGGCCAGCTCCCCCGAGGATACCGAAATACGCCGCACAAAGGGCGCCAGCGTGCCGAAAATGGCCATGGACAGAATCATTTGATTGCGTGCGCGTTTCATTGATTTTCCCGTTCCCCCTCGCAGGTTTAGCTTTTTATATTTTAGCAAAGTAAAGCGGCATGGTCAATCTGATTCGCGAGTTATTGACATATGCCATAAATCAGCGTATACTGAAAACCAGAACGCACAAAGGAGATGCCCATGCCAAGACCGACCAAATGCCGGCGGGTCTGCCACTATCCGCGGACGGTGGCGTTTTGCCCGGCCGATGCTTCGGAAAACCAGTCCCCCATCCTGCTGACCATCGATGAGTACGAGACCATCCGGCTGATCGACGGGGAGGGACTGTCCCAGGAACAGTGCAGTGCCTCGATGCAGATTGCCCGCACCACCGTGCAGAAGATCTACGAAAGCGCCCGCCGCAAGCTGGCGGATATGCTGGTGAACGGGCGGCCGCTGCACATTGAGGGCGGCGAGTTCCGGCTATGCGACGGGCAGGGGGCCGGGTGCGGGTTCTCCGCGTGCTTCAAGCAGAGTTATCACCAGCAATACCGGAAACCGGAGGGAGATTCCATCATGAGAATTGCAGTTACCTACGAGAATGGCCAAATTTTCCAGCATTTCGGCCATACCGCCCAGTTCAAGATCTACGACGTGGAGGACGGCAAGGTCGTTTCCGCCCGGGTGGTGGACACCCAGGGCAGCGGTCACGGCGCGCTGGCCGGGGTTCTGACCGCGCTGAATGTGGACGCTCTGATCTGCGGCGGCATCGGCGGGGGCGCCCAGATGGCGCTGGCCGCGGCCAACATCAAGCTGTACGGCGGTGTGAGCGGCAGCGCCGACGCGGCTGCCGAAGCGCTGGCTGCCGGCAACCTGACCTTTGACCCCAACGCCCATTGTGACCACCACGTCCATCATCATGCAGAGGGCCATGCCTGCGGCGACCATGGCTGCGGCAGCCATTGCGGCGGCCACTGCGGCGAGCACTAAACGGCATCCCAACAAAAAAGGAACGGCTTTCCCGGGCGGGAAAGCCGTTCCTTTTTTGTATTTTACAGCGCGGTGAGCAGTTCGGCCAGCGCGCCCGTCAGCTGGGGAGGCAGATCCAGGGTGAGCAGCTGGCTGAGCACCACCCCGCCGCCCTGGCCGCCCAGGCGGCGCACCGTGTCCATCACGGCGGACTTTTGCTCAAAGGCAATCTGGGCATTGTGCAGCAGCCGGAACACCCGACTTTCCACCTGGTTGTCCCCGGCTGTGCAGCCGGTCAGCCGCAGGGTGAGCGAAGCATCCGGCGCGGCGGCGGGCAGCTGCCAGACCCAGCTGCCGGTTTCGGGCCGGTATTCCCCGGTGAGCGTCTGCGCTTGTCCGTTCTGCTCGCAGAGCGCAGCCGGGGCGTCGGCGGAAAGGCCGAACACCTCCACCCGCCAGCTGCGCGCCGCCGGCAGGCAGGCCCGGTTGCCCCGGGCGGGATGGATGGTCAGGCTGGCTTCCTCGCCCCAGGCAAAGGTGATAGGGGTCTCCGCCCAGTGTTCGGGCTGGAACCGGTCGCCCTCGCCGTCGTCCTCCCAGAGGGAGAACGCGCCGTCCGCCCCGGCAAACACCCGCAGTTCCATGGTGTCCGGGTTGTCGCATCCGTTGCCCTCGGTGCGGCCGTCCAGCGGCAGCACCGCGCCCGCCTTGGCCAGCACCGGGATGGAATCCAGCGGGCGGTACAGATCCAGTTTGCGGCCGCCGCGATACCGCAGACCGGTAAACAGGTCGGTCCACTCCCCTTCCGGCAGCCAGGCAGTGAACCGGGCCAGGCGAGTGTGCGGATCCACCGGCTCGGTGATGGGGCAGGCCACCAGCTCGGTGCCGAACCAGTATTCGTTGGGCACGGCGTAAGCCTCGCGGACATAGGGGGCTTTGTAGTACATGGGCTGGCAGAGAGGCTGGCCCTCCTCGCTGGCCCGGCGGTTCATGGTGTGCAGATAGGGAATCAGCCGGTGGCGCAGCCGCAGGAACTGCTTCATGCGGCGGGCGATGGATTCCTCATACTGCCAGGGCTCCTTGGAGTTGAACTCGTTGTTGGTGCTGTGCAGCCGCAGAATCGGCGAGAATACCCCAAACTGCAGCCAGCGCAGGGCCATCTCGTCGTCCTTGACGCCCCGCATATGGCCGCCGATATCATGGCTCCACCAGCCGTAGCCGATGTTGGAGGCGTTGGCGGTGAAATAGGGCTGGAATGCCAGCGAATCCCAGGTGACGATGGTATCGCCGGAAAAGCCGATGGGGTACCGGTGGCTGCCCGGCCCCGCATAGCGGGAGAAGATCAGCCCCCGGGCATGGCGGCGGGCGCTGTCCTGATACTGGTAATGGTTGAGCAGCCAGAGCGGGTCCAGCCCGGCCACACCGGAGTTGGTGCCCTGCTGCCAGTCGATCCACCAGAAATCCACCCCCTGCTCTTCCAGCGGGTGCAGGGCAAACCGGAAGTAGCCTTCCATGAATTTGGGATCGGCGGGGCGGAAGGGGATCGGATCCTCATGGGCGGTATCGGTGCCCATAAAGGCGGCAAAGGGCGCATAGCAGTCCTCACAGGCCCGCACACCCTCGGCGGGATGCAGGTTCAGGGTGGTGCGCAGCCCTTGCCGGTGCAGCGTCTGCAGAAATGCCTCCGGGTCGGGGAACAGCTCCCGGTTCCAGCTAAAGCCGGTCCAGCCGGTGCCGTACCGGGGATCGATCTCGGTGACGTGCCAGTCCATATCGATCACCGCCACCGTAAAGGGGATCTGCTCCTGCCGGAACCGGTCCATCAGGGCCAGGTAGCCGCTCTGGGTATAGCGGTAATAGCGGCTCCACCAGTTGCCCAGGGCATACCGGGGCAGCAGCGGCACCGGGCCGGTAAGCCGGTAAAAGTCCCGCAGGCAGGCCAGATAATCCCGCCCGTAGCCGAAAAAGTACAGGTCCTCCGCCGCCGGGTCCGGCCGGGGCGAGATGGTGCCGTCCTCGTTGACCAGGCCGCTGCCGGTATCCCGCAATACCGACCAGCCGTCCGCCGAGAGGATGCCGTGTTCCAGCGGGATGGCGCCGTCTGCCTCATCCAGGGTACGGGCGGTGCCGCCCAGGTCATGGGGTTCGTCCCCATAATGCCACACCGAGGCATACAGGCTGTCCTTGCCGGTGATCTGGATGGTCAGGCCGGTGGACGAAAAGGGGCCTTTGTCATAGGTCAGGCGCAGAAATTCGGTGGTCAGCTGCAGGCTGCCGCCGCTCTCCGATACCCGGAACGGGGCGGGCGGAAAATGCCGGTCGGCCGCCAGCTGGGTGGCACTGTCGGTAAACTGGCCGGTCGGGCTGTATTCCAGCCGGACAAGCCGGGGGGTAAGAACGGTGATCCGCCAGGTATCCCCCTGCAGAACGGCCCGGGGATCGGGGCGGATAGCGTCTGTGCTGTACATACCAATTCCTCCTTCGAAAAGGGCGGCGGGGCTGCCCCGCCCGCTGCCCCCATCATAGCAAATCCGGACCGGCTGCACAAGCGATTTTTGCGGCCTGTTCGGCGGAAATGAACAGAACGCCCCCGGCTTGCGGAGGCGCTCTGTATGGGGTCAGTTTTTTCCGGATTTCCAATCCGGGTCAGTCTCGGTGCTGGAGGCAGTGGCGCGGGTAAGCTGGTAGACGACCTCGCTGTAATACCGTTCCGGCACCTGCCCCAGCGGCAGGATGTTTTCCTCCTGGGGAACATCGTAGCAATAGCTGCCCCGGCGCACGGTACCAGACCGGTAGAATACGGCGTCCTGCACCGTAACCGTGTCGTTTTCATCCCCGATATAAGCGCCGGAGAAGTTCAGCTCCACCCCCAGGCCCAAGGTGGGGTCCTCCCGGTAGAAGGTGTAGTAGCAGCCGGCGTCCTGCACGCTGCCCCGGTACCAGCCCATCCCCTGCAGCTTGCCGGAGAGGGAGAGCCCGTTGAGCTTTTTGCCGCCGAAGTCCTCCAGCCGTGTCTGCGTTTCGCGGCCCGGATTGAGGGGGTAGACCGGACGGTCCAGCTGGGGAATGGCGGGGGTGATCTCGTAATCTTCCAGCTGCCGTTTCCAGGCATCCCGGGCGGCGGCGTCCAGCTCCACCGGATGCACCAGGCCAATGCGGGCGGCAGATGGCAGGGCGTACTCCTCTTCTTCCACCGTGTTGAAGGAACCATCCTCCATATAGCGGAAGGTATCGGTGAGCTTTCCATCCTTATACACGCCCCAGATCAGGCTGATGGCAAACTGCCGCATGAGCGGGTTGTTTACGAACAGCGCCTGCCAGGCGTCAGCATCCCAGCAGCGCAGGGCGGCCAGGGCGGCTTCCAGTCGGGCTTTCTGGGCGGACACGGTGGTGCGCATCTGTTTTTTGACCGCTTTGAACGCCTCATACGCGGCGGCGGCCTTTTCCGGATCGTCGGTCTTGCCGGGGGCGGGCAGGTTTTTGACCGGCTTGCCCGCGTCGTTCGTGATGGACATTTCCAGCATGGGGGTCAGCCGCACGGTGAACCGGCGAGTTCCGTAGTCAAACACCCGGGTACCGTCGGCGGCAAAGCCCAGGTCGGGCACAATCCGGTCGGCCAGTTCATCCGCGGTGATGCCCAGTTCCTTTGCCGCGTTCTCCAATGCGGCAGCCGCGGCGGTTTTGACCTGCCGGAACTTGAACTTGCGGGCGATGGCATCCACCTCCAGCAGCGCCGCCGGGTCGGGGCTCAAAGCCAGCGCCGTGACCGCCTCGCAGGCGATCGCGCCCCGGGCGTGCTGGGGCCAGTCGTGGATAGCCTGCCGCAGCCGCGGGGTCATGGCCGGGCCGCCGAACGCTGCCGCAAAAGCCAGCACCCATTTGGTTTTGCTCTGGGCGCCGGCCGCCAGCCAGCGCTCGTACACCTCTGCGGCCAAGGCGGCCAGATCATCTGTATCCAAGCCTTGGGCGATGGCGGCGGCGGTTTCGCTGCGGCCGATGCGGCCCATCTCGCAGTAAGCTACCAGCAGCGCGTCCCGCCGGTCGTCGCTGGTGGGGCTGCCGTCGGTCCGGCACACAGCGGGCAGCGGCGGCTCCAGCACCCACTGCAGCTTGCGGCGCTTGCCGCCCTTGAGGGTGCGCTCGGCCAGCTGGTCCGGCGTGGGCTGCCCGGCAGGCGTGGCGGTGGGCGAAGCTGCCTGCCCCAAAACGGCCCGGATGGCTTCGGCCACCTTGGCACTTTTTTCGGTGGCGAGCGCCGTTTCCAGCGCGCCGCGCAGGGTATCCCCCCAGCGGGCCGCCACCTGGATCGCCAGCAGCCGTTCGGCGGCTTTTTTGCTCTGGAGCAGGGCCGCCACATCCGGAGCCCAGTCCGGATGGAGGGCCAGAATGTTCACCAGCAATTCCTGCACCTGTTTGGAGGAATCCCCGGCACAGGCGAGAATCCCGGCTCTGGCTGCCGCGCCCTCCTCGCCGGGCAGGACGGCGAGATCGTCCAGCGCCGAGAGGGCCGCGCAGCGGCCAAACACATCGTTCTGACTGGCTGCGGCGCATAGATCGCCCCGGTATTCCGGGCGGGCAAGGACTTTGTAGGCTGCATCCCGGATTCTGACCTTATCCTGTTCAAAATAGATCGCCTCATGGAACGCGCTGAACACGTCCAGCAGCTGTACCGCCGGGAGCCCCCGGTCCAGCAGCGCCCGGGCCAGAACGGTGGGGTCCTGCCCCTTTGGCAGCAGCTCATTCAGCCCGTGATCGTGGAAAGCCAGCCCCAACGCCGTTACGCAGCGGCAGCAAAAATCGTCCCAGCCGCTGGTTGGAAAGCGTTGTTTCAGCGCCCGCAGCGGATTATGGGAATAGCAATAGCTGCCGGCGGAAACGGGTGCCAGGCGGGCCGCCGCGTCCCGCAGATCGCCGCCCTCCTCCAGGAGGAAACGCCGCAGCTCCTGTTTGCCGGTCAGGGCCGACTTTTCCAGCATGGTGGCGATCGCTTCCCGGTCATCCTGCGGCGTCAGCCGGTCGGGCAGCAGGGGGAGCAGCCGGGTGTATTCATTCTCGCTTGCCAGCTGGAGCGCCTGCCGGGCCCCGGCGGCACAGTGCTCCGCGATCAGGCGTGCGTTGTACTGCTTCACCTGGCTGCTGCCCAGTGTTGTCAGCACCAGCAGCAGGGTTACCGGACCGCCGGGCAGATCCTGCAGCAGGGTGTCCGTCTGCTGCAAAATACAGTCAGGGGGCACATTTCTGAAGAGCGCATTCAGGAATGTCCCCGCGTCCAGCGTCAGATACATCCGCACCGCGCAGCGCAGCCGGGGATCCTGCCGCTGGCCCTGGAACGAAGCCGCCCCCAGCAGCCTGATCTCGTAGTCATCTATTCGGCAAGGCGGGGTATCCAGCACCGCCCGCGGGTCGCTGCCATCGGGCAATGTTACCGACAAAGCGGGCAGCGGCGCGAACGGATCGCCCCGTTCCAGCCAGGCGGCCAGAACCTGCCGGTCCCCGGCGGTCAGGTCGGGGGCTACCTCTTCCAGCGATTCCCGGTTGCTGCGGGCGATCCGATCTGCCTGGCGGGCGGCCAGCGCATTGCCGCCGGTGAGTTTTTGCAGCAGGCCGGAGCGCGGCGGGGCGGAACGGCCCAGCAGGATGCCCGCCAGCATGACCGGCATATCATCATTCGGAACGCCGTTCAGCGCCTGCGCCTGTTCCAGCACGGCAGGCTCCTTGCCGGCCAGCTCATACAGCCACGCGCGGGCTTGCCAGCCTTGCCAGTACTGCCGCGTCAGCCCTTCCGCCAGCAGAGCAGCGGCCGCCGGTTTTCCCAGCAGGGACGCCCAGAAAGGAACCAGCGTTCTCTCCCAGCTGCTGTCCCCGATCACGAGGGGATAGACCGCGGTGCTTTTCCCTATAGCCCAGAACAGCTTGCTGAACCGGGTCAGCATTTCCCGGTCCGGCGCTTCCCGCACCGTTTTCATGTAGTATGCCTTGTGCGAATCCAACGCGCGCGCCGCCGGATACAGGTCTTCCGGCTGGGCCTGCGCCAACAGGCTGTCATTGCGTTCCTCGGCCAGCAGATATGCCTCCGCCAATGCTTTGTTGGACGCGCAAAGGCCCATTGCATCCAAAAACTGCTCCATCTGTTCCTGCATGCGGGCTTCCTGTGTGTTCATGCTGTACCTCCTGTCTGTTGAGCATTCTGCTGCTCCTGCCAGCGGCGGAGGATGGCCTCCTCCTGGTATTTCTCCGCGCAGAGTTCCCGGTAATGGGCCAGGCGGCAGAGCGTTTCGGTTAGGGGCAGGTCATCTTTGTTGAGGGTACGGCCCCGGGCCTCCAGCCTGTCGGCCAGCTCGGCAAGCAGCGCCGCGCCGGTATGCAGGCCGGTGTCCTCGCACCGGACGGCCAGCGCCCGCAGCTGCGCCGCGGCCCCGCTGCCCGTATCCAGCCCCGACCGAAGCAGGTCGGCCAGGGCCTGTTCCATCTCCTGCAGCAGTTCGTTCATGGCTGCACCTCCCACTGGGTAAACACTTCGATGGGATAGAGTTTGAGCCGGTCCCCCTCCCGGTACAGGCTGCCGAAAAACACCGGCGTGTCCTCCGGCCGCCGGGTCAAACGCCCGGTGAGCCGTTCCAATGTCTGGACCACCAGTTTTTCCTCTTTTTTATACCGCACCTCCAGCCACAGGTCCCGGCCCGCGGCATCCAGCAGGCGCAGCGAAAAGGTCTGGCGTACCCGGTCGTATTCCTGCGGTTCACAGCGGGCAGGGCGCACCAGCGCCAGCCGTTCGATCTCCGGGGCATGGGGTGCGCTGCGCCCGGCCAGCAGGGCGGAAAAATCGGTGCAGAGGGCTCTGGCCGGTACTACGCTGCCCGGCGGCTGCTGGCCAAGAACAACAGCGGTGCAGCGTTCGGTGGAGGACAGGCCCCCGGCGGCATTGATCCGGGCATCGGTCAGATCCAACGCGCTGCCGCAGGCCTGCCGCAGCGTGCAGGGCATCCCCCAGATAGCCACGTCCCCCCGGCGGCGGGCGCCGGGCCCGTAAAAGGTGGGTCGCAGGTCGGCGTAGGTATAAAAGCGGTGAGCGGCCCGCTCCCAGAAATAATAGACTACGCCCCCGTACCCGCTTTGGCCGGACACCTCCCGCAGCGCCAGCAGATACAGTTCCAGGCGGCCGGCCGGGAGATACTCGTCCCGGAAGCTGCCCGCCAGGGTGCGCCGGGATTCCTCTTCGGCGGTTTCCAGGGCTCCGGCCAGGCGGAACGCCTGGGAAAAGCGGGACAGATACGCTTCATCCCGGAAGGCGGCCGACCGGGCAAAGCAGGCGGCGTATTCCTCGTGCAGAGCACGCAGAGCCCGCTCCAGCGAGGGCAGACCGGCGGTGTGAGCCAGGGCGGCCAGCCGCTCCACCGTTTCGGCGGTTTCCGGGGGCAGGCGGCTCAGGCCGGTGACCAGCTGGCCGGTCAGGGCAGTGCGCACCTCCCGGCAGACCCGGCGCACAGTTTCCGGGTCGGGGCCGTTTTCCGGCGGGCAGGCGGCGCGCAGGGCTGCCGGATCGGTCAGGCCCTGTTCCAGCTGCCAGGCAAGCAACGCCGCGGCCTTGTGCAAACATAACCCCTGGCTGTGGCAGCTGCAGCTGCTGTGTTCCAGTGGTTCCAGCAAACGCACGGTGGCGGGCATCCAGGGCAGTTCCACCGTAATGGTGGAGCCGCCCGCCGTGATGACCGGCCACGCCCCGGCGTCCCGGCGGGTCAGCAGTTCCGCCAGCCGTTTCGGTCCCAGCTTGCGGGCCAGTTTTTCCGGCGAGTAAGCCCGCAGTCCCTCAAAGGACAGGGTGGGCGGCGGGGGCGGCTCGTTTTCCCCCGTCTGCTGCTGCAGCCAGAGGATGGCCGTGATCCGGTGGCGGCAGATTCCGCTGCTGGGGCAGGAACAGCGGCTCTCGCCCAGCGGCGCCCGGATGCAGCAGACCGCGTCCCCCAACCGGATCTCCACCTCGTCCCCCCCGGCATGGGCTTCGGGAGGCGTGGACAGGGCGGCCAGATCCTTTTTGGCACGGTTGACTGTGCCCTTATTGCACAGTCCGACCAGATAATCTTCCCCGGCGGCCGCCAGCGCAGCGGCCAAGGGTTCGGGTATGGTCATGCAGCCCGCCCTCCTTTCTTTTAGTCCCGCATCACATCCGCCATAAAATCCGCCAGCCGGGCCGGGGTCATGGCCCCTACCCAGGCCCCCATGCCGGCCAGTTTTTCGGCGGTGGACCGGTCGTAGGCGGGGGCGGCGTTTTCATCCAGCGCGGTCAGCGCCACCAGCCTGGCCCCGCTCTCCAGAATATCGTGGCAGACCCCATACAGGTTCTGCCGGGTATTGCCCTCGCACAGGTCGCTGATCAGCACCACCATGGTGCGGTGGGGGGCGGTGATCAGGGATTCGCAGTAGCGCAGCGCCCCGGCAATGTCGGTGCCGCCGCCCAGCTGCACGCTCATGAGGGTTTCCACCGGGTCCTCCACCCGGCCGCTCAGGTCCACGACGGCGGTGTCGAAGATCACCAGCCGGGTATCCAGCAGGGGCATCCGGGCAAAGATGCCCGCCATCACCGCGCTGTGGATAATGCTGGGCAGCATGGAACCGCTCTCGTCCACCGCCAGGATCACCCGCCAGGGGTTATACCGGCGCACACGGCCATTGAAATAGACCTGTTCCAGCACCAGCCGCTGGTTTTCCCGATCGTAGTGGGAAAGATTCTTGCGGATGGTGCGCTGAATGTCCAGATTGCGGGCCGAACGCAGGTTGCTGCGGCGGCTGCGGTCCAGTTTGCCCAGCGCCGAGCGTTCCACCTCGCTGCGCATCTTTTCGGTAAGCTGGTCCGCCACCTTCCGCACGATCCGGCGGGCGGTGTCCAGTACCGGGCCTTTCATCATGTGTTTCAGGCTAAGCACCGTTTCCAGCAGCGCCTGGTTGGGCTCCATCCGCTCCAGCACTTCCCGGTCCGCCAGCAGCTCGGTGAGCTGATACCGGTCCAGGGCATGGCGCTGCAGGATTTCGGCGGTATCCTGGGGAAACAGACTGCGCACCTCGCTGAGCCAGCGGGCCACGGTGGGGGCACTGGCCCCGCCGCCGCCCTGCGGGTCCCGCTTTTCGTCCTCGCCGGCCTCCCGGCCATACAGAAAATCCAGCGCGTCGTCCATCCGCAGCAGCCGGGCGCCCCCCAGCGGCAGCGCCCCCTCGGCATTCCGGCCCAGAATCAGCCGCCAGCGGTTGAGTGCGGCACCATCGGTGATCATGTGTCCTCCCCTCCCTGCCCGGTAAAATTATCCAGCCGGGCAGCTGCCCAGGCATCCACCGCTTCAGCCCGGGCGTAGGCGGCGGCATCTGTCGCAGGCCGCCGCAGCGCCGCCGAACCGGCACCGTGCATTGCTGCTGCCCGCCGGGCAATGCGGTCGGTTTCCAGCGGGACAAAGTAGCTGAACGCCAGCCGCAGTTCCGGCAGCAGAGAGGCAAAATCCTCGCTGGGCAGTTCGCAGATCAGCCCGTCGATCTGCCGCTGGAATTCTTCGTCGGTCAGCAGCAGATCCCGGGCGGTGGAAAACAGGCCCTGCAAGAATGCCGCGGATTGCAGCATTCTGCCCCGGGTGCCCTGCAGATAGCCCCGCACCGCCCTGTCCACCGCCGGTTTCCAGCCCGGATCGGCCCCATACAGCAGCCCCAGCACCGCCCCGTGCAGCGCCGGGTGGATCGGGTCCTGCCGCACCAGCCGTTCAAAAGCGTTGAGAAGCGGCGGGCGCTGGTCGAAAAAGGATTCCCGGCCGGTGATCTGGTACAGCAGCATACAGGCCCGCTGCACCCCCGGGGCGGTGTGGTCGTCCACCGTGTTCATGGCGGGCAGCATCTGCAGAATACGGGCAAAGCACCGGCCCAGCAGTGCCGGGTATTCCAGAATGTTCCGCTCATTATACAAACTCTGCCATTCCTGCAGGGCATTCAGCGAGGCACAGGCTTCGCACAGGGAGACAAAGTCCCCGTCGGCCAGGAGCAGTTCCTCCATCCGGCCGGTCAGCGCGTTTATCTCCGGCAAGCCCATCAGGAACCCCTGCACCAGCAGATCGGCCCCTTCGGATGCGCGGCCCGCCTCGGCCATGCGGCGGCGCAGTTCAGAGGCGCAGGCCTCCTGCACCGTGGCGCCGGACACCGCGTGTTCGATCAGGGCGGTTTCTACGCCAATGCTCCAGCGGTATTCCCAGGTTTCCCGGATCAGGTTGCGGTCCCTGCGGCGGCGCAGGTCCGGGCCTTTTTCCCGCCGAGCAAATTCACAGCCGAGAAAATCCGTGCGATAGAAAAACCGGCTGATCTCCCGGTGGCGGGGAGAAGAAAAGACGGAAAGTGCAACGGTCTGCCGGGCGGCGCCCTGCTGTTTCAGCCGGAAGGCCCGGCACTGGGCCTGGAAATCCTGCACCAGCGGCGGCACCGGCGCTCCCTCGCAGAGCCAGCCCACCGTTTTGCCGGTGGTCAGCTCCCGCAGCAGGCGCAGCGGTTCGCTGCCGGACAGGTTGGCTTCCCCCTTTACAAAGCTGCTGAGCACCGCGTCCCGCAGCTCATACAGGCCGGGGGCCGGTTTATCCCGCAGCTGGGCCAGCATCCGCGCCTGCTGCCAGGCACAGGTTTCATCGTAGGCGGAGAGGGTATCCCCCTCCCGGCGCAGGCGGCGGCCGGTGCGCACCAGATAGTCCAGCACCGTTTGCTCCCAGGCCTGCCGGGGTTCGGCGGTGTGGAGTGCCGCCCAGATATCCGTGTAGAAGCCGGGGACCGGCATACCACTGGCGTAGCCGGCCAGTGCGTCGGCGGCAGGCAGGCTGTACCGCATGGGGTAGACCGACTGCCCCTTTTGGGGTGGCGGGGGCGGCGTTTCGTCGGTGGGATGCAGCAGCCCCTCGACGTGAAAGCCGCCGGTCACCACCAGTACACGGCTGTATTCTGCTGCGGCTTCCCGGATGCGGCGGGCCATGTGGGCTTCCCGCACCAGGCAGCCGTCCGCCCGCAGCTCAGCCGCCGGGGTGCTCTGCCGTGCCAGGCGGCAGTACAGGTTCAGCTGCCGCACAAAAGCCTCGGTGGACAGGGTGGGGCCTGCCGTTTCAAAATACTTCTCCCAGAATTCTTCAAAATCCCGCAGACCCGCTTTTTCGCAGAGGTTTTTCTGAAACTGGTTGGCGGCCAAGTAGGTGTCACTGGCGTAGTTGGATTTTTCTTCCTCCGCCCGCAGACCCCGGTCGGCCTGGGTGGCCAGCAAAATCTGTGCATAGGGCAGGTCGATAAATCGCCCGGGAATCCCCCGCGCGGCGGCCGCCCGCAGCGCCACCAGTTCCGGCGACGAGTCCAGGAACGGGTAATAGCACCGGAACGACGTCGGCTCCTCCCCTGACCCGGGCAGGCGGTGTTCCTCATCCCGCCAGGCGTAGTACAGCGCGATGGGGGCTTTGGTGTCCGGGCTGGTCAGCACCGGCAGCAGATCGTTGGCGTTTTCCGGCCCCTCCACCAGGATACAGTCCGGCGCATACCGCTCAATGGCGCGTTCCAGGTGCCAGGCGCAGGCCGGGCTGTGGTGGCGCACCGGATAATACAGCACCGGCGCTTCCCAGGAAAACGGGGTCACCGCAGCTTGTTCCGTGCCTCGTAATAGCGTGTCCATGCGCCGCCCTCCCGCTGTGCCCGGTTCCGCACCACCGTGGAAAAATAGCCTTCGATCCTGTCCATGTCTTCCCGGGATTCCTTGGCCACGGCGCCCACCAGGTTCTCCACCAGGCAGCGCTCCTCCATATGGCCGTCCCCGTAGTACCAGGCAGTCATCAGCGTCTGGAAATACACCGATACCGCTTCGGCAGTGCTCATGACCGCCGAGGGTTTCTCGATCCGCTGGCCCCGGTCGGAGATGCCTTCCCGCAGTTCGTGGTAGGTGACCGCCAGCAGCTCGGCGGCTTCCTCATCCAGCGGCCCCGGAATCCCGGCGGCCTCCGCCAGCGCACCGGCCTCGTTCAGAATGATCTGCTTTTCCAGCGCCACATCCCCGATCGGGCGCACCGTTTCAAAGTTGAAGCGGCGCTTTAAGGCACTGGACATCTCGTTGACCCCTTTATCCCGGGTGTTGGCGGTGCCGATCACGTTGAAGCCCGGCCGGGCAAAGAGCAGTCCCTCGTCCCCCAGTTCCGGGATATTCAGCACCTTGTCGCTGAGCACGCTGATCAGGCAGTCCTGCACCTCGGCGGGGGTACGGGTGATCTCCTCGAAGCGGGTCAGAATGCCTTTTTCCATCCCCACATACAGCGGCGCGGGCACCAGCGCCCGGCGGCTGGGACCATCCGCCAGCAGCAGCGCATAGTTCCAGCTGTACTTGATCATATCCTCGGTGGTACCGGCGGTCCCCTGCACGGTGTTGGTGCTGCATCCGCTGATGGCCGCCGCCAGCAGTTCGGACAGCATGGTTTTGGCGGTGCCTGGTTCGCCCACCAGCATCAGGCCCCGGTTGCCCGCCAGTGTAACGATGCATCGTTCCACCAGTGCGTCGTTGCCCAGATATTTTTTGCGGATCAGGATTTCTTTGTCGCCGCAGCGCACCGGCTTGGGTGAACCCAGAATAAACAGACGCACCGCTTTGGGCGAAAGGCGCCAGTTTTCCGGTTTGCGGTTGCCCTCGTCCCACAAACGCAGGGCATCCAGTTCCTCTTTATACCGCTGTTCGGCCTGGGGGCGGAGTACAGAGTGTTCCATGATTGGTCACCTCATTTCGCAAAACAAAACAAACAAGTTGATTTCATTTTAGTGCAAAGCCACAAAAATAACAAGTCGGGACAGAATGAAAAAGCCGCGGCGTTCCCAAAACGGAAACGCCGCGGCAGGCAGATTGATTCAGCGGATGGGGCAGACGCCGTTCACACAGTCGGACGCGCCGATGTCCAGTTCGGTCTCCTCGTGCTCATAGCGGCAGAGCAGCGAGGGGTTGAAGGGACGCATGGCGGCACGGCGGCACTCGTACTCTTCCTTGGTGATCTCCTCATAGGGCAGCAGATCGTAGAAGCTGTCGTCGTAGCTCAGGAAAGAGAGGGCGACCACATCGTCCCAGTGATCCCAGACCCACTGTTCCACGTCGTCCCACTCGTTGTCCCGCACGTGGACGGTAATGGAGCAGTTGTGATCCACATAGTGCTCCATGAACAGCTTGTAGTTTTCCAGCTGCTCGATGGCGGACACATCCCCCTTGACCCGGCCGGCGGGCGCCTTGACCGGGAATTCCAGCACCTTGGTGGTGGGGTCTTCCGGATCCTGGCCCACCTCGGGCAGGACGGGGTAGCCCAAATCCTCGCAGACGCGGCAGAGCGGGTCGGTGGCGGTGATCCGGACGCGGCGGATGTAGTAGGGAGAATGGGAGTAATGCACGCCGCTGGACACGGTGGGCAGCAGCGACAGGGTGCCTTCGGGCTTGAGGGTGGTCACCAGCAGGGGATGGTTGCCGCCCAGACGGTCGGCCAGCTCGTCGGCGGCCTTGTGGGCCTCGGCGCGCATCGCATCCAGCAGGGCGGCCTGCTCCTCCCGGCTCATGCCGGTGGCGTTGACCATATCCTGCCAGCCGGTGAGGGAGCAGCCCAGCAGGCGGTCCCGCTTCTGCACCCGATCCCACCGGTACATCTCCAGTTCCCGGCAGGTCATGCGGTAGCCCGCCCGGGCGGACAGGCGCTGAGCCTCCAGCAGGCCCTCTTTATCCAGGGTGCCGTACTCATCCACAAAGGCCATCACGTTGACGGTGGTCAGGTTGCACAGGCCGTTGGAATCCAGCAGGATCTCGCCGCAGGGGTTGCAGCCGCAGAAGTTGGGGCGGCGCTTCAGGCCCGCCTCCTCGTTGATCCAGCCCGGTTCGCCGGAGTAGCGCATCTGCTGCAGATGCCAGTGCAGCTTTTCCCGGGTGGGCTTCTGGCGGTAGAAGATGGAGTTGTTGCTCATCTGCCGGTGGGCGATGCTCTTGTCGATTTCCCAGTGGCCGTTGACCTGGCGGTACAGGTTGCTCTTGGCCTGGATGCAGGTCTCGTCGTCCGCGTCCACCAGGCCGATCTCAGAGGTGCGGCGCACACCGCCGGACACCACGTTCTCGCCGATGATGTTGGCGATGTCCAGCAGGTCGATGGGACGCAGGCGGGTGCGGACCGCGGAATCCCGGGCGCCCGCGCCGGTGACCACCTTGTGGATCTTGTCCAGCATGGCCATCATGGAGCCGGAACCGCTGGCGGTGCCGCCGAAGGTCTTGAGGCGCTCGCCCTTCGGACGGATGGAGTCGTAGACCACCACCAGGGTGGTGATGCCCTCGTATTCCCGGTTGGTGAGCAGTTCAAAGTAGCGGGTCAGCGCCTGGGCCCAGCCCTCCTTGGAGTCGCCGATGGCCAGGGTGGCGGTGTCCCGGGTAAAGGTCAGGTTGGTGTACTCCAGACGCTCGCCGGCCGGGACGGGATCGTAGGACTTGTGCAGGATCTGCAGGTCGGTGCGCACCTGGGGCAGCTTGTCCGCGTCGGACTTAAGCACCCGCACGCCCACGCCGCTGCCCACCATCAGAAGGTAGAACAGGTCGTGGTAGGCGGTGAAGTCGTCGATCACGGTAAAGGCGCAGTTGTAGTTGGCCATGGGGTACTTTTCGGCCACCGGGGTGCCGCCCACCCACAGGGTACGGCCGGACAGGAACTGGCGCAGATGGTAGATGTTATCGTAGAGTTTTTCCGCTTCTTCCCGGGAGGTGGGGGCCAGCGAAGCGTTGTATTCCACCGCGCGGCGCACCGTCTCCCACCAGAATTCCCGGCGGCCCTGGTGAGGCAGATAGCGGGAATAGGTGCGGGTGTACACAAACGCGCCCAGCTGCTCCATGGGGTTGGGAGCGTGCTTGTAGGGGCTGAGGAATTCCCGGCTCAGGATGCCCTCTTTCCAGTCGGCGCTGGTGCGCTCCTTCTCCTTCTGCATCCGGTACAGGATGTAGGCCTTGGCGGTGCGGTAGTATTTCTGTTCAAACAGGGTTTCTTCCACCGCGTCCTGGATGTTCTCGATATCCAGGATTTCCTGACCGGTGAGCTTGAGCCGCTCGGTGACGGAATCGGTGATATGATCCACCGCCTGGGTGTCATGTTCCCCGGCGGCAGCCGCCGCCAGGGTGACGGCCCGGCGGATAAATTCAGCGTCGAAAGGCACGACCTTGCCGCTGCGCTTGCGTACGTTCATAGCGTTAATCCTCCTGTAAGTATCGGGCGAGTGCACTATATATAGTATATTCACCGCGCTTAAAAGTCAATATATTGTTTCCATTTTATCACGGCCAAATTTTTGCCGCTTTCGGGAAAGGGCAGCGCGGCGCGGTTTTCACGCCCTGCATGGTTTGCCGTGCCGGTTTTGGGACACACTGTGTAGTACAATGGAACAATACGCTTTTGCCCGTACAACAAAATCAGGAGAGGTGAACGTATGCGAACGATTGCACAGGCGGATCTGAAGGATTTTGCCCAAGCGCTGTATCTGAACGAAAAAGCCCGGGCCACTGTGGCCAAGTATCTGCAGGCGGTTGGTGAATTTGCGGCGTTTCTGGCCGGGGAGGAGGTGACCAAGCAGGCGCTGCTGCGGTACCGGGACGAACTGCTGCTGCGGGCCCGGCCCCGCACCGTGAACGGAAAACTGACCGCTATCCATGCCTATCTGGCTTTCCGGCACTGGGATGACGTGAAGATCCGGCATCTGAAGATTCAGCACCAGCCGTTTCTGGAGGAAAGCCGGGAACTGAGCCGGGCCGAATACAACCGGCTGCTGACAGCTGCCCGGCGGCGGGATCCCCGCCTGTACCTGCTGCTGATGACCCTGGGCGGCACCGGTATCCGGATCAGCGAGCTGGCCTATATCACGGTGCAGGCAGCCCGCGCCGGGCGGGCGGAGATCCGGATGAAGGGCAAAAGCCGCACCATCCTGATGCCCCGGCGGCTGTGTGCCCGGCTGCTGGCTTACTGCCGGCAGAACGGTATCCGGGAGGGGGCTGTTTTTTGCACCAGAAGCGGGCGGCCGCTGGACCGCTCCAACGTATGGCACGCCATGAAACGGCTGTGTGCCGAAGCCAGGGTATCGGCCGACAAGGTGTTCCCCCATAATTTCCGGCATCTGTTTGCCCGGATGTTCTATGAGGTGGAGAAAAATCTGGCCCATCTGGCCGACGTGCTGGGCCACACCCGGATCGAAACCACCCGGATCTACGTGGCGGTAAGCGTAACCGCCCACCAAAAAATCCTGGAACGGATGGAATTGGTGCAATAAACAAAAAACCACAGAATAATCCTTCTGTGGTAAAACGTCTTTCTGAATTTTCGGTTTTCCGCATTCCGGCGGCAATCCGCTCTGTGCAAGCCATGCGAAAAATGCCGAACACATATACAAACTATACCATTGCCGGCTATTTTTTACAAGGGAAAGTTCCGGCGCGCTTTTTGAGCGCAAGACAACCAAGGCCTGAAGCAATCTTCTGTTGCAGGCCTGTTTTTTATGCGTATTTTTTGATTTGTTTTACTTTTGCGCAGCTGATATGTAGTCCGTTTTGCGAAATGCTGTACCACAGAAGGATTATTCTGTGGTAGGCGGGCAGGATACAACACGCGCTTTGCAATCAGGCGCCTGCACGGAGGAGCGAATGCTGACCACGGACCGGAAAGAACTGCTGGATATACTGGCGGACGCCATCGGGTGCAGTTATCTCTCGGATCTGACCCTTTTGGAAGTCCGTCCCCAGCTGCGGCGGGCGCTTTGCCGCCTGGAGGCCGATGCCTATCCGCTGCGGGAATGGAACGACGCGGTGGAATACATCACCCGGAAGTCCGCCGCTTTCCCCACACCGGAACAGGCCCGTGCGTTCCTGCTGCAGTATACCTCCGATATCCCGCCCCGCACCTGAAACAAAAAACCATCCCCCAGGCAGCAACGCCGGATACGGCTTCTGCCCGGGGGATTTTTATGCGGCCGGTCAGATCTCGCGGATTCTGGCCCGGCCTTTTTCTTCGTTCTTCACTTCATACAGCACGTCGTCCGCCAGTTTGTACAGTTCGGCAAAGCAGCGGGGCTTCCGGCTGTAAATGCCGCCGGCAGACAGGGCGGCCCGTGCGCTGGGCCAACCGGTCTCCATCATCTGCTGGTAACTGCCGATCAGGGCCTCGATCTTTGTTTTCACCGCCTGCACATCGTACAGGTCGGGAATAAATACCGCAAACTCATCCCCGCCCAGGCGGCAGACAATGTCGGTGCGGCGGAAGGTATGCAGCATCTGCCGTACAAAGGCGTTGAGCACCGCGTCCCCCTGCTGGTGGCCGTAGGTATCGTTTACCTTTTTGAAGTTGTCCAGATCGAACATCACAAACAGGTAGCTTGCGCAGGACTGCATGGCATGGCGGATCTGCTCCTCCCCTGCCTTGCGGTTGTAGATGCCGGTAAGCGGATCGCTGGCGGCTTCCCGTTTCAGATGGGCGGTACGGTATACCTGCTCGGAGATATCGGTCAGCACGCTGATGACCGCCGGCCGCCCGTCCAGCGCGACGGTACGCCGGCCGATGTCGTGCACCCAAATGCTGCTCTTGTCCCGGCAGAGCATCCGGTATTCAATCTCGTACTGATCCCCCTCGGCCAGCGACCGTTCCAGCTCACGATTCACCAGTTCCCGGTCATCCGGGTGGATGCTGTTGATCACCAGGCCCTCAATGTCCTCTTCAAATTCCTGGTAGCTTTCATAGCCGGCCATCTGCAGCAGCCGGTTGTTGGCCACATACAGCGGGAACCCACTCTCCAGATAACCGCCCACAATGCCGCCCGGCATGATCTGCTCGATAATTTCCAGCAGTTCCCGCTGGGTTTTAAGGTTTACCTGGCCGCTGCCCTCCGAAATGAACCGGATGGGGAAAAACTCCCCTTCTTCCTGGCTGTGGCTGGGTTCCGAGGCATGCAGGGTGTCCAGCAGAAGCCGGCCGTCCTGTTCGTGCATGCCCAGGGTCAGGCGGATGCTGTATTCCGCCCGCATTTCCTCCGCCGCTTTCAGATGCAGCCGCAGCGCACAGTAACAGTCCCACACGCCCGGCGCGCGCTGCCGCTGGGAATAACCGGTAATCTCATAGCCAATCGGATCGGACATAAGGGCGGTTTCCTGCTCCAGAAGGCAGCGCATGGCAGCCTTGTCCATCGCCACCTCGCCCTCGCCGGTGCCGATGCTGTATACGGTATCCGAGACCAGGGCCAGGGTGCTCTCCACATCCCGCTGCCAGAAGTACCGGTGCAGAAACGTTTCCACAACGGTGCGCACCGACCTGCCGTTCTCTTCGCAACGATATTCCAACACGATACCTCCCCTTTGAGGCCGGTTCTGCTGCCCGCCCGGATTTGGGCTGCAGAACAATCACCGCCGAAAGATACACTCACACTTTTGTATCATAGCATAGTGCAAAAGGGGATTCAACGGATTTTTTCTACTTTTCGCAGCAGAAATTTTCGACAAAAAACCGCCCGCTCCCCCACAGGAACAGGCGGCCGTGCGACCTGTTATACAAACGGATTGTAAAACCGGCTGCCATCCCAGAAGGTGATCACCAGGCTGGCAACCAGCAGCAGAACCCCGAAGCCCAGTACCAGATAATCGTTGCGGGCAAAGGGCCGGGACACATACCAGGTGCGCTTTTTCTTCTTGCCGAAGCCGCGCAGCTCCATGGCGTTGCTGATGGTGTCGATCCGGGCCAGGCTGGACAGGATCAGCGGCAGCAGAATGTTCACCGAGTTTTTCATCCGGGCCAGCAGCTTTTCCTTTTTGCCCAGCTCAATGCCGCGGGCCTGCTGGGCCTGGCTGATGCTGTGGTAGTCCCGCTGGATATCCGGGATATACCGCAGGGCGATGGCCACCGAGTAGCCCACCCGGTAGGATACGCCGATCCGGTTCAGGCTGGCCGCAAACTCGCTGGGATTGGTGGCGGAGATGAACAGGATCGCCACCGGCAGCGCCACAAAATATTTCAGCGAAATATTCAGGGTGTAGAACAGCTGTTCCCAGGTGATGGTATACCGCCAGAACAGGTGCACGATCACATGACGGGTGCCGTAGATCTGCACCCCCTGTTCCGGGCTGAACAGGTAGATAAACACGTTGTTCAGGATCAGGAAGATCAGCATGAACACCAGCATGAACCGCACTTCCCGCAGCTTGATATGGCTGGCCCGGAAGGCGGCGAAGCTGATGATCATCAGCCCGACCAGCACCCGGGTATCGTAGGTGATCATGCTGGCAAAGGTGAACAGCAGGAAAAAGGCCAGTTTGGTGGTGCCGGTAAGCTGGTGCACAAAGCTCTTGCGCGGCAGGTAATTCAAAACGGTGTTAGCAGCCATGGGCGCGCACCTCCCGGTCGTAATCAATGAACCGCTGGACAAACTGTTCCGGCGGGGCGATGCCGCAGCGGCCCGCCAGGGTGAACAGGCTGGTTTCCTTCAGCGCCGCCTGCTCCACCAGCGCCGGATCGCAGAGCACCTCGGCGGCGCTCTTGTCGGCAATCAGCCGCCCGTCGCTGAACACCAGCGCCCGGGGGGTGTATTCCAGCATCAGGTGCATATCGTGGGTGATCATCAGCACCGTGACCCCCTGCTCGTTTACCCTGCGCAGGAACTCCATGATTTCGGTGTAATGGTGGAAGTCCTGCCCGGCGGTGGGCTCGTCCAGGATGATGACCTCCGGGCCCAGAGCCAGCACGCTGGCGATGGTCACCCTCTTTTTCTGGCCGAAGCTCAGCGCCGAGATGGGCCAGTTGCGGAAGGGATACAGCCCGCAGATCTTCAGGGTCTCCTCCACCCGGGCGCGGATCTGGTCGGCGGGCATGCCGCTGTGCACCAGACCCAGGGCCACCTCGTCGAAAATCATGGTCTTGGAGATCATCTGGTTGGGGTTCTGCATCACGTAGCCGATGCGGCGGGCGCGGGTACGGATGTTGTCGTCCGAAATGTCCCGCCCGTCCAGCAAGATCCGGCCGGAATCCGGGGTTTCAAAGCCGCACACCAGCTTGGACAGGGTGGATTTGCCCGCGCCGTTGCGGCCCACGATGCTGACCATCTCCCCTTTCCGGATGGTGAAGGAGATATCCCGCAGGGTGGGCCGGTCCTTGGTGTAGCCGAAGCTCAGCCCCTGCACCTCCAGCAATACCGGTTTCGGTTCCGGGGCGGGCGCGGGCTGCACTGCCTGGAACCAGCGGCGCACCTGCGCTTTGTCGGCCTCATCCAGCACCAGGGTATCCGGATGGGCGGGTTTCTTTTCCGGGGTAACGGACACACCGGCGTATTTCAGCGCGGTCAGGTACAGGGGTTCCCGGATGCCGGTTTCGGTGAGCAGACTGCCCGCCAGCAGCTCATCCGGCCGCAGATCGGCGGCCACATGGCCCTCGTCCATCAGGATGATCCGGTCCACGCTGCGCCAGAGCACATCTTCCAGACGGTGCTCGATAATCAGCACGGTGGTGCCGGTTTCTTTCTGGATGCGGTCGATCAGTTCAATCGTCTGCTTGCCGGCGGCCGGGTCCAGGTTGGCCAGCGGCTCGTCAAACAGCAGGATCTTGACCGCGTCCACCATAACGCCCGCCAGGCTGACCCGCTGCTTCTGCCCGCCGGAGAGCTCATGGGGCGCGTAGTCCAGATGATGGGCCACATCCACCAGCCCTGCCACCCGCTTGGTGGTGGCGTGCATCTCCGCCTGGGGCACGCAGTCATTCTCCAGAGCAAAGGCAATGTCCTCCGCCACGGTCAGGCCGATAAACTGGCCGTCCGGGTCCTGCAGAACGGTGCCCACCGATTTGGAAAGCTGGAAAATGCTCTGCTTTTTGGCCTCCATGCCATCCACGATCAGCTCGCCGGTGGATTCGCCGGGATAGCTGAAGGGGATCAGGCCGTTGACGCAGCTGGCCAGGGTGGACTTGCCGCTGCCGGACGGCCCCGCGATCAGGATCTTTTCGCCGGGGTAGATGTCCAGGTTGATGTTGTACAGGGTGGGACGCGCCTGCGCGCGGTACTGGAAGGTATAATCCCGAAAGGAAATAATGGGCGTGTTCATGGCACGGGCTCCTCCATGTATAGAATCAGAGGGGAAACGGTCCGGCCGCACGCCGCAAACGGCAGCCGGGCATAAACCGCAAATGGGAGAGGGCCCGCAAGGTCCTCTCCCACAGCTTTTCCCTTTTGGCAAACACGGCAGGCCGCGCTTGCCGGGGGACCGGATTACTCCTTGTCCAGAGACCCCTTCTTGGCGATGGTCTTGCAGTAGGCAGCCACCAGCAGGGCGCCCACGATCACAGCGGTCAGGCTGTTGGCCACAGCGGCGAACACGCCCTGGGCGTAGACCTTCTCAATGGGCTCGGCGTAGATCAGCACGTCCAGGCTGGGCGCAACCACGATCCAGGCGATCACGTTGGCCAGCACGTTGAAGCCGGCGAACAGGGCCACCTTCTTCTTGCCGAAGTCACCCTCGTTCAGGGCCAGCTTCTTGGCGGCCAGGCCCACGACCACGCCCACCAGAGCGGAAGCGATGACCCAGCTCCACCAGGGGCTGCCGCCCCAGGACAGGTCGATCAGGGTGTGGCCGATCAGGCCGATCAGGCCGCCGGCAACCGGGCCGTACATGGCGGCCAGCATGCCCAGGATGGCGTACTGCAGGCTGATGTTGGTGTTGGGGATACCGCTGGGAATGGCCACGAAACGGCCCAGAACAAAGAACAGGGCTGCGCCGATGCCGACCGCCACAACGGTCTTGATGGAAGAATTCTTCATAGCGTACAACTCCTCACACAATAAAAAATGTATATTGCCACAGAGCCAGGGCTCTGCCGGACCGGGGTTATTCGTAGACGATGCGGGGCGCCTTGCGCAGGGTGATGCGCCAGGTGATGCCGGTGCCGATGTTGTAGGCCTTGGAGAAGCTGCCCTGGTTGATGGCCACGGCCACACAGTCCAGGCTGTTGACGTACAGCAGCGGTTCGCCCACGTTCACATCCGCAAAACTCTTGGCGTAGACCATGATGTTCTTGTACAGGGTGCGGGTATCGTTGGTGATGGTCACCTCTACCCGGCCGCCGTGCTGGATGCCCAGCTGGGCAAACAGTTCCCGGGAGATGTTGGTCCACAGAGAGCCGAACCGCACGTCCAGCACGTCGATGGTGCCGGTGACGGTTTCCTCTTCCTTGCGGGCCTCAATAACCGGCAGCTCAATGACGCTGTCCACCGGCACGGCGGGGCCCACCTGCTCAAAGGTGATGATGCCGGAGGCAAGGCGCGCGCCGGTATAGGCGTAGATGTCCCGCCCGTGGAAGGTGTAGCTCTCGCCGGAATTGGGCAGCCGGTTGATGCTCTCGTCAATCACCCGGGCCTCCACGATGCCGCACATCCGCTTGATGTGGGTCAGGGTGCCGTTGTCCGGGGTGATGATGTACTGCCCGTCGGCAGTCTTGACGCCGATGCTGCGCCGGGTGGAACCCACGCCGGGATCCACCACGCTGACAAAGACGCTGCCCTTGGGCCAGTAGCTTACGGTCTGGATCAGCCGGTAGCTGGCTTCCCAGATGTCATATTGCGGAATGTCGTGGGTCAGATCAAAGACGCGCAGCTCCGGGCAGACGCCCTGGGCCACACCGTACATGGCGCTGACCGCACCATCCGCATAGCCGAAATCGGACTGAAGAATCAGGGGATTCATGATTTGCCTCCCAGATACGGTGGGCGGCAGAAGCCATTCCGCCGCGTTTCGCCGCAAAATTACACTTTAGTATACGCTTTTACCGGATAGATTGTCAAGCCGCCGCCGGGAGGTTTTGCCTTGCTTTTACACACTGCCTTGCATGACAAGACGCAAACACGTATAATAGATAAAATTGTCTTATTTTACGGTGTTAGGGGGAGGATTCTGCAATGGCAAGAACCGTGGAGCCCATGACCAGCGGTACCATCTGGAAACGGATGGTCTTTTTTGCGTTCCCGCTGTTTCTGGGCAATCTTTTCCAGCAGCTGTACAACACGGTGGACTCGCTGATCGTGGGCAATTTTCTGGGCAGCAGCGCCCTGGCCGCGGTAAGTTCTTCCGGCAGCCTGATTTTCATGCTGATCGGTTTTCTGAGCGGCATTGCCGGCGGCGCGGGCGTGGTGATCGCCCGGCTGTACGGCGCCGGGGACACCGCCGCCGTGCAGCGCGCCGTACATACCACCGCCGCGTTCGGCCTGGTGGCCGGGGCGGGTATGACGGTGCTGGGCGTGATGTTCTCGCCCCAGATTCTGATCTGGATGGGCACGCCGGAAAGCGTGCTGCCTCAGTCGGTCAGCTACCTGACCATCTATTTTTCCGGCTCGCTGTTCTTTGTGATGTACAACATCCTGGTGGGCATCCTGCAGGCGGTGGGCGACAGCCGCCATCCTTTGTACTACCTGATCGTCTCCTCGGTGGTCAACCTGGTGCTGGACGTGGTGTTTATCGAGTTCGTGCACACCAACGTGGGCGGCGCGGCCCTGGCCACCGTGATCTCCCAGGCAATCAGCGCGCTGCTGTGCCTGTGGCATCTGATGCGCAGCCGGGAGGCCTACCGGCTGGAGCTGCGTAAACTCTGCTTTGACCGCTACTATTTGAAAGAGATTATCCGGATCGGCCTGCCCTCCGGCGTGCAGAACTCCATCATTGCCTTTGCCAACGTGCTGGTACAGTCCAACGTGAACTCGTTCGGTGAGATGGCCATGGCCGGTTACGGCGCCTACGCCAAGGTGGAGGGCTTCGGCTTTCTGCCCATCAACAGCTTTACCATGGCGCTGACCACCTTTGTGGGCCAGAACCTGGGCGGCAAGGAGTACGAGCGCACCCACAAGGGGGTACGCTTCGGGGTGCTGGCGGCGGTGTCGCTGGCCGAGCTGATCGGCATTCTGATCTTTATCTTTGCCCCCCAGCTGATCGCCGCCTTTGACGCCACGCCGGAGGTGGTGCGCTTCGGCACCGACAAGGCCCGCACCTCGGCGCTCTTCTACTGCCTGCTGGCGTATTCCCACTCCATCGCGGCGGTGCTGCGCGGCGCGGGCAAGTCCATGATTCCCATGCTGGTGATGATGGTGTGCTGGTGCCTGATCCGGGTGACCTTCCTGATGATCACCGTGCCGCTGACCCACAGCATCCAGATGGTGTACTGGGTGTATCCCCTTACCTGGGGGCTCAGTTCCCTGGCCTTCTACTGGTACTACACCCACAGCAACTGGCTGGACTTCCAGATTGCCCAGCAGCGCTATCCCCTGTGCGACGGGGAGAGCGAGTAACAGGTTTTCCGCCGTTTGTGACCACTTTGCAGTTTTGTGACTGCAGAGTGGTCACTTTTTTGTTTTATCCGGCATTTTTAGTACAATTACCTTGACTTTGCACAAAAATCGGCTATACTGTATTTAGAATCATTCTAAAATGGTGTTGATGCTTGTGACCGAACATGGAAAGAAAATCCTGGAGATTGTGGAATCTTCCCGCAATCACATGACGGCGGAACAGATCTTTGAACAGCTGCGGCAAAGCTGCCCCCGGGTGGTGCTGGCCACGGTGTACAACAACCTGAACCGCCTGTGGAAAGAAGACCGCATCCGCAAGATTTCGATGGAGGGGTCCCCCGACCGGTACGACCGGATCCAGCGCCACGACCATCTGGTGTGCAAGCGCTGCGGCCGGCTGCTGGACATTGATCTGGGGGATCTGACCGCCCAGCTGGAACGGCAGGCCGGGGTTTCCATCCTGGCTTACGACCTGAAGCTGCTGTATCTGTGTGAGGAGTGCAGAAAAGACCAACAAGAGAAAGGAACGTGAACAAACTGGAACATCTGCCCTTATCCGTCCGCGTGCCCATTGAGGCGGACAATCCCAGCATCCTGCGCCGGGAGGAAAAATGCATCCGGTGCGGCATGTGCAAGGAAGCCTGCACCAACCTGATGGGCGTACATGGAAGCTACACACTGGAGGAAACCGGCGGCAAGGCAATCTGCATCTATTGCGGGCAGTGCGCCAATGTCTGCCCGACAGACAGCATCACCGAACGGGACGAAGTCCCCGCCGTGCGGCAGGCGGTGGCCGACCCGGAACGGGTGGTGGTGGTAAGTACCTCCCCGGCGGTGCGTGCCGCCTTGGGCGAGGAATTCGGAATGGAGCCCGGCGCTTTTGTGGAGGGCAAAATGGTGGCGCTGCTGCGGGCGCTGGGTGCGGACTACGTGCTGGACACCAACTTTGCCGCCGATCTGACCATCGTGGAGGAAGCCAGCGAGCTGATCCGGCGCATCACCCAGGGTGACCGGCCGCTGCCGCAGTTTACCAGCTGCTGCCCCGGCTGGGTGCATTTTGCGGAGATCTACGCCCCGGAACTGCTGGAGCACCTGTCCACTGCCAAAAGCCCGATCGGGATGCAGGGCCCCACCGTAAAGACCTATTTTGCCCAAAAGATGGGGCTGGACCCCCGGAAGATCGTGCATGTGGCGCTGACCCCCTGCACCGCCAAGAAGTTTGAGATCCGCCGGGAGGAGATGCACGCGGCCGCCGACTACCATGGTGTGCCCGGCATGCGGGATACCGACCAGGTAATCACCACCCGGGAACTGGCCCGCTGGGCCCGGGACGCGGGGGTGGACTGGAACGCGCTGGAGGATTCGGCCTACGATTCCCTGATGGGCAAGGCCTCGGGCGCGGGGGTGATCTTCGGCAACACCGGCGGCGTGATGGAAGCTGCCCTGCGCACCGCCCATGAATACCTGACCGGCCAAAAAGCGCCCCAGGCTCTGCTGGAACTGGCGCCGGTGCGCGGGTACGAAGGGGTGCGTGAAGCGCAGGTGACCATCGGCGAGCACACCCTGCAGGTGGCGGTGGTATATGGCACCGCCAACGCCCGGAACTTCCTGGCCCGCATGAAGGAAAGCGGCAAACAGTACCACTTTGTGGAGGTCATGGCCTGCCCGGGCGGCTGCATCGGCGGCGGCGGGCAGCCCAAAGACCTGTTGAAGAACGCGGACGAGACCCGCAAGAGCCGGATCGCCGCCCTGTACCGGCGGGATGAGGCCATGACCCTGCGCACCAGCCACGAGAACCCGGAAATCCAGGAGGTATACGCGGCGTTCTATGGCCGCCCGCTCAGCGAGATGGCGGAAACGATGCTGCACACCCATTACCGGGACTGCAGCGACCTGATTCAGAAGCAGCCGGACGCAGCCCCGCGCCCGGAAACCACCACCATGAAAGGAGAACCCACCATGAGCAAATGGAAATGCAAGATCTGCGGCTATATCTACGAGGGCGAGAGCCTGCCCGAAAACTTCACCTGCCCGGTCTGCCGCCAGCCGGCTTCCGCCTTTGAGAAGATTGAGGAAGCCCCGGCCAAGGGCGCCGGCAAGTACGCCGGTACCCAGACCGAAAAGAACCTGGAAGCCGCCTTTGCCGGCGAGTCCCAGGCGCGCAACAAGTACAGCTTCTTTGCTTCTGTTGCCCAGAGCGAGGGGTATGAGCAGATCGCCGAGCTGTTCCTGAAGACGGCTGAGAACGAGAAGTCCCACGCGAAGATGTGGTTTGAGGAGCTGCACGGTGTAGGCAGCACCGCCGAGAACCTGCTGCACGCCGCCGAGGGCGAAAACTACGAGTGGACCGACATGTACGACGGCTTTGCCAAGACCGCCGAGGAGGAAGGCTTCCCCGAGCTGGCCGCCAAGTTCCGCCTGGTGGCTGCCATCGAAAAGCGCCACGAGGAGCGTTACCGCGCCCTGCTGCACAATGTGGAGACTGCCCAGGTGTTTGCCAAGAGCGAGGTCAAGGTCTGGGAGTGCCGCAACTGCGGCCACATTGTAGTGGGTACCGCCGCGCCGGAGGTCTGCCCCACCTGCCTGTATTCCCAGAGCTTCTTTGAGATCCACACCGATAACTATTAATTGTATATACCTATATAAGAGCTGCCGCGGGTTCAGCCTGCGGCGGCTCCTTTTGCAGCGTAAAGCACCTTGATCCGCTTGCAGGTGATCGTATTTTCCGGTACAATCAGGCTATACACCACCCGAAAGGGGCAAGCGGCATGAAATGTCTGGTTTTGCTGACGGGCTGCGGCCTGGGGGACGGTTCCTGCATCGAGGAAACGGTGCTGACCTACACCGCCCTGGACAAATACGGCTGCGACTATCTTCCCGTAGCGGAGGATATACAGGCCCCCGCGGTGAATCACATCACCGAGCAGCCGGAGGGGATGCGTTCGGTGCTGACGGAGGCGGCCCGGCTTGGGCGCGGGCGGATCCGTCCCCTGGATGAAGTGAACCCGGCGGAGTACGACGCGCTGGTGATTCCCGGCGGGCTGGGCCTGCTGCGTGACGGCCGCACTTCGGGCGCGGCGGAACTGGTGCGGCAGTTTGCCGCCCGGGGCAAGCGCATCGGTACCATGTGCGCGGGCATTGATTTTCTGCGGGCGGTGCTGGGGCCGCAGGTTCTGCAAAATCTGGCGGAGAACAGCGGAGCAGACGGCTTCTGCCGCGATGCGGAGGGGCGTTTTTTCTACACCCCCGCCTTTCGCCGGACGGCCAGCTGCCACACCATGCAGCAGGGCATTGACGGCATGATCCGGGCCATGCAGGAGGCGTGCTGCGCCCTGTGATCAGTTGCAACCGTTTCTGTATATCCCGCGGCCGGATCGGAAGATCCGGCTGTTTTTGTTTGTCACAGACGGACAAAAGCACGGATTTTACAAATCAGTCCCACTTATTCCATTGCCGCTATACGGCGGCGCACCGTAAGATATTAATAACGAAATCGCCCCGGCAACCGGGGCAGACGGTACAAGGAGGAAAACATATGAAACGTCTGATCGCACTTTTGCTGGCGGTTTGCCTGTGCGCGGGCCTGCTGGCCGGCTGCGGCGGCAACGCCCCGGCCGAAACCGACAGCAGCCTGGCGGCGGCCCAGGAAGCCATGACCCTGGAAGAACTGAAGCAGCAGACCGCGGAACTGACCCTGTACACCTACTACGTGGACAGCGACAAGGAAATCGTGGACTACGCGCTGAACGAGATGAAGAAGATCTTCCCCAACGTAACGGTGATTCCGGAGAACCGCACCGACGCGGACGGCACGGTTCTGAAGACCCGCGCCGCCGTGGGCGAGCTGTCGGACATCTTTGAGTGCCCCTCCAACGTGCTGGAGAGCTTTGCCACCTCCGGCGACATCCTGCCGCTGGACGAGGCCATGGAAGAGATGGACTTTGCGGATTATGTGTACCCCACCGTGCTGGAAAACCGCGCCAACTCCGACGACAAGATCTACGCCATCAGCGCCCTGAGCAACGAGCCGATGGTGTTCTACTACAACAAGGCGGTGTTCGCCCAGTACGGCTTGAGTGAACCCAAGAACTACGAGGAATTCAAGAACGTGGTCAGCACCCTGGCCGAAAACGGCGTGATCCCCCTGGCCCTGTTCGGTCAGGAGAAGTGGCCCGGCCTGCAGCTGTACGATCTGGCCTGCCTGGCCGGCGGCTCCCAGGGCATTCAGGCTCTGGAAACCGGCGAGGAAAAGATCACCGATGACGCGTTTGTGAACGCCGCCAACATGCTGGCCGAGCTGACCCAGATGGGTCTGGTGGGCAAGGGCGCGTTCAGCACCAACTCCAGCCAGGCGTTTGAGCAGTTCCGTCTGGGCCAGGCCGGTATGCTGGTGAACGGCGTGTGGTACTTCGGCGACGCGCTGGAGTACGGCGAGGACGTGGGCTACTTCACCTACAATCCCTTCGCGGCGGCCGGTCAGGAAGAAGAAGCCCGCAAGCATCTGTCCGGCGGTCAGATGTCCCCCGGCGGTTACGCAGTGAGCGCCACCAGCGATAACGCCCGTCTGGCCACCATGTACATGCTGTACTTCAACATTGAGCGCGCCAAGGCCAAGACCATTCTGTACGGTGCGGTGAGCGCCCTGACCGAGGACGTGCAGCCCCAGGAGCCCCGCTACGAGAGCTACCAGCAGTTCGCCGACAGCGTAGGCGAGGTGGAGAGCTACTCCAAGTACGAGTGGAGCCTGGAGAACGCGGAGGTCAAGACCGCGCTGGAGGACAGCGTGGAGATGCTGCTGGCAGGCAGCCACAGCCCTGAGGATTTCATTTCCTCGCTGGATCAGCAGATCACAGCCGCACTGGGCTGAGAACGGCGGCACGGGGCTCTGCAAAACGGCGGAGCCCCGTGCTCTTTCTATGTGTGTAAGGAGGCGTCTTATGGTTTTTAAGCGCAGCCGGTGGGCACAGGTTTTGTTTGTGCTTCCCGTAATCATCATCTACGGCATCATCATCGTGTTCCCCCTGGTGCAGGGCTTTTTCATGAGTTTCACCGTCTGGGACGGCGTGAACGCCGCCCAGTTCAACGGCCTGGCCAACTATCAGAAGCTGTTCAGCTCGCCGGATCTTTGGCCTTCCATCCGCAACAGTATCCTCTATTCAGTATTCCTGACCACCTACCAGATCGGCTTTGCCACCCTTTTTGCCTTTATCCTGGTCAACGTGGATATCCGGATGAAGCGGTTCTTCAAAGCGGCCTACTTTGTGCCGGTACTGCTGTCGGTCACGGTGGTGGCCCAGCTGTTCGTTTCCATCTACCACGGGGATTTCGGCCTGATCAACAAGTTTGCCGAGGCCATGGGCTGGGACTGGCGCCAGAACTGGCTGGCGGAACCCATCAAGGGTATCCTGGCCATCGCCTTTGCCGAGAGCTGGAAAGGCATGGGCTACCACATGCTGATCATCTACGCGGCCATGCGCAACGTGCCCCGCTCCTACTATGAGGCGGCCCGCATCGACGGCGCCAGCACCTTCCAGCAGTTCCGCTGCATCACCATACCTCTGCCGAAAACGAACTGATCACCTTGCGCCAGACCGACGAGGCGTTTCTGGCGGCGATGCAGGCGCTGGACATCTCCACAAAGGGTGTCTTTCTTGACCTGAGCGCCCTGGGATACCCGGCCACCACCCGCTTTTTCTGCAAGGAACTGCGGGATATCACCACCAATGAGACGGTGGGCCTGGTGTTTCTGGAAGTACGCGCCCGCAGCCTGCAGGAGTACTGCATCAGCGAAAACAGTTCCGCCGTGATCATCTCGGATCAGGACGGGCGGGTGATTGCCCATTCCGGCAGCTTTGCCCTGACGGAGGCGGGGTTCTCCCCTTCCGCCGCGCAAGGGCAGCTGCAGGATGCGGAGGGCAGCACCTGGCTGTACCGCAGCGGGGTGGTCTCGCTGGCCGGATGGCACGTCACCTGCCTGCTGAACACCCGGCAGGCGCTGCTGCCCATCTACAATATGCTGACCCTGCTTACCGCCGCGGCGCTTGTGATACTGCTGGTGATGTCCGGTGTAGCCATGCTGATCGCCCGCCGGCTGGCCCGGCCCATCGAGCACCTGTCCCGCCACATGAGCAATTTTACCGGCGCGATGCCGCTGCCGGTGGAGCCCCGCACCGACGGGGACGAAATCGCCGTACTGTACAGCAGCTTCAACAGTATGCTGCTGCAGAACGCCCGCCTGTTTGAGGATTACAAACGGGAACAGAAACGCAAGCAAACCATCGAATTGCAGCTGATCCAGAGCCAGATCAAACCGCATTTTCTCTACAATACCCTGGACACCATCTACTGTCTGGCCGGCATGGGCCGCACCGACGAGGCGTCCCGGGTGACCAAGGCGCTGGCGGACTACTATCGTCTGGTGCTGAACAGCGGGCAGGAATGGATCAGCGTGCGCCAGGAGATGACCGCCCTGAACCGGTACCTGACCATCATGAAGGTGCGCTGGCCCGAGCTGGGATACAGCCTGGAATGCGAGCCCGCGCTGGAAGAGGTAACCATCCCCAAGCTGCTGCTGCAGCCGCTGGTGGAGAACTCCATCCAGCACGGGATCCGGCCGCTGCACCGGGGCGGCACCGTGCGGGTTGTGGCCCGCACCGCCCCGGAGGGCGTGGTGGAGCTGTGCGTGATGGACAACGGCTGCGGCATGACCGAGGAACAATTTGCACAGGCGCTGCGCGGCAAGCGTTCCGGCCGGACGGACGAGGCGTCCTTTGGGCTGCACAGCGTGGGTAGACGGCTCGCCCTTTTTTACGGCACCCACAGCCAGCTGGTTCTGGATCGTCAGGACGGCTGGACCGTGGTAAAGCTGCGGATCGAGCCGGGAGAGGC
Source organism: uncultured Gemmiger sp. (assembly GCA_944386225.1). Taxonomy (GTDB): domain Bacteria; phylum Bacillota; class Clostridia; order Oscillospirales; family Ruminococcaceae; genus Gemmiger_A. The sequence continues at coordinate 58,091 of CALXAH010000007.1, forward strand.
ACGCGATGTATAAAGTTTTGCTTGTGGACGACGAGTCCCTTTTTACCGATTACCTGGCTCATCTGTTGGTCTGGGAGGAATGGGGCTGCACCCTGTGCGGCACCGCCAGCGACGGGGAAACCGCCTGGGAGATGATCCTGCGCCACCGCCCCGACGTGCTGTTTCTGGACATCAACATCCCCCCGCCGGACGGGCTGGAACTGTGCCGGCGGCTGCGGGAGAAAAAGATCCCCTGCGAGGTAATCATTGTATCCGCCCACAGTGATTTTGCCTTTACCAAAAAGGCGATCCGCTACGATGTGGTGGATTATCTGCTCAAGCCCTTTGACCGGGAGGAACTGATCCAGGCGCTGACCAGCTACCTGGGCCGGGTGGCGGACGGCCGGGCACGGCTGCTGCGCCGCTGCCTGCAGGGGCAGGACACCCTGCCGGTGCCCTGCGTGATGGCGGTGATGCACACCGGCGAACAGCCCGGCACGGCGTTTCTGACCCGGGTATGCGGCGAGTTTGAAAAACAGACGGGCTCCTGCTGGGGCGTGCTGGACGGCCGCGACTAGCTGTTTGCCTGCGAGGCCGGCGGCGGCGTGGAAACGCTGCAGCGGTTTTTCTCCGCTTTTGCCGGGCCGGATACGGTCACGGCGCTGGGCGACGCGGCGGGCTCTCTGGCCGAAAGCCTGCGCCATGCCCGCACCGCCATGGAAAACCGCACCCTGGCCAAGGGTGGGGTGATCTGCTACGGGGAACTGACCCCGGTAAGCGGCAGCATGTTTTCCCAGGCCGACATGGGCCGTCTGGTGGGCTGCCTGGAAAACCGGGACTACGCCGGCGCCAGCGAATGGGTGGCCCGGCTGTTCGGGCTGGGGCATGCCAGCGGGATCTCGTTCCAGTATTTTCTGTCGGTGTTTTCCTCGCTGGCGCTCTTTATGGCCCACCACTACGGCAAAAGCCGCGCCGACGCGGAAAAGATGCTGGCCCAGCAGACCAGCATTGTGCGGGAACTGTCCGCCGCCACCCATGTGGACGATCTGACCGCGGTGATTGAAAACGCGGTGTACGAACTGTACAGCGACTGCGCCCCCATGGCCCCGCCCACCCGGCGCAGCGAACTGGTGGACAAGATCAACCGCTACATTGAAACCCACTACATGCAGCAGAAACTGACCGTTGAAAAGATGGCCGCCGATCTGCTGTTTGAAAACAGCTATATCCGGCGCGTGTACAAGGCCGCCTGCGGCACCACGATTCTGCGCGCACTGGAAAACTACCGCATTGAACGGGCCAAGGAGATGCTGGCGCGGCACACCATGCGCCACAGCGAGATTGCCGCTGCCACCGGCTTCAGCGACCCGTACTACTTCAGCAAACGATTCAAACAGATCGTGGGCTGCACGCCCACCGAATACGAGGGAATGATGTACCATGAATGAACGACTGCAGGAACTGTATACCGCCTACTGGAATTGTGAAAACACCCGCCCGCTGTTCACCGCCCGCATTGCCGACGGCCCCTACAACGCCGTGCGCGACCGGAACTGTTGGATGTCGGTGGACAGCCAGCTGGCTAAGAACGAGTGGGAACTGGAGCATGTGCAGATCATCGGCGATGCCTATCCGCTGATGTGCCCCAACCTGGGCCCCGACCTGTTCACCGCCTGCCTGGGCCTGGAACTGGAGTTCGGCCCTGATACCAGCTGGGCGGTGCACAACCCCGACCTGTGCGACCCGGAAAATTACGTGAAGCCGGTCATCCGGACGGACAGCCCCTACTGCAAAAAGATCCTGGAGCTGACCGAGGCGTTCTGCGAACACAGCCGCGGCCGGTACTTTGTGGGCATCACCGACCTGCACCCCGCCGCGGACGGTCTGGTGGCCATCCGCTCGCCGGAGCAGCTTTGCTTTGACGCCATTGAGGAACCGGACTTCATCCGGCAGGCCTCGATGGATCTGTTCGAGCAGTTCAAGGTGCTGTTCGGCCAGCTGTGCGACATCACCGAGCGATACCAGAAGGGTACCTCCAACTGGATGGGCGTGTGGCATCCCGGCCGCCAGTACGTGACCAGCTGCGACTTCGGCGCGCTGAAGAATCTGGACATCCTGCTGGAGCAGAAAAAGCTGCGGGGTGTACAGTGGGTCTACGGCGCGGGCCAGCCCACCGCCGCCCACTGGATCGATGTCATGCGCCGCATCCAGGAGGCCGGCAAAGCGGTGCACATCGACGCTTACCCGGACGACGTGCCCGTGCTGCTGCGGGAACTGCGTCCCCAGGGCCTGCTGATCAATCTGGTGGGCGGCACGCCTGCCCAGGCCCGTGAACTGTTCGCCATGGCGGAGGGAAAATAATGCCCATCTTTGTAAACGACGCCGGCAGTGAATTTCACCTGCTGGGCGATTCCATCAGCTATATCATCCGCAAACTGCCCGACGGGCGGCTGTGCCATCTGTACTTCGGCCCCCGGCTGGAGCCCGGCCAGCCCCTGGACTATCTGCTGCGGGCAGGCGGCACCGGTTATTCCATCGACGGGGAGTTTTCTCCGTCGGTGGTGCCGATGGAGTATCCCTCTTTCGGCACCGGCGATCTGCGGGAACCCTGCCTGATCGCCCGGGATGCACAGGGCCGCTGCTGCGCCGACCTGCGGCTGGAAAGCTGGCAGACCCTGCCGGGCAAGCCCATGCCCGCCGGATTGCCCGCCTGCCGCGGCAGTGCCGAGGACTGCGAAACCCTGATCCTGCACTGCCGGGACAAGGTGCTGGGGCTGCGGGCCGATTTGTTCTACACCCTGTTCCGGGATCACGATGTGATCACCCGGCGGGTGGAATTCTGCAGCGAAAGCGACCGGCCGGTGGAACTGGCCCTGGCGCTGTCCGGCTGCCTGGAACTGCCCCAGGGCGAATTTGACCTGACCACCTTTGACGGGGCCTAGGCCCGGGAGCGTGTGGCCCACCGGACGCCGATGCGTCCCGGCCGGGTCAGCGTGGGATCCCGCAGCGGCTTTTCCAGCCACATGCACAATCCCCTGCTGGCGGTATGCCGCTCCGACGCCGGGGAGGAACAGGGCGAGTGGTGGGCGCTGAATCTGGTGTATTCCGGCAGCTTCCTGGCCGCGGCCGGGCAGTCCCCCATGGACACGGTGCGGCTGGTGATGGGCGTTGACCCGGACACCTGTGTGTTCCGCCTGGCCCCCGGCGAAAGCCTGGCCCTGCCCGAACTGGTGCTGGCCTACTCCGCCGCCGGCGCGGGCGGCCTGACCCGCACCTTCCATGCCTTCTACCGGCGGCATCTTGTGCGGCCCAATCCCTTTGCGCAGCGCCCCGTGCTGCTGAACAACTGGGAGGCCACCTATTTTGACTTTGACCAGGCCCGGCTGGAACGGATCATCCGGGCGGCCGCCCAGGCGGGCGCGGATCTGTTTGTGCTGGATGACGGCTGGTTCGGCCACCGCAACAGAGACGATTCCTCCCTGGACGACTGGTTTGTGAACCGGAACAAGCTGTCGGAGGGACTGGAAGGGCTGGCCGCCACCGCCCACAGCTGCGGCATGAACCTGGGGCTCTGGTTTGAGCCGGAATGCATCAGCGAGCTTTACCGGGCCCATCCGGACTGGTGCATCCATATTCCGGAACGCACCCGCACCCGCAGCCGCAACCAGCTGATTGCGGACATCACCCGCCCCGAGGTGCGCCGGGCGATTCTGGAGCAGGTTTTCGCGGTGCTGGACAGTGCCCCCATCCGCTATGTGAAATGGGACATGAACCGCCCCATGACCGAGCCGGGCGGCGCGGGCAGCACCCGCGGCGAGCGGTTTGCCTATGACTACATGCTGGCGCTGTACGCCATGCTGGAGGAATTCAGCACCCGGTATCCCCACGTTCTGCTGGAGGGCTGCGCGGCGGGCGGTGCCCGGTTTGACCCGGGCATGCTCTATTACTGCCCCCAGATCTGGGCCAGCGACAACACCGACGCGGACTGCCGCCTGGATATCCAGTACGGCACGGCCTTCGCCTATCCGGTGGACTGCATCGGCGCCCATGTGAGCGCGGTGCCCAACCACCAGACCGGCCGGGTGCTGGACATGGAAAGCCGGTTTGCCGCGGCGCTGTTCGGCACCTTCGGCTATGAGCTGGATCCCACCGCGCTGACCGAAGCGGAGAGCCAGGCCATTCCCGATCAGATCCGCCGGTTCCATGAATACGATTCGCTGATCCGGGAGGGCGAGTATTACCGGTTCCTGCCGCCCACCTCCCCCGACCGGGACTGCTGCGCCGGCTTCATCGCCCCGGACAAGAGCCGGGCGCTGGTGGTGTACGTGCAGCGGCGGCGCACCCCCAATACCCTGCCCAAATCCGTGCGGCTGCACGGGCTGGATCCGGCGCGGCTCTACGAACTGCCGGACGGCACGGTGCTCTCCGGCCAGGCACTGGCCTGGGCCGGTCTGCCGGTGGGCGTGCTGGAACACGACGGCCAGGCCCGCATCTTCCTGCTGCAGGCACGGGAGTAATCCGTGACTCCCTTTTCTCTGATGCAAACAGCCCCGGAAACGCAAGAGCGTTTCCGGGGCTGTTTTTGTCTCATTTTCAGGTTTCGGGCAATCGGCCGTACTGTTCGGTTTCGGCGCGCAGGGTATCGGCCAGCCGGTCGGTAAAGACGCCGGGGCGGCAGCGCCAGGTCCAGTTGTCCCCCATGGTGGAGGGGGTGTTGATCCGGGCTTCGCTGCCCAGGCCCAGCAGGTCCTGCATCTGCATGATGGCCAGGTCGGCCACACTGCCCCAGGCGCTGCGCATCATGCCCCAGTGGTAGCCTTCGGCCTCGTTCAGCCGCAGATAGGCGGTGGCGCGGGCCACATCCTCCCGGGGGGCGTGGGCCATCCAGCCCTGCACCGTGTCGTTGTCGTGGGTACCGGTATAGACCACGCAGTTGCGCGGATAGGTATGGGGCAGATAGCCGGAGCCGGTATCGCGGGAATCAAAGCCCAGTTCCAGCACCTTCATGCCGGGGAACCCCGTCTGTGCCAGGAGGGTGCGCACCGAGGGGGTCAGAAAGCCCAGATCCTCCGCGATGATGTTCTGGCGGCCCAACTGCCGTTCCACTTCCTTGAAGAAGTCGATGCCCGGGCCGGGGCGCCAGCGGCCGCTGCGGGCGTCCTGTGCCCCGTAGGGAATGGCGTAGTAGGAGTCAAAGCCGCGGAAATGGTCGATCCGCAGCACGTCGTAGATGCGAAGCTGGAACGCGATCCGCCGCATCCACCAGGCATACCCGTCAGCCTTCATCCGCTCCCAGTCGAACAGCGGGTTGCCCCACAGCTGCCCGCCCGCCGCGAATCCGTCCGGCGGGCAGCCTGCCACCTCGATGGGCTGCAGGTTTTCGTCCAGCTGGAACTGAGCCGGATCGGCCCAGACGTCGGCGCTGTCCCCCGACACATAGAAGGGCAGGTCGCCGATGATCTGCACCCCCTGCCGGTTGGCGTAGGCCTTGAGCTTTTCCCACTGTTCAAAGAAGATGGCCTGCACGCAGCGCCAGAAGCGCACTTCCGGTTCCAGCTGCGCCCGGGCGTCGGCCAGGGCCTGGAGCTCACGGCGGCGCAGCGGAAGCGGCCAGTCGGTCCAGGGGGCGCCGCCGAACCGGTCTTTCAGCGCCATGAACAAAGCATAGTCTTCCAGCCAGGAAGCCTGTTCCCGGCAGAAATCCGCCAGCCGGGCCGGGCAGCGGCGCTCGTACCGCTTGGCGGCAATCCGCAGCACCGTATACCGGTTGCGGTAAAGCAGACCGTAGTCCACTTTTTCCGGGTCAGAGCCCCAGTCCAGGGTCTGGTACTCCCCCGGTTCCAGCAGGCCGGACCGGGCCAGCGTGTCCAGGTCGATCAGGTAGGGGTTTCCGGCAAAGGAGGAAAACGACTGATAGGGCGAATTGCCATATCCGGTGGGACAGATGGGGAGGATCTGCCAGTAGGACTGCCCGGAACGATGCAGAAAATCCACAAATCCGCGGGCGGTGCACCCCATGGTGCCCACGCCCCAGGGCGAGGGCAGCGAGGTGACCGGCAGCAGAATTCCGGCGCTTCTCATACAGGATTCATCCTTTCTGTGGCAAGTGTGAACCATTCAGCGCCAGCACGCTCTCCTGTTCCAGCAGCTGGAACGGGATGATCTCGTGCACCGGCGCGATGTCATAATGCAGGCTTTTCAGCAGCGTGCTTACCCCCCGGGCGGCCAGCTGTTCGGTATTCTGGCGCACGGTGGTCAGGCGGGGAACGCTGTACCGAGCCCACAGGATACCGTCGTAGCCGATCAGGGAAATGTCCTCCGGTACCCGCAGGCCCAGATCCCGCACCGCGCGCATCGCGCCGGAGGCAATCACGTCGCCCATGCAGAAGATCGCCGTTATATCCGGCTGGCGCTGCAGCAGCCGTTTGGCCGCCGCATAGCCGTCCGGCAGCGAGAACCGGCAGGGCTCGTACTGGGTTTCCAGCGAGACGGTCAGCCCGTGACGCTCCATCGCTTCACGGGCGCCGCGGATACGGCGGAAGCTGATCTGTTCGCCGGACAGATTGCCGCCCAGCAGGCCGATGCGGGTATGCCCGCGGGAGACCAGATAGTCCACCACGCAGGCGGCCGCGGCCGAATCGTCGGTGGTAAAGCTGGAAAGGTTGGCAAACCCCAGCTGGGCCGCGCTGTTGGTAAGCAGCACGCTGGGCACCGAAATCTGGTCGAACCGGCCGCGGAACAGCTCCAGGTCGCCGCCCAGGAAGATCAGCCCCTTGGGACGGCGCAGACGGCACAGCTGGATGGCATAGGTCACCTCGTCCGCGTCCTCGTCCAGGTAGGCAACAAACACTTCCTCACCGCTGTCCAGCAGCAGGGACTGCACCCGTTCCAGCAGATCGGCGAACAGCATGTTCTGGGTACCTTTGACCAGCACGGTCACCGAGGAGAGGGTCTGGGATTTGAGATGCCGCGCGTTGGAGTTTGGCTCAAAGCCATACTGACGCACCACGGCCATAACACGCTCCCGGGCTGCGTCGCTCACGTCGGGGTGATGGTTCAGCACCCGCGACACGGTGCCCACGCCGTATCCGGACAGGCGGGCGATGTCTTTGATGGTCATTGGCGGCACGCTCCTTGCATGGATTTTCTGTTCTATTTTACCCCTTAACCGCGCCGGCGGCAACACCCTTGATGATGTGCTTCTGGCAGGCCAGGTAGAAAATGACCACCGGAATGATCGCCATGATCAGCGCGGCCATGATGGCGCCCATGTCGACCCGCCCGTAGGAGCCTTTCATATACTGAATGATGATGGAGATGGTTTTGTAGTTCTTGATGTCCAGGGTCAGGTAGGGCAGCAGGAAGTCGTTCCAGATCCACATGGTTTCCAGGATGCCCACCGAGATGTAGGTGGGCTGCATGATGGGCAGCACCACCGAGAAGAACATCCGCAGCGGCGAACAGCCGTCGATCAGGGCGGCTTCCTCGATCTCGATGGGGATGGACTTGACGAAGCCGCAGAACATGAACACCGCCAGACCGGCGCCGAAGCCCAGGTAGATGATGATCAGGCCCCAGGGGGTGCCCAGGCCCAGCCGGTCGGTGACCAGCGACAGGGTGAACATGACCATCTGGAAGGGCACCACCATAGAGAATACGCACAGCAGGTAGATCAGGCGGGTGGCGGCGTTGTTCACCCGGGTGATGAACCAGGCGCACATGGAGGTGCAGAGCAGGATCACCAGCACGCTGCCCACCGTGACGAACACCGTCCAGCCCACCGCGTCCAGAAAACCGTACTGGTCGATGGCGGCGGTGTAGTTTTCCAGCCCGTTGAAGGTGCTCTCATTGGGCAGGGTGAAGGGCTGCAGGTTGATGAAGGATTTTTTCTTGAACGAGTTGAAAAGTACAATGAAGATCGGCAGGATGTACACAACGCTGACAACGCTGAAGAACGCGGTGCCCAGCCATCCGGCAACAGATTTGCGCTGATTCATTGCTGTACCTCCTTCGAACGGGTCAGACGAAGCTGCACAAGGCCCAGAACTACAACCAGGATAAAGAACAGAACCGCTTTGGCCTGGCCGACGCCCTCCCAGCCGGTACGGCCGTAGAAGGTGTTGTAGATGTTCAGCGCCAGCAGTTCCGACATCTTGGCGGGTTCGCCGGCGGTCAGGGACAGGTTCTGATCAAACAGCTTGAAGCCGTTGACCATGGACAGGAAGGTGCAGATGGTGATGGAGGGCATCATCATGGGGATAGTGACCTTGAACAGCCGCTGGCGGGCATTGGCGCCGTCGATGGCGGCGGCCTCCATCACGTCGCCGGGGATGGCCTGCAGGCCGGCGATGTAGATGATCATCATGTAGCCGATCTGCTGCCAGGCCACCAGAATGACCAGACCCCAGAAGCCGTACCATTCGTTCAGGTTCAGGGTGGTGGAGAAGGGCGCCAGGATGCCGTTGAAGATCAGCTGCCAGATATAGCCCAGCACGATACCGCCGATCAGGTTGGGCATGAAGAACACGGTACGGAACACGTTGGTGCCCCGCAGGTTCTGGGTAAGGGCCAGCGCGATCAGGAACGCCAGCACGTTGATAACGATCAGCGAGACAACGGCGAACGCGGCGGTATACCAGAACGCGTGGAGAAACACGGTATCCTGCAGCGCCTTGATGTAGTTGCTCAGGCCCACAAAGGTGGCGTCGGTAACGGTGGTAAATTCACAGAACGACAGGCCAATGCCCATGATAAACGGCACGATAAAGCCGATCAGGAACGCCAGCATGGTGGGCAGCACAAAGATGGGGAAATAGCGCTTGATGGCTTTTTCCACGAGAAGCAGCCTCCTTTTTCTCTTGCAAACAAAACGGGACGGCGGGCGGGCAAGAGCGCCCGCCCGCCGTCTCACAGGGTATCTGCCGGTTGTGGGGATCAGCCGTTGACAGCGGCGGCCTCGCTGGCCCAGCCGTCCACGAACGCGGTCACGACCGCATCCCAGTTGGCATCGGTCTGGTCAGCCGCGTAGCTGGTCAGGGCGGAGCCAACGCCGTTCTTCCACTCTTCCGAGGGGATGTAGTTGAAGTCCCAGGCCACAGAGTACTTGCCGGAAGCCACGGCCTCGTTCATCTTGTTGTTCAGAACGTTGGGGGTCTCCTTGGCGTTCTTGAAGGGGCAGATGAAGCCCATATCCTGCGCCATGGCGGTGGTGCCTTCCTCAGAGGTCACGCACCAGTACATGAAGTCCAGGGTAGCCTTGATGTCTTCTTCGGAAGCCTTGGCATTGACGCACCAGTAGTTCTCGGTGCCGATGCACAGGCCCTGGTTTTCCTCGCCTTCCACGCCGATGTAGATGGGCAGGATATCCATGTTCTCGTCGCCCAGATCGGCGATGTTGGTGTACTCCCAGGTGCCGTTCTGATAGAACACGGCGGCGCCGGTCAGGAATTCGGCGGTGGCGTCGTCAGCGGTCTTGGCGGACAGCAGGGACGGCTCGCAGGTGGCGTTGTTGATGTACAGATCCCAGATCTGACGGTAGTTGTCCAGATAGGTGCCCTTGATCTCGGCCGGGGTGCCTTCGTAGCCTTCATCCTCGAACTCGTAGTACAGAGGCATGTTGGCCAGATGGGTCTTGAAGCGCCAGTCGGAAGAACCGTCCATACCGGCGGAGGTGAAGGCGGAGAAGCCCAGCTCGTCCTTGCGGGCGGTGATGTCCTCGGCCACCTTCTTCAGGGACTCAAAATCGGTGATGTCGGCGGTGGTGTAGCCGGCTTCCTGCAGCAGGGCGGTGTTGACGATGATGCCGTAGCCCTCGTACACATAGGCCACACCGGCCAGCTTGTCGCCGTCCATCAGCTTGAAGTCGTCGCTGGTCAGCTCATTGGCAAAGTCGCTGCCGGTCAGATCGTAGCAGTAATCGCTCCAGCTGGCCAGACCCACAGGGCCGTTGACCTGGAACAGGGTGGGGGCGTCGGTCTTGGCCATCTCGGATTTCAGCATGGTTTCGTAGTTGCCGCTGGCCGCGGTGACCACGGTGACCGGCACGCCGGTCTGCTCGGTGTAGGTTTCCGCCAGGGCCTGCCACTGGGCGTCCGCCTCCGGCTTGAAGTTCAGGTAGTAGACCGAGCCGCCCGAAGCAGCCTCGCCGCCGGTGGAAGCGCCGCCGGTGGAACCAGCCTGCGAAGAAGAACCCGCGCTGCCGCAGCCGGCCAGCAGCGAGACGGACATGGCAGCCGCCAGGCCCAGAGCAAGAAGTTTACGTTTCATTGTGTATTTCCCTCCTGATTGTGAGTGTTTCCGTTTGTTCGGAAACGTTTCTGGAAACGTTTCCGTTTGACAATGCCAGTGTAACCCTTTTTCCGCCAACAGTCAAGAAGAAAAACGGGTTTGTCAATAAATTTGTTCAATGTGTTGATGTTTTTTTGTTTTGTTTGTTCAATCAGACTATGGTTTTGCGGTTGGCTTCCGGGCAAAAAGGCCCGCGGAACCTTTTGAGGGTTCCGCGGGCCTTTGGCGGTATGGTTCAGTTCTTGCCCTCCCGGGTGAGGGCATCCATCAGCAGGGCAAAAATCTCGCTGCCCTGCTCGATAAAACGGTGCTTGACCGCTTCGGCGGTGAGGGGGTCGGGCATTTCCAGCTGCAGCCGGAACACCTCGCTGCCCAGATCCTCGATGCGGCAGTCCACCAGATACCGGCCGTTCTCGGCGGTGACGGTGGCTTTGTGCTGGGCCGCCTTGCGCAGCCAGGTCTGGGCCCGGATCACCGCCCGGGCCGCGCTTTCCCGCACGCTGCGGGGCAGATCGTAGGCCAGAGTGTCCGCCACGGTGGAGCCTTTGTCGGTTACCCGGTAGCGGCCGTCCTCCAGCCGGATCATCCCCTGCTGTTCCAGGTCGCCCAGGCCGCCGGCCAGTTCAAAATAATTCACCAGTTCCTCACTGAGAAGGGCGTTCTCCAGTTCCTGCCGGGTCAGGGGCGCGGCGGTCTTGGCGGCGGTTTTGATCAGGTAGCACAGCAGGATCCGCACCTCCATCGTGCTGGTCAGCCCGCCGGGCTTGACCCCGCCGGTAAACGCGTCGTTATGGCCCATCCTGTTCACGTCCTTTCTCCTGGGGCAAACGTATCCTGCCTTTTATTATACCAAAATTTGCGCAACTTACAAGGCCGCGGCCGGCTGACGGAAAACCGTCTCCACCTGTTTGCGGCTGCCGGGGGTGGAGTATACCCAGCGCCGGATGATCCCCTCCCGCACAAAATACCGGGGCTCAAACCGGATATCACTGCGCAGGCTCCGGTTGACCACCACCAGCTTGATCTTCATTTTATCCGGCAGGATACTTTTAATATACACGCTTACCGCCTGGCCCGGCTGCAGTCCTTCGCAGTGTTCCGCCAGCCCGGCCAGATTGGGGGCGATCTCGATGAACACGCCGTAGTCCTCCACGCTGCGCACGATGCCCACCACCGTTTCGCCCGGGTGGAAGCAATCCGCGTTTTCCTGCCAGGTGCCCATGAGCTCCCGCAGGGTCAGCACCAGACGGCCCTGCTCATCCCGGTTCTTTACCGCGCACAGCAGCTGCTGTCCCACCCGTACCCGGTCCGCCGGGCTGCCGATCCGGGAGACCGACAAGCAATCAATGGGCAGCAGCGCGCTGATCCCGCAGCCCACGTCACAGAACGCCCCGAAGGGTTCCAGATGGGTCACGGTGCAGGGAATCACCTGACCGGCCTCCAGCCGGTCCAGGTATTCTTCCCGGCAGCGCCGCTGGGCACGGGCACGGCTCAGCGCCAGATAGGGACGGTCCTGCCCGTCCCGGCGCAGGCCCTCCACCACAAAACAGGTGGGCCGCCCCACCCGCACCAGCACCGCCACGTCCCGCACAAGACCCTCGGCGGCGCCGTCGGCACATTCTTCAAAGGGCATCAGCCCCGGCATACCTGCCAGTTCAAACCGCAGCCGCCGCTCGTTGTCAAAGGCAAGGGCGGTACTCTGCAGCAGCTGCCCGGTGGCGGCCGCTGCCTCCAGCGCATACAGGCTCATGGTGTCGGCGGGGCGGCAAAGCCCCTCAGCCGGAAATTCCGTCATCAATTCTGTTCCTCCTTTTTTTCGGGTCCCGTCCCGGGGCCCGCCGCTGTTGTGCGCACCAGGGCGCTGGTACACTGTATGCGGCGGAATGCCGGGATATTTATCCGGTACTGTCTTTGCTTTTTTTCGCGTATAGGGTATAATAAGATGGATTGCAGCAAATTGCCGGGAGGTATAGATATGGATATCCAGGTAGGCGATACCATCCAGACCAAAAAGCCGCATCCCTGCGGGGCCAATACCTTTGCGGTGCTGCGGGTGGGAATGGACTTCCGCATCCGGTGCACCGGCTGCGGGCGGGAGATCATGCTGCCCCGCGCCCGCATTGAAAAGAACATCCGGGCGGTGCGCCGTCCCGGGCAGGCGTAGCGGCGCGGGAATGTCCGCTACCCTACCCCTGACCGAAAAGGAGATTCTATGCAGGAACAGCTGCAGGCGGCGCTGCGCCGTCTGGAAGAACTGACCCACCAGCTGCAGGATCCCGCTGTGCTGACCGATGCCGCCCGGTATCCGGCCCTGATGCGGGAGTACAAGCAGCTTGAACCCCTGGCTGAAGCCAACCGCCGGCTGGAAACCGCCCGGCGGGATCTGGCCCAGGCGGAAGAGCTGCTGCAGGACGACGACCTGGACGCCGCGTTCAAAGCAATGGTACAACAGGAGCGCAGCGAAAACAGGCAAAAATTGGAAGATGCCCGGGCCCAGCTGCAGCGCCTGCTGCTGCCCCGGGACGAAAACGACGACCGCAGCGTGATTCTGGAGATCCGCAGCGGTGCGGGCGGCGAGGAAGCCGCCCTGTTTGCCCACAGCCTGCACCGGATGTACAGCATGTACACCCAGAAGCAGGGCTGGCATTGCGAGGTGCTGAGCCTGAACGCCACCGAACTGGGCGGCGTGAAGGAGATCTGTGTGGAGGTGGAGGGCGACGGGGTGTACAGCCGCCTGAAATACGAGAGCGGCGTGCACCGGGTGCAGCGGGTGCCTGAAACCGAAACCCAGGGGCGCATCCATACCTCCACCGTGACGGTGGCGGTGATGCCCCGGGCTGAGGAAGTGGATCTGGTGCTGGATCCGGCCGACCTGAAGATCGACGCGTTCCGGGCCTCCGGCGCGGGCGGCCAGCACATCAACAAGACCTCCAGCGCCATCCGGGTGACCCACCTGCCCACCGGCATGGTGGTGGAATGCCAGGACGAGCGAAGCCAGTACAAGAACAAGGACAAGGCGCTGCAGGTGCTGCGCAGCCGTCTGCTGGAAGCCAAGCGGCAGGAGCAGAAGGACGCCCAGGACGCCGACCGGCGCAGCCAGGTGGGTACCGGCGACCGGAGCGAGCGCATCCGCACCTACAACTTTCCCCAGGGGCGGGTCACCGATCACCGCATCGGGCTGACCCTGTACAAGCTGGACGCCGTACTGGACGGCGCCCTGGACGAGATCATCGACGCGCTGCGCACCGCCGACGAGGCGGAAAAGCTGCGCCGCAGCGCCGAAAGCTGACACAAGAAAAAAGAGGGATACAACGTGGAAACCTGTTTACTGCCGGCAAACGCCGAGGGCGTGCGCCGGGCCGCGGAACTGTTGCAGGCCGGTGAAGTGGTGGGCATCCCCACCGAAACGGTCTACGGCCTTGCCGCCAACGCCTGGGACGAAGAAGCGGTGCGCCGCATCTTTGTGGCCAAGGGCCGTCCCCAGGACAATCCCCTGATCGTGCATATCGCCGACCGGGAAATGCTGTATGAAGTGGCCGCCCGGGTACCGGAGCAGGCTCTGGCCCTGGCCGACGCCTTCTGGCCCGGGCCGCTGACCATCATCCTGCCCCGGGGGCCCAAGGTGGCTGACGCGGTCTGCGCCGGGCTGGACACGGTGGGGATCCGGATGCCCAGCCATCCCGCCGCCCAGGCGGTGATCCGGGCCAGCGGGCTGCCGCTGGCCGCGCCCTCCGCCAACCGGTCCGGGGCGCCCAGCCCCACCGACGCCAAAACCGTGTGGGAGGATATGCAGGGCCGTCTGCCCCTGATCCTGGACGGCGGCGAGTGCCAGGTGGGGGTGGAGTCCACCGTAATTTCCCTGGCCGGGGATCTGCCCATGGTGCTGCGTCCGGGTTATGTGACGCCGGAGCAGATGTCCCAGGTGCTGGGCTGTCCGGTGCAGGTGGCCGGGGCGGTGACCCGGCAGCTGCAGGCGGGGGAAACGGTGCGTTCCCCCGGCATGAAGTACAAACACTACGCCCCCAAGGCCGAAGTGACCATCGTGCGGGGGGATCGGGATACCTTTGCCCGCTACGTGGCCGCCCATCCCGCCGAGGGGCTGTTCTGCCTCTGCTTTGCGGGGGATGAAGCGGTGCTGGAGGTGCCCTGCGTGCACTACGGCACCGAGCAGGACCCTGCCGCCCAGGCGCACGACCTGTTCAGCGCCCTGCGCCGTCTGGATGAGCTGGGTGCCAGAACCGTGTACGCCCGCTGCCCGGAAATGGAGGGCGTAGGTCTGGCCGTATACAACCGGCTGCTGCGCGCCGCCGCCTTCCGGGTGGTGGAACCGTGACGCTGGCAGGCATCACCGGGCGCTCCGGTTGCGGCAAATCCACTGTGACCGCCTGGTTTCGGCAGCAGGGGGTTCCCACCCTGGACGCAGACAAGGTGGCCCGGGAGGTACTGCTGCCCGGTTCCGCCTGTCTGACGGCGCTGGCGCAGCGGTTCGGTGCGGATATTCTGCTGCCGGACGGCAGCCCCGACCGGCACCTGTTGGCCGACCGGGCCTTTGCCACCCCGGAGGGCACCAAGGCCCTTACCGACATCACCCATCCGGAGATCGTGCGCCGCATTCTGGACTGGGCCGCCCGGCAGCAGGCGGAGGGGCAGACCCTTTGCCTGGTGGACGGCGCGGTTATTGTGGGTGGGATGCTGCAGCCCCATTGCCGGCCACTGGTGGTGGTAACCGCCCCCCGGCATGCCAGCATCCGGCGCATCTGCGCCCGGGACGGCATCACCCCCGAGCAGGCGGCCCGCCGCCTGGATGCCCAGCTGCCGGAAGAAACGCTGCTGGCAGCTGCCGACTATCATCTGCGCAACGACGGCTCCCCCGCCGACCTGTACCAGCAGGCGGAACGGGTACTGGCCGCGCTGTGCGCCATCTGAAACAACGCCCCGCTCGGCGCGCCTGCACAGCGCGCCGGAAAGGAGAGTCATGCGATTTTCGAAACGACACCTGGCGGGTTTGTGTGTGCTGGCCGTGTGTGTGCTGCTGGCCGGGCTGCTGATTCTGCGCACCGGCCTTTCCGCACTGGACACCGCCCGCTATCCCCGCCAGTACAGCGAGTATGTAGAATACTACGCCGGGAAATACACCCTGGATCCGCTGCTGCTTTATTCCCTGATCCGTACCGAAAGCGGATTTGACCCTGAAGCCACCTCCTCGGTGGAGGCCCGGGGTCTGATGCAGATTACCGAAGTGACCTTTGACTGGATCAAAAGCCGGATCGCCCCCGGCGAGGATCTGACCTTTGACGATTTGTACGATCCGGAAACCAACATCCGGTTCGGCAGCTACTACCTGGCCCAGTGCCTGTACCGGTACGCCAACGATGTGGACACCGCCGCGGCCGCCTATCACAGCGGCTGGGGCACCGTGGACGAACTGCTGGAAGACAGCGCCTATACCGATGACGGCGTAACCTTGCACACCTTCCCTTATGAACAGATGAATCTGTATGTGCGCAAGATCAACCGTAGCTATAAGGCCTACCAAAGAATATACAGTGAGGAATATTCCAGCTAAATTATACGGAATATCGGCAAATTCGGCCTAAAAACGGCCGAATCTGTCCCTGCAATGCCTATCGGCTGTGCTATGTGCCGGAACAGCGGGAACCTTTGGCTCCCCTGCCGAATCATATACAGCCTGTAGTATACAAATAAATACCTACATTTTGTAGCGTTACGAAAGGATGGTAAACAGTATGGAAAAAGAAAAGACTGCCGGCCAGAAGCTGGAAGAACAGCTGTGCTACAAGAGCGAAGCAGGCCTGCGCAGCCAGCCGGAACTGGCGGACGCCGCCATGGCGTTCTGCGAGGGCTACAAGCGTTTTCTGGATGAGGGCAAGACCGAGCGGGAGTGTGCCCGCGCCGCCGCTCAGCGGCTGGTGGAAGCCGGCTACAAGCCCTATGAGCCGGGCGTAGCCTACAACCCTGGCGACAAGGTGTACCTGGTAAACCGGGGCAAGAGCGTGGTGGCCGCCACCATCGGCCGGCTGCCGCTGGAGCGGGGCATCCACATGAACGTGTCCCACATTGACGCGCCCCGTCTGGACCTGAAGCCCATGCCCCTGTACGAGAGCGACGATCTGGCCCTGCTCAAGACCCACTACTACGGCGGCATCCGCAAGTACCAGTGGACCGCGTTGCCCCTGTCCCTGCACGGTGTGATCTGCCGGGCGGACGGCACCAAGGTGGAGATCAGCCTGGGTGACGATCCCACCGATCCGGTGTTCTGCATCACCGATCTGCTGCCCCACCTGGCCGCTGACCAGAACGAGCGCAAGCTGCGGGACGGCGTGAAGGGCGAAGAACTGAACATCCTGGTTGGCCACCGCCCGGTGGAGGACCCGGAGGTCAAGGAGCGGGTGAAGCTGTATGTGCTGAAGCTGCTGAACGAAAAATACGGCATCACCGAGAAGGATTTCATCCGGGCGGAGCTGGAAGCGGTGCCCGCCATCGGCGCCCGTGATGTGGGCCTGGACCGGATGCTGATCGGCGCATACGGCCAGGACGACCGGGTGGATGCCTACCCCGCCCTGATGGCCGAGATCGAGACCAAGGATCCCTCCTTCACCACCCTCTGCGTGCTCACCGACAAGGAAGAGATCGGCAGCGAGGGCGTGACCGGCATGAACAGCCTGTATGTATTCCACTTCATTGAGCAGCTGTGCCGTGCCCAGGGTTCCGACTACATCCGCACCCTGCAGAACTCCATCTGCCTGTCCGCGGACGTGACCGCGGCGGTGGATCCCACCTTTGACAGCGCCTTCGAGCGCCGCAACAGCACCTACGCGGGCCGCGGTGTGGCTATCTGCAAGTACACCGGTTCCCGCGGCAAGGGCGGCGCCAACGATGCCTCCGCCGAGCTGGTGGGCTATGTGACCCGCCTGCTGGACAAGGAGAACATCATCTGGCAGACCGGCGAGCTGGGCAAGGTGGACCAGGGCGGCGGCGGCACCATCGCGGCCTACTCCGCCTACCACAACGTGGACACCATTGACATCGGCGTACCGGTGCTGAGCATGCATGCGCCCTTTGAGGTAACCTCCAAGCTGGATGTGTACATGGCATACCGTGCGTTCCTGGCGTTTGCCCGCGCCACCGAGTAAACCTACATACCAAACGGCATAGAAAACGCCCGTTCCCGGATTTCCGGGAACGGGCGTTCTGTTTTGTTTTTTGCGCTCAGCGGAGCAGATAGACAGCCAGACCGGCCAGCGCGATCATCACGCAGATTACCGCGGTGATGGGCGGGGCCCAGCGGATGATCTGCCCGGCGATGTAATCGCCGCGATCCTCCTCGCCCTCTTCCTCGTAGCCGTCGTAGTCGTCATACTCCTCTTCATCCTCGAAGTAGGAGGTGGCGGTCTCCTCATCGGCCCGGCAGCGGGGCGGCTGGTACTGGGTCTGGGTATCGGCGGAACTGCGGGAGACGATCTTCATATCCTCGTCCTCGCCGGCGTCCTGCACCGGGCGCATGACCCGGGTAGGCTCCTGCGGGCGAACCGGATCCACCATACGGGTGGGTTCATCCTCCACCACAGGGGCGGCCTGGGGCCGGTTCTGCAGCAGGCCCGACAGGGTGTTCTGCAGCAGAATCCGGTCAGAACCGCACTCACTGCACCAGGCGGTGTTTTCCTCGGTGGGATGGAAGGCGCCGCAGGCACAGAACCAGCCTTCCGGCAGCATCTGGGGCACCACCGAGAAGCCCTGCTTGCCGGTGCGCTGCTCCAGCTGGCTGGCCAGGTTGGTGGGCAGCACCTTGGGCGCGGGCAGACGCACCCGCTTGAACTCCCGCAGGGAGACGCGGCTGCCATCGGTGTAGATGGCCTGCAGCAGGTCCACCTCCACGCTGCCGATGGGCGACGGGCTCAGATAGACCGCGTCGTCGGCGCCGAAGATTTCTCCCTGCCCGGCGGCCAGCTGGTCATACCGGAACTGATCCTCGCAGACCACCTGGCCCTGCATATCCTTGCACTTGAAGCCGATCAGCAGCCCGGCCAGCGGCTTGGCGCTGATATTCTTGAAGGACAGGCAGACGGCGATCTCACCGGTCACGTCCCCTTTCAGCAGTTCCACCCGGACAAACTGTACCGGGCTGCCCTTGGTGTAGTAGTTGGCCCGGGACTGGGCCAGAATATCAAAATTCTGCTCCATGGCGCGTTACTCCTTTTCACCGGAGTCCTGGTCGGGCTCCTCCTGCGGCGCGGCGCTTTCATCGGCGGGCTGCGCCGTTTCGGGCTGGTCGGCAGGCTGTTCGCTTTCGGCGGGAACCGGTTCAGCGGGCTGTGCCGGAGAGGCCGGTTCCTGGGCGGGCGCGGGATCCAGCGGCGGCAGTTCGCCGCCCTCCATCAGGGTGGTGAATTCCTCGCCGGAGAGCTTCTCCCGGGCCAGCAGCTCGCCGGCCACCTTGTGCAGCTGCTCCATATGGCTGCTCAGGATCCGCCGGGCGGTCTCGTAGGCTTCGTCCACAATATCCCGGATCTCGCTGTCGATCTCGGCGGCGATGGTTTCGGAATAGCCCTTACCCTGGCCGAAATCACGGCCCAGGAAGGTCTCGCCCGGATCCGAGCCATAGACCACGGGGCCCAGCCGCTCGCTGAAGCCGTAGCGGGTAACCATGGAACGGGCGGTCTGGGTGGCGCGCTCCAGGTCGTTGGACGCGCCGGTGGAGACATCCTCCAGCACCAGCTGCTCGGCCACACGGCCGCCCAGCAGGCTGACGATCCGCTCCTGCATGGCGGTCTTGGTCACGTAGCTAGCGTCCTTGTCCGGCAGGTACATGGTAAAGCCGCCCGCCGCGCCCCGGGGGATAATGCTGATCTGGTGCACCGGGTCGTTGGTGGGGCAGAAATAGCTGGTGATGGCGTGGCCCGCTTCATGGTAGGCGGTCAGCCGTTTCTCCTTGTCGGTAACCACGCGGGATTTCTTTTCAGGGCCGGCCACCACTTTGATGGAGGCTTCCTCGATCTCCCGGCGGGTGATCGCCTTTTTGCCGCGGCGGGCAGCCAGCAGGGCCGCCTCGTTGACCAGGTTTTCCAGGTCGGCGCCGGCAAAGCCCACGGTGGACTGGGCGATGGTTTTCAGGTTCACATCGGGGGCCAGGGGTTTCTGGCGGGTATGCACCTTGAGGATCTCCTCGCGGCCCTTTACGTCGGGCAGGCCCACGTACACCTGGCGGTCGAACCGGCCGGGACGCAGCAGCGCCCGGTCCAGGATGTCCGCCCGGTTGGTGGCGGCGATGACGATGACGCCCTCGTTGGCACCGAAGCCGTCCATCTCCACCAGCAGCTGGTTCAGGGTCTGCTCCCGTTCGTCGTGGCCGCCGCCCAGGCCCGCGCCGCGCTGACGGCCCACCGCGTCGATCTCATCGATAAAGATGATGCAGGGCATGCTGCGCTTGGCCTTGTCGAACAGATCCCGCACACGGGACGCGCCCACGCCCACATACATCTCCACAAAGTCGGAACCGGAGATGGAGTAGAAGGGCACCCCGGCTTCGCCCGCGCAGGCACGGGCCAGCAGGGTTTTACCGGTACCCGGAGGGCCCACCAGCAGTACACCGTGGGGGATGCGGGCGCCCAGGCTGTTGAAGCGGGAGGGATTTTTGAGGAACTCCACGATTTCCTGCAGTTCTTCTTTTTCCTCATCCGCGCCGGCCACATCGGCAAAGGTGGCCTTGCGCTGGGATTCCTGCTGATCCTTGACCTTGGCGCGGCCCACATTCATGACGCCGCCGCCCTGGCCGCCCCGGTACATGGTGAAGATCACGAACATCATGCCCGCGGCCAGCACCAGGTAGATCACCAGTTCCCAGGGGAAGCTGCTCTTGACCGGGCTCATGTCGTATTCCATGGGGGCGTCCGGATTTTCGGCGTTGTAGCTGGCCACATAGTCGTTCAGGTCCTCCAGGAAGAGGCCCAGATAGGGCATCTTGTAGGACACCTGCACCAGCTTTTCGCCGGACGCGGACGTATCATCTCCCTGCTGGGCGGTCTGGCCGGCGTTCTGGGGCAGCTGGCCCATGCCCTGGCCGCCGAACAGGCTTTCCATCAGGCTGCCGCTGCCGCCCGCCGAAGCGGTGCCCTGCTGCAGAACAGGCTGGGCGTTCTCCGGCAGCGCCGCCTTGCCTTCTTTCAGCTGAAGGGTAAGCACGCTGCTGTTCAGATCCAGGTCAAACCGGACGACCTGGTTGTTTTCAAAATACTGGATGACCTGGGAATAGGTCATGGTGGTGTAGCTGGATACAGCGGAACCCATGCCGCTGTAGAAGATCACCACCAGGGTGACCATTACCAGCAGTACGGCGATAAAAATGCCGTTGGAACGAGGTTTACGGGGCAAAAGATCAACTCCTGTTATCTGTCAATTTGCCTGGGGCGCGGGGGCTCATTCGGAATAGATTTCCGGCTTGAGCACACCCACGTAAGGCAGGTTGCGGTATTTTTCGTCGTAGTCCAGGCCGTAGCCCACCACGAACTCGTCCGGCACCCGGTAGCCGATGTAGTCGGCCTTGATGTCGGCTTTGCGGCGATCCGGCTTATCCAGCAGGGTGGCGATGCGGATGCTGGCGGGATTGCGGGCGGCCAGCATATCCTTCAGGTAGGAAAGGGTCAGGCCGGTGTCCAGAATATCCTCCACGATCAGCAGATCCTTGCCGGTCAGGTCGGTATCCAGATCCTTGACGATCTTGACCACACCGCTGGTCTTGACCCCGGAACCATAGGAGGACACGATCATGAAATCGATGGTGCAGGGCAGGTCGATGGCCCGCATCAGGTCGGTGAAATAGACCACCGCGCCTTTCAGCACCGTGACCAGCAGCAGGTTCTTGCCCGCGTAGTCTTTCGTGATCTGGGCGCCCATCTCGGCGCACTTGGCTTTGAGTTCCTCTTCGGAGTACAAAACCTTCAGGATATCGTCGTTCAAACTCATAATACATCCTCCACTCGTGGGATCGGCGTGATCCGTATAATCTGCCGGGTATCCGGTCCGGGCTGGGTCCCCTCAGCAAAGCCCGCGCCCCACAGCCAGAGCACGCGGCTCCCGTCCGCTGCCAGAGGCCACAGGGCCCGGCGGGGGGCGGGGATTTTCTCTTCGATAAAATAGCGGTGCAGGGTCTTGGTCACACCGCGGCCCCGGGGGGCAAAGCGGTCGCCGGGCTGCCGGGTACGCAGCCTGACGCTTGATGCTATTTTAGCATAATCCGCCAGAGAGTTTAAGTCTTTTTTGTAAACATCCGGGCCCAAAGGCACGAATTTCGCGTCCAGTATCTCGATTTTCACACAAAAATCACCGCCCAGAGCCCACTCCCCCGGCTCCAGCGGCATACAGGGGGCGGCGGCGGGCGGTTCGGCGTCCGGCGGATGTTCCAGCCAGATCCGGCCGCTGCCTGCCCGCAGGCGGGCATGGGGGCTCAGCTGCACCGCGCCGGTGCCCCGGACCAGCAGTTTTTCCGCCAGTTCCAGCCGGCGGGCGCTGGGATCGCACACCCGGCGCAGGATGGCCAGCAGCGCCGTCTGACGCACCGGGACGTCGGCGTTCTGCAGCGGTTCCAGCCGCCAGCCCTGGGGCAGGGCGGCCTGCAGTAACAGGGTGTCCGCCTTTTGGGTAAAATACCCGTCCAAAGCGGCCATCCGCTCGCAGAAATCGCTCAGCGCCCGTACTGCCGCCGGATTCACCGTTTCCAGGGCAGGCACCGCCCCGTGGCGCACCCGATTGCGGGCGTAGTCGTCCCCGTCGTTGGTGGCGTCCTGCACCCAGGGCACCCCGAGGGCGCGGCAGTAGGCTTCGGTATCGGCCCGCTCCACACAGAGCAGCGGCCGTACAAAGCAGCCCCGTTTGACCGGGATGCCCGCGGCCCCCCGCAGCCCGCTGCCCCGGGCCAGCCGCAGCAGCAGGGTTTCGGCCTGGTCGGTGCGGGTGTGGGCGGTGGCGATCACCGCGCCGCGCGCGGCGGCCAGCTGTTCAAACCAGTCGTACCGCAGGCGGCGGGCCCAGTCCTCCCCCGGATGGTCGGGCACCGGGATGCCCGCGGCCGCAGGGCTGTGCCGGTGCAAGAGAATACCGTGTTCCGCACAGAAAGCGGCCACAAAGGCTTCGTCCGCGTCCGCCGCCGCGCCCCGCAGGCCGTGGTTCACATGGGCGGCCTCCACGGTGCAGCCCCAGTCCCCGGCCCGGCGCAGGGCAAACGCCAGCAGGGCCATCGAGTCGGCCCCGCCGGAGACCGCCACAATGACCCTGCCGGCCTGTGGGAACAGCTCCCGGGCCCGGACAAAGGCGCCGACCGTCTCTTCCAGGCGGAGCTGCATGGGTTCAGTTGTATTCATGGACAAAGTCCCGGTTCATGAAGCGGGTATGCGCACCATCCCAGCCCAGCGGCACCCGGTCGGTAGAGCCGTGACGGTTCTTGGCCACAATACAATAGGCGGTGTCCGCGTCCACCTGGGTATCGCTGCCGGAGGTGGAGGCGTAGTAGCCCTCCCGGTAGAGCATGAGCACGATATCGGCGTCCTGCTCGATGGAACCGGAGTCACGCAGGTCGGAAAGCTGAGGCTGGTGATCGGCACGGCCGCTCTTTTCGGTGGCACGGCTCAGCTGGGACAGGGCGATGACCGGCACGTTCAGCTCCTTGGCCATGATCTTCAGGTTTCGGGTGATCTCGCTGATCTCCTGCACGCGGTTTTCGGTACGTTTGCCGGTGCTCATCAGCTGCAGGTAGTCGATGACGATCAGGCCGATGGGCGCGCGGGAGGTATCCCGGTTGATCTGGCGGATCTTGGCCTTGATCTCCGGGATGGTGATGTTGGAGGTATCGTCCATGAAAAGGGGCACATCGTGGAGCATCTCGGTCACATGAACCAGATCCTGCCAGTCGGAACTGGTCAGGGCGCCGGTACGGAACGCCTGGCTGCCGATGCCCGCCTCGGAGGACAGGATACGGCTGACGATCTGGTCCTTGCCCATCTCCAGGCTGAAGATGGCCACCGGGATCTTCTGCTTCTTGGCCACGTTGGTGGCAATGTTCAGCGCAAAGCTGGTTTTGCCCATACCGGGGCGGGCGGCCAGGATGATCAGGTCCGACCGGCCCAGCCCGCCGCTGAGCAGCTCATCCAGGCCGGTAAAGCCGGTGGGGATGCCCGCGTACTTGCTGCGGTTGGGGCCGGACAGCTGCTGCAGGCTGATCAGGGTGTCCACCACCACGTCGTTCATCTGGGTCAGGCCGGTCTGGCCGCGGCCCGAACGGATCTCGTACAGCCGCTGTTCGGCGCTTTCCAGCAGCAGGTCGGCGTCGCTTTCCTCACCGCTCTGCTCCAGAATGCTCTGGGCGGCCAGCATCAGCTGACGCACCCGGTATTTTTCCTCCACAATGCGGGCGTAGGCCTTCACATTGCTGACCGAGGGCACCGTCTCCGCGATGCTGGTCAGGTACTGCACCGCCGCGTCCGGGCTTTCAAAGGCCCCGCTGGCGCTGACCGCCTCCTGCAGGGTGACGAAGTCCAGCGAATAGCCGGCGGTGTACAGCCGCAGCATCTGGGAAAAGATCTCCCCGTTGCTGCGCTGGTAGAACATCTCCGGGCGCAGGATCTCCACCAGATCGGCCAGAACGCCCGGTTCCAGCAGCACGGCGCCCAGCACCGACTGTTCCGCCCGCAGGTTATAGGGCAGGGACAGGCCCATGCTTTCCAGATTCAAGCTTACATCTTTCATGGTTCACGCGCTCTTTTCCGGCCCGCGGGCCAAAGGATAAACGGCGCGGAGCAATCTTGCCCCGCGCCGGCGGTATGCGTTGGTATAAAAAGGGTTACAGTTCCTCCACCTTGACCTTGAAGGTGGCGCTGACCCCGGCGTGCAGCTTGATAACCGCGGTAAAGGTGCCGAAGTCCTTGATGTCCCGCTCCAGCTCCACCTTGCGCTTGTCGATATCGGCGCCCACCAGCTTGGCCAGACCGTCGGCCACGTCCTTGGCGGTGATCTTGCCAAACAGACGGCCGGATGCGCCGCCCTTGGCTTTCAGGGTCACGGTTTTGCCCTCCACCTTGGCGGCCATGGCCTGAGCCTGGGCCAGCGCCTCGGCGGCGTGGTGGGCCTGGGCCTCGCTCTTGGTGCGGGCCACGTTCAGCGCGCCCGCGTCGGCCGCGGCAGCCAGGCCGCGGGGAAACAGAAAGTTGCGGGCGTAACCGTCCGAAACCTCATGAATCTCGTCCTTTTTGCCGATGTTCTTTACGTCCTGTTTGAGAATGACCTTCATGTTGACTCCTTCTTTCCGTCCCGGAAGATTCCGGAACCGGGGTTATTTTTTTGCTTTTTTCTCCTGGTCGGCCCGGAACGCGTCCACCGCGCCGATCAGCAGTTCCCGGGCGCGCTGGGCGCTGCAGTCCCGCAGCTGGGCCCCGGCCATGGTCAGGTGACCGCCGCCGCCCAGGGATTCCATAATGACCTGCACGTTCACCTCGCCCATGCTGCGGGCCGAGATGTTCACGCCGCCGTTCTTTTCCACCGCCACAAAGCTGGCGGCAACCCCTTCGATGCCCAGCAGGTCGTTGGCCGCCTGGGGCACCACCACCGCCAGCCCGGGGGCCAGCGAGCCGCACACCGAGATGGCGCAGCCCTTGTGGATCACCGCGTTTTCCACCAGCGAGGCCTTGGCGGCGTATTCCTCCATGCTGCTGGCGAACAGCCGCTTGACCTCCTCGGTCTGGGCGCCCATCTGCCGCAGATAGGCCGCGGCCTCAAAGGTACGCACGCCGGTATGCAGCGCAAAGTTGCGGGTGTCCAGCATAATGCCGGCCAGCAGGGCTTCCGCTTCCAGCGGGGTGGGTTTGTCCTCCCGGGTACCCACGTACTGGAGCATCTCGCTTACCAGTTCGCTGGCGGAGGAGGCATAGGGCTCGTGGCAGAGCACCACGGGGTTTTCAATGTAACCCATCGTCTTGCGATGGTGGTCGATCACCGCCACATGGCGGCACCGCTCGTAGATTTCCCGGCTTTCCAGCAGGTGGGTCAGGTAGGTGTCCACCACCACCAGCAGGGTATCCTTGGTGATGGTGTCCAGCACGTCCTCCGGTTCGGTGAAGTCCTCCGCGAAACCGGCGTCCCTAAACCGGCGCAGCAGCGGCCCCGCCAGGGTGGCCCCGCTGCGCACCGCGATGATGGCGGGCACATCCATGATCTTGCAGATCCGCAGCACGCCGATGGCCGCGCCCACGCAGTCCAGATCGCTCATCTTATGGCCCATGATGATGACGCTGTCGCTCTGGCGGATCATGTCGGCCAGGGCGGTGGCCAGGATGCGGTTCTTGACCTTGCTGCGCTTCTCGATGCTGCGGGATACCCCGCCGTAAAATTCAAATCCGTCCCGTGTCTTGACGGCCACCTGATCGCCGCCCCGGCCCAGGGCCATATCCAGGGACTGCTGGGCCATCTCCTGGCACTGGGCCAGGGTTGCCCCGCCCCGGCCTACACCGGCGGACAGGGTGATGGTCTGGGTGTCGTCCAGCGCGCGGACCTGATCCAGCAGGCTGAACTTGCCGGCCACCATCTGCTGCATATGCCGCTCTTCCACCACGGCGATGTAGCGGCCCGCGCTCAGGCGGCGCAGGAAGCCGGAGGTCTGGCCGAAATACTGTTCCAGCGTGCGGTTGACCCCCTCCATCAGGCGGGCTTTCTCCGAGTCCTTCATGCCGTTGAAGAGGATGTCGTAGCCGTCCACCTCCAGCAGCATATAGGCCGGGCGGCTGGCGGCGTACTCGGCGGCGGTGGCCCGCAGTTCGGTCAGTTCCGCCAGGAACACCACCCACACGCCGCTTTCCTCCGACGCGCCGGAGGCATAGACGTTGAAACGGCGCTCCCCGATTGTGAGATCCTGTCCTTCCGGACGGGCGGCGGCGGTCAGATCCAGGCCGGGCAGCAGCTGCTGCACCGGCGCCAGCAGACTGCCGGGGCCGATCGTCTCCTCAAAGCGGGCGTTGCACCAGAGCATCGCCCCGCCCTGCAGCACCAGCGCGGGCAGCGGCATGGAGGCCAGCGAAGCCTGTATGCCGCCGGGCGCGGATATCTCGCCGCCCAGGTACCGGGCCACCCGGCGGCGCAGACGGCGCGCGCCGAAGGCGGCCAGTACCAGAATCAGCACCAGCGCCAGCCCTGCCGGGATCAGCAGCAGAGGCTCCACAAAGACCAGCACCGCCAGCAGCGCGGCACAGAGCGCGGCCAGCACCGCCAGCAGGATCTCCAGTTGAAGTCGGGGATTGCGTTTCATGGTTTTCTCCTCAGTACGGCGGCGGACGGCCGCCGTATCACCGCGCACAGGGCGCGGCGGCAGTTTACACTTCCATCAGAATGGGCAGGATCATCGGGCTGCGCTTGGTCTTGCGGTAGATATAGGCGCTGAGCGATTCCCGCACACGGGTCTTGACGCTGTTCCAGTCGTGCATATGGTAATCGGCGGCGCACTTGTCAAATACCGCCTGCACCACGCGGCGGGCTTCGTCCATGAGCTCCTCGCTCTCCCGCACGTAGACAAAGCCGCGGCTGACCAGATCCGGCCCGGCCAGCACCTGGCCGGTCTTGTTGTCCACCGTGGCCACCACGATGACCAGACCGTCCTGGGACAGGTGGCGGCGATCCCGCAGTACCACGTTGCCCACGTCGCCCACGCCCAGGCCGTCCACCATGACGGCGCCGGCCTGCACCGGCTCGCCCAGGGTCATGGCCTCCCGGGACAGGTTGATGCTGTCGCCGTTGGCGGCAATCAGGATGTTCTTTTCCGGAATGCCCAGCTTCATGGCGGTCAGCGCGTGCTTTTTCAGCTGTTTGTACTCGCCGTGCACCGGCAGGAAATACTGGGGATTGGCCAGGGTGAGCATGAGTTTCTGCTCTTCCTGGCAGGCGTGGCCGGACACATGCACGTCGTACATGGATTCATAGATCACCTGGGCGCCCAGGCTCAGCAGGCCGTTGACCACCTTGGTGACCATCTTTTCATTGCCGGGGATGGGGTTGGCGCTGATGATGATGAAGTCCCCGGGGCCTACCCGCACATTGCGGTGGCTGCTGCTGGCCATGCGGGACAGCGCGCTCAGCGGCTCGCCCTGGCTGCCGGTGGTGATCAGCACGATCTTTTCCGGCGGGTAGCGGTTGATCATCTCCAGATCGATGAGCACCCCTTCCGGCGCGTGCAGATAGCCCAGCTCCAGCGCCATCTGGGTGTTGTTGGCCATGCTGCGGCCGGATACCGCCACCTTGCGGCCGTTCTCCACCGCCAGATCGATCATCTGCTGGATGCGGTACAGGTTGGAAGCAAAGGTGGCAATGATAATGCGCTGCTTGGCGGCCTGACGGAACAGGTTGCTGACGCTTTCGGCCACCTTGTGCTCGGTGGCGGTGAAGCCCGGGCGCTCCGCGTTGGTGGAGTCGCTCAGCAGTGCCAGCACGCCCCGGCGGCCGTACTCGGCAATGGTGGTCAGATCGGTGGGGCCGCCGGTGAGCGGGGTGTAGTCGATCTTGAAGTCGCCGGTCTGGATCACGATGCCGGCGGGGCACTCGATGGCGAACGCCACCGCGTCCGGAATGGAGTGGTTCACATGGATGGGCTCGATCGTAAAGCAGCCCAGCTTGAACTTGTTCTTGGGGGCGATCTCCACAAATTTGGTACTGCCCAGCAGGCCGTGCTCCTCCAGCTTGTTCTTGATCAGGCCGATGGTGAGCCGGGTGGCGTAGATGGGCAGGTTCACCTGCCGCAGCAGATAAGGCAGGCTGCCGATGTGATCCTCATGACCGTGGGTGATGATCACGCCCTTGATCCGGTCTTTGTTCTGCACCACATAGGTGAAATCAGGGATGACCAAATCGATGCCGAACATCTCGCTGTCCGGGAAAACCAGGCCGCAGTCCACCAGCAGCATATCCCCCTCGCACTCATAGAGGGTGATGTTCTTGCCCACTTCGCCCAGGCCGCCCAGGGGGATGATCCGCATCCCGGGGGCGGCGGCGTTCCGGCGGGCCGGATTGCGGCGGCGGTTGTTCGGCCGGGGGTCCGCCTGCGGGGCGGCCGCGGCCGGTGCGGGAGCAGCCTGAGCCGCTGTGTTCTTGGGTTTGGACATACGGGGACGGCGGCCGCCGCCTTCCTGAGGCGCTTTCGCCGCGGGGCGGCGGGCCGGGGCGCGGCGGATGGATTTTTTCTCCGGTACGGGGCTTGTTTGCTTCTCTGTTTGTGCCATACTACCTCCATATTGATACGCGTACCAGAGCCCGCCGCACGCTTGCTGCAGCCGACCCGGTACCAAGATGTGTGTTGCGGCTTTGTGCCGCTATCCTTACCGGCAAGCCCCTTCCGGGCCGCCATAAGTATCCGTTTTCGTATACGAGCACGGTGAGTCCATTGAAAAATGCAACCCAGGCTCTGCGCTATGACAACGTACACCTTAAAGATGATTTTATTATAAGTCCCCCTACAGGCTTTGTCAATTCGCCCCGCCCGGGGACAGTTTCGCCCAAAACCGCCGCCGGTAATCGCCGGGCCTTGCCCCGGCCGAGTAAAACTTATATAATAGTACAGAATATAAGCGGGCCGCGCGCCCGTGTTAAACCATCGCAAAGGAGACGCCATGAAACAGATCGAGATCTTTACCGACGGGGCCTGCAGCGGCAACCCGGGCCCGGGCGGCTGGGGCGCAGTGCTGCGCTACCGGGGGGTGGAAAAGGAACTGAGCGGCGGCGAAGCCCAAACCACCAACAACCGCATGGAGCTGACCGCCCTGATCGAGGCGCTGGCGGTGCTCAAGGAGCCCTGCGAGATCACCCTGTGCAGCGACAGCAAGTACGTGATCGACGGGCTGCAGAAGGGCTGGGCCAAGGGCTGGAAAGCCCGTGGCTGGAAAAAGGCGGACAAATCCCCCGCCCTGAACCCGGATCTGTGGGACCGGCTGCTGACCCTGGCCGAGCCCCATACTATTCATTATCAGTGGATCAAGGGCCACGCCGGGCACCCGGAGAACGAACGGTGCGACCGAATGGCGGTGGAACAGAGCCGCCGCTACGGTGGGCGGCAGGGCTGAACCGGAGTTTTTGCGCCGGGGTATTGCAATTTATACCAAAATGGTATATATTAAATGCAGCGGAGGCAGCGTGCCGCCCGCAATCCAAGCAAGGCAAGGTGACAATCGATGGATCGTATCGTGTATTTAGACAACGCCGCCACCACCCCGGTGGACCCGCAGGTGGTGCAGGCGATGCTGCCTGTGCTGACCGGCCCGGGCGGCAACCCCAGCAGCCATTACAGCATCGGTTACGAGGCGAAAGAGCAGATCGACACCGCTCGCGCCCAGGTAGCCGCGGCGCTGGGCTGCCTGCCCGGGGAGGTATACTTCACCGGCGGCGGTTCCGAGGCGGACAACTGGGCCATCAAGGGCACCGCCCGCAAGCTGGCCCGGCAGGGCAAGAAGCACCTGATCACCAGCGCCTTTGAGCATCACGCGGTTGTGCACGCCATGCAGGCGCTGGAAAAGGACGGTTTTGAAGTGACCTGGCTGCCGGTGACGGCCGACGGGTTTGTGCGGCCCGAGGACGTGGCCGCAGCCATCCGGCCGGACACCGCGCTGGTGAGCGTGATGCTGGCCAACAACGAGATCGGCACCATCCAGCCGATTCAGGAGATTGCCGCCATCTGCCGGGAGAACAAGGTGCTCTGCCACACCGACGCGGTGCAGGCGGTGGGCGCCATCCCGGTGAATGTGAAAGAGCTGGGGGTGGACATGCTCAGCCTGAGCGGCCACAAGTTCAACGGTCCCAAGGGCGTGGGTGCTCTGTACATCCGGCGGGGTGTGCTGCCGGATAACCTGATCGACGGGGGCGGGCAGGAATCCCGCCGCCGGGCCGGCACCGAAAACGTGGCCGGCATCGTGGGGCTGGGCGCCGCCATCGAACTGGCGGTGGGGCACCTGGAAGAAAAGCAGGCCCATCTGGTGGCGCTGCGGGATTATGTGATTGGCCGCGTGCTGGCCAACATCCCGGAAACCCGGCTGAACGGCGACGCGAAAAACCGCCTGCCCGGCAACGCGAACATCAGCTTTGCGGGCCTGGAGGGCGAGACCATTCTGCTGGATCTGGATATGCGGGGCATTTGCGCCTCCACCGGATCGGCCTGCAACAGCGACAGCCTGGATCCCAGCCATGTGCTGCTGGCCATCGGGCTGCCCCACGAGGCCGCCCACGGCACCATGCGGTTCAGCTTCGGGCCGCAGAATACAATGGAAGACGCGGAATATCTGTGCAGCGTGCTGGAGGAAGTCATCCCCCTGCGCCGGGCCATGAGCCCGGTGTGGAAGCCGCTGGCGTGATACAAGGAACAGGAGGCACAAAACCATGGGAATGTACAGTGAAAAGGTAATGGATCATTTTGCCCATCCCCGCAATGTGGGAGAGATGCCCGACGCCAACGGCGTGGGCGAGGTAGGCAACGCCAAGTGCGGCGACATCATGCGGATGTACCTGAAGATCGAGGACGGCCGCATCGTGGACGTGAAGTTCATGACCTTCGGCTGCGGGGCGGCCATTGCCACCAGCAGCATGGCCACCGAACTGATCAAGGGCCGCACCATCGAGGAAGCCCTGGGCCTGACCAACAAGGCCGTTGTGGAGGCGCTGGACGGTCTGCCGCCGGTCAAGGTGCACTGCAGCGTGCTGGCCGAGCAGGCTGTGAAGGCCGCTCTGAGCGACTACTACCGCCGCCAGGGGGTAGATCCGGAGCCCATCGTGGGCAAGCTGACCGAGGACTGCCACGCCTGCGAAGGGGGTAGCTGCGGTGTCTGAGGCGGGATTTTCCACCTTTGAACAGCAGGACGGCGTACTGGTTGCCCTGAGCGGCGGGGTGGACAGCAGCGTCTGCGTGCAGATCCTGCAGCAGCAGGGTTTTGCGGTGCAGGCGGCGGTGATCCGCTTCTCCCCCGCCCACGAGGGCGCGGTGGAGGCCGCCCAAAAAGCCGCGGGCCAGCTGGGGGTGCCCCTGCATGTGATCGACGCGCAGGAGGAGTTTGACCGGCTGGTGGTAAGCCCGTTCTGCGAAAGCTACTGCCGTGGCGAGACACCGAATCCCTGCATCCGGTGCAATCCGGCGCTGAAGTTCCGGCTGCTGGCCGAGGAGGCCGACCGGCTGGGCATCAACCTGATCGCCACCGGGCACTACGCCCGGGTGGTGCAGGACGAGGACGGGCTGTACCGCATTCATCGCCCGGAATCCGAGGCCCGGGATCAGAGCTATATGCTTTACCGGCTGGGGCAGGATATCCTGAAACGGCTGGTGCTGCCCTTGGGCGAATTTGAAAAGGACGATATCCGGGAGATGGCCCGGGAGAGCGGCCTGGCCTGCGCCGACGCGCCGGACAGCATGGAGATCTGCTTTATCCCGGACGGCGACTACACCGGCTTTATCCGCGCCCGGGGCCTGACCGACCGGGCCGGGCGGTTCATCGGCCCGGAGGGGCAGGATCTGGGCCCCCACAAGGGGGTTGCCAGCTACACGGTGGGCCAGCGCCGGGGCCTGGGCATTGCCCTGGGCGAACCGGTGTTCGTGCAGCGCATCCTGGAAAGCGGCGACGTGCAGCTGGGCCGGGCGGGGCAGGAATTTGCCCGCCGGGTGCGGCTGCGGGACTGGGCCGGGCCGTCGGAAATGCCCCCCGCGGGCAGCTATCTGGCCCGGGTGCGCAACGCGGCCAAGCCCGCCGCCTGCCGGTTTGACGGGGCCGAGTGGCTGGAATTTGACGAGCCGGTGCGGGCCCCCGCCCCCGGCCAGAGCGCGGTGCTTTATACGGGCGGCGCGGTGCTGGGCGGCGGCATCATCGACGATTTCGCCTGAGCGAACAGACAGACGCATAAAAGGCCGGCGTTTCCGCGAACAAGCTGCGGAAACGCCGGTCTTGTTTTGTGTTCAGGAAAAGCGGGAACCGTCCGGGCCGGCGGGCAGATGCCGCTCTATCAGCATCAGCAGTTCCAGCAGGCCGGTAAAGGGCTGTTCCTCACCGGTGGCAGGAAAGCGGATCCGGCCCTGCCAGTCCCGGTTTTGGGTATTATGAACGACGATTTCATAGACAGAATCTTGCTGCACGGGGTATGGGCCTCCTTCCCCAGATTGGCCGGCCGCCGGCGGCGGTGGGAATAATCTCATCCACTATACCACAAATACAGCTGTTTGCCATCACCCGCTGGAGGGGGTAAAACGGGTAATGCCCGCGGAGGATTTTCCGCGGGCACCGGGGTTATCGAAGCATATACTGCTGCAGCTCCTGCCGGTGCTGCACATTCAATTTCTGCATGGCGGTGGAGAGATGCCGCTTGACTGTGTTGGGGGAAATGTTCATCTGCTCGGCAATTTCCTGATTGGTCCAGCCGCGTGCGGCCAGCATAGCGGCGGCAAATTCGGTGGTGGTCAGGTTGTCGGCCACATCGTGGCCGGTATCCGGGTTATGGATGCGCCGCCATCCCGCCGAGAACCGGTAGGTAATGGCGATGATCCGCTTGAAGTCCTCCGGCCAGTCCTTTTTCAGCACCGATTCCAGCATGCCGCCCAGCAGGCCGTGATGCTCCCCGAAGGGTTCCAGCAGGTCATCCGGCCGGGCCAGTTCCCAGGCAGCCAGCAGGTGGGTCTGGGCCTGCTCCACCCGGCGCAGGCTCATATAGCCCATCACCGCCACCAGATGCAGATAGATGGCCGGGATCGGGTACAGCGTATCCTGCATGGCCAGGGTGCCTTCCACAATGCCCAGGCTGTGCTCATACTCTTTTTTCAGGTAGGTGTAGTGGGCCATTACGTAGAGGGCAAACATCCGCAGCCCCGGCGGCAGCAGCGGCAGATACTCCCGCACCGGGGGAAGGTCCTCGGGCAGGGGCAGATGCAGCAGGACAGCGGCTGCCGCCGACACACAGATCTGGGCCGCCCGGACAGCGGGGGGCGTATCCGGGCCCGCGCCGGTCAGGGCTTCCTGCAAACGTGCCAGCGACTGCCGCGTGCGCCGGGTATCCCCCGTGGACAGGTTGGCGTAGGCGCTGATCAGGCAGGCGGACAGGCGAAGCGCCATATCCGGGTCGTTTTGGTATGGTTCGGCGCGGCGCACGGCTTCCTCGGCGTTGCCGCTGAAATAGGCATACTCCGCCCAGGCTATCTCCCGCCGGGGGCCGGGTTTCATCCCCTCCACCTGCCCGCGGCACCGGCCGGGGGTGAACGGGGTGTTCAGCAGCGGCATGATATCCGCCAGCACCCGGCCGGGCATCTCCTCCGGGCAGGCTGCACCGTCGGGGCGCGGGGCGTTATCCGGGATCTGCCAGATCGAACCGAATTTCCGCGCCCCCTTCACCAGCCCCTGGGCGCAATACTTCTGCACTGCCCGGTTGGACAGATTCCAGCGCTGTGCGGCCTCCCGCACCGTTATGTAGGTCATAGTCTGCACCTCCCCTGCTGAGCGCGGTCACATCCGGCGAAACAACAGGTCTTCCAGCTGTTCCATCCGTTCCAGATACCAGTCCGCCCGGGTCTGCAGATCCCGGCGGGCCGCGTCGCAGAGCACGCCCCAGCCTGCCGCCGCAAAGGGCACCCCGCAGGCATGGGCCATCTCCCAGCCGGGTTTCAGGTCGTCCACCATGAGCAGCTGGCCGGGGGTCAGGTTCCAGCGGGCCATAATCTGCTGCAGCGGCCAGGGCGAGGGTTTGCGCCGGCCGGGGCCCTGCTCCCAGCCAAAGATCAGTTCCGGCGCGGGGGCACCGGCGGCGGCGTAGTCCTGCCGGATGGTATCTTCATTGGAATGGGACACCACGCAGATATGCCCGCCCGCGGCCGCGTACCGGGCCAGCAGCGGCACCATCCCCGGCCAGAAGGGCGCACGGGTACGGCGCACCGCCGCCAGCCAGTTCTGTTCCTGAATTTTCATCTCCTCGGGGGTAAAGGCCAGTACCCGGCTGCACAGTGGCTCAAAGCCCGGGTCGTAGCACAGCTCGGCAAACCGCTCAAGGCTAATAGACTGGCCGGGGCGCAGCTGCTCCAGAGTGGCGGAAAAGGACGGGTAATGAATGGTGGGGGTGCTGCGCACGGCGGTATCGTCGTGATCCAGCACCAGACAGGCAAATCGAAGCATGAAGACCTCCGCAGTATGGTGACAGAAAAGCCCCTGCCAGACCGGCAGGGGCACAGAACTCAATCCAGGAAATCCTTCAGGCGCTTGCTGCGGCTGGGATGGCGCAGCTTGCGCAGGGCCTTGGCCTCGATCTGGCGGATACGTTCACGGGTCACGTTGAACTCCTTGCCCACTTCCTCCAGGGTGCGGGGACGGCCGTCTTCCAGGCCGAAACGCAGCCGCAGCACCTTCTCTTCACGGGGGGTCAGGCTGCCCAGCACGCTGGCCAGCTGCTCTTTCAGCAGGGTGTGGCTGGCGGCCTCGGCGGGCACGGGGGCGTCCTCATCGGGGATGAAGTCGCCCAGATGGCTGTCTTCCTCCTCACCGATGGGAGTTTCCAGGCTGACGGGTTCCTGGGCGACACGCATGATCTCCCGCACCTTTTCCACCGGCATGTCCAGCGCTACGCTGATCTCGTCGGCGGTGGGCTCGTGGCCGTTCTGGTGCAGCAGCTGGCTGCTCACCTTCTTGACCTTGTTGATGGTTTCCACCATATGTACCGGGATACGGATGGTACGGGCCTGGTCCGCAATAGCGCGGGTGATGGCCTGCCGGATCCACCAGGTAGCGTAGGTGGAGAACTTGAAGCCCTTGGTGTGGTCAAACTTCTCTACCGCCTTGATCAGGCCCAGGTTGCCCTCCTGGATCAGATCCAGGAATTGCATGCCGCGGCCCACGTACCGCTTGGCGATGGAAACCACCAGACGCAGGTTGGCTTCGCTCAGGCGCTGCTTGGCCCGGTCGCCCTGGCTGATCAGCTTGTCCAGGGTTTTGAGCTCTTCCCGCTGGACGCTGCTCATCGGCTCCAGCACCGCGTTCATGGCTTCGTTCCGGTCCCGGATGGAGAGCTTCTTGTTCTGCTCCACCTCCAGCACCGGAGCGAACTTCTCCTTCTTGGTCTCCACGGCCTTGTTGCCTTCCTGGATGGCCAGGGCCAGCTTGATCTCCTCGTCGGGGGTCAGCAGGGGTACCCGGCCGATCTCTTTCAGGTAGACCTTGACCGGGTCGTCAATGGCCACGCCCTCTGCGGACAGGGCGCTCTCGAACATGTCCACACTGGCTTCGGTGAGGGTAAAGGCATCCGCTTCCGGGTCGGGCTCATCCACGATCTCCACGCTGTTGCGCTCCAGCGTTTCGTAGAGCTTGTCAATCTGCTCTACGTCAAAGCCGGTTTCTTCAATGGCGTCGTTGATCTCCTTGGTGGTCAGCTTGCCGTTGCGTTTGCCGGTCTCGATCAGTTCCCGGATGGTGATTTTCTTTTCTGCCATATTCGATATCTCCTTATCCTTTCGCGGCGTGGCGCCGTTACTTCTTCATCTTTTTCTCCCGCAGGCTCCGGATATAGGCTTCCAGTTCCTCGGGGCTCATCTGGGCCGCCTGGGCGCTTTTGGGGAAACTCTGCTCAATGCGGTCCAGGTACATTTCCACATCCTGCCGGGTAATGGCCACATCGTGGTTGCGCGCCAGGATGGCGCTCAGCAGCGACAGGGTTTCGGGGGTAACCTCCGGCGCCAGGGTGGCCAGTTCAGCGGCCACGCCCCGGTCATAGCAGTTGAACACCGCCTGGCAGGCCTGCTGCATGTCCGGAAGCAGCAGCTTGTCCGGCTGGATGCGGCTGCGCACCAGCGGGATGAAATCCGCGTTTTTCAGCATGGCGGCCAGCAGCTGCTGTTCGGCGTTGGCGATACCCAGCGCCTTTTCGCCCCCCAGCGAGTAGGGCACCTTGATCTGGGCGGCGGTGCCCTGGTTCAGCAGCTCTTTCTGGCGGCGGCGATCCTCCCGCCGGTCCGCCTGGCGCAGCGCCGCGTCCAGCTGGCTTTGGATCGATGCCTTGGACACATTGGTTTCCTGGGCCAGCCGCCCGGCGTAGACCTCCCGTTCGGTGGGGGTAATGTGCCCGGTCAGCAGCCGGATGGCGTCCTGGATGTACCCCACCCGGCCCGCGTCGGTGGCCAGATCGTAGTTGTCCTTGAGTTTGCCCAGCTTGTATTCCAGCGCGTTGTGGGTACCGTTCAGCAGCATTTCAAACCGGGTTTTTCCGAACTTCTTGATAAATTCGTCCGGGTCTTTCGCGCCGGTAACGGTAAGCACCGACACCTTGATGGGGCTGTGGGAGAACAGCTCCAGGCTGCGGGCGGTGGCCTTCTGCCCGGCCTCGTCCGAGTCGTAACAGAGCACCACTTCGTCCGCGTAATTTTCCAGCAGCTTGACCTGCTCGCCGGTAAGGGCGGTGCCGCAGGCGGCCACCGCGGTGTCGAAGCCTGCCTGGTGCAGGCTGATCACGTCCATGTAGCCCTCGCAGAGGATGTACCGGCGGGAAGGGCTTTTCTTGGCCAGGTTCAAGGCGAACATGGCCCGGCTTTTTTTATAGACCGGGGTTTCCGGGCTGTTGATGTACTTGGGTTTTTCGTCCCCCAGCACACGGCCGCCAAAGGCGATCACGTTACCCCGCAGATCAAAGATCGGGGTCATGACACGGCCGCGGAAGATGTTGTACAGGTTGCCTTTTTCGCTGCGTTTGACCAGGCCGGAGGCCAGCAGTTCCTCTTCGTTGAAGCCCCGTTCCCGCAGCCAGTTGAGGGTGCTGCGGAAATCATCCGGCGCCCAGCCCAGCCCGAACCGGCGGATGGTGCCGTCAGAAAGTCCGCGCCGCCGCCAGTAGGCCCGGGCGGCGCTGGCCTGCTCGTTGTTGGCGTTCAGGCACTGATAAAAAAAGCGGGCGGCCTGTTTGTTGATCTCCAGGATGCGGCTGCGCAGCTTGCCGGCCTTGTCGTCCTCATCCGGCAGGGGCATTCCCGCCCGGGAGGCCAGGAACTTGACCGCCTCCACATAGCCCAGGTTGTTCATGGTGCGGATGAAGGTGATCACGTCGCCCCCCGCCCCGCAGCCGAAGCAGTAGTAACTCTGGGTTTCCGGATACACCACAAAGGAGGGCGTTTTCTCGCTGTGGAAGGGGCACAGGCCGGTATGGGTACGGCCCCGGTGCCGCAGCTGCACATAACTGCCGATCACGTCGGTGATGTCGTTGCGGGCCACCACTTCCTGAATGTACTCCTGCGGAATCACGCGCTCCCCTCCCCTCTCTTTGGTGTGGTATGTGCCGTCAATACCGGCGCTCGAACCCTTTGTACCGGGTTCCCTGGAACGAGAGGGCTCCCTCATCCCCCTCGACCAGCAGGCCGTATTCCTCACCGGTCACGGCCAGCTCCAGCCGGTCGCCGCTCTCCACCTGGAAGGTGACATAGTAGCGGGTGTAGGTATGATGGCCGGTGTTGTGGGTGCCGCTGTGGCCCACCCGGGTGCGCTTGGTTACCACCTTGGCCTGCACGGTGAGCAGCGGCGAAGCGTTGTTGCGGCTCCACTGGGCAATCCCCCGCACCGCGGTAACCACAAACACGGCCAGGATCAGGAAAAACACCAGATAAAACAGGCCGAAAAAGGGAAAACCGCCAAAAGAATAGTACATAAACATCCTTTCTCCCGGCCAGGATCACAGAATGTGCCACTTGCGGGGGACAAACAATTCCTCAAAAGTGCGGGTGGCGAACTCGTCGCTCATGCCGCTGATATAGTCGGTAGCGGCCCGGTCGGGGCCTTCCTGGTAGACGATTTCCAGATACTGGCCGGGCAGCAGCTCCGGCTGGGAAACCAGCCGGTCGTACAGTTCCGACAGCATCTTTTCCACCTTGCGCTCCTCCCGTTTGGCCACCTCGTCCACATAGACGGTGGCGTACATGAAGTCGTGCAGGGTCAGGTAGGCGGCCTCCACATCCGGGCTGAACGCCAGCGTCTCCGGGGTGCTGTGGGCCACCAGATCGGCAATCAGGGTGGTGATGCGCTGGGATTTGGTGGTGCCCAGCACCTGGGTGACCACCGGCGGCAGCTGCCGCGCATCCAGCACCTGGGCGGTGATGGCGTCCTCGATGTCGTGGTTCACGTAGGCGATCCGGTCGGCGTGGCGAACCACCTGCCCTTCCAGCGTGGCGGGCCAGGTGCCCTTGGTGTGGCACAGAATGCCGTTGCGCACCTCCCAGGTCAGGTTCAGGCCCTTGCCGCCCTTTTCCAGCCGATCCACCACCCGCAGGCTCTGCCGGTAGTGGGTGAAGCCGTGGGGGGCCAGCCGGCCCAGTGCCCGCTCCCCTGCATGTCCGAAGGGCGTATGCCCCAGATCATGGGCCAGGGCAATTGCCTCGGTGAGATCCTCGTTGAGACGCAGCGCCCGGGCGATGGTGCGGGCGATCTGGTCCACCTCCAGCGTATGGGTGAGCCGGGTGCGGTAGTGATCCCCTTCCGGGCTGAGAAAGACCTGGGTCTTTTGCTTCAGGCGGCGGAAAGCCTTGCTGTGCACCACCCGGTCCCGGTCCCGCTGAAAGCAGGTGCGCAGCGGGCAGGGTTCTTCCGCCCGCACGCGGCCCCGGCTGTCGGTGCTGCGTTTGGCCCCCGGCGACAGAATCTGCCGCTCGATCTGTTCGGTCTGTTCCCGCACGGTCATGGCGCTACCTCCCGGTTCGGCTGCATG
This sequence comes from uncultured Gemmiger sp., assembly GCA_944386225.1. Taxonomy (GTDB): domain Bacteria; phylum Bacillota; class Clostridia; order Oscillospirales; family Ruminococcaceae; genus Gemmiger_A. The sequence goes on from CALXAH010000007.1 coordinate 97,079, forward strand.
AAACACGTTCTATACTATATATACGAGGTTTGCGGGCAAAACCCTTTTATTTTTTCAAAATTTTTTGTGATATTTTGACCTTGCGCCGGTCACGCAGGTCAAAACGGGGTATAAAAAGGCTGGGAGATCTCCGGTTCGGCGGCGCCGCGGCTCAGTTCCCGGAATTTGGGCAGCAGCGGCTGTTCCTCGCCCTGGGGCAGCACAAACCGCAGGGTGACGGCGGCGGCGAATTCCGGTTCTTCCATGCGGGCGCCGGCGGCTTCCAGCAGGCGGGCGGCCTGTTCATACAGGCTGTAGTCCACCGTGACCGAACCCCGCACGCAGCTGCGCACCGTGACAATTTTGGCCGCGGCCAGCGCCCGGGAGGCGCTTTCGGTATAGGCGCGCACCAGCCCGCCTGTACCCAGCAGGGTGCCGCCGAAATACCGGGTGACCACCACGATGCAGTCGGTAACGCCGGCATGGCGGATGGCTTCCAGCACCGGCAGGCCGGCGGTTTTGGCCGGTTCGCCGTCGTCGGAGTAGCGGGTGCGGCTGCCCTCCCGCAGCATATAGGCGTAGACGTTGTGCCGGGCGGTGCGGTGCTCGGCCCGCACGGCGGCCAGCACCGCCAGCGCCTTTTCCTCTGAATCGGCAAAGGCGGCCCTGGCGATAAAACGGCTGCGCTTTTCCTCGATCTCGGCCAGGGATACCCCCTGGATGGTGCGGTAATCCTCCATACGGTCTCCTTTCGGCGAATATCCGCAGGGACAGCAAAAAGGCGGTTTGATGCAAACCGCCTTTTTGTCGTACCGTTTATGAAGCCTTATTTCAGGCCGAAACGCTTGTTGAAACGGTCCACACGTCCGCCGCTGTCCACCAGCTTCTGCTTGCCGGTGTAGAACGGATGGCACTTGGAGCAGACCTCGACCCGGATCTCCGGCTTAGTGGAGCGGGTGTGGATCACCTCGCCGCAGGCGCAGGTGATGGTGCAGTCCACGTACTTGGGATGGATGCCCTGCTTCATTTCATTCACCTCATTTCTGGTCTATGACATAGGGGGCCATGCGAAATCATGCGCCCATCACAACCTTCAATGGAAGGCCACCAGCCTGCACCATCCTGTGCACAGGGAGCGGCCCTCGGAACGATTGCCTGAATACTATACCATATCCGCCGGAAAATTGCAAGGGATTTTGCCGGGATTCTCTGTTTTTTACCGGTTCAGCAGCCAGATCCCCGCGTTCAGGTAAGCGGCAAAGCTGAGCCAGAGCAGATACGGCACCTGCAGCAGAGCCGCAATGCTGCAGACCCGGGCCATGGTCAGGATCATATCCAGCACCAGAAGCCACAGGATCGCCAGGCAGACCAGGGCCGATCCCCGCAGGTTCAGGCCGAAAAACAGGATCGTCCATCCGAAGTTGAGCGCCAGCTGCAGCACCCACAATACCAGCGAGGGGGTTGCGGCCGCCAGGCCCGCCTTGTTCACCACCATCGCCATGCTGACCCCCATCAGCAGATACAGGATACCCCAGACGATAGGGAACACAATGCCCGGCGGGGTAAGCGCGGGCTTTTCCAGCTGGGGATAGACGGTTTCCAGCCCGGTACGGGTCAGCCAGCCGACCAGCCAGCCGACCCCCAGCGCCAGCGCGGAAAATCCGATATAGGGAAATGCCTTGATCAAAAACTGTTTCATATGCGGTACCACCCTTCTTCGCAAACGCTCAGCCGCCCGGCGGCCGTACTATTCTATGCCGCGGCGCGCCGGGGTGTGATGGTAGAAGTTTGGCCCGCAAACTGCCGTTTCAGTCGTTCAGCCCAGTTCCTTTTTCAGCAGAGCGGCCGCGTCGGCGGGGCTCAGCACCCGGCCGCTGGACACAACCCGGCCATCCACCAGAACGGCGGGCAGGCTCATGACTCCGGCACGGGCGATCTGCTCCATGTCGGTGATATAGGCCACCGGCTCCGAAAGGCCCAGCTCCTGCGCGGCCTGCTTCATGTTCTCCCACAGGGTATGGCAGTTTTTGCAGCCGGAGCCCAGCACCGCCACGCGGGCCTGCTCATTGCTGTTGCCGCAGCTGCATCCGCACTGTGCAGGCGCGGAACAAGCGCATCCGCAGCTTTCCTCTTTCTTTTTACCAAAACCAAACAATGCCATGGTTCTTTCCTCCTTTATATGCTCACCAGCCAGGGCTGGATGGCGTTGAACAGATAGCCCACCAGGATGATACCCACCACACAGACGGCCACAAAGGTGCCCAGCAGGCGGGGTTTGACGGCCTTGCGCAGCAGAATCAGCGAAGGCAGCGACAGGGTGGTGACCGCCATCATGAAGGCCAGCACCACACCCAGCAACGCCCCTTTGGCCAGCAGGGCCTCGGCGATGGGAATGGTGCCGAAGATATCGGCATACATGGGCGCCCCCGCCAGGGTGGCCAGCACTACGCCCAGCGGATTGCCGCCGCCCAGCAGGCCCACAACCCAGCTTTCCGGGATCCAGTTGTGGATGACCGCCCCGACACCCACACCCACCAGCACATAGGGAAACACCTTGCGGGCGGTGGAGGTCATCTGCTCCCAGGCAAACCGGAACCGGTCGGCCTGGGTGAGGGTCTGGCCGGGCACCGTCTGCAGCCCGCCTGCCCGGATATAGGGTTCCACCTGGTCCTCCATGCCCAGCTTCTGGATCAGGGTACCGCCTGCCACCGCGATGACCAGCCCCAGCACCACGTAAATCACCGCTACCCGCCAGCCGAAGATGCTCATAAGCAGCACCAGCGAGCCCAGATCCACCATGGGGGAGGAGATCAGAAACGAAAAGGTGACCCCCAGCGGCAGCCCGGCCCGGGTAAAGCCCATGAACAGCGGAATGGAGGAGCAGGAGCAGAACGGAGTGACCGTGCCCAGCAGCGCAGCCAGGCAGTTGGCCGCCAGGCCCTGGAACCGGCCGAGAATCCGGCGGGTACGCTCCGGCGGAAAGTAACTCTGGATATAGGAGATTATCAGAATCAGGCAGCCCAGCAGCACCAGAATTTTGATGGTGTCATAAAGGAAAAACCGGATGCTGCCGCCCAGCCGCCCCTCCGGATCCAGCCCGGCGGCGGCCACCAGCCGGGCCATCAGCCGGTCCAGCCATTTCATGCCCAGCAGCTCATTCTGTAAAAATGTCCATAGTCCCTGCATGGTATCTAACTCTTTCACATCGAATATTTTGGATATATAGGTCGTAAAGCAAGCCGGCGCGCCGTGCGCCGGCTTGGTGCCGTCAGGTACAGCCGCATCCGCAGGATGCAGAAGGAGCCGCGTCGGTGCTTGTGATCGCCTGCAGCAGCTCCACCACCCGGCGGCTGCCCGCCGGATCAATGCGGTAGTGCGTCCACTTGCCTTCCTCCCGGCCAACCACGATACCGGAAGCACAGAGGATCTTCATATGATAGGACAGGGAGGACTGGGGCATCTCCATCTCCTCAATCAGCTTGCAGGCGCACTTCTCCCCGCTTTGCAACAGCGCCAGAATCTTCTGCCGCCGGGGATCGCACAGGGCCTTAAAGACCTGCGCCCGCTGCTCGTAGATGGGCTCCATCCTCTCACCGCCTTTCAAATCGAAAAATCTTGTTTTGATAATACCATGCAAATCAAACGTTGTCAATAGGCATTTCTCTTCTGCCAAGGGTCATTTCTGTGCGCTGTCCGCTGCGGATTCGTCCTCTATCTCCGGAATTTCCTCGGCGCTGAACAGGGTAAGGGGATCAAATTGGCTGCCGTCCTGTCGGGTTTCAAGATGCAGATGGGTGCCGGTGGAACGGCCGCTGGACCCCATATAGCCGATCAGCTGGCCTTTTTCCACCGTATCGCCCGTTTCCACCGCCAAGCCGGACAGGTGGGCATACAGGCTCTTCAAACCGTCCCCATGATCCAGGGTCACACGGATGCCATAGGACCAGTGGTTTGCTATATCATCCGTTTCTTCATAGTCCGAACCGGCGGCCAGGACCGTGCCATCCTGGATGGCATATATAGGGGTATCATATTCACCGATAATATCCACGCCGAAATGGCTGTTGTCGTATAACCTTCTTATGGATTTCGCGTCCGGCACCGGCCAGGCAAAGCCCGTATTGGCGGCAGCCGGTTCGCCCGAATCTGCTGCCGGGCCGGATGCGTCGGCTGCCGCATCAAAGGTGGACGGGTTGCTCTGCGGTTCGGGAACGCTCAGATCCGCCGGCACTGAGGCGGGTTCCGGGCCCGAAGCGCCGTTCTCGGTGGAAAAGGCAGCCAGGGACGAACTTTCCGGCTGTGTGGTACAGGCGGTAAACAAACTGCAGGCCAGCACCGCGGCGCAGAGCAGCGCGGGCAGCACCAGCAGGGATTTTTTCGGGGTACGCATATCCAACATCTCCTTGAAACGGGTCTGCGCCGCCCGTCCCGGCCCGCACAGCGGCGCCGAGAGCACCGCCTGCCGCCGGGCGTTTTTCAGGGCGGCGAGCACCGTCTCCCCGTAGCGCAACCGGTATGGCAGGGGTTTGTTCTGCAGCACCGCCGCGTCACAGGCCATCTCCATGTCCTGCCGGGCGGCCAGGGCCATCCGGTGGACAAAGGGGTTGAACCAGTGGAGGGTCTGGGCGGCCAGCAAAAGCAGCTGGAACCACAGATCCCCTGCGCGGATATGGCGCCGCTCATGAGCCAGGACGAACGGCAGATCGTCAGGAGCGAGAGAAACCGGCAGGTACACCGCCGGGCGCAGCAGACCGACCGTGACCGGCACCTGCGCCCCCGGGGAACGGTAGATCCGGCCCGAAAGCGGCAGCCGAACCCGGCCCCGGCGCAGCTGCCAACAGAATACCAGATGGCGCGCCAGCTGCACCGCGACAAAGCACAGTGCCCCCAGCGCCCACAGGATCATCAGCAGTTCCGACATAGACGGGCCCGTCGCCGGGGGCGGGCTTGCCGGGGCTACTGTGTCCAGCCGCAGCGGGATCCCCGGCACACGTTCCGGCTGCACCAGCACCGGCGCGCTCCAGGCGGGCGATTCGGGCCGGGACGGCGCCAGCCGGGGCAGGGTGAGCCGCACCGGCACCGCGCAGCGAACCGCCAGCACCAGCCAGGCCAGGCGCAGCGCCCGGGCTGCCTGCCGGTTTTGCAGCAGCCAGCGGCGGGCCGCCAGCAGCAGGGCTGCCAGCACCGTCACCCAGGGGGTGAGCAGCAGTACCGCCTCAAAGGGTTTCGTCAGCATGATCCTCCCTCGCTTTGCGCAGAATGGCTTCCAGCGCGGCGATGTCCTCCCCGGTCAGGCTGCCGTCCTCCACCAGGGAGGCCACCAGCTTCTGGGGCGAACCGCCGAAAAAGCGGTGCAGCAGACCGCCGGTTTCCCGGCGGCGGTACTCCGCCTCCGCCACCAGCGGCTGATACAGGGTGAACCGCCCCTGCCGGGTAACCTCCACATAGCCCTTTTCCTCCAGCCGGCCCAGCAGCACCTTGAGGGTGGACAGGGTCCAGCTGTGTACAGGCTGCAGATCCTCCAGCAGACGGGCGGTACGCACCGGCTGGGTGTACTTCCAAAGGCAGAGCATGATGTCCAACTCCGCCGCGGTCAATCGCTCCTGTGTGTTGTTGTTCAAAGAGAGCCTCTCCTTTCGGACACTTGTCGACGGTTTCATTATAAAATTTTCCGCTACATTTGTCAACGAATTTCAATGACAAATGTAGCGGAACGAAGAATTTCACAAATCGATTTCCCGGCTGTCTCCCGGCAGCCGCACCGCCGAAAAGTCCACCGTTACGGTCAGGCGGCCGTTACGATAGGCGGCATCGATCCGGCCGCTCATCTGCCCGGTAAGCCGCCGGGCGATGGAAAGCCCCAGCCCGGTGGAATTCTGCGCGGTTTCCACGGTATAGTAGCGGTCGAACAGTTTCTGCACATCCACCGCTGCCATACCGGCCGTGCGGTTGGAAAAGGTCATGATCCCTTCCCTGTTCAGGGTGACGGTCAGGTCTCCGGCGCTGTATTTGAGGGCATTGGCCAGGATGTTGTTCAGCACCCGGTTCAGCGCCCCGGCATCCAGCAAAAACCGGCTGCCGTGCTCGGCCAGATCCAGCACAGGCTCAATCCCCTTTTGAGCGAACGCCCCGTACAGGGACAGGAGCGCTTCCTCCAGAGCACGGCGCAGATCAACCGGCTGCAGCTGGAGCGGCGGGGCGGACACGGTCAGCGAGTAGCGGAACAGTTCCTCGGTCAGCGTCTGCATGGCCTGGGTGCGCTCCCCGATCCGCGCCAGATAGCGGGCCGCATCCGGCGGAAGCTGCTGCCGGCCCATCAGCTCCAGATAGCCGCTGATCGCCGTGAGCGGGGTGCGCAGATCGTGGGACAGGTTGGTAATGGCCTCCTTGACCTCCCGGTCTCCCTGCTGATACCGCTGCCGCTGGCTTCGCGGCAGCCGCAGCTGCTCATTCACCGCCGACGCCAGCTGCCGCATGGCGGCATCCCGGCTGGAAATGGAGAGCAGCGTATTGGTATCAGCGGCCAGCCTGTCGCGGAATCCTTCCCCGATCTGGCGGGCCGAAACCCGCAGCAGCCGGATCTTCCAGCACAGACCGGCAATCACACACAGCAACGCAACGATAACGCCCCACAGGATCCCGTTCATAGCAACCCCTTATCGAATTTCTTTTCTTTCAAACAGTTTGACGCCCAGCCACAGGGCCAGGCCGGTAAAGAGCAACGAGAACATCAGCTGCCGCACCGGCGCCTGAACTCCCCCCCCCCGTATACCAGCTGGGCCTGCCCCGTGGGCAGGAATTCCAGCAGGCACTGGCAGACCGTCCGGGCCAGCCCTGCCAGATACAGCGGATTGGGCTGGGGATCGACCTCCCGGAAAGCGCCGTCCTGATACACCACGCCGCCGCTCATCTCCGGCTCGTGGAGACGGTCGTAAAACGCCCCCGCCAGCAGGACAAGCCCCAGCCACAGGGCCAGTGACAGGATAACGGTAAGCGCCTTGTTATCGCACAGCAGGCTGATCAGCACAAACAGCGCCGCGAACGAGGCGGTAAAGCCTGCCGCAACCAGCAGGTACACCAGCACCTCACCCGGGCTCATGGAGAACGGCCCGATGCACAGCAGCCCGGTCAGACCGCCCAGAAACCAGGCTGCCGCAAAGGCCAGGTACGCCCCCAGGCAGACCAGATAATCCGCCAGGTAGACCGACGCGCGGGTATGCCCGACGATCGGCTTGTTGCGGACCGTACCGTCCGCCAGTCCCGCGCTCAAAAACAGGCTGATAAACGCGGCGAACACCACCCCCATGACAGAGGCCATGGCGAAAAAGTAGGATTCCAGCGGGCGTTCGATCCCCATGCGGGCCATTTCCCGGGCTGCGCGGGACGAGTGCCAGACCGAAAGGGCCGATACCGCCAGCACACCGGCCAGCATTCCCCAGAAGATCCGGTAATGGCGCAGACGTTCCCCGTTGGCACAAAGCAGGTTATGCACGGCGATCACCTCCTACCAGCGCCAGGAAATAGCTTTCCAGGGTTTCGTCCTTTTCCCGGATTTCCTGCAGTTTGCAACTTGCTTCATCCAGCGCCCGTGTCAGACGGGCAACATTCGGATGGCCGTACACATCCGCCTGGGTCGGGGAGAGGATTTTATACTCCAGCCCCATTTCGTCCAGCACCCGCGCCAGCGGCCGCGTATCCGACAGGGTCAGCCGTATTCTTCGGCGGCCGGTGCGGGCAAATTCCTCGGCGCTGATCTCCCGGATCATGCGGCCATTGTCGATGAATCCGTACCGGGTGGCCAGGCGGGAAAGCTCGTCCAGCATATGGCTGGAGATCAGCACGGTGATCTGGTGTTCCCGGTTCAGTTTCAGAATCAGCTCCCGCATTTCAATGATGCCCTGCGGATCCAGCCCGTTGGTGGGCTCATCCAGAACGAGAAAATCCGGGGATCCGCAGAGGGCCAGCGCAATGCCCAGTCGCTGGCGCATCCCCAGCGAAAAGCCGCGCACCGTTTTGGAGCCTGTATTCTCCAGCCCTACCAGCCGCAGCAGGCCGGGGATATTGCCATCGTCCGGCAGGCCGAGCACCCGGTTCTGCAGGGCCAGGTTTCCGGCGGCGGTTCTGTCCGGGTAGAGGGACGGCGTTTCCACCATGGCCCCCATCCGCCGCCTTGCCCGCGCCAGTTCCGGCCCGGCGGCGGCCCCGTACAGGGTAAAACTTCCGGCGCTGGGCCGCTGCAGGCCGCAGAGGATCTGGATCAGGGTGGTTTTGCCTGCGCCGTTTTTTCCGATCAGCCCATAGACAGAGCCTTTGGGTACCGACATGGTCAGGCCGTCCAGCGCCCTGCCGTGCCGGTACTGTTTGCAAAGTTCCTTTGTTTGCAGCACATACTCCATTTTCGTGTCTGCCTCCTTTTTTTGTGATGTCTCCATCCTACAGGGCAACCGTCAAGAAAGCGGTCAGGAAAATGGTAAAGATTCGGTCAAGATTCTCCCGTCAGCCGGAACCCGATCCCCCAGACAGCCTGGATGTCCTGCCGGCTGCCCGCCTCCCGCAGCTTGCGGCGCAGGTTGCTCACATGCTGTTTCAGCGAGTTGTCGGTACAGTCCGGCGTGTCCCGGCTGATCCGATCCAGGATGGCCGCCTTGGAGGTTGCCTGGTTGGGGTTGAGAAGCAACAGTTTCAGCACGGCGTACTCGGTGCGGGTCAGGTGCACCGGGGTCTGGTTGACCGTCACCTGACGGGAGGGTTCGTCCAGCCGGATATCCCCCACCTGCAGCACCGGCGAGCCGGGCAGGCGCGGCTGCCGCAGCTGCACCTGGATGCGGGCCAGCAGTTCCGGGATAGCGAAAGGCTTGGCAACATAGTCCACCGCCCCTTTCAGCAGCAGTTCCACCTTGTCCTCCACCCGGGCTTTGGCGCTGACCACGATCACCGGGATGCCCTGCATCTGCGGAAGAAGTTCCTCGCCGGGTAATCCGGGCAGCATGCGGTCCAGCAGGATCAGATCCGGGCGGCACCGCTCCAGCAGATAGCGGGCTTCCGTGCCGGAATAGGCCCGTTCCACCCGATAGCCCTCCTTCTGCAGCACCTCCTGCAGCATATCCCCGATGGCGGGATCGTCTTCAATCATTGCGATGGTTTTCATGGGACACCTCCGTCCGGCGGAAAGCAGCCGGGTTTTCTGCAAACAGAACGAATCCGGCAGCCGGATTTTTTCAAGCCGCCGGTTCGCTGAAAAAACGTCCCCGGGAACCGGGTATGCTCCGGTTTCCGGGGACGGCGCTATTTATTCAAATTCGATGGTTGCCGGGGGCTTGCCGGTGCAGTCGTAGAGGACGCGGTTCACATGGGGAACCTCGTTGACGATGCGGCTGGTGACCTTGCCCAGCAGTTCCCAGGGCAGCTGGACACTCTCGGCGGTCATGAAGTCGCTGGTGGAAACCGCACGCAGGGCCACGGCGTAGTCGTAGGTGCGCTCGTCGCCCATAACGCCCACGCTGCGCATGTTGGTCAGGGCGGCAAAATACTGGCTGGCGGCATTGGCCAGGCCGAAGTTGTCCATCTCCTCCCGGAAGATGGCGTCGGCCTCCTGCACCATGCGGACCTTCTCCGGGGTGACGGCGCCGATGATCCGCACCGCCAGACCCGGACCCGGGAAGGGCTGACGGGCTACCAGCGCCTCGGGCAGACCCAGTTCACGGCCCGCAGCGCGAACCTCGTCCTTGAACAGGTCACGCAGCGGCTCGATGATCTCCTTGAAATCCACGTAGTCAGGCAGACCGCCCACGTTGTGGTGGCTCTTGATCACGGCGCTCTCGCCGCCCAGGCCACTTTCCACCACGTCCGGGTAGATGGTGCCCTGCACCAGATAGTCCACCCGGCCGATCTTCTTGGCTTCTTCCTCAAAGACGCGGATGAATTCCTCGCCGATGATCTTGCGCTTGGTTTCGGGGTCGTCCTGACCGGCCAGCTTGTCATAGAAACGCTGCTGGGCGTTGACCCGGATGAAGTTCAGATCGTAGGGGCCTTCGGGGCCAAAGACAGCCTCCACCTGGTCGCCTTCGTCCTTGCGCAGCAGGCCGTGATCCACAAACACGCAGGTGAGCTGACGGCCCACCGCCTTGGCCAGCATAACCGCCGCCACGCTGGAGTCCACACCGCCGGACAGCGCGCACAGCACCTTGCCGTCGCCCACCTTGGCGCGGATGCTCTGGATGGACTGCTCCACAAAGCTGTCCATCTTCCAGTCGCCGGCGCAGCCGCAGACCTTATACACAAAGTTGGACAGCATCAGGCTGCCCTGCTGGGTATGCAGCACTTCCGGGTGGAACTGCACGGCGTACAGGCCCTTGTCCGGGGCTTCCACCGCCGCCACCGGGCAGTGAGCGGTATGGGCGATCACCTTGAAGCCGGGCGCCGCCTGGGAGATGTAGTCGTTGTGGCTCATCCAGCAGATGGTGCTGGGGCTGACCTCCTGGAACAGCAGGGATTCGGTGTCCACAAACACTTCGGTTTTGCCGTATTCCCGTTCCGGGGCACGCTCCACCCGGCCGCCCAGCAGATGCATCATCAGCTGGCTGCCGTAGCAGATGCCCAGCACCGGCACACCCAGGGCAAACAGGTCGGCGGTGCAGGTGGCGGAAGTGGGATCGTACACGCTGTTGGGGCCGCCGGTCAGGATGATGCCCTTGGGATTCTTGGCCCGGATGGTCTCCAGCGGGGTACGATAGGAGTAGATCTCGCAGTATACGCCGCACTCCCGGACACGGCGGGCGATCAGCTGGTTATACTGGCCGCCGAAGTCCAGCACGATCATGGTTTCTCTCTGCTGCAAAGGTGGTGCCTCCTTTTATTGTATGACTCAGTTTTGTGCACAATTACAAATTCGTATGCCATAGTATAGCACATATAACCAGCCCTGAAAAGCGGGAAACCGCGGAATTCCGCACTTTTTTGTAAAAATCCGGGCAAAAAGCAGCGGCCGCCCGATACCAGACCGGGCAGGCCGCGGAATTCAGTTGGACTCCGGATCGTGGGTATGGTGCTCCAGCCCGTGGGCAAGCGCGTCCACCAGGGCGGGCTGGAACTGACCGCACTGACCGGTGCGGATCATCTCCATGGCTTTTTCATGGGTGAAGGCCGGTTTGTAGACCCGTTTGTTGGTGAGGGCGTCGTATACATCGGCCAAGGCCACCACCTGGGACCAGACCGACAGCTCATCCCCCTGCAGGCCGTCCGGATAGCCGCGGCCGTCCACACGCTCATGGTGATGGCGGCAGATGTCATAGGCATACCGGAACAGCGGATTGGAATGGTACTGCGGAATCTGCTCCAGCAGTTCACAGCCGCGCACGGTATGGGTTTTCATCAGCTCAAATTCCTCGGCGGTAAGGCGGCCGGGCTTGTTGAGCACCTGATCCGGCACCGCGATCTTGCCCACGTCGTGCAGAATGGCGGCGGTGGCGATCTGCCCGATCTGTTCATCGGTGAAATCACATCCCGGATAGCCGGAGCCGCGCAGTTCCGTCAGCATCCAGGTGGTAAGGGCGCTGATCCGGCGTACATGTTCGCCGGATTCGCCGCTGCGGAACTCGATGGCGGTAGCCAGACTTTCAATGATGGACTGGCTCAGCTTCTGGATTTCCTCGGCCTGCTGCGCCAGCTGCCGGTCCTGCTGATCCACCCGGTTGCCCAGCTGCTCCCGGGCACGGTACAGTTCGGCCACGCTTTCCACCCGGCGGCGCACAAAGTAGGGCAGCACCGGTTTGCCGATGATATCCACCGCGCCCAGATCGTAGCCACGGCGCATATTGGCTTCGGAAGAATCCGCCGTGATCAGGAAAATCGGAATGCTGGCCAGCAGATCCCGGGCCCGCATCTCCTCCAGAAAGGCAAAGCCGTCCATTACCGGCATCACCACATCCAGCAGGATGGCGCAGATCCGGTCCGGCTCGGCCAGCAGCTGATCCAGCGCCTGACGGCCGTTTTCCGCCTCCAGAATGCGGTAACCCTCCCGGAATGCCTCGCTTAGGATAACACGGTTCAGTTCCACGTCATCCACCACAAGGATCGTATCCCGGCGGGCGGAATTTTCAAAATATTGTTTGCTCTGCATGCCGCCCCCCTTAGTCCGCCGGCTGAGACAGAATTTCGCGGGCAAGGCGGCAACTGGCAGTCAGCTGCTCCATCAGGGCGGGCAGAGCCTCCGTATGACCGGCCCGCACGGCATCCACCACGGCGGCGCTGTCGGCCTGCAGCCTGGAAAGACCCAGATTGGCGGCAATCCCTTTCAAGGTATGCGCCCCCCGCTCCACGCCGGGCATGTCCTGCTGCTCCCAGGCCCGGGCCAGTTGTTCCCAGGTCTCATCCTGGGGAAAGCGGAACAGAAACCGCCGGTACAGCCCCTCGTTGCCGCTGAACCGGGACACACACGCTTGCCAGTCGATCTCCAGCAGGCTGCAGATCTGTTGTATTTCCATAGGATCACTTTCCTCACCGGTACACAAATTCGCGGCGGTCCATCCGCGTTGTACCCTGTCTATTGTACCACAATCGCCCTTGGATAAAAAGGGGCGCTGCACCAAATGCCAGGCTGCCCGGCATATGCGAAAAGGCCCCTGCCAAACTGGCAGGGGCCAAAAAAGCGATGCAGATAACGATTACTCGTTGATCTTGGTAACAACGCCGGAGCCAACGGTACGGCCACCCTCACGGATAGCGAAACGCAGGCCTTCCTCGATAGCGATCGGGGTGATCAGCTCAACGTCCATGCTGACGTTATCGCCGGGCATGCACATCTCAGTGCCTTCGGGCAGAGTGATGACGCCGGTCACGTCGGTGGTACGGAAGTAGAACTGAGGACGGTAGTTGTTGAAGAACGGGGTGTGACGGCCGCCTTCTTCCTTCTTCAGGATGTAGACCTGGCCGGAGAACTTGGTGTGGGGATGAATGGTACCGGGCTTGGACAGAACCTGGCCACGCTCGATATCAGAACGCTGCACACCACGCAGCAGGGCGCCCACGTTGTCGCCAGCCTGAGCGAAGTCCAGCAGCTTGCGGAACATCTCCAGACCGGTAACGGTGGTCTTCATCTTCTCGTCCTTCAGGCCAACGATCTCAACTTCCTCGCCAACCTTGATGGTGCCGCGCTCCACACGACCGGTAGCCACGGTGCCGCGGCCGGTGATGGTGAACACGTCCTCAACGGGCATCAGGAACGGCTGGTCAGCCATACGATCCGGGGTGGGGATGTAGTTGTCAACAGCGTCCATCAGCTCCAGGATGCAGGCGTACTCGGGAGCGTTGATATCGGTGGAGGTGCTCTCCAGAACCTTCAGAGCGGAGCCCTTGATGATCGGGGTGTCGTCGCCGGGGAACTCGTACTCGCTCAGCAGATCACGGATCTCCATCTCGACCAGATCCAGCAGCTCGGGATCGTCAACCTGGTCCACCTTGTTCATGAACACAACGATGTAGGGCACGCCTACCTGGCGGCTCAGCAGGATGTGCTCACGGGTCTGGGGCATGGGGCCGTCAGCGGCAGACACGACCAAGATAGCGCCGTCCATCTGGGCAGCACCGGTGATCATGTTCTTCACGTAGTCAGCGTGGCCCGGGCAGTCCACGTGGGCGTAGTGACGGTTGTCGGTCTGGTACTCCACGTGAGAGGTGTTGATGGTGATGCCGCGCTCGCGCTCCTCGGGAGCCTTATCGATGTTGGCGTAGTCGGTGAACTCGGCGTCGCCCTTCATAGCCAGCACCTTGGTGATGGCGGCGGTCAGGGTGGTCTTGCCGTGGTCAACGTGGCCGATGGTGCCAATGTTAATATGAGGCTTGTTACGCTCAAACTTAGCTTTTGCCATGGTTATTGTCCTCCTTTTTTATGACCGTATGACTTACGAATATCATACTAAATCAGTTCTCAAAAATCAAGACATTTGCGGGAATTTCCCCGCAGTTGCCAGGGCTGGGGTGAAATTAGTCCTTCTTGCGGCCGGCCATGATCTCTTCAGCGATGCTCTTGGGCACCTCAGCGTAGTGGCTGGGCTCCATGGAGTACTGGCCGCGGCCCTGGGTCTTGCTGCGCAGGTCGGTGGAATAACCGAACATGTTGGACAGCGGGACAAAGGCGTTGACCTGCTGAGAGCCATTCAGGGCTTCCATGCCCTGGATCTGGCCGCGGCGGCTGTTCAGGTCGCCGATTACGTCGCCCATGTATTCGTCGGGCACAATGACCGCGACCTTCATGATGGGCTCCATGATGGCGGGATCAGCCTTGGCCATAGCGTCCTTGAACGCCATGGAACCGGCGATCTTAAAGGCCATTTCAGAAGAGTCGACCTCGTGATAGGAGCCGCCCTTCAGGGTGACCTTGACGTCCTCCACCGGGTAACCGGCCAGGATGCCGGCCTTCATCGCGCCCTGGATGCCCTGGTCGATGGCCGGGATATACTCCTTCGGCACATCGCCGCCAACCACGGCGTTGACGAACTCGTAGCCCTTGCCGGCCTCGTTGGGCTCGATGGTGATGATACAGTGACCATACTGGCCCTTACCACCGGACTGACGGGCGTACTTGGTGTTGGACTCGGCGGTGCGGCGGATGCACTCGCGGTAAGCAACCTGCGGAGCGCCCACGTTGGCTTCCACCTTGAACTCGCGCAGCAGGCGGTCCACGATGATTTCCAGGTGCAGCTCGCCCATGCCGGCGATGATGGTCTGACCGGTTTCCTCGTCGGTCCAGGTACGGAAGGTGGGATCCTCTTCAGCCAGCTTGTTCAGCGCAATGCCCATCTTCTCCTGACCAGCCTTGGTCTTGGGCTCGATGGCAACGCGGATAACGGGCTCGGGGAACTCCATGCTCTCCAGGATGACGGGGTGTTTGGGATCGCACAGGGTGTCACCGGTGGTGGTGTTCTTCAGACCCACAGCGGCGGCGATATCGCCGGCGTAGCAGATCTCGATGTCCTGCCGGTGGTTGGCGTGCATCTGCAGGATGCGGCCCATACGCTCGTTGTTTTCCTTCACCGAGTTGTACACGGTGGAGCCGGCCTCAACGGTACCGGAGTACACGCGGAAGAAGCACAGCTTGCCAACGAACGGGTCGGTGGCGATCTTGAAAGCCAGAGCGGCGAACGGCGCGTCGTCAGAAGACGGACGGCTGGTCTCCTCGCCGGTCTCGGGGTTCACGCCCTTGATATCTTCGATATCGGTGGGGGCGGGCATATAGTCCACGATGGCGTCCAGCAGCTTCTGAACACCCTTGTTGCGGTAGGAAGTACCGCAGACAACGGGAACCACGGTGTTGGCGATGGTCTCGCGGCGCAGAGCGGTCTTGATTTCTTCCTTGGTCAGCTCTTCGCCGTCCAGGTACTTCATCATCAGCTCTTCGTCGTTTTCGGCAATGGCCTCGATCATCTCGGCATGATACTGCTCAGCCAGCTCGCGCATATCCTCGGGAATATCCTCCACGCGGATATCCTTACCCATATCGTCGTAGTAGACGTCAGCCTTCATGTCGATCAGGTCGATGATACCCTTGAAGGTATCCTCGGCGCCGATGGGCAGCTGGATGGGCACGGCGTTGCACTTCAGGCGCTCACGCATCATGCGCACGACGCGGTAGAAGTCGGCGCCCATGATGTCCATCTTGTTCACGTACGCCATACGGGGCACGTGATACTTGTCGGCCTGACGCCAAACGGTCTCGGACTGGGGCTCAACACCGCCCTTGGCGCACAGAACGGTCACAGAACCGTCCAGCACGCGCAGGCTGCGTTCCACCTCAACGGTGAAGTCCACGTGGCCCGGGGTGTCGATGATGTTGATACGGTGCCGGAACTTCTTAGCCTTGGCGGGATCGTTCAGCAGCTCCGTGTGGCTCCAGTAGCAGGTGGTGGCAGCAGAAGTGATGGTGATACCACGCTCCTGCTCCTGCGCCATCCAGTCCATGGTAGCCGCACCATCGTGCGTCTCACCGATCTTGTGGTTTACACCGGTGTAGTAAAGGATACGCTCGGTGGTGGTGGTCTTGCCGGCGTCAATGTGCGCCATAATGCCGATGTTTCTGGTCATTTCCAGAGAAACGTCTCTTGGCATAGTAACCTCCTAACCGAATCAATAACGATAGTGAGCGAAAGCCTTGTTGGCCTCGGCCATCTTGTGGGTATCCTCGCGCTTCTTCACCGCGTTACCGGTGTTGTTGCAGGCGTCCAGGATCTCGTTGGCCAGGCGCAGAGACATGGTGCGCTCGCTGCGGGTGCGGGAGTAGGTGGTGAGCCAACGCAGACCCAGGGTCTGACGGCGCTCAGGACGCACCTCCATGGGCACCTGATAGGTGGAGCCACCTACACGGCGAGCCTTGACCTCCAGGCTGGGCATGATGTTCTCCATAGCCTTTTCGAACATCTCCAGGGGATCGTTGCCGCTCTTCTCCTGCACGATATTGAAGGCATCGTACACGATTTTCTGAGCAACGCCCTTCTTGCCATCCAGCATGATGCTGTTGATCAGCCGGGTGACCATTTTGGAATTGTAAAGCGGATCCGCCAAAACGTCCCGCTTCGCAGTATTACCTCTTCTGGGCATCTTTCTTCCCTCCTTCACAGAATGATATCATCGGTACTCGAAAGCATAAAAACTCCCGTTGTGCCACACAAAAGGCAATTTACGCTTGTATATAAACAGCCTTTGTGGCGGGTATGATTTTTATTACTTCTTCTTAGCACCGGCCTTGGGACGCTTCGCACCGTACTTGGAACGGGCCTGGTTGCGGTTGGCCACGCCCTGGGTATCCAGAGTACCACGGATGATGTGGTAACGAACACCAGGCAGGTCCTTAACACGGCCGCCACGGATCAGTACGACGCTATGCTCCTGCAGGTTATGGCCGATGCCAGGAATGTAAGAGGTTACCTCGATACCATTCGTGAGCTTAACACGGGCTACCTTACGAAGAGCAGAGTTGGGCTTTTTCGGGGTCATGGTACGAACAGCGGTGCAGACGCCACGCTTCTGGGGGCTATTCTGATCGGAATAGGCCTTCTTCTGAGAGTTGTAGCTCTTCAGCAGCGCGGGAGCGGTGCTCTTCTTGACCAGGACCTCACGACCCTTGCGTACAAGCTGGTTAAAAGTAGGCATTTTGTTCTCCTTTCTTGCAGTATTTTTCCGTCCTTCGCCCCGTATATACGAGGCTTGGGGCAGAGTTACGCCCAGGTGGCGCAACATGATTTATTTTACAGGCAAAGTTTGTGTATGTCAACAGTATTTTCAAAAAAATGCTGGGCAAATCACCAAATTTTTGTTTTGCCGGATTTTACAGCGAAAAACCGCCTGCGGCAAGGGGCCATCGGGCGGTTTTCCTTATTATATAATAGGTGTATTGTCAGCCGAACAGATGCAGCACCCGCTCCCAGAAGGTCGCTTTTTCCGCGGCGGGTTCCGAATGCTGTGCAGCCGCCGGGGATCCGGTTTGCGGCACGTCCGGCTCGTCGGTCTTCATGATGAACTTGACGCTGGCCTTGACCCCCTCGGCGCTGCCGGTATACGAGGTATAGTCCGCGGCCTGCTCTTCCATAGCGTCCAGAACCTGGCCCAGGGTGCCGCCCTCGCCGCTGCCGGCCAGGTCTTTCAGGCGGCCGCTCACCTTCTCCACGCAGGCATCCAGTCCGGCCTGCAGCTGACCCGCGCCCTCGTTCAGACTGCCTGCACCGGTGCGGAACTGTCCGATGGCCTCCTTCACGGTTTTGCTGGAGGCGGACAGGGTGCTCAGCCCCTCGCTCAGCGCCGACGCACCATTATTCAGCTCCGCGGCACCCGCGGTAAGCTGGTCGGCACCGGTGCGCAGGGTGCTTACCCCCTGCCGGACACCGGCGGTACCGGCCGCCAGCGCCGCAGCCGCACCAGCCACCGTCTGCGGGTCGGCGGGATTTTCCGCATCGTACAGTGCGCCGGTCAGGGTTTTGAGGGAGTTCATCATGGCCTGGGCATCCCCTGCCAGTTTCAGGAAGCCGGTTATCGCCGGTTCCACCGCGGAAACATCCAGACCATCCAGCGCGGCCGTGACTTTATCCACCGCCGTCTGCTTCTGCGTGGCCATGCCGGCAACCACCTGATCCGCCACCTGGGCGGCATCAAAGTTCACTTGGCTCTGGATCGCGCCGGCCGCGGCCTCCTGCACGGCGGGTGCAGCCGCCTGGACTGCGCCGCCGGCCTGTTCCTGAATGGCAGCGGCCTCCTCCGGGGAGAGTTTGCCGCTGTCCACATAGGGCTGCAGGGCTGCCGTCAGGGTATCCTGTACAGCCTGGGACACAGAGGGCATGGTCTGCCCCACCGCAGCCTGGGCTATCTGGGCCGCACCACTTTTCACCGCGTCGCCCACATTCTGGGCCGCCGCCTGGGCTGCGCCCTGCGCGGCACCGTCAAACGCCTGGCCCACGCCGGTGGCCAGCCGGGTTTTCAGCGCCGCCACATCCGGGAATTTCAGTTCCGCCAGCTGTTCCAGCAGCGCCTCCATCTCCTGCTCCAGCGCGGCCTGCTGGCCGGCAGCTCCCTGCAGGGCCGGAACCAGCTGCTGCTGCAGCTGGTCGGACAGCTGCCTGGCCCCGTCGTCCAGCTGCACGGTACCGTCCGCCAGCTGGATCGCCCCGTCATCCAGGCTTTTGGTACCCTCCAGCAGCCGCCGGGAGCCGGCCTGCACCTGTTGTGCGCCGGACAGGGCGCTGTCCACGCCCGCATCAAAGGTGGCATAGCTGCTCTCGAATTCTTCCATCTTGCTCTGCAGCGCGCCGGTGGCCTGATGCAGGGTAGACGCACCGCTCTGCAGCTGGGCTGCCGCATCCTTCAGCTGATCCAGCTGACCCAGATCCAGATCGGGCAGATTCAGCCCGTCGGACAGTTCCTCCACGCTGGTGGAAGAAGCCAGCAGCACGGTGGGCAGGGTGCAGTCGGTCACATCCGCCTCCACCACCAGTTCGTCCAGCAGGTAGTTTTCCAGGCCGGAAAACGCCCCCGGAAGCAGGCCGTCCAGCGTTTCCGCCATGCCCGGCATAGCCAGGAAACAGGCCAGCTGGGTTTTGGCGTCGCTCTGCACCGTGCCGTGCAGGGCGGTCACATCCGTATAAGTATCCACCGGCAGGGTCAGGGCCGCCACCGTGAAGAAGGGCGTATAGACGGTACGGGTCTTGCCGCCGATCTTTTTCTGCTGCCCCTCGTGGTTGGTGAGTGCCAGGCGGATGACCAGGTGGCCGCTTTTGCCCTCCAGCTCTTCGGCGGTGACCGGGCTGCCGTCCAGGGTGTAGCGGATCTCCACCGTGACCGGCGGGGTCTGGTCGGTGGTGCCCTGGTAGTAGATATCCTTGGCGTCGGTGGTCCAGGTCAGTTCCTGTCCATTCTGTTCCGGCAGCACCGTATCGGTCAGGTTGATAATGCCGGTCAGGCTGCTGCGGTCGGCAGCAGCGGAAAATCCGCTGTCGCTGTGCAGCCAGTCACTGACGATCTGTTCCCGGATGGAACCATCCGGGTTCAGGATCACAAACACATTTTCGTTCTTGGTCATTTCGCTGTTCTGCGGCCCGGCAGCAAAGGCGGGCAGGGTGCAGCTTACCGCCAGCGCGCCGCTGAGCGCGGCAGCCAGGGCTTTTTTCCAGAATCGTTTCATGGGGTGGTCGTCTCCTTTCCCCGGCGTGTCCAGCGCCAGGTGGTCTTTTGAATGATGGGTTCGGTAATCACCAGCAGAGCCGGCAGAATCAGCAGAATCACAAACATACTGATCAGCGCGCCCCGGCTGATCAGGCGGCACAGGCTGCCGATCAGTTCCATGCGGGACGCCAGCGAAACGCTGAAGGTAGCGGCAAAAAAGGTAAGCCCGCTGGTGAGGATGCTCTGGCTGCACTGTTCCACCGCGATGCGGGCAGCTTCCCGGACGGGGTAGCCGCCCTCCCGTTCTTCCCGGAACCGGGTGGTCAGCAGAATGGCGTAGTCCACTGTGGCGCCCAGCTGGATGGTACCGATCACGATACCGGCCACGAAGGGCAGCACATCTCCGGTGAAATACGGGATGCCCATGTTGATCATGATGGCACTTTCAATGGCGGTCACCAGAAGCACCGGGATGGACAGGGAGCGGAAGCTGACCGCAATGATCAGGAACACCGCCAAAATACTGGCGATGCTGACGCTGCGGAAATCCACGTCCGCCACCTGGATCAGATCATTGGTCATGGCGCCCTCGCCGGTAATGACCCCGTTGGGATCGTACCGTTTTACGATCTCGTTGAGGGTTTTCAGCTGCTCGCCCTGCTCGGCCGTGCCGCTTTTGCAGCTGGAGTTGGCCAGCAGCATCTCATGGCCGCCCGTCCGGAACATCTCCCGGGCGGAACGGGGCAGCATCGCCTGCGGAATCCCGCCACCCACAAAGCTTTCCCAGCTGAGCACCTGGTGGATGCCCTCCACCCCGGCGATCTCCCGGGACAGGTTCTGCATCTCCCGGGCGGACAGGTCCGCGTCCACCAGGATAAAGTGGGAGGTGGTCATGCCGAAGTCCTCTTTCAGCCGGTTGGTGCCCTCAATGCCCGGCAGATCCTGGGGCAGGCTGTCGAACAGGGTGTAGTAGACCGGAGTTTTGGCCTGCGCCACAGCGAAGGGAATGAAGCAGGCCACGAACACCGCCAGGATCGGCACCGCGTGGCGCACTACAAAACGGGGCGTGCGCTGCAGCCGTGGAATAAAGGTGCGGTGGGTATGGCGGGAGATGGCGCCCCGGAAGGTAAGCAGCAGCGCCGGCAGAATGGTGACGGTGCTGATCACCCCCAGCAGAACGCCCTTGGCCATGACCAGGCCGATGTCCCGCCCCAGGGTAAGGCGCATGGTGCACATGGCCAAAAAGCCCGCGATGGTGGTGAGGGAACTGGCCAGAATCGAGGAGAAGGTTTTCTGTATAGCCTGCACCATGGCCCGCTCCGGGTCAGGACAGGTCAGCTGCTCTTCCTCAAACCGGTGCAGCAGGAAGATGGAAAAGTCCATCGTAACCCCCAGCTGCAGCACGGTGGCCAGAGCCTCGGTGATGTAGCTGATCTGGCCCAAGAAGATGTTGGTGCCGAAGTTATACCCGATGGGGAAGATCATGCCCAGCATGAAGATCAGCGGCACCACCGTTTCCTTCATGCTCAGGAACAGCACCACCAGACAGGCGCCCACCGCGCAGAGGATGTACAGCGGCATCTCCTTATTGACCAGCGCCCGGGTATCCTCCAGAATGGCGGAGATACCGCCGATGAAACAGCGCTCGTTCAGCAGCTTTTTGATGGTATTCTGGGCCGCCATGGTCACCGCATGGGCGCTGGGGTAATCAAACTGTACCACCAGCAGGGTGGCCCCGCTGTCGCTGTAGAAAAAGCGGCGGATATCCGACGGCAGCATCTCTTTGGGGGTGGTCACATTCAGCAGGTCATCCGCCCCCAGCACGGCGCGCACCCCTTCCACCTGTGCCAGCGCCTCCTTGAGGGCCAGCGTATCGGCCTGGGTCATGTGCTCCACCGTGATCATGGAGGTGGCCGCCATGTGGAAATCCTCGTCCAGCATCCTCTCCCCTACCATGGAGTCCAGCTCCGGCGGCAGATAGGTGAGGATGTCGTAGTTGATATAGGTGCCCACGGCGCCGAAGATCGAGGGGATCAGCAGCAGAACCGCCGCCAGAAGCACCGCTTTTCGATGCCGCACCACCCAGCGTGCGAACCATTCCATCGCACAACACTTCCTTTCCCGGTTTCCGGCAAGCCGGAAACTGACTGTTGGTCATCAAGCAGTAGTATACCGCAGAAATGACCACTGGTCAATTCATTAAATGACCAATGGTCAGAATTGTTTTATTGTGACTGTTGGTCATTTTGTACAATTCCCCGTAGGGCACTTGCCAACCGGCGCGGGATGGGCTTATACTGAAAGCAACGGCGTGACCGCGCCGGAATGAGGAGGAGGGGTACAGCGATGCCGGATGAACGGGAGTCCCGCAAGGAACGCAAGCGGCAGAATCTGCTGGCCGCCGCCTACGGGTTGTTTACCGAAAAAGGGGTGGCCAAGACCTCGGTGGACGAGATCGTGCGGCGGGCCAATGTGGCCAAGGGCACCTTTTATCTGTATTTTCAGGACAAGGATCAGCTGCTGCAGCAGCTGGTGTATGATATTTCCGCCCGGGTGCTGGAGGAGGCCTACGCCTGGCTGGAGGAGCGGCGCACACCGGATTTTGTGGAAAACGTGCTGCTCATGCTGGACTACATCGTCGAGTATTTCAAGTGCAACAAGCTGGTGCTGCGGCTGGTGGAGCGGAACTTCTCCTGGCCGATGGTGGCCCGGCAGATGAGCGAACGCAGCGACCCGCTGTGGGACCGGCTGATGAGCGATCTGGAACGCAGCCCCCAGGCCTCCCGCTACAGCGAGGAAGAATTGTTCCGGATCATCTTTGTGATTGTGGAGATGGTGGGGTCGGTGTGCTACTCCTCCATCATTGAGGGCAAACCCGACACCATTGACAACATGAAACCGGTGCTTTACGGCATCGTGCGCAATATTCTGCGCTGAAAAGGGTAAACGAAAGCGCGGCAGCTGACGCTGCCGCGCTTTTTGTGTATTCCGTTATCGCTGTATGCGCACCGGCATGCCGCACTCGGTGGAGCGCTTCGCCGCCAGGCAGGCCGCTGCGCTGGCCAGCCCCTGGGCCAGGTTGGAGCGGCTGGGCGCGCCGTCCATCACCGCCAGAAATTCTTTGGCCAGCTCCTCGTCGCCGCCGAAATGCTGCAGGCCCGGCGGGCAGTGGAACCGGTATTCCGCGCCGCGCCGTCCGTCGTAGTAATCCACCCGCAGACGGGCGGTATAAAAATCGAATTCGGCACTGGCCCGGGTACCCACGAACCGGGCACCCCGGCGGCCCGCCTCTCCCTTCACCAGGAATATCTGATGGTAGGACAGGATGGTGCCGTCACCGCAGCGGAACAGCGCCGCGCCCACGTCCTCGTTGCCGGTATCCCGGGCAAAACAGCAGGCGTCGCCGGTGGGTTCCTCCTTGCGGGTATGACGCACGGTAAAACTGCTCTCCGGGCAGGTGTGGTATTCCGGGCAGTCGGGGCAATGCAGCCCGGCGGGCTTATCCCCCTTGAAATGCATCTTGGCCGTTTCGGCGTAGACCTGTTCCGGCTGCTTGCCCAGGATGTAGGTAATATAGTCAATGTCATGGGTGGTTTTCTGCAAAAACAGACCGCCGGTGAGGGAGGGGTCCCGGTACCAGCTGTGATAATACACGCTGCCGTAGGGCACGTTGTTCACCGCCTGCACCGATACGATATCACCCAGTTCGCCGCTGTCCGCCAGGCGCTTCATCTGCTGCACCGGATCGGTGAGCCGCAACGGAAAGGAGACCACCACCCGGTCCTCTTTCCCCTGCCCTGCCCGGGCCAGCTGGTCGTACTGTTCCTCGCTGATGCAGACCGGCTTTTCCAGAAACAGCGGCAGATCCCGCGCCAGCACCTGGGCCGCCAGAGAGGCGTGCAGCCCGCAGCGGGTACCGATAAACACGCCATCCAGCGATTCCGAGGCCAGCATTTCGGCCGTGTCTGCGTAATACCGGGTGCGGGCAAACCGGCCGTCCGCCGCCACCTTTTCCCGGATTTCCCCGGCGCGGGGGTCGGCGATGGCTGCCGCTTCGATCTCCGCACCAATGCCTGCAAAGGCTTTCATCATGGTCTCACTGCGGAGGCCATATCCGATAAATCCGATCTTTTTCATACCTGTTCCTGCCTTCCTGTAGTTTGAAGCAGACGGTCGTTCACCGCCTGCCGAAATGCCTGATACCGGGCCGGGTCGGCGGGGTAGCGGGTAAAGCTTACCGGCCCCAGATGCTGCCGGACGCAGTCCAGCGCCGCAGCCCGGCCTGCCCGTTGCTCCAGCGCCTGCAACGCCCGCAGATCCTGCCAGGCATCCCGCAGCGTTTTCAGCCGCAGCGAGGGCACCGGCTCGCCCTCCGGCCCCGGGTAAACCAGGAAAGCGTCCCCGGAGGGGAAGCCTCCGTCCGCGTCGGTGTTCTGCCAGGGGTCGATGGGGCGCAGGCTGAACTGACTGAACCAGAAATTGTACCCCCAGCGCAGGTAGCCGTCCAGCCGCTCCTTATACAGCAGGGCCCCCAATATCCGGGCACGGGTCAGCGGCATGGACAGAAAGACGTTCGGCACCTTTTTGTCCTGGCAGCAGCAGCTGTAGGCCCAGAGCGGGCCGGTGCGGCGGCGGAGAAACGGGGCCAGATAATCCTCGGCCACCACCGGCACCGTCACCAGCCCCTCCCGGGCAAAGGCCGGGTCACTGAGGGCGTCCAGAATAGGGCTGCCGCCCACCCAGGGTTCGATTTTGGCCCGGGCATGGCGGTAGGCTTCCAGGTTTTCCCCGGAGGGTTCATCCGAAATGTGGAAAAACACCCGATCCTGCACCCCCAGTGCGGCAAAGCAATCCATCAGACGGGGCAGCAGTGCAGCCAGGAACCGGCCGTATTCCGGATCATCCGCCGGGTTCTGCCAGCCAAACAGCGGCGTGCCGTCCGGCTCTGCATAGACGGTTACCGGATGCTTTGCCCCCCACTGGGTGAAAAATGGCGCGATCTCAAACCAGCCGATCCCACAGTTCCGGGCGGTGCGTACCCAGCGTTCCAGCTCTGTAAAATCAAAACCATAGTCATCCCCGCGGCGCTCCACCCGCACCAACTGACCGCGCATCCGCCGCCCGCCCGGCTCCACATCCAGCGAGGGGGTAAGCACCGGAGTGAGCAGGGTGTCCACGCCATGCCCGGCGGCACAGCGCCAGTAGGCGGCGGCGATACGGTAGAATTCTTCTGTGAACATCCCGCAGCCATAGCGCTGACAGAGGCAGTCGGCGTAAAACCACTGGGAATGACGGGTGGTCTGTTCTGCCAGTTCCACCGGCACCACCTGCAGCGGCAGCGTCTGCCGGGCCAGCGTACGGCCGCTGCGATCCAGCAAGACCACCTCCACCGCGGTATCCGCCGCACCGGCCGGCACCTGCACATCCACCCACAGCAGCCGGTCCCGGTCGGCCCGCAGCCGCAGCGGCTCGCCGTTCCAGGGCGGCAGCGGATCGGGCATCAGGGCGGGTTTGCGGGTCAGGTACGCGCCGCTGGCATTGGGTGCACAGGGGAAAGTACAGGGCACGACCTCCTGCCGGAACACCTGCACCCGGCAGCCGGGACAGGTTATCTGCGGCAGGATGTACAGCCGGTCGGCTTCCTCCGGGTCAAAGCGGCAGAGGATCTGAAACGAGACCGTCTCCCCCCATAATGCCTGCAGCCCGGCAAGCGGCGCGGGAGATTTTTGGGTTCCGGGGAGATGCTTTTCCAGGGAAGAAATCAACAACAGCTTCATGGCAGCCTGCCTCTCTGCCGGAGATCCGTTTTTGGTGTCACCCGGCATCCTCATTATAGAAAGGCCAGGGGGGGCGCGTCAAACAAATGCCGAATCTTGACAATATCAGGCGAAAATGACAAAATCGCATCACTCCTCACGCTCCCTGAATTGTATTTTCTGCCGCAAAAATTACGGCATTTTTACTGCAAAACGCCAAATATATTATTTTACAGCACAAAACCATGCCGAAAAAGACAAAAATTGCGTCGGATTTTTTACCTTTTTTGCTGTATGATGAAGATAGAAACCCATACCGACACAACGCGAGGTATCGTCTATGCGATTTCGACTGAACGAGAGCGCCCTCCGCTTTACCGAGGGGGTCCGGCTGCTGGCCGGGCTGAACGTACTGGAACTGGCCGACGACGGCCTGGCGCTTGACTGGCAGGAAGGCAGTGCCCTCCGGGTGACCCGCCAGGGCAGTACCGCCCGGATCGAGGGCAGCTGTCCGGTGCATTTTTTCCGGGGGCTGGGCCTGCTGCTGGAAGGCGCGGAGGATGTACGGGAAGAGCCCGTATTTCCCACCATCGGGGCCAGCTTTGATCTGTCCCGCAACGGGGCGATGCAGCCCCGGGCACTGAGCCGGATGCTGGCCCGGCTGGCGCTGATGGGATACCAGCAGATGTACCTGTACACCGAGGACACCTACCAGCTGCAAGAGTATCCGTTTTTCGGCTATCTGCGAGGCGCCTACAGCGAACAGGAACTGCGTCAGCTGGACAATCAGGCCGCCAGCCTGGGGATTGAGCTGATCCCCTGCATCCAGACGCTGGGCCACCTGGAACGCTTTTTGCACTGGGAGAGCAGCGCGCCGCTACGGGATACCCCCGATGTGCTGCTGGCGGGCAGCGAAGATGTCTACCGGCTGATTGAGGCGATGATGCGGCAGTGCCGCCGGTGTTTCCGTACAGACAAGATCCATATAGGCATGGACGAGGCCATGAATCTGGGGCTGGGCCGGTATCTGAAGCAGAACGGCTATCGGGACAGTTTCTCCATTATGCTGGCCCATGTGAACCGGGTGGCGGAGATCGCCCGGCAATACGGATTCTCGCCCATGATGTGGAGCGACATGTATTTCCGCTGTGCCAGCCCCCGGGACGACTACTACGAGGATGTGATGGAGATCCCCGCCCGGGTGCTGGAAGCCGCGCCCCGGGATGTGGCCCTGGTCTATTGGGACTATTACCATGCCGACGAGGCGTTCTATGACCGGTACCTGACCCTGCACGAGCAGTTCGGCGTGCCGCTGTACTTTGCGGGCGGCATGTGGACCTGGCTGGGGCCCGCACCGGATTATGAGGTGTTTTTCCGCAACGCGGCCCCGGCGCTGGCCGCCTGCCGCAAGCACGGGGTACAGCAGATGCTGCTGACCACCTGGGGCGACGACGGCGCCGAGACCAGCCCCCAGGCCATGCTGCTGGGGCTGCAGGCCTGGGCGGAATACGCCTATACCGGCAGCTGGGATGACCGGGCGGCGCTGGCCCGGCGGCTGTACACCTGCACCGGTGCGGACTGGGATGCTCTGCTGCGGCTGAGTGCATTCCACAAAACCGCCCGGCTGGATCCGGCCAGCGACCTGCCCAACGGGGCCAAGTTTTTGCTGTACCAGGATCCGCTGACCGGTATCTACGATGCCGACGCGGAGGGGCTGGGCTTTGCCGAACAGTACGCGGCCCTGGAAACCGAATACACTGCCCGGGCCGAATCGGGCGGCCGGTGGCAGGCGCTGTATACCTTCTACGCCGCGCTGGCCCGGGTACTGAAGAACAAGGCGGAACTGGGCGGCGATCTCTGCCGTGCCTACAAAGCCGGCGACCGGGAAACGCTGCGTCATCTGGCAGCGCAGGCCCGGCAGGCATCCGCCGACTGCGGTGATCTGCTGGAGGCCTGGCGGGTGCTTTGGGAGCAGGAAAACCGCCCCTTTGGCTTCGAGGTGCTGGAAGTGCGGGTGGCCGGGATACGCTCCCGGCTGGAGACTGCCGCCCGGCGGGTGGAGGCCTGGTGCGCCGGAGAACTGGGCGAACTGGAAGAACTGGCAGCGCCCCGGCTGCCGGTTCTGCGCAAACCCGGCACCGACCAGATCCATGGCGTGTATTTCTGGCGCGAGATCACAAGTGCCTGCAAAGCCTGGTAATTCCTTTTAGACAGAAAGGTAGAGAGAAGATGAACGAGAACAAGGTGACGATGGTAATTGCCGGGCTTGGCGGTCGCGGCCACGATATCTACGGACAGTACGCCCTGGAGCATCCGGACGAGGTGGAAATCGCCGCCATCGCCGATCCCCGGCCGGACCGGCTGGAACTGGCCCGCCGGGAATGGAACATCCCGCCGGAACGGTGCTTCACCAGCGCGGAGGAGATGTTTGCCCTGCCCCAGCTGGCCGACGCGGCGGTAATTGCCACCCAGGACCGGCAGCATGTGGCCCACGCGGGCGCAGCGCTCAAGGCCGGATACCACCTGCTGCTGGAAAAGCCGGTTGCCGTGGACATTGAGGGCTGTCTGGAGGTGCTGCGGCTGGCCCGGCAGTACCGCCGTCATGTGGTGGTGTGCCATGTGCTGCGGTACAGCCCGTTCTACACGACCCTCAAGCGGATCATCACCGAGGGCCGCATCGGCGAGGTAGTAACCATCCAGGCCATGGAGCAGGTGGGATACTGGCACCACGCCCACAGCTACGTGCGGGGCAACTGGCGGCGGGCGGACGAATCCAGCCCCATGATCCTGGCCAAGTGCTGCCACGACATGGATGTGCTGCTCTGGCTGTCCGGCCGGAGAGCCCGGCGGGTGAGCTCCTACGGCAGTAACTATCTGTTCCGGGCGGACAAGGCCCCGGAGGGCGCCGCCGCGCGGTGTCTGGACTGCCCGGTGCGGGCGGACTGCCCCTATGACGCGGTGCGCTACTATCTGGAAAGCGAGCGCACCAGCGTGCGCGCCGGGCGGGTGCACTGGCCCATCAACGTGCTGGATCCCAACCCCACCGAGGAAACCATCGCCCAGGCCCTGCGCAACGGCCCTTACGGCCGCTGCGTGTTCCACTGCGACAACGATGTGGTGGATCACCAGGTAGTAAACATTGATCTGGACAATGGGGCCACCATCAACTTTACCATGTCCGCCTTTACCGAGCGGTGCTACCGCACCATCAAGGTGATGGGTACCCGTGGTTGTGTGGAGGGCAACATGGATCTGGCCCACCTGACCCTGCACGATTTCTTCGGCCACACCGAGGAGATTGACCTGAATATTACCGATGGTTCGATGGCGGGCCACGGCGGCGGCGACGCGGTTATGGTCAGGCAGTTTGTGGAACTGCTGCGCAGCGGCCGCGACGGTGAGATGCAGTCTTCCATCGAGCACTCGATCGAAAGCCATCTGGTGGCGCTTCTGGCGGAAAATTCCCGCCTGGACGAGGGCCGAAGCCTTCCGGTAGAACTATAATTTTGTCCGTTTGTTTTGTCTTTTCCGGTGATTCACCTTTTTCAGACTGCGCAAAAAATAGATAAATTTTTGTCGCTTTCTTCTTCAGATGCACGAAAATTTATTTATTCTGCTGCAAATTCATGCTATAATTTTTACGCTCTGCCTGAAAACAGTAAAACAAGCGCCGAAAAAGACGAATACTTTACCGTCAGAACTTGTTATACTGGAAACACAAAAGGAAGGGAATTTCCCTTTCGGGGACACCATTATTCAGGAGGAAATGCAAATGAAAAAGTTCGTAGCGCTTGTACTTGTCCTGGCGCTGGCACTGACCTGCTTCGCCGGATGTTCGTCTTCGTCGTCCTCGTCGCAGGCGGGCAGCTCGTCCGCTGCGTCCGGCGGATCTGATTCCGGCAAGCAGCTGTCCGGCAAGGTGGTTTACTGGTCCATGTACAACGAGGGTGAGCCCGAAGCCATGGCGATCCAGAAAGCCGCCGAAATGTTTATGGCCGACTATCCCGACTGCGAAGTCGAGATCCAGTGGACCGGCCGTTCCAACCAGGAACTTGTGGGCCCCGCGCTGGAGGGCGGCGAGCAGATTGATATTCTGGATAACTTCTCCTACTCCACCAGCACCGACCGGTATCTGGACATCACCGATATGATGCAGTCCCCGGCTCTGGGCCAGGAGGACATGACCGTGGAAGAAAGCCTGCTGCCGGTGCTGAACCAGGCCAACGCACAGGGACAGGAAGCCGCCGGGCTGGCCACTGACAAATACTACGGCGTGCAGATCGCGCCCTGGGTTGTGGGCTTCTTCTACAACAAGGATCTGTTTGCCCAGGCGGGCGTAACCGACACCCCCACTACCTGGACCGAGTTCATGGAGGTGTGCGAGAAGCTGAAGGCCGCCGGCATCAACGCCATCACCTGCGATGACGCCTACATGACCCTGATTCCCAACAACTACCTGGCCCGTCTGGTGGGCAGCGACACCATCAAGGCCATGAGCGCCGACGCGGCCGATCCGGCCTGGCAGTCCGAGCAGATAACCCAGGCGTTCCAGGCGATGGAGGCTCTGTCCCCCTACATGTCGCCCCAGACCGCTACCAACAAGTACCCCGCCGGTCAGCAGGAGTTTGCTCTGGGTGACGCGGCCATGTACCTGAATGCCAGCTGGATGCCCTCCGAGGTTGCGGAGACCGCCGGCGATGACTTCCCCTGGGGCTTCTTTGCCTTCCCGGTCGTGGAGGGCGGCGTGGAAGGCGCCGGTTACACCTCGGTAGGCGGCGTACCTCTGGCCGTGTACAGCGAATCCCCCAACCCGGAAGCTGCCAAGGAATTCCTGCGGTATGTGCTCTCCAAGGAAGTGCAGGATTACCTGGCTGAGGTGGGCGGCGCCCCCGCCACCGTCGGTTCGGAATGGACCGGCGCCCGTGCGGAGTGCACCGATGTGATCGCCGCTGCCGACAAGGTTGCCAGCCTGAACTGCGATCTGAGCAGTGAATTTGTGAGCGCGGTGTTCACCCTGGAGATGAACAAGGTGCTGACCGGGCAGACCACCGCCGACAAGGCCGTGGAGACCCTGACCGCCGAGTCCGCCAAGTATTGATGCGCCGGGATGCCGGCCTGCGGGATGCGGGCCGGCATCCTTTGGTTTTGCTTTCTGCCTGTTTTCTGTGTCCCATACACCGCGGGCTGCCCAAACCGGCCCGCTCAAGGAGGAAACCGACTGTGAAAAAAAGTCTGCACAGGATGTATCTGGCGTTTTTGTCGCCAGTGGTGATCGCCTTTCTGGTCGCCTATCTGTACCCGGTGCTGCGCACCGTGCAGATGTCCTTTTATGAAGTATCCGATATCAGTTCCTCGTCCGACACCTGGAAGTTTGTCGGCCTGTTCAACTACCTGGATCTGTTCAGCCGTCAGCTGTTCCTGGTATCCTTCCGCAATATGCTGCTGATCTTTCTGGCGGGCGGCGCAGCGGTGTTCCTGATCTCGCTGTTCTTTGCCTGGGTGCTGCACAAGGGAATGTTCATGGGCGAGTTGTGGCGCAATCTGATCTACCTGCCCACCGTAATCACCCCGGTGGCCATGATCACCGTCTGGACCCAGTATGTGTACAACAACCGGTTTGGCCTGCTCAAGACCATTTTTGAAACGCTGGGGCTGGACACGCTGGCCGCCATCCCCTGGACCAGCACCCAGTATGCCTTCTGGGCTATGCTGCTTGCCTACTGTTTCTGCAGCATCGGCGGCAACCTGCTGGTTTACATGGCTGCCATGAAAAAGATCCCGGACGATCTGTTTGAGGCCGCTTTCATCGACGGCGCCACCGAGGGCAAGATCTTTTTCCGCATTACCCTGCCGCTGATTGCCGACAACATCAAGACCCAGTTCACCTTCTGGACCATCGGCTGCATCGGCTTCTTCCTCTGGTCCCGGGTATTCAGCGTGGTGCCCTCCGACCCCACCACCATCACCCCGGCCAGCTATATGTACGACCAGTTGTTCGGCACCTCCATCAGTTCCAACGCGGTGGCCACCAGCGGTACCAATGTGGGCATGGGCGCGGCCATCGGTGTGGTGCTCTGCCTGGTCACAGTGATTGCCATGGCGGTAATCAACCTGATCTTCCCCAAAGAAAAATACGAGATGTAAGGAGGCTGCGTTTATATGAAACGGTATCCCCGGTACTGCCTGACCCAGAAATCCGCCCCGGCCAGCCGTGTCAGCGGCGTGGCCGGCAAGGCGGTTCACCTGTTTGGCAAACTTCTGATCCTGTGCTGGTGCGCCTTTACGGTAGCACTGATCGGCTGGGTTGTGCTGGCTTCGTTCACCCCCACCCGGGACATCTTCCAGAATCAGCTGCTGGCCGACGGGCTGAACATGGACGGCTACACCACGATTATGGATCGCTACCATATCATGAGCTACTTTTTCAACAGTGTTCTCTATACCGTGTGCGCCTGCGCGGGGCTGATCTTGTTCTGCGCCCCGGCCGCCTTTGTTATGACCAAGTTTACCTTCCGGGGCCGGCGGGTTTTCCAGACCCTGTTCTCCATCTCGCTGGGCCTGCCCGGCGTGATGCTGCTGGCGCCGCTGTACATGATGCTGGTAAAACTTGACCTGCACAATTTCCGCGGTACCCTGATCATTGTGTATCTGTGCACCGGCATTTCGGCCACCACGGTATACCTGATGGGCTTTTTTGCCACGGTGCCCATGACCATCTTTGAATCCGGACTGATTGACGGATGCAGCCATATCGGCGCTTTCTACCGGCTGATCGTACCGCTGGCCAAGCCCGGTATCGTGACCATTACCATCTTCAACTTCATCGGCTACTGGAACGAATACATCTGGGCGCTGGTATTTTCCAGCAAGCAGGCCAACCGCACCCTGGCGGTGGCGCTGCAGACCCTGGTTACCAGCATGCAGACAACCGGCAACTACCAGGGCCTGTTTGCGGGCGTTGTGATCGTGTTTATCCCCACCGTTATCATCTACGTACTGCTTTCCAAGCAGATCATGTCCGGCGCTACCGCCGGCGCTGTGAAAGGCTGATCGGTTATGTTGAAACCTGTTCCCATCCGGCCGGTACTCAGTGTGACGGAGCTGTACACCCTGTACTATTTCCACCATAACAGCGGGTACCGGTTTGCCGGCGAAAGCCACGATTTCTGGGAGATCATCTATGTGGACAAAGGGATGGCCAGCGGCCTGAACGGGCCGGAGCCCTATACCCTGGAAAAAGGCCAGGTGATCTTCCATCATCCCAATGTATTCCACAATTTCCGCACCGGCGGCCCCACCGAGGCGGCGGACGGGTGCGAGGAATGCGACATCATTGTGGTATCCTTCAACGGCGAGCTGGAGATGCTGGAACAGTTCCGGGATCATATTTTCACGCTGGATATGCAGGAGCGGCACCTGTTCAAAGCCATGCTGCAGGAAGCCCGCCGGATGTACGACAAGCCGTTCGGCAAGAATCTGGTCTACTGCAAGGAAGACCCCGCCGCCGGGGAACACCTGCCCGGCGCGGGCCAGATGATCCGCAATCTGCTGGAACAGCTGCTGATCTCGCTGTACCGCAAGCAGCGGGAGTGCCCCTCCCAGGTGCAGGCACTGCCCATGCAGTCGCTGGGATCGGAATACCAGATCGTGCGCCAGATCATCCTGTATCTGGATCAGAACATCTACCGGAACATCACCTTTACCGATGTTTCGGAACACTTCAGCATGAGCGAAACCCAGCTGAAAAAGCTGTTCCGGGAGGTAACCGGCTACAGTGTGATGCAATACTACCGCAAAAGTGTGGTGGACCGGATCGAATACCATATCCGGCAGATGGACAGAAATTTTACCGAGCTTTCGGAACTGTTCCATTTCAGCTCCATCCACTATTTCTCCAAGTTCTATAAACGGGAAACCGGCCACACCCTGCGGGAGTACCAGAAAAACTCCCAGAAAAGCTAAACGAAAAGGCGGAACCGCTTGGTTCCGCCTTTTCGCGTATACAGAAAAAGTGCCTGCCCCCTGCGGGACAGGCACTTTTCAACATTTTGGCAGAAACAGCGGAGATTACTGCGCCTGGGCGGCCAGTTCCTTCTCCTGCTCTTCCCGGTCGATGAGCTTCTGCTCCACCTCCGGCAGACCAGTGCCCGCGGGCAGCAGCTTACCGATGATGACGTTCTCCTTCAGGCCCATCAGCGGGTCAACCTTGCCCTTGATGGCGGCTTCGGTCAGCACGCGGGTGGTTTCCTGGAAGGAAGCAGCGGACAGGAAGCTGTCGGTGGCCAGAGAAGCCTTGGTGATACCCAGCAGAACCTGGGTGAACTTGGCTTCCTTCAGGCCGGTTTCGCCGGCCATCATCCGGGCACGGATGGCCTCGTTCTGGGCCTCCACTTCCATCTTGTCGGCCAGGGCGCCGCCGATCAGCTTGGTGGAACCGGCGTCGTCCACGCGGACCTTGCGCATCATCTGACGCACAATGACCTCGATGTGCTTGTCGTTGATTTCCACGCCCTGCAGACGGTATACCTTCTGCACTTCGCTGATCAGGTAGTTCTCCACGGCGGTGCGGCCCTTGATGGCCAGGATGTCGTGGGGATAGGCGTTGCCTTCGGTGAGGATGTCGCCTTTTTCCAGCTTGTCGCCGTCGGAGATGCGCACGCGCTGGCCGAAGGGGATCAGGTAGCTCTTCTCGGCGGGCGCGCCGTTCTCGTCCACACCGGTCACCACCACATGGCGATTCTTCTTGGTGTCGTCGATGTGCGCGGTACCGGCGATCTCGGTCATGATGGCCATGGCCTTGGGACGGCGGCTCTCGAACAGCTCCTCAACGCGGGGCAGACCCTGGGTGATATCTTCCGCCGACGCGATACCGCCGGTATGGAAGGTACGCATGGTCAGCTGGGTACCGGGCTCGCCGATGGACTGGGCCGCGATGATACCCACGGCCTCACCGATGCCCACGGCCTCGCCGTTGGCCAGGTTGGCGCCGTAGCAGTGGGCACAGACGCCGTGCTTGGCGCGGCAGGTCAGAACGCTGCGCAGCTCCACGCTGGTGATGCCGGCGGCCACGACCTTCTCGGCGTCGAACAGGTCCATCATCTTGCCCTCAGGCACGATCACGGTGCCGTCCGGAGCCTTCACATCGCCCACGGCGTAACGGCCGATCAGACGCTCGCTGAGCTTCTCGATCTCTTCCTTGCCCTCGCGGATATCGGTTACGATGATACCCTCGGTGGCGCCGCAGTCCTCCTCGCGGATGATCACGTCCTGGGATACGTCAACCAGACGGCGGGTCAGGTAACCGGAGTCGGCGGTACGCAGCGCGGTATCGGCCAGACCCTTACGGGCGCCGCGGCTGGAAACGAAGTATTCCAGAATGTTCAGGCCTTCGCGGTAGTTGGCGCGGATGGGCATCTCGATGGTCTTACCGGAAGTGTTGGCCAGCAGGCCGCGCATGCCGGCCAGCTGCTTGATCTGGTTCATAGAACCACGGGCGCCGGAATCCGCCATCATGAAGATGGGGTTGCGGTCGGGCAGGTTGTCGGCCAGGGCCTTGGACACCTTGTCGGTGGTCTCCTGCCAGATCTGGATAACGCTGTTGTAGCGTTCCTCGTTGGAGATAAGACCTTTATTGAACTGCTTGATGACCTTGGACACCTTGGCGTCGGCCTCAGCCAGCAGTTCGGGCTTCTGGGGCGGGATCACCGCGTCGCAGACGGCCACGGTGATGGCGCCGATGGTGGAGTACTTGTAGCCCTGCGCCTTGATGCGGTCCAGCATCTGGGCGGTGGTGCGGGTACCATGCTTGGCCAGGCAGCGGCTGATGATGTCGGGCAGGTTCTTCTTGGTGATCTGGAAACCGATCTCGTAGTTGAACATGGTCTCGGGATTGGTACGGTCCACGTAGCCCAGGTCCTGCGGAATCGGATCGTTGAAGATGATGCTGCCCACGGTGGTATCCACCAGACGGCTCATAGTCTGGCCGTCCACCTCCAGGGTGCGGCGCACCTTGATGGGGGCGTGCAGGGTGACCACCTTGTCGGCGTAGGCCATCAGGGCCTCGTTCTCATCCCGGAAGATCTTGCCTTCGCCCTTGTCGCCCTTGTTGACCATGGTCAGGTAGTAGCTGCCCAGGATCATATCCTGGGTGGGCACGGTAACGGGGCAGCCGTCGGAGGGCTTCAGCAGGTTGCCGGAAGCCAGCATCAGCTGACGAGCCTCGCGCTGGGCCTCCACGCTCAGGGGCAGGTGCACCGCCATCTGGTCGCCGTCGAAGTCGGCGTTGAACGCGGTACAGGCCAGGGGATGCAGCTTGATGGCGCGGCCTTCCACCAGCACCGGCTCAAAGGCCTGGATGCCCAGACGGTGCAGGGTAGGCGCACGGTTCAGCATAACGGGATGGCCCTTGATAACGGTTTCCAGGCTGTCCCACACTTCGGGGCTGGTGCGCTCGACCTTCTTGCGGGCGCTCTTGATGTTGTTGGCCACGCCCTTTTCCACCAGGTCCTTCATGACGAAGGGCTTGAACAGCTCCAGCGCCATCTCCT
>CALXAH010000008.1 GCA_944386225.1 uncultured Gemmiger sp.
CCCCGCTACGGCTTTTTCATCGGCGGCGGCAACGTGGACAGCATGGTGGCCCACTATTCGGTGGCCAAGGTGCGCCGCGCCGAGGACGAATACACCCCCGGCGGCAAGGCAGGCCGCCGTCCCGACCGCAGCGCCACCGTGTACAGCCAGCTGGCCAAACAGGCCTATCCCGATTTGCCGGTGATTCTGGGCGGTCTGGAAGCCTCCCTGCGCCGGTTTGCCCATTACGACTACTGGATGGACGAGGTGCTGCCCAGCATTGCCGAGACCTCCGGCGCGGACCTGATCTCCTTCGGCATGGGGGAACACCAGACCCGTACCATTGCCCGCCGTCTGGCAAACGGGGAACCGGTAGAATCCATCCGGGACGTGGCCGGTACCTGCTACATGACCGACTTTGCCGGTCTGCCGGAAAAATACGTGGAGTGCGCGGGCTTCAATAAGGTCAAGGCCGACAAGGTGGCCTATGCCCGGGCCTGCCGCATCCAGATGGACAACCAGGATCCGGTCTCCGGCCAGATCGTGGTGCAGAAACAGAGCCAGAAATACCTGGTGCAGAATATCCCGTCCAAGCCCCTGACCCGCCGGGAACTGGACGAGGTGGCGGCCCTGCCCTTTACCCGCCGCTACCATCCCAGCTACGACGCGCTGGGCGGCGTGCCCGCCATTGAGGAGGTGGAGTTCTCCATCATCCACAACCGGGGCTGCTACGGCGGCTGCAACTTCTGCGCCATCACCCTGCATCAGGGCCGCCGCGTCACCAGCCGCAGCGCCGACAGCGTGGTGGCGGAGGGCGAACGCATCGCCCAGAGCCCCGGCTTCAAAGGGTACATCCACGACGTGGGCGGCCCCACCGCCAACTTCCGTCTGCCCAGCTGCGCCAAGCAGATGCGGGAGGGCATGTGCCAGGGCGGCAAAAAGTGCCTGGCTCCCAGCCCCTGCCCCCATCTGATCGTGGATCACAGCGAATACTTAGGCATCCTGCGCCGCCTGCGGGCCATTCCCGGGGTGAAAAAGGTGTTCATCCGCAGCGGTATCCGCTACGACTACCTGATCCGCGACAAGGACGAAAGCTTTTTCAAGGAGCTGGTGCAGCACCACATCTCCGGCCAGCTCAAGGTGGCCCCGGAACACTGCGCCCCGACTACTCTGTCCTGTATGGGCAAACCGCCGATCGAAACTTACAACAAGTTCTCCAAGCGGTTCTATGAGCTCACCAGGCAGGCGGGCAAGCAGCAGTATCTGGTGCCCTATCTGATGAGCAGCCATCCCGGCAGCACCCTGAAGGACGCGGTCATCCTGGCCGAATACCTGTACCGCAACCACATCCGGCCGGAACAGGTGCAGGATTTCTATCCCACCCCCGGCACCGTGTCCACCTGTATGTTCTACACCGGCCTTGACCCCTATACCCTGAAACCCGTATTCGTGGAAAAGACCCCCGAGGGCAAGGCGCTGCAGCGGGCGCTGCTTCAGTATTACGAGCCCCGCAACGCCGCCCGGGTCATCAAAGCGCTGAAGCTGACCCACCGGGAAGACCTGATCCCCCTGCTGGTTCCCGCCAGTGCCCGCCGAAAGGAAAGTAAACCATGGCAAAACGAAAAACGTCCCGTCGCTCCCGCAGCAAAGCGGCGCAGCAGCAAGCGGCGCTGAACAACCTGATCCGTACCCTGATCGGCCTGGCCGCCGCACTGGCGGCCATCCTCGGGGTCAATCACTATATGGGCGGTCCCTCTCCCTGGGAGGGGCTTCCCGTCTTTGAGAGTTCCTCCGTCTCCGCTTCGTCTCCGGCATCCTCCGGCGCACCTTCCGGTTCCGCTTCCGGCGAAACCACCACGCTGCGTTTTCTGGATGTGGGCCAGGCGGACGCCACCCTGATCCAGCAGGGCAGCGGATTCATCCTGATCGACGCGGCGGACTCCGCCCACGACGAGGAACTGATCCACGACCTGCAGGCCGCCGGGGTGCAGACCATTGACCTGCTGGTCATGACCCATCCCCACGCCGATCATATCGGTGCCATGGCCGATGTGCTGGAAACCTTCACCGTCAAGCAGGTGCTGCTGCCGGACTTTGACAAAGCTCCGCTGCCCACCACCCGTACCTTTGAAAAGGTGCTGGAACAGATCGAAACCCAGAACATCCCCACCGTCACTGCCGAACCGGGCTGGACCTTCACCCTGGGCGAAGGTACCCTCACCGTGCTGGGCGCGGGGGTGGAAACCAAGGACTACAACGAACTGAGCATCGCCGGGCGTTTTGATTCCCCGGATCTGACCTACCTGTTCACCGGTGACGGGGAAAGCGGGGTAGAGCAGGACCTGCTGGACAGCGGCGTGAACCTGTCCGCCCAGGTGTATAAAGCGGGCCATCACGGCTCGTCCACCTCCAGCGGCGAGAAATTCCTGTCCTACGTCCGGCCGCAGATCGCCATTATCAGCTGCGGGGTGGACAACGAATACGGCCATCCCAACCCCGAAACGCTGGATAAACTGAACGCCATCGGCGCGCAGATCTACCGCACCGACCTGCAGGGTACCATCACCGTGCACCGTGTAAACGGCCAGCTGCAGGCCGAAACCGAAAAGGAGGCTGCCTGATGCTTTGTTCTGTGGATCGCATCACCCCCCATACCGTCTATCTGGAGGACGAGGAGGGCCGTTCCCTCACCATCACCCCGGATCAGCTGGCCCCCGGCGTGGCCGAAGGCGACCTGATCCGGCAGGAGAACGATGCCCTCTGGCATACCGACCCAGCCGCCACCGAGGCCCGGCGCGCCCGCATCCGGGCACGTCTTGAACGTCTGAACCGAAAGGAGCCCTGACCCTATGTATATTCGCCAGCTTTTTGCCCAGAAACCCTGTGTGTTTTCGCTGGAGGTCTTTCCGCCCAAGCAGCAGGCCAGCTATGAATCCCTGCAGAACGCCCTGCGCCAGATGGCAGAACTGAACCCTGACTTTATCAGTGTTACATACGGCGCGGGCGGTACGGCGCCGGGCGGGGTATCCACCTGCCAGATTGCCTCGTTTTTGAAAAACGAATTGAACATCGAGCCGCTGGCCCACCTGACCTGCGTGGGCGCCAGCGAGGAGGTGCTCCGCGCCCGCCTGGACGAGCTGTTCGCCGCCGGCATCCGCAACGTGCTCACCCTGCGGGGCGACAAAAACCCGGAACGTCCGCTGCAGCCGCCCTTCCTGCACGCCAGTGACCTGGCCGCCTTTGTGCGGGGTCAGTACGGCAGCTTCGGGTTGTCCGGCGCCTGCTATCCGGAAGGCCACCCCGAAAGTGCCACCCTGGCCCAGGACGTGACCAACCTGCTCAAAAAGCAGCAGGCGGGTGTGACCCATCTGGTCACCCAGCTGTTCTTTGACGAACTGCACTTCTACCGCTTTTTGAACATGGCCCGCAAAGCCGGGGTGGATCTGCCGGTATCGGCGGGTGTCATGCCCATCGTCAACCAGCGGCAGATCCAGCGCACCGTGGCCCTGTCCGCCGCCAGCCTGCCCCCCAAGTTCACCAAGATGATCGCCCGCTGGCAGGATGACCCCGCTTCTCTCTACGACGCGGGCATCGACTACGCCGTCGAGCAGCTGCGCGGCCTGATCCAGGGCGGCGCGGACGGCGTGCATTTGTACGCCATGAACAACCCGGAAGTGGCCCGCCGCGTCTGGCAGGGCATCGCGGACCTGCTGTAAAAGGAGCCGCCCATGCAACTGCCGCTTCCCGCCGCGCCGGATTATTCCCAGGCGCTGCGTTATCTGGGTGCCCCGGAAGGGGACGCCGCCTCCCGGGCGCTGCTGGAACGCTGTGCCGGGCCGCTCTGGCAGGCCGCGTCGCCCCGGGGCACGGCGCGGGCGGTTCCCACCGGGCAGCTGCCCGCTGAACTCACCGCCGGGCGGGAGATCCGCCTGCATCTGGGCGACAGCCCCCAAACCCTGCTTTTCGCCGCCACCCTGGGCCCCGGCGTGGACGCGCTGCTGCGCCGTCTGGCCGCCACCGACGTGGCCGCTGCCGCTGCCGCCGACGCGCTGGCTTCGGCACTGGTGGAACAGGTCTGCGACGAATACGAAACCCTGCTGCGCCGGGACTGGCAGCAGAACGGCCTGTACCTGACCGGCCGGTTTTCACCCGGCTACGGGGATTATCCGCTTGCCGCCCAGCCGGTGCTCTGCCGCCTGCTGGATACCCACCGGGCCATCGGCCTGTCCACCGCGCCCAGCTGTATGCTCACCCCCTGCAAGAGCGTTACCGCCCTGCTGGGGATCGGGGATACGCCCCGGCGCGGCCATCGGGCGGGCTGTGCCACCTGCGCGCTGCGCACCACCTGTGCCTATCGAAAAAGGGGGACCTTCTGTGACGCTGAACCAACTGTTTGATACCTCCCGCACCATCATCCTGGACGGGGGCATGGGCACCATGCTCCAGGCCGCGGGCCTGCCGCTGGGCGTGCGCCCCGAAACCCTGGCGCTGACCCGGCCGGATCTGCTGGAACGCATCCATCACGACTACGCCGAAGCCGGCGCCCAGCTGCTCTATGCCAACACCTTCGGTGCTTCGGAGCACAAGCTGGCCGGTACCGGCTACACGGTGGAACAGCTGGTGCCCGCCGCCATTGCCTGTGCCCGGCGTGCCGCTGCTGATACCGGCGCGCTGGTGGCGCTGGACATCGGCCCTCTGGGCGAACTGCTGGAACCCGCCGGCACGCTGCGGTTTGAGGATGCTTATGAGGCCTTTGCCCGCACCGTGCGGGCCGGGCAGGACGCGGACGTGATCGTGCTGGAAACCATGACCGACCTGTACGAGGTCAAAGCCGCGCTGCTGGCCTGCCGGGAAAACAGCGTCAAGCCGGTGATGGTATCCATGACCTTTGAAGCCAATGGCCGCAGCTTTACCGGCTGCTGCGTGGAAAGCTTTGCCGCCGTGGCGGCGGGCCTGGGCGCGTCCGCCATCGGCATCAACTGCTCTCTGGGCCCCACCGAGATCCTGCCCCTGGCCCGCCGTCTGTGCGCGTGTGTGCCCAACGCCGGTATCCCTGTGTTCGTCAAACCCAACCGGGGCCTGCCCCGGGCGGACGGCTCCGGCTATGATATGACCGCCGAGCAGTTTGCCGCCGCCATGGAACCCTACAAGGAACTGGGCGTCTCGATGGTGGGCGGCTGCTGCGGCACCGATACCGAGTGCATACGTCTGCTGGCCCGGCGGTTTGCCGGGTTTGTGCCCCCGCTCCGGAAGATGGAATCCATCGCCCGTCTCTGCACGCCGGTGCGTGCGGTGGAGATCAGCGGCCCCACCGTGGTGGGCGAGCGGCTCAACCCCACCGGCAAAAAGCGGTTCCAGCAGGCATTGCGGGAACAGGATATGGATTACCTGCTCAGCCAGGCGGTCAGCCAGATGGAGGCCGGGGCCCAGCTGCTGGACGTGAACGTGGGCCTGCCCGGCGTGGACGAGCCCGCCCTCATGGAAAAGACCGTCCGCGCCCTGCAGGCGGTGGTGGATCTGCCGCTGGTGCTGGATTCCTCCGACCCGGCCGCGCTGGAACGGGGCCTGCGGGTCTACAACGGCAAACCGCTGGTCAATTCGGTCAACGGCAAGCAGGAGGTGCTGGACGCCATCCTGCCTTTGTGCAAAAAGTACGGCGCGGCGGTGATCGGCCTGACGCTGGATGAATCCGGCATCCCCGCCGAAGCCGAAGCCCGTGTGGCGGTGGCCCGGCGCATCCGGGACGCGGCGCTGGCTGCCGGCATCGAAGCGGAGGATATCTACATCGACTGCCTGACCCTCACCGCCAGTGCCCAGCAGGATCATGTGATGGATACCCTGCGGGCGCTGGAAACCTGCAAGCGGGAACTGGGGGTGCGCACCATTCTGGGCGTGTCCAACATCAGTTTCGGTTTACCCTGCCGGGAATATTTGAATGTCAGCTTCCTGACCCTGGCCATGGCCCGGGGCCTGGATCTGGCGATCCTGAACCCCAACGCCGAGCCCATGATGGCCGCTGTGGCCTCCTACCGGGTGCTCTCCGGCATTGATGCGGGCAGCACCGCCTATATTGCCCGCTATGCCAATGCCGCCCCGGCCGCTGCCGCCGCACAGCCGGGCCAGGTCAGCCTGGAACAGGCGGTGGAACAGGGCCTGAAATCCGAAGCCGCCGCGGCAGCCCGCCGCCTGCTGGCCGATACCGACCCGCTGGAAGTGGTCAATGCCCATCTGGTGCCCGCACTGGATCGGGTAGGGCAGGGGTTTGAGAAGGGGACGCTGTTCCTGCCCCAGCTGCTCCAGTCCGCTGCCGCCGCCCAGAGTGCCTTTGAGCAGGTGCGGGTGGCGCTGGCAGAAAAGGGCGGCAACCCGGTAAGCCGGGGCGCCATCGTGCTGGCCACCGTCCAGGGGGATATCCACGACATCGGCAAGAATATCGTCAAGGTGCTGCTGGAAAACTACGGCTACCAGGTCACCGACCTGGGCCGTGACGTGGCCCCCGAGCGGGTGGTGGAAGCGGTACGCCGTACCGGCGCGCCGCTGGTGGGTCTGTCCGCCCTGATGACCACCACCCTTTCCAGCATGCGCCGCACCATTGAACTGCTGCGGCAGGAAAAACTGCCCTGCAAAGTCGTGGTGGGCGGCGCGGTTCTCACCCCGGAGTATGCCGCCGAGATCGGCGCGGACTTCTACGCCCGGGACGCCAAAGCCACCGCCGATATAGCCAACAAGCTGTTCAGCTGAACGACAAACGAGAAAGCAGGCGCACCGCATATCTGCGGTGCGCCTGCTTTGCTATATAGAGTTGCCGGTTTATTCTTCCGAATCGTCCTCAAATGAGTATTCGTTCAATTCATCAAAATCAAGAAATTCGGATAAGGTCATATTAAATGCTAAGGCAATTTTGTGCAGCGTTTTTACTCGCGGATTTTTCGTAAGGCCACGGACGATATTATCCAAAGTGGATTGCTTTACATCGCTCATCGTTGCCAGCTTATTAATGGCAATCCTACGCTCTTTGCAAAGCGCACGGATCCGTTTTACATAAAGTTCTGAATACTCCAAGGCAATCGACCTCGTTATCATCATTACCCGTTTGTGGGTTATTATGATGATAGCAATGAAATCGATGTGGATTACCCGAATACGGGTTGACTGACGCTGTGCATTTGCGGTAAAATTCCAATTACCCGTATACGGGTAATTGGGGGTGTGCTTATGTCTGTCTGTACCTTCTTCGGGCACCGGGATTGCCCGCCGTCAATTCGTGCCAGGCTGCGGGAAGTGCTGGTCGAACAGATCGAATCGCAGCGGGTTACCGCCTTTTTGGTAGGCAATGAGGGCCGGTTTGATGCAATGGCGCAGTCTGTCCTGCAGGAATTGCAGCTGCAATATCCGCATATCTCCTGCACAGTCGTACTGACCTATATGCCGCGGCAGCAGCAAACCGGCCTTGCAACCCTGTACCCCGAAGGCATCGAAACCGTTCCCAAACGGTTCGCCATCTCCTGGCGGAACCGCTGGATGCTGCGCCGTTCCGATTGCGTAGTGGCCTACGTTGCGCACAACTGGGGCGGCGCGGCCGCATTCTGTGAACTGGCCCGTAAGCAGGGCAAACCGCTCTGCAATCTTGCCGGAACGGAAAATTTTTGATATCCGCTTACCGATTCTGCCGTTTACTGTGTAAAAAATTTCCGGCGTCTTGTCCTATAATCTCCTGTTTGTCATAATTCTTATAGTGACAGTCGAAAAAAGGGGGTCTGCCGGATGCGTTCAGATGCGCAGATTCTGGCCCTGCTGGACCGTGACCCGGAAGAGGGCATGGCCCGGCTGCTGGAACAATACGCCGGTCTGGTGTGGACAGTGTCTGCCCGGACCTTGCAGAATACCGAGGATATACGGGAATGCGTCAACGACGTGTTTGTCGAGTTTTACCGCCGCCGGGAGGAGTTCGACCCGGAAAAGGGCAGCCTGAAAACCTTTCTGGCGCTGATTGCCCGCCGCCGCTCCATTGATGCCTGGCGTGCCGCGCACCGCCGTCCGGCCACCGCTGTGGAGGAAGAAATCCCCGAAGCGACAAATCCGCTGTCTTTGGAAGACCGGGCGGCGCTGAATCAGCTGATCGACAGTTTGCCGGAGCTGGACGGACGGATTCTGCGGATGAAATACTACGGCGGAATGAGTGCCCGCGAGATTGCCGCCGCGCTGGATCTGCCCTATGAAACGGTCAAAAAACGGCACCAGCGCAGCTTGAAAAAACTGCGTTCGCTGTGGGTGGCGGGCCTTGTGCTGGCGCTGCTGGCCCTGCTGGCTGCCTGTGCCTATGTGGTTCTGCGG
The DNA here is from genome assembly GCA_944386225.1 of uncultured Gemmiger sp. Classification (GTDB taxonomy): domain Bacteria; phylum Bacillota; class Clostridia; order Oscillospirales; family Ruminococcaceae; genus Gemmiger_A. The sequence goes on from CALXAH010000008.1 coordinate 8,314, forward strand.
TATTTCGGGCTGGTTCCCGGTTACGGCGTCAATACCGATCCCACCCAGGGCACCTACCTGCTGGCGAAACCGGTATCGGCGCAGGACGGCGCCTACGAGATCCAGATACAGGATGCCCTGTGGCAGAACGGCATGCTGACCATCGACATGGCGCTTTACGGCGCCCAGCCGCCGGCCACCGCGGTGTCGCCCCAGCTGGATGGGGTAGAGCTCCTCTCCTGGACGATGGCGGATTCCGGCGGCACCACTTCGCCCGGCCCCTACAACTACCGGCTGATGGCCGCCACCGAACCGGTGGGCCGCACCGACAGCCTGGCGGTGACCCTGACCCTGTGGGATACCCCCGTCAGCCTGCAGCTGAACGCCGCGCAGGAAATCACCGACCTGTCCAGCGCGGGGGCTTATCTCCTCACCGAAGAAGACGGCGGCCTGCTGGCAATGCCCCGCCTGGAAAACGGGGAACTCATCGTCACAATCTATCCGCTGCATGAGGGGGCGTATCGCACCCAGTACTCCTGCAACGAGGGGATCTGGGGCGGCTTCGGCGGGCCGTCACAGCCCATCACCGTGACCGCGCCGGATGGCAGCGTCCTCACCGGAGAGCCGGAGTTTTATGTTCCCTTTGACGAGCGGGCCGGCCTGGATTGGTACTTCGGTCCCGCCGAACCGGGGGAGTATACCCTGAACGTTCCGTTTGTGTACCAGGATTTCGCCGGGGAATTTGTCAAAGCCGCCACGATGCCCGTCCGGGCGGGGGCAGGTACGGAACTGGCGCTGCCGGGCGGTACCCTTACACTGGAAAATCTGCGCCCCGCCGCGGAAGATCTGCCCGTGCAGTTCCGGGAAGAAAGCCGGTATCCCGGTTACAGCTGGTGGGTGGTGGATGCCGTCTGGAATGGCGACGACCCGGAGAGGGTTCTGGCAGCTCTGAGTAATCTCATGCCGCCCGCACCGGGCATGATGGGGGTGTATGAAGACCCGGTGGCCCAGCCCCTCTACACCTCACACACCGAGGCGGACGGGAACAGCTGGCAGCAGCTGACCGGCTATTGCATCGGCATTCCGGCGGGAACCGAGCAGCTGGAACTTGTCCCGGTCACCCGGAGCGGTTCTTTGTGCTACCGGTGGGAGCATCCCTTTACCCTCTCCTTTACGGTGGAACCGGAAACACCAGCCGCGGAATACACCGTTACCCGGGAAGAATGCACCCTGACGGCGGTTCCCCGCCGGATAAACGGGGCGGTCACCGTGTCGGTGTATCCGAAGGAAGGGCCCGGCCAGCTGACCATTTCTCCCCAGATTGCCCACAGTCCGCTGCCCGGGGCCACCGATGAGCCGGTGACCCTGCTGGCTGCCGACGGCACAGCCTATACCGGAACCTATACCCCCGGCCGGGATGGCAGCTACAGCGACTGGAAATTCGGCAATCTTCCTGCCGGAGAATACACCCTCTGCCTGCCGGGTCTGTATCTGACCGGGCCCGATGCACCGGTGGCGGTTCCGCTGCCGCAGCAGGAAGGGGAGAGCCTGCCGGTGGGCGAGACGATCCTGCCCGGCGGCAGACTTCAGATCGGCACTGTCCGGTGCCTGGGCCGTGCAGAGAACTTCCCGGTATTGGCCACAACGGAGGATGGGGAGATCCTGTACCAGGATACGGCAATGGCCATCGGCATGCCGGACGGCAGCGTTGTCTCCCTGAACGAGCTGCCTTTGGAAGCGGAACTGGATCTGACCCTGCAAGCAACCGGGAAAGACTATACCCTGCTGTCCGCAGGGGTGAAATTCGGCGCTACAGCCGAGGGCTCCGAGGGCACCGCCTGCGAAAAGCGGTATACCCTGGCAGAAGACGGCTCCGCACAGCTGTCCGGTTTGCTGCTGCGGTATAAGCCCGGCCTGCACGCCGCCAACCTGACCTTTACCCAGCCGCTCTATCGCTGGGACTGCGATTTTACCATTCCGGTCACCATCCCGTAGAGCCTATGCCCCATTCAAGCTGACGCCGCTGCGGCTGTTTTGTGCATTTCAGGAAAAGCGTCCGGGCCCGGAAAACTCCGGGCCCGGACGCAGTTTTTATAGTATGTGTTTCCGGAACAGAATTATCCCTTTTTGTAGCCGCACTTGGGGCAGACACCGTTTTCGTTCAGGGCGATACCGCACAGAGGGCAGCGGTCGATTGCATTGTGCGTCTCAAACTCGGCGGACGCGGCATTTACACCGCTGGTGAAGGTGATCTTGGCAATGTTCAGCTTGTCTTTCAGCAGATCGTATACGATCTTGATCATCCCCTCCACCGTCAGGGGCTCCTTGGTCACCACCAGGCGGCACTCCGGGTAAGCAGTGGCAAGTTCCGTCTGAAAGGCCGGGCCCTTCATCTGGTTCTGCGGGGCGCCGTTGCGGATGCCCTGCTCCTCGTAGACCTTCAGAATCGCGGGCAAAAGGGGATCGTCTTCGCGCAGGATCAGCGCGTGGTCAAAGTTTTTCAGAAGAGACCAGGCGGTTTTCAGGATTTCATTGCAGGGGAACACCATATTGACGCCGGGTTCGATGGTATCCTCTACTTCGATGGTCAACACGCCGGTGTGTCCGTGGAGATACTGGGCTTCGCCCTTGAATCCATAAAAACGATGGGCGTACTGCAGATCCAATGTGGTGATGCTTCTCATAAAAATACCTCCTCGTATAATAAGATTTGCAGACAGTTTTAAGTGCGTCTGCTTAGTTCACTTATGAATATCAGCAGGCTTTGGAATGCCCATGATACAATAACTACGCCTCGGGACGCTACCCGCTGGAGGGCAAGGCCCATCCGAACCGGATCGTCTTCGGCAGCGAAACCTTCCCGCAGGATATCTGTAAGAACTGGAAGATGGTGGAGAAATACCCCTATCTGATCGGAGATTTCATGTGGGCCGCCTGGGACTACCTGGGCGAAGCTGGCATCGGCGCCTGGAGCTACAGCGGCGGAATGCCCTTCAACCGGCCGTACCCCTGGCTGCTGTCGGGGGCCGGCGTGGTAGATATCCTCGGCGTGCCGGACGTTTCCTGCCGTTATGCGGCGGTGGTCTGGGGCCTTTGCCGTAAACCGGTGATCGGGGTGCGGCCGGTCAACCATCCGGGCGTACGCCCCTCCAAGTCGGTCTGGCGCGCCACCAATGCGGTGGAAAGCTGGTCCTGGCAGGGCTGCGAGGGAAACAAGGCGCAGATCGAGGTGTACGCAAGGGCGCACAGCATCCAGCTGCTGCTGAATGGCAAAAGCCTGGGAAAAAAGCGGCTGAAAGACTACAAGGCTATGTTCAATACCCGGTACCAGCCGGGTACCCTGACCGCCATCGCCTACGACGAAAGGGGAGAGGAGCTCTCCCGTTCGGAACTGCGTTCCGCCACCGGTCCGGTGTGCATCACCGTAAAGCCGGAAAAACAGAGCGTCCGCCCGGGTGAGATCGTTTATGTACCGGTATCGCTCACTGATGCAGACGGCGTGCTGGAAACAAATGCGGACCGCGTCCTGACGGTTCAGGTGCGCGGCGGCGAGCTGCTGGCATTCGGCAGCGCCAACCCCTGCACCGAAGAGCGGTACGATACCGGCCGCTTCACCACCTACCAGGGGCGCGCCCTGGCCGTGGTAAGAGCGGGGAAGCGCGGCAATGTTTTGGTTTCGGTCTCTGACGGTAAGCAGAATGCGACGGAAGAGATACCCATTGCGGAGAAATAACGAAAGGGGCTCTGAGCAAAATGGAAAAAACAAAGAATGGCGGCCGGGCAAAAAAGATTCTCAAGATTGTGGTGGCTGTGGTGCTGGTCCTGACGCTGGCCCAGCTTTTGGTTCTGGGAATCCTGGGCGGTATCGGCCCGTTCGGATTTATCCGGGAGAACAAGATCAAGAATCATCCGGGCAATAAGCCGGAATACGATTTCTTGCAGCTGAAAGCCATGGAAAACAGCCCGCTTGCCGGTGGGAAAATTGCAGTATTGGGTTCTTCTGTGGCACAGGGCGCAGCCTCTGAGGGCTACGCGGTGGGCGAGTATCTGGCGGCACGCTTCGATTGCGCCTTAACGAAGGAAGCAGTCGGCGGAACTACGCTTGTGGATAACGGAAAGAGCAGTTATGTGCAGAGAATGTACAATTTGGACAAGTCTGAGCCGTTTGATTTGTTCGTCTGCCAGCTGTCCACCAACGACGCGACTATGCGCAAACCCCTGGGCGAAATCTCGGACAGCAAGAATCTGGAGGACTTTGATACCTCCACCATTACCGGCGCGATGGAGTATATCATCTGCTACGCGCAGGAGACCTGGGGCTGTCCGGTGGTGTTCTTCACCGGCAGCCGCTACGACAGTGAAGCCTACGGCGCGATGGTGGACCGCCTGCTGGAATTGCAGGAAAAATGGGGCATCTGGGTTCTGGACCTGTGGAGCAGCGACGAGTTCAACGCCATCTCCGCTGCGGAACGGGATCTGTACATGAACGACGGTATCCATCCCACAAAAGCCGGTTACCGTGACTGGTGGGGTCCGGAGCAGGAACGCCAGCTGCTGGAATACCTGGCGGGCTGATCAAAACAAAAACGGGACGTAACCCTTTAGGGATGCGTCCCGTTTTGCCTGTTTTTCTCTGCTTGTGCCGAACCGTGCCGCTTCAACGGATTCCGCCCCATTCTGCCCCTGGCCTCATGCTAGGATGGGCGCGGAGGTGATACGGATGCAGGCGTTGGCCGGATTGCTCATTACCGTGCTGTTCGTCTTTGCGGCGCTGCTTTCGGCGGCGGAAGAAAACGATCAGTCGTAGGTGTGGTCGCACACCTGCTGGATCTTCTCCCGCAGGGCTACAAAGTCCGCAAAGGCGTCGGGCTTCTGTCGGGGATTGCGCAGCAGCGCGGCGGGATGCAGCGTGCCCATGAACCAGGTGCCGTTCTTCTCAAAGAACTGCCCATGCTCCTTGGTCACCGAGAAGTCCGGGCGGATCAGCCGCTGGGCGGCGATGCGGCCCAGGCACACGATGATGCGGGGCCGGATGATCCGGAATTGTTCCCGCAGCCAGGGCAGGCAGGCGTCCCATTCCTCGGGCAGCGGATCCCGGTTCTGGGGCGGGCGGCATTTTACGATGTTGGTGATAAAGATGTTCTTGTCCCGGTACAGATCCACCGCTTCCAGATACTGGTCCAGCAGCTTGCCGCTGCGGCCTACAAACGGCAGGCCCTGTTCGTCCTCGTTCTGGCCGGGGCCTTCACCGATGAACATGACCTCGGCTTCCGGGTTGCCCATGCCGAACACCACGTGCTGGCGGGTGTCACACAGGCCGCACTTTTCGCAGGCGGTGCAGGCCTGACGCAGTTGTTCAAAATCCATAAAACTGCCCTCCTTGTGCTCTGAAGCGATTATACCACAGCCGGGGCATTTTGTCTTGAAGTTTTATCCGAATGTGCTACAATAAGAATGTAAATGCGCCCAGGGCGGCCAGTCTGCCCGGCGACACAGGAGGAAGAGAAAAATGAAATTTCTGGTAGAAACTTCGGCCCGTCACGTACATGTTACCCAGCAGACCCTGGAGACTCTGTTCGGCGCGGGTTATCAGCTCACCGTTAAGAAGGAACTGAGCCAGCCCGGCCAGTTCGCGTCCAACGAGCGCGTTACCGTTGTCGGCCCCAAGAAGGAGCTGGCCAACGTGTCCATCCTGGGGCCCTGCCGCAACGCGGACCAGGTGGAGCTGTCTGCTACCGACGCCCGTTCTATCGGCATTGTGGCTCCCGTTCGTGAGTCCGGTGACACCGCCGGTTCCGGCGCCTGCAAGCTGGTTGGTCCCTGCGGCGAAGTGGAGCTGACCGAGGGCGTGATCGTGGCCAAGCGTCACATCCATGTGACCCCTGAAGACGCCGAGAAGCTGGGCGTTTCCGACAAGGAGATCGTGAAGGTTGCCTGCGGCAAGGAAGGCCGCAAGCTGATCTTTGACGACGTGGTCATCCGTGTGCGCAGCGACTTTGCCACTGCCATGCACATCGATACCGACGAGTCCAACGCCTGCCTGGGCGCCACCGAGGGCGAGATCGTCCGCTAACTCTGATCCAAACGGCACTGCGGCCGGGCGGGCAGCCATTGCGCTGCCCGCCCGGCCTTTTGTCTGCCGGTCTTGCAATTTACAAAGTTTTGTTATATAATATACCGTGTTCGGACAGAGCCGGCATAGGTGCGCTGTTCGGCATACGGATGCGGGTCCTGTGCGACGGGGCTCCATGAACCATGTCAGGCGGGGAACCGAGCAGCATTAAGTGGCCCGCCCTGTGCGCCGCAGATCGCCTGCATCCGTATGCCGAGCCACGCACCCGCATCCGCGGGCGCTGTCCGTTTTTTGTACGGCTTTGTGGGGGAGGTGTGCGCCTGTGTACCAGGCATTGTACCGCAAATGGCGGCCTGCCGTGTTTGAGGACGTGGTAGGGCAGAGCGCGATCGTATCCGCGCTCAAAAACCAGGTGGCCACCGGTCGGGTGGGCCACGCCTATCTGTTCACCGGCACCCGCGGCACCGGCAAAACCACCTGCGCCCGGATCTTTGCCAAGGCGGTCAACTGTACAAATCCCCATGAGGGCAATCCCTGCGGGGAGTGTGCCATCTGCCGGGGCGTGGACGACGGCAGCATCCTGGACGTGATCGAGATCGACGCCGCTTCCAACAACGGCGTGGACAGCATCCGTGATCTGCGGGACGAAACCGCCTATACCCCCAGCCTGTGCCGGTACAAGGTGTATATCATCGACGAGGTGCACATGCTGTCCACAGCGGCCTTCAATGCGCTGCTCAAGACGATGGAGGAGCCGCCCTCCCATGTGATCTTCATTCTGGCCACCACCGAGATCCACAAGGTCCCGGCCACCATCCTGTCCCGCTGCCAGCGGTACGACTTCGGCCGTATCCGCCCGGAGGATATCGCGGGCCGGGTGCGGTATGTGGCCCAGCAGGAAAACCTGGAACTGGACGAGGCCGCGGCCATGCTTATTGCCCGTCTGGCGGATGGCGCCCTGCGTGACGCGCTCTCCATCCTGGACACCTGCGCGGGCATGTCCAAACAGATCGACGAGGAACTGGTACGCCGCATGGCCGGCGTGACCGACCGTAGCTACCTGTTTGCCATCAGCGACGCGGTGACCGAGAAAGACCCCGCCCGCGCTTTGGCGGAGATCGCCCAGCTGCGGCAGCGGTCGGTGGATCTGCGCCGTCTGTGCGAAGAACTGATCAGCCATTACCGCAACCTGATGCTGGCTGCCATGCCTGGCGGTAAAGCCCTGCTCACCGGCGTGTCCGGGGAGGAAGAAAGCCTGTATCTGCAGAAATGCAGCCAGGTGCCGCTGGCAAAAGCCGTGCAGGCCATCCGGTCACTGGGTTCCGCGCTGGAAAAGATGAGCCGGGGCACCGATCCCCGCATCGAGCTGGAACTGGCCCTTTTCTCCCTCACGGAGGAAACCGCGGCCGCCCCGGCCCCTGTGCCTGCCCGCACGGCTGCTCCGGCAGCACAGCCTGCCAATCAGCCGTTTGCGGCATCCGCGTCCACGCAGCCCTTTATCCACAGCACGCCGCCGGTTCAGCAGCCGGCTCAAACGGCCCAACCTGCTCCGGCAGCACAACCCGCCCCCGCGGCACAAAGCCAGGAACAGCCTTCCCAGCCCGCCCAGACCTGGGCGGCGGATGTGCCGTTTGCTCCTGTGGCCAAACGGGGCGCACCCCAGGCTCCCGCCGGTGAACCGCAGCTGTTCCCCCAGTGGAGCAAGGTGCTGGAGGAGCTGGAAAAGAACAAGGAGTCTATGCTCTTTGCCTATCTGGAACACTCCCGGGCCTTCTTTGATGGTCGCCGGGTGCTGATCGACGCGGGCAATACCTTCCGGGATTTCATCCGGGTCAACAAGGAAGCCCAGGAGCTCATCAAGCAGACCATCCAGAAATGCGTGGGCGTTCGCTGCGGCATCGGCCCGTATGAACCGCCCAAAACCGAGGGCCCGTCCGGTGCGCAGGTGCTGGACGATACCCTGAAAACCCTGAAACAACAAGGGGTACCCGTGATTTACCACGATAAAACATAAAGGAGATACCAAACATGAAAGCAAGACTGCCTCAGGGATACGGCAAACCCGACGTGAACGCGCTGATGCGCCAGGCCCAGAAGATGCAGGAGGACATGAAGGCCAAGCAGGAGGAGCTGGAGCAGAAAGAGTACACCGGCACCGCCAGCGGCGGCATGGTGCAGGTCACCATGACCGGTAAGCATCAGGTCACCGCCATCAAGATCCAGCCGGACGCTGTGGATCCCGAAGACATCGAGATGCTGGAAGATCTGGTTGCCGCAGCCGTCAACGACGCGGTGCGCGCGGTGGACGAGGATGCCGAGGCCGAGATGGGCAAGCTCACCGGCGGCATGAACATTCCCGGCCTTTGATCGCCGGGCAGTAAGGAGGAACACCATCCATGGGGTATAACGCCGCGCCGCTGGAGCGTCTGGTGGAACAGTTTTCCAAATTTCCGGGCATTGGCCGCAAAGGCGCTACCCGTATGGCCTATCAGGTGCTGAGCATGGATCCCAAGGAAGCCGCCGAGCTGGCCAGCGCGATCCGGGACGCCCATACCAAGCTGCATCGCTGCCGCATCTGCCAGGATTATACCGAGCAGGAGGTATGCCGCATCTGCTCCAGCCCCAAGCGGGACCCGTCGGTCATCTGCGTGGTGGAAAGCCCCCGGGATGTGACCGCCTTTGAGCGCACCCGGGAGTACAACGGCCTGTACCATGTGCTGCACGGCCTGATCTCGCCCATGGACGGTATCGGCGCGGAACAGCTCTGCGTCAAGGAGCTGCTGGCCCGCCTGCAGGACGGCACGGTCAAGGAGGTCATCATGGCAACCAATCCCACTGTGGAAGGGGAGGCCACCGCCCTCTATCTGGCCAAGCTGATCAAGCCGCTGGGCATCCGCACCACCCGTCTGGCCTATGGCCTGCCGGTGGGCTCCAGTCTGGAGTACGCCGACGAGACCACCCTCTACCGGGCTCTGTCCGGTCGGGGCGATCTGTAAACCTCGGCGGGATTTGACATTTTATCCCGGATGGGATATACTATACTACCAACCAGGCAGGGGAGGTGACGGCATGGCCGGAGAAAAACAAAGCACCAAGACCATCGCCGTCAACCGGCAGGCCCGGCATGAGTATTTCGTGATGGAAACGTTGGAGACCGGCATTTCGTTGGCAGGCACAGAGGTCAAGAGCCTGCGGCAGGGCACGGTCAACATGAAGGATTCCTGGGTCGACGTGGAGGATGGCGAACTGATCGTCCGGGGGATGCACATCAGCCCCTACGAAAAGGGCAATATCTTCAACCGGGACCCCTTGCGCGCCCGCAAACTGCTGGCGCACAAGAACGAGATCCGCAAGCTGGGCCAGCAGATCAAACTGCAGGGCTATACCCTGATTCCGCTTTCGCTCTATTTCAAGCGCGGGCGGGTCAAACTGGAACTGGGCGTCTGCAAGGGCAAAAAGCTGTACGACAAGCGGGAAACCGATGCCCGCCGTGCCGCACAGCGTGACATCGACCGGGCGCTCAAGTCCCACAACAACCGATAAAACAGGCCCTGTGCCTGTTTTTCATGGGGATGTAAAGGTTTCGACGGGGAGAGGAACACGCGAGCAGCGGGTAGTGGATGGGGGCCACACTATAAACGCCTCCGAAAAAATAGCTAACAACAATAAATTAGCTGTCGCTGCCTAATTATAGGCGGCTGTCCTGCCCACGTTAGTGTTGCGTGGGGCCAGGGCATCATTTAGACACTGAACGTGAGCAGCCCTAAGCTTTGCGGGCGGCCATGAACTCATGAAGCTACCAAAGCGTCGGCCTGTTTGCCGGCCTGGCGCGGCGGGAATGTTGTAGACAAACTGCACCCGGAGATACTCTCGTCGACTTCTTTTCGGACAGGGGTTCGACTCCCCTCATCTCCACCAGAGAGAGCCCCGGAAACAAACGGTTTCCGGGGCTCTCAATTCTTTCAAGTACACACTTTGGTACACACTTTCTGTTATCTGGCTACCGTGTCGGGGAGGTAGCGAGAAAAAATGTTTTGCAGTTCGCTGCGGATCAGGTCGTTTTCGCCGTTTACCGCGTGCTTGTACACGCCGTAGGTATCCATGCTGGCGGAGTGGCCCACCAGCTGCTTCAGGTGCCCTTCCGGCATACAGGCCGCCATCGAAATAAAGGTGTGGCGCATCTCGTAGGCGGTGAAATCCGGCAGGCCGTTGACCCGGCAGTAGGTCTTCCAGCGTTTGCGGTAGGTTTGCTGGCAGGTGATCTCAAAAACCGGTGCGCCGGGAGAGTGATCACACATTTTTTTCTGGGCTTCCAGTACAGCGCAGGCGATAGGGGAGAGAAGCACAGCTCGCAGCGCGTTGTCGTTCTTGCCCCTCGTTACTTCGCCATAGACGTTGATGGCCCGGCGCAGGCAAATCTTGTCCTCCTCCACATCCTCCCAACGAAGCCCCAGCAGTTCCCCTGGACGCAAGCCAGTGAGGACAGACAGCCGATAGGCATTCACCAATTCATCCGGCTGCCGGCGGCCACGCAGGACGGTGGTATCCACATTGAACAGGATGGTCAGGTGTCGGGGTTGCAGAATTTTACGCTGCCCCACCGCTGCCCCTTTCGGAATGGAGAGATATTCTCCTGAGAGTGTGGTATACTTGTGGAGGCGGCACCATTTCAAAAAGGCCCGCAGATCGGCGCGCAGGTTTTGGGCGGACTTTTTGCTGTATCCTTCGCCCACCGCCCTGTCGATCACATCCTGCAGGTGGCAATCGCTCAGTCGGCGGATTGGTTTTTGGCCGATAATAGGCTTGATTTTGTTTTTCCAGCGCCCCGCCATGGGTTGGTAGTTTCCGGTGCTGGTGGTGGTGCGGATCTTCTCCAGGAACTCCTCATACAGCTGCTCCACCCGGGCGGAGCTGGGAAGCAGGTCCTGCTCTAACCAAGCGTCTGCCTTGGCGTTGGCCTCCCGCTGGCCGTTTCGGCCCGGGATGCTGCTGGTAAAGGTTTTTCGTGTGCCGTCCTTCTGGACGTTGACCTGCCAGCGCTTGCGCGATTCCACCCACTTAGCGGTATTCGTTCGAGTACCCATACAAAAACTCCTTTCAGGGTGCAGAAAATACTGCCCACCCGAAAGGAGCACCATATGCCTGGGCGGTGACTCCCTTTCAGGGTGAGCCGTTCTATATAAGCGCCTCCGGTGTTGCAGCACCGGGGGCGTTTTTGTTATGTGCAGTTATCGCAGGGGTCTGTTTTCCCGGCTTCAGAGGCTTCTTCCATGGTTCCGGAAAGGATAACGGAGGAACGCGCCAAAGAGGGGCAGGATTTAGTCGAGTGGTAAGAATACCCGTTGGGGACCCAATAGACTGTTGAGTAGCGAGGCTTGGACCAAAAGGTGACCCGCAAAAAGCCGATTTCAGGAGATGTTGAATAGCTTAAGGCGAGCAAATGGACGATTATAGAGAAGAAAGCAACCATCATGGCGGCAAAAACTATTTCCCTGGAATAGGCGTAGTAAAAAGCCACAAAAAGCAGAATATAGCATAAATTTGCGCACATAACAGATGGGACGAGAACAGTAATGTCGCCCGGGCCGGTATGGGTGAGAAGATTTTGAATAGCACAATATCCACTACCAACTTGCGAAAGGATGAGAGCTATCCATAAAACAGTCCAGTTGTTTTTGCGGGCATCAAAATAGTAAAAAATAGAAACGCATATCGCAAATGGCCAAAGCACAAGACACAGAAGAATGGTCCACACCAAATCCCACTTCCCCATGTCATGTAATGCATCGACTACACGGGACGCTGCGCCTTGCATATCCTTTCTCATGAGCAGAGCCTCATTTCACTGGTGAGATAAAAAATACGGCCTTACCCAGGATGCGCACCTGGTCCAGCTCGGGGCCGGTGTACTCCAGGACGGGAAACGAGGGGTTCTCCGGGCGCAGCTGCAGGCGGCCGGGGATTTTGTATACCCGTTTCAGGGTAGCTTCGCCGTCGATCAGCACGGCGGCGATCTCGCCGTCCTCCACGTCCGGCTGCTGGCGGATGCACACGATGTCCCCATCCAGGATGCGGGCACCCACCATGCTGTCCCCTTTGCAGCGCAGCCCGAAGTCAGCGTGGATGTATTCCGGGATGGGCACTACCCCATCCAGATTCTCCTCGGCCAGCAGCGGCTCCCCACAGGCGATAGTGCCCACCAGCGGGATGTAGTGGGGCTTGGGCAGGGGGATGATGTTATCGGGTAAGGGCTGTGAAGAAAGAAACGGTAAAAATTCCGTTTCAACCTCTTTTGAAACGTCATAACCAAGAAGCCATAGCGGGTTAACCTTTAATGCGCGCGATAAGCTTTCCACAGTAGGTTTTTTGGGAGAACGAACGCCCGTGCAGTAAGAACTTATTGCCTGCTTAGAAATTCCGACTTGCGCAGCAAGCTCGGTAGCGGTAATTTCTAACTCGTCCATGCGCTCCGTCAATCGAGCGGGTAAAGTCGAGGATAATTCCATCTTTTACACCTCCGCATAATCATTATACGGTTATGTGTCCACAAATGCAATAAAAATATTTGAAAATAGAGAAAAATGTCCACAAAGTGGTTGACGATGTTTGTTAGGGGTGCTATACTCAGGTTGACCACAATGTGGACAACACTGAAAGGAGGATTACTATGAGCAAAGAACTTCGTGGAGCTGTATACTCCAGATATGCTACGATTTCCAGCTTTGCAAATGCCATTGGATGGTCTTATAGCAAGGCAAATCGTATCGTGAATGATGAACAGAGCCCTAACGCTGACGAGATGGTTCGAATCGCAGATGCACTTGGCATTGCTACACAAGCGGAGTTTATCCGTATTTTTTTTAACGAGCAGTCCACAAAGTGGACGGCTTGAGCGAGAGCAACTGTCAAATCCAGAAAGGAGGCCCCATGGAAAACAAAAAAGCCGCCCCGGTGTGCGAGACCGGCGCGGCAGAACAGACCGAACACTCCCTAGAGGAACTCGTAATCAAGGACGCGAGCTTCTACCTGACAAAAGCCCAGATCAGTGCAGCGAAAAAGCTGGCTGAGTACATCGAGGACGATTCCAAAAACGGATTTGACGTTTCCGTAACCTATGATACGTACCAGACAGAACAGGCGCTTTGGCTGGTGTATGCCATAGGAGCGGTTGCAAAAGGGCAAGGCGACAAGGTTTTCAAGGCGAACCCAGAATGATGGGCACTAGGTCAGCAGCGTTCTTTCCGGCCTGAAGAAGGCTACACGCAGTGGCGAATAACTTATACGCAGATAATTTTTCTCTGACCTTCGGGAAAGACGCAAGCTTGAGCAACTCATAGCCGGTTGGAGAAACACCGGAAATAGAATGATGCCGCGAAGACCCCTGCAATATGAATGTCCTGTTCATACGAGTGGGAGGATGTCCTTTGAGCATGGATCGGGTTGTAGGAGGAATGAAGAGCTCAAGATACCCCTGGTTGATCAGAAATCGGTAAGCGAGTTCCTTCTCTTCATCGGAGTATATTTGTAGGGCGTCAAGGCACAAAACATCCCTCACCTTTACGGGCTTTCTGCTGTCAGGTGTGAGGGGGCACTCGTCAACGAATGCGGCAAGGACATCAATCACGCAGTCAGAGTTTACTATTTTGCCGGTCAAATTATTCATCTCCCTTCTGCGCCCAGTATAGCACGGGCCGGGACAAGGGGCAAGGAACATAGAAAGGGACAACATACATGGCAATCATGAAAGCTGGGCGCATCGCCCGGGGCCCTCTCGCCGGCGCGGAGTGGGTAATCGAGCGCCTGAACGGCGGACACTACCTGCTGCGCGTGGGCGGCAGCTTTTATACCTCCGCCGGCTGCGTCCGCGCACTGCTGGATGAGGTGGAGCACATCAATCAACATTGACAAAGAAGGAGGGGCGGCCTTGAAAAAGTACCGTATCCAGTACCGTGCAAAATCCTGGTCAAACAGCTGGGAGAATAGTTCTCACGAGTTTGACACGCTGGATGAGGCGAAAGCCTTTTATGATCGGCAGCCCATCAAGTGCGATGTGCGGATCGCCGAGGCTTATGTGCAGATCCGTTATAAGCCGGTGAGCGAGGATCTGTACAAATAATCGCCGTTCTGCGGCAGAAAGGAGAACCCCATGGCAAAACCGTTTTTCCGCCTGCGGATGAAGATGGCGGAGCAGGATGTGACCCAGCAGGAGCTGGGACGGCGGATCGGGCGCAGCGCGTCTTATGTGAGCGCGGCCCTTACCGGAAAAGGCGGATGGGACAGCCGGGATATTCCCAAAGTCGCCAGGGCTTTGAATATCCCGAGAGATGAATGGACGGATCTCTTCTTCCCGGATCAGCCGCCGGTGCTACAGGTGAAAGGAGGACGGGCCGGATGAAGCGAGCATTGTGCCGCACAGCGGTCCGGCAAAATGGGAGGGTGTGCTGATGGAACAGACCAATATGTACCGTCCTATACTGCTACAGCAGCATGGCGCTATAGCACTGGCGAAGATCTCCAAGCTGGCGGGGTACACAGTGGGCCTGGATGAGTATTGGCCGGGATATTACCGGGTGGCCGATATGCCTCCCGCCTTACAGGAGGAGGTTGTGCGCCAGCTGGAGCGTGAAGTGCAGGTGCTGACCAGTATGGGCGTCATGGCGCAGCACAGCATTACCCTGAGGGGAAAGCTGCAGATGTACCAAACCGTACTCGCTGCAATGCATACGCTGCCCAAAGAAGAGCTGGACACGGCAATCACCTGGGCCCAGTTTAAGGCAAGGCTGAACAAGCTGATCCGGGAAGAGTGTGACAAAGCGAAGCCGGGCCCGGACGGGATGCTCCTCGGGGAAGAAAGAAATCAAAAGGAGAGAGATAGCCATGACGATTTATCAGAAGCTGGCGGAAATGGATCCGGAAACGCGGATCAGATTCGTGGGGGCGGACAGCCCTAAAATCCGGCGCCTGAACGAGCTGACAGTGGAGCAGGCATCCAAAATCGATGCCCTGTGCCCGGCGGCGCTGAGTGAGCAGATCCTGGGGGCGCCGGCGACCTGCGAGGCGATCAGCCGAAGCGCTGGCGGCTGCCGGCAGTGCACCGCGCGCTTTCTCCGCCAGGATTGGCCCAGCCGGCTACCGGATGGGGCTTTCGGCGACTAAGGGGGCGTGGCATGAATTACGCGGAAAAGCTCGCCGACTACTACGACCAGAAAGGCCTGGAGGCAACAGCCAGCGCATACGGCCATAGCCGGGAAATCGTGCTGCGGCTGGTCGGAGAAGTGCGGCGCAGCCGGCGGCATTGGATACCGATCAAGAAAAAGTGCGCCGGCTGCCGGTGGCGCTGTGGTGACCAGATGTGCAGCGGAGCTGCATCCTGCTACCGGGATACCATTGATGGCGCACTGATAAGAAAGGAGAAATCACGGTGATTACGTTTGACCCGAGTATCACAGCAGTATCGCCCGCCGAGAGGGCGCAGAAGCGCGCCGCCCAGATCCAGGCACTGCGCGCCATGATCCGGACGGACAAGGACGATTTCAGCCGTCAGGTGCACACCATGGCGCTGGAGAAGCTGGAACAAGAGGAAGAAGGGAGAACAAGAGAATGATGTGTACTAAAAATGCCGCCCCGGTGCTGGAACACCGTGACGGCAAGACAAGCCGGGATAAAGAAGCAAATACCGGCACCTCTATTGTATATCAGGCCGCCAAAGCCTGCAAGGCCTATCTGCTGCGCTGCGGCGCGATCCTGGCCGCGCTGGCGTCCGTATGGTGGCTCTGCGCCATCATCGAGGGCACCGCCGGCGGGGTGACCGGCCCGCTGGTGCTGTCGGGCGTGTGCGCCTGGCTGGCCAAGATGCTGGCAGATGTCGCCGGGAGGGGGTACATCGATGGCGAAGATTGAAGAGAATGCCGGCCTGGCAGGATACGGTGTTTGCCGATTCTGCGGCCAGGTGAAATATTTGGAGCATCCAATGCCCACGCAAGAGCAGGCGGACGAGTATGTCACAAAAACCTGCGGCTGCGAGCCTGCCAAGGCGGTGCGCCGCCGGCAGAGTGAGGCGGAAACTATCCAGGATCTTTTCGCCGAATGTGCCCCGACTGTACTGGATCTGCTCCAGCAGGTAGTTGACCTGCTTCGCGAAGGGCTTTTGGCGTCCGGCACCTCTATCAAGCTGGAGGAGAACATCACGGCCAAGTTCAAGGTCAAGGACGGCGCCGTTATCATAACCAGATCGGAAAAGCATCAGCACCAGACCAGCATATGAGGAGCGAGAGATGGATGATAGACACAGCGATTTTTGTCCGTACCGTGGACCCTATGGGGGACAATGCGATGCGTATGGTGCGTGCGATCTGTGCGAGCATGGCAAGCAGTACGCAAAAATGGCGGCAGAGATACAGGCCCTGAAACTGCGCTGTGATAGGGCCCGGGCAAAAGCCAGGATCCTCAAGCGTAAAATCTGCCGCACTACTTTGTCCGCTCAAAAGAACTTGAAGCGGACGAAGTAGTGCGTTTTGCAGTCAAATGCAAAAGTGAAAGGAGAACTGGTTCATGGGCAGCCAGGACTTGCAGAAACTTGTCAGGACCCATCATAGGAACATGGCGGAAAAGTGTAAAGAAGCAATCGAGGATTGGAAGCGCCTCATAGGTGCTTTCGAGAAACAGCTGAAAGTCAGCACCAAAATGTTTGAAAAATACGGCGATGAAACCTCCAAAAAGTTCATGGAGTCGGATGCAGAGAACCTTATTTTTGTCAAGAAGATGCTCGCCGAGGACAGGAAACTTTTGGACGCTTACGAGGCGGAGCTATGAAAAAGCTCACACAGGAGAATGCCGCTCAACATATCGGTATGACCATCAACAGCAGCCGCCCGCTTTTCCACTATTACCCGCTGCGGGTGTTTCGCGGGCACGATGGCTGCTACGTCGCCGACAGGGCACATGTGGCGTACCTGATCCCAAGTGAGAAAGAGGGAGGCATTCCCTATGATCGTGAATCGCCTACAGACAGAGGAGAGATAGTCATGAATGAATGGTACATGAGAGCAAAAAAGAAGCTGGAGACGGAGTGGAAAACCGGGCAGTATAGCCGGTATGCAGCCGCCATGAAAGATGCTGTTTTAGAGGCTTTGGACGCCTTTTGCCGGCAGGATGGAGAGTTTGCCCAGGCGGTAGTCCAGGGCGGCACTTTCGAGGACTGTATGAAGGCGGTGGCCAGGAACTGTGGGAATGCGATCTCTGACCTGGAGGCATTCCGCCGAGCGGTGCAGTTTTACTTCCCGGGGGCGGATGTGCAGTTTCAAATGAGCGTCAACCTCTGCGCCAGCGTCGAGAACGAAGAACCCGTGCCGCAAATGCCGGTGCCGAAGGCGGGACGAAAGATCATCTCGCTGGCGGATTTTCTGTAAGGGGGCGGGCACAGTGACAGAACAGGAAAAAGCCACGAAATTCGCGGAGCTGGCGCCGCCGCTGCGGGAGGGAGAGATGGAGGCGATCAACGCCCTGTTCCCGGCCTATATGTTCAGGAGGCGGAAGACCGGGGAACTGTGGACGACCTGCTGCCGTGAGCATATCACAGTGGGGAATGGCTATGGCAAGCAGGATTTGAGACGGGCCATGTGGGAGCCGCACCAGCGGGAGCCGAAGAATCGCTGGGACGAACGCACGAAACCGAGCATGAACTGTCCGCTTTGCGGGAAACCGGTCATCGTGAAGGAGCTGCGATACACTGGCAGACGGGAAAACCTATCGTATTACAAACGGGCGCTGGTCTTGCAGTGGTACAAGGGGGCACTGTGGGCAAGGGCATACGACTGCAGTAAGCACTATACAGCGGGCTATGACCTGGCTGGAGAGCCGGTGTGCAAGCTGGTGGGGGTGTATAGATTCCGGCCGGGGATGGTTGAGGAGACCACCCGGCCCTGGTACGGAGATATTCCGTTCCGGTCCATTGTAACGCAGGATGGGCCACTCACGAAGGGAAAATGGAATATCCACAGCCCGTTCGCGGCCAATGCGGAATATGGAGTGGGATATGATGTGATCGGTCTGGATGAGGTGCAGGAGAGCCCGCTGCGCTACTGCTGCCGGGAAGAGTTTGATGTGCCCCAGTATTGCCTGCTGGAGTTCTTGACCGCTTGCTGCTTCTACCCCAGGCAGATCGAAATGTTGTTCAAAGCAGGGATGGGAGATGTGGTCCAAGACCTGGTGCGGTGGGGGGTGAAGCACGCCGTCGTGATCGACTGGAACAATGAAAATCCGGCAAAGATCTTTGGGCTGAACCGGCAGGAGCTGAAGATCTTCCTCAAAACGAACAGGGACATTGAAATCCTGGAGCTGCATAAGCGGCTAAAGGGCCGCGTCTCCATCACGGTATGCGCGGACTGGATGGGCATGGGCCTGGACATCCGCAGGACCTTCCAGCAGGCAAAAAAGTGGGGCCTGGCCCCGGAGAGACTGATCCGCTATCTGGCCGGCAATGTGGGGTGCGTCAGGTATGGCGGGATGAGCGAAGCGCTGCGGATTTGGGAGGATTATACGACCGCCGCCGAAGCGACGGGTTATCCGCTCCACCGGGAGAACATCCTGCTGCCAAAAGATCTCGGTAAAGCCCATGACGAGGCTGCAAGTAAGCACCGGGCGATTCTGCAAAGGCAGAGAGACCAGGCGGAACAGCAGTACAGAAAAGCGGAGCTGGACCGGCTGGCCCAGGCGAATGCGGCCTATGACGAGCGAAGAGAAAAGCTGGACCGGAAGTATGGCTTTGAGTTGGATGGCCTTCTGATCCGGGCGCCCATCAGCGGGGCAGAGGTCCTGGACGAAGGGAGGGCCCTGAAACACTGCGTAGGCGGATATGCGGAGCGCCATGTGCAGGGAAAAACCACGATCCTTTTCATGCGGCGGGCTGCGAAGCCGGACGAGCCGTGGCTGACCATTGAAATGAACGGGGACAAGCTGATTCAGATACACGGGTACAGAAACGAAGGTATTCACACAATGGAGGGAAGGTTTGCCCCTGATCCGAGAGAGGTCTACCGCGAGTTTCTGGACACCTGGCTGGACTGGCTGAAGAAAGGGAGCAAGCGGGACAAGCAGGGAAGGCCGAAGCTGCCCGGGAAGAAAAAAGAGGCAGCATAAGGAAGGGAGAAGACCATGGAACAACTGACGATTTTCGAGGGGGCCACGCCGGCTCAGCAGGAAGCCCTCTCCATGCACTACGAGATTGTGGCCGCGGCACAGGCGGCGGCCACCAGTTTGCAGGATCTGGGCCGTAAGCTCAAGAGGATGCGGGATACCGGGCGGTATAAGGATCTGGGCTTTGACAGCTTCGGCGCCTACACAGAATCGGCGGTGGGCATCCGGCAGCGGCAGGCCTATACCTACATCACCGTGGTGGAAAAACTGCCGGCTCAGCTCATCGAAGAAAACGCGGACGCCGGTGTGACCAAGCTGGCTCTGCTCGCCAAGCTGTTGCCGGAGGACCGGGAAGAGATCGCCGGCGATGGCCTGGCGAAAATCACGGTCGCCGAGCTGCAAAAGCTCATCGAGGAGAAAAATGGAATGGCGGAGCAGCTCTCCATGCTGCAGGATGCCCCGCCGGCTGCCGAGGTCGAGGCTGTGGACGCCGAACAGGCGATCCAGGAGGCTGTGGAAAAGGCCAAGGAGGAGACCGAGCGGGAGGTCAGGGAGCAGCTGCAGGCGGAAAAAGACAGGGCTGTGGCCGAAGCCGTCGACCGGGCTCGGGAGGAGGCCAAAAGGGAGGCGGCGGCTCAGGCCAAGGAAGAGGCGGACAGGAGGGTGAAGCAGGCCGAGGAAAAGGCTGCCGGCAAGCTGGAAGCCGCCAGAAAACAAGCCGCCGAGGAGGCGCGCCGGGAGCAGGAGGAACACTACCAGGCCGTGCTGGCGGAGAAGGAGCAGGCCGCCCAGGCCGCGCGGGAGCGGGCCGAGGCGCTGGCCAAGCAGATGCAACTGGCGGGATCCCCGGAAGGCACCCGGTTTGCGCTGCTCTTCGACGACCTGCAGCAGAAGGCTGGCGGGCTGATGGATATGCTGGAAAATCTGCTGGAGGAGGAAAAAACCGACGCTGCGCAGAAATACAAAACCGCGCTGGTGGGTGCTCTGCGCGCCCTGATCCAGCAGGTAGAGGAGGTGGGAACGTGAAAATTATCGTGGACAAATACGAGTATGCCAATATTATCCGCAGATGCGCCAAGAGCACAGACACCTATACGCCGTGCCAAGGATGCGCGCTTGTGGATATTTGTGGAGAGAGGGAGACGCTGGAAAACAGCGTGGAGATCGCGGAACAGGAGGCATAGTCATGCCCATCAAAAACTATACCACCAAGGTGTCGGCAGCCCAGAGCGTGGCCGAGATCGTGGGCGCTCTGGCGGCTCATGGGGCAACGAAGATCCAGCAGGACTATGAGGCCGGGCGCCCCATCTCCATCGCCTTTATGATTGAGACCCCGGCAGGGCCGCGTGGATTCCGACTTCCCAGCAGCACTGACCGGGTGTCTTCGGTGCTTTCCCGGCAAAAGGTCCGGGTGGACGATGCCCAGGCTGAGCGCGTCGCCTGGCGCATCCTGCGGGACTGGGTGATGGCCCAGATGGCGATCCTGGAGACCGAGATGGTGGCCATGGACGAGATCATGCTGCCCTACATGCTGGACGACCAGGGCCGCACGGCCTATGAGCTGTACCAGAGCCGGCAGATGCTGATAGGGGAGGGAGGGTAAAGCGATGACCGACCTTGAACGCCGCGCCCTGCTGGGTGATGCCGAAGCACAGAGGGAGTGTACATGGGAAGATATTGTGTTGCCGTGCCCGTTCTGCGGAACACAGCCACAAATTATGTTCGAAGGGCCATACGAAAATACTCGTGGCTTTTATGGCTCTTGGTTCGTACAGTGCACAAAGTGCGGAACAATCAAGCAAGGTTCGCATGACCATTTCACGTTCTGTAAAGAAACGGGAGAGTTTGTGCGGAACGGAAATTCCAAAAAAGAAGCAATCGAGAAGTGGAACACCCGCCCCGCGCCGCCGATTGGACGGTGTGGGGAGTGCGGGGCATACACCTCTGAGGGGCCTGGCTTAGGCTGTTGCAGCGATGGAACCGGGAAAACCGACGATGGCTTTTGCGATTGCTTCTACCCGAAAGGAGGTGCAGACAATGCCTAAAGAAATCTGCGAAGACTGCGGAAAAGTGTTCGAGGCCGGCCCGAAAGCGTTTTTGTGCCCGCCCTGTCGAAGGCGCAGATTGAGTGAGCAAGCAAAAAAGAGAAACCTCAACAGGGTCGGGCTTAATGCCAGGCTGAAAAACCAGGCAAAAGACAAGGTGAAAGGAGAACCATGAAAGCACATATTCAACCTACCGACCCGGGCCTGGTACTGCATCCGCGCAAGGGGCAGAACCCACTCAGAGGAGTGCCCAGCGTGATCGTCGATGAATTCATGCGCAGTGTGGAGGCTTCTTTGCAAGATGTTCCGCAGCAACCAGTGCGCCGTGTGCTGCATCTCTCGGAGTGGATGACGCCGCCCTGGATGGCCAAGGACGAAGAATCGACAGTCTGGAAGACGCCGAAAAATGCCTTTGGATATCCAAAGGCTATGCTTGCAAAAACAGTCCCGCTGGATCTGGATGTCTCCGATGTTATGCTGCAGATAAAACAGTGGGCGGACGAGATCGAGGAGGAGCGATGGAAACTCCTCGAAAGCCTCGGAATCAGCCGTGCAAGGCTGGAAAACTCGTTGAAAGAGTTAAAAGAATACGAAAGCATTGGCAACGTAGAGTCCTTCAGGCTGCTGCATAACCGCTTTGGAAGGGAGGTGGAAGGGATGAAATGTTTACGACCGAGCTGGAGTGACAGGGACAATGATTTTTGCCCCTGCGACAATCCGCAGTATGGGGAGAATCCTGGAGAAAGCGAAAACCCCTGTGAGGATTGCGGTCATTACAAAGAAGAGTGAACAAAAGCGCAGGCTCTGAAAACGGGCCTGCGCATTACCCTATCCGGGAGGTGGCTGCTATGAAAGAACTGAAACGGGAAGAGCTGGCGGGATCTGTGGGGCATCATGTTCGCGTGCTCAAACCGGACGGAAGTATGCCGGCCGGGATGGAGGGCGTACTGGCAACCGCCGGTGAATTTGTCAGGGTCAACGGAGTGGGATGGCTGCTGCGAGATATGTATGGGATAACATGGACCCTGGAGGATCTGGAGGACGATCTGGAAAGGAGCGCAGGATGAACGACCAGAAAGCACGCCGGTGCGCCTGCGGCGCCCCCCTTGACGGGAAAAGCAACAAGTGCGCTGCCTGCAGGAAGGCGGCAGCAACGGAAAAACGAAAGAAGTGGAAGGAGAACCACATGGGATATGTAACTTGCGATATCTGCGGGCAGCCCTTCATTACAGTGATCTATCCGGCAGGCAGCAGCCGGAAGACGGCGACCCACTGTTCCAAATGCAGGCCGCTGATCGGCGCAGCAAGACGAAAAGCAGCCCGTGAAGCAGCTGAACAGAAGGCCGGAACAGGCCGTATTATCCGGCTGGCGGCTGCAGAAGGACCTCGGCGTCGCCCGATCGGGCCGGAGCCCAAAGGCGACAAGAACAGCCTGGAGCACGTTGTATGGGAGCTCCAGAAGCTGAATGCAGCGCGCCGTGAAAAAGGAGAATATCCTCTGAGTTACGGCGCATATGTCGCTATCCGGGACAAAGGCTGACTGCTTATAGTACAAATTAAAACAAGGGGCGGCGGCCCCTTTTGGCCCCTTGTTTCGGCTCTTAACCTTACGACCACCATCATCCGGGAGGAAGAAAAACATGCCGTATCGGGAAAAAAGGATCTACTCCGGAGCCATGCTGGAGATCGAGCGGGTACACTGCACCAGCTGCGGGAGGATCATCGGCCGGCGCCCCCGGGGACTGCCCACGGGAAAAGCCCAGGCAAGGATCAACCTGCGCAACGCCCAACTGAAACTTGCCCGGCTCATGTGCGAGAACTTTTGCCGGGGAGACTATCACATCACCCTGACCTTCAGCCAGACAATGACCCGGGAGCAGCAGGCCGAGGCCCTGGCCAAGCTGCTGCGGTGGCTGCGCCGTGCCTGCCGGAAAGCCGGCGGCGGCCGGTACGCGGATGGGGACCTGCGGTACATCTGCGTGCGGGAGGACCGGGGCGTGCGGCCGCACTACCACCTGGTGTGCCAGGCGTTCGGCCTGATGGTGGACGAGCTGGCGGAGGCCTGGCCCTGGGGACGGGTGGAGATGGGGACCCTGGACGGCTGCCCGGACTACGGCTGGCTGGCCCGGTATCTCACCAAGCAGGAGGACCAGGACAAGGGCCGTAAGCGATGGAGCCAGTCAAAAAACCTGCGCCCGCCCTATATGCCCGAACCGAAGATCCTAAAGCGCAAGGCACTGTCCTACCGCCCGAAGGTCCCGAAGGACTACTATGCCCTGACCCACTACCGCAACGCCACGGCTGGCGGGTATGAGTGGGAGTACATCATCTGCATCCGCAAGGATCGCAAACAGGAGCTGCCGCTGGACATCCAGGAGCAGCTGGACCAGGCCGGCTGCTGGAGCGCCTACACCGAGGATATGGAGCAGACAGGCCTCTGATCGCTGCGAAAGTTCGCAGAAAAAAACAGAAAAGCCGGATCCTACAGATTTGCCTTTTTACACGCGGGCGAATCCTATAGGCGCCGGGAACAAACAGGCTGGGCCGATTGGTCACGGCCTTTTTTTGCTGCCAAATTGAAAATAAGGGGCTTGACATTAACTGGTCTCTCAACCAAAATACCAAAAATTTGAAAAGCCGGCGGGCAGAAGGAGGCGGGGCAAGGTGGCATCGGCCGGCGGGAAGAAACGGAAATACCGAGATAACACCGTGAAAGGCAAACGCCGCGGCAGTAAGTGGCCCGCCGAGATAAAGACAGCGGCGCTGTGCGATCTGCTGGTAAACAACAACCTGAGCCAGGTAGCGGCCCGGTACGGTGTGCCGGAAAGCACGCTGCGTACCTGGGAGACAGAGGCCAGGCAAAAAGGCGCATCGGAAAAGCGGGATCTCTTTGCCGAGGCGCGGGCCGCGCGGCTTCGGGAGATCAATCACCTGGCAGCCGCCGGCGCTCGGGCCAGCGTGAAATACATCCACCGTCGCTTGGAGCTGTCCGCCCGGGATGCGGAGATCCAGGAGGCTATCACCCAGCGTATAGACCAGGCGGCCGGTGTGACCGTAGACGAGTCCGGCGTGCAGATCGGTGCGCAGCAGCATCTAGATCCGGCAGAAAAGGATCTTCTGGAGGCTATGGCTGGCCGGCACAAGCCCATGGGCGATTTCGCCGCCGCCAACTACCTGCGTGCCCTGGTGAGCGTCACCGACCGGGCGGCGAAGATGCTGGGGGAGGATGTGCCGGAGGAGGAGAGCCTGCAGGTGCGGGTGAGCCTGTTCGAGGATGAGGAGGAAGACGGTGATACTTGACCTGAAGGTCACCCGCCGGCAGCGGGCTTTTATCGAAGCCCGGGCGGACGAAGTCCTGTTCGGCGGCGCCGCGGGCGGCGGCAAGAGCTACGGCCAGCTCATTGACGCTCTGGTCTACGCCTTGCGGTATCCCGGCAGCAAGCAGCTGCTGCTGCGGCGCACCTATCCGGATCTGGAGCGCAGCCTGGTGCTGGAGCACCTGAAGATCTTCCCTTTGCGGCACGGATACAGCTACAACAGCAGCACACACCGGGGGGCGTTTGCCAATGGCAGCCGGCTGGAGTTCGGCTACTGCGATAGCGAAAAGGACGTATACCGGTACCAGGGCGCGGAGTACGACGTGATCCGGTTCGACGAGCTGACCCATTTCACCGAGTTCCAGTACCTGTACCTGCTTAGCCGGCTGCGCGGCGTGACCTCCTATCCCCGCAGCGTGCGCAGCAGTACGAACCCGGGAGGCGTAGGCCATGCCTGGGTAAAGGAGCGGTTTGTGGACATCGGCCCGCCGGATCAGGTGCATCGGGTGGTGGACGACCGGGGAAACGCGAGTACCCGGATTTTCCTGCCCAGCCGGATCACCGACAACAGGCCACTCATGAAAGGCGATCCGGACTACCTGAATCGCCTGGAACGGCTGCCGGAGCGGGAGCGGAAGGCTCTGCTGAATGGAGAGTGGGACCTGACCGACGGCCAGTATTTTGCTGAGTTCCGCCGCGACCGGCACGTCTACCGGCCGGACGCGGTGGAGCTGCCGGCGCATTGGCGGCGGTTTGTGGCCATCGACTATGGCATGGATATGCTGGCGGCCTACTGGATCGCCCTCTCGCCGGCCCGCCGCGCCTATGTATACCGGGAGGTGTATGAGGGCCGGGACAACGGCATGGGCGCCAATGGGCGCGGCCACATTGCCAGCGCCGCCGCCCGGCGGCTGCGGGAGGAGACGCCGAAAGACGAGACGATCTACAGCTGGCTGGCGCCGCCGGACCTCTGGAACCGCAACCGGGACACCGGACGATCCACAGCAGAAATCTTTTCGGAGACGGGGGTGATGCTGACCCCTGCCTCCAACGATCGGGTGCACGGCTGGCGGGCGGTGCATGAATGGCTGGCGGATATAACCCTTGAGGACGGCAGCAGCGCCCCGGCACTGCAGATCTCCGAGAGCTGCCCGAACCTGATCCGCTGCCTGCCGGCGCTGCAGTATGACAGCCGCAACCCGGAGGACGCGGCCAAGGACCCCCACGAGATCACTCACGCGCCGGATGCGCTGCGGGCCTTCTGTGTGACCCATGCCAGCCCCGCCGCTGAGCCGGAAAAAGAGACCCACACACTGGAGAAGGCGTTCAACCTGGGCAGGCACCCGGAGGACGTCCTGGGGAAAGGAGACGAGATCCATGTACTTTGAGCTGATCGCTGCACCGGCACTCATGCTGCTGGCGGGGACGCTGTCGGCCTTTGGCGCCATCGTAGCGTACCGCTGCGGCGTGCGGGACGGAAGGGCCCTGGATAAAGGCGAGCCGCTGCCGCCTGCCGTGCGGCTGCCGGCGAAGAAGGAGGCGCAAAGCGCCGAAGATGCGCGCTGGGATACGATCCTGGCCAATCTGGAAGCCTATGACGGAAGCAGCACAGGCCAGAAGGAGGTGCCGCCGGTATGACCTATGGCGAAGCGAAAACACGGGTCCTGAAGCTTATGGACGAGCTCAAGCCGAAAAGCGATCTCACCGGCAAGCTGCCCGGCTTTTTCGATGCCGGGCAGAAGGAGGTGGCGCTGTACTGTCCCATCTGGCGCACCCGGGAGTATGAGGCAGATACGCCCCGGGTGCTGCCGGAGGACTGCCTGGAGCCCGGCGCGGTGCTGGCAGCCGGAAAGGTGGTATGCAGCTGGCCGCAGGGGCGCAGCTGGGAGCTGCCGGAGACCTTCACCCTGCGCTACCAGGCGAGGCCCAAAACCATCACCGAGAGCACATCCGAAAGTGAACCTCTGGAGGTCAGCGAGGAGGCCGCGCAGGCAGTGATCCTGTATGTGGCGGCCAAGTGCCAGGAGATGGAGCACGACCAACGCTTTTTTCAAAACTTTTTCGCCGAGTACCAGGGGGCGCTGGCCAACCTGTCGGACCGGGTGGCCGGCGCGGCCTATGTGATCCCGGCGGAGATCGACATCTGACGGGAGGGCAGCGGAATGGCATACAAGCAGGTCAAGCTGCCCAGCGCCAGTGCCCCGGCCATCAGCCAGGTGCGGATCGAGGACTTTCTGGGGGTGGATTTTACCAACCAGCCCAGTACCGTGGATGAGGTCCGAAGCCCGGACGCCACCAACATGATCCGCTCGGTGCCCGGCAAGGTGCGCAAACGGATGGGCTGGCACACGGTGGGCAAGGTCGCCGGGCGGGTGAACGGGTGGCACGCCCTGTATGACAAACCGCCGCTGGTCCATGCCGGGACAGTGCTCTTCCAGCTGCCTCTCGGTATGGCGGGGATCGACAAAGAGGGCGGTGCGCCGGTGCAGCTGTACGAGGGCATGGCGGATGACCGCAGCAGCAGCTGGGAGCTGGCCGGAAAACTCTACATCGCAGACGGCAAGGCGCTGCTGGTATATGACGGTGAGACCGTCAAGACCGCCCAGAGCCTGGCCCGGGTGCCCATCCTGACCATCGCCAAGCCGCCGGCCGGCGGCGGGCAGACCTACGAGGACCTGAACCTGCTGCAGCCCAGGTTCGAGGAGGATTTTCTGGGGGACGGGGCGGCCAAGGTATACCAGCTCAGCTTTGGCGGATTGGACGATACCCCGGTGGAGGTGCAGATCCTGCAAGCAGACGGGACCTGGCAGAACATGGCCGAGAACAGCGGGTTTTCGGTCAACCGCGAGACCGGTCAGATCACCTTTACCACCGCCCCGGCCAAAAGCCCGGTGAGCGGGCAGGACAATGTGAAGATCATCGCCTCCCGCACAGTGGAGGGGTACGCTGACCGGATCAACAAATGCCGTACCGGCATCCTCTTCGGGGTGAACGGCGCGGCCGACAGGCTGTTCCTGACCCGGAACCCGGACGCCGACTTTATCCACTATGACTGGTACAGCGGGCAGAACGACCCCACCTACTGGGGCGACACCGCCTATGCCACCCTGGGGCAGAGCGACAGTCCGATCGTGGGCTACAGCATCGTCAACGCCCGGCTGGCGGCGCACAAGAGCGCCACCGCCAACGAGCGCAACGTGATCGTGCGGGAGGGCAACCTGCAGGACTCCAAGCCCAGTTTCCCCATCGTGAACATGCTGCAGGGCGAGGGGGCGGTGGGGCCCTACAGCTTTGCCTACCTGACCACCGAGCCGCTGTTTTTGACCCGGCTGGGGCTTTACGCCCTGACCACCGCCGACATCACCGGCGAAAAATACGCCCAGCAGCGCAGCTTTTACCTGAATGGAAAGCTGCTGACGGAACCCGACCTGGAGGACGCCTTTGCCCTGGTCTACAAGGACATGTACTGGCTGGCGGTGAACGGGAAAGTTTACATCCTGGATGGGCTGCAGGCAGTCACCACCGACCGGAGCGCCCCCTATTCCACCAGGCAGTATGCGGGCTTTTACCTGACCAATGTGCCCGCCCGGGTGCTCTGGCAGGAGGACGGCATCCTGTACTTCGGCAGCAGCGACGGGGCGCTGAGGGCGTTTTATACCGACACCCAGGCACTGAGCAGCTACAGCGACGACGGTACGCCGATCTACGCCTGCTGGCAAACGCCCTATCTGCTGGGCAAAAACTTCTACCGCAGCAAGACCTTCAGCCGGTTCAGCGTGGGGCTGGCCACATCGGTGGCCACCAGCATCCGCGCGCTGGCGCAGGTGGAGGGGATCTGGGAGGAGCTTTTCCACGATACTGACAGTGCCCGGTATTTCAGTTGGGCGAATTTCTCCTGGGCGAATTTTTCCTGGAGCAGCGACACCACGCCGCGCACCATCGGCGAGAAGATCCGGATCAAGAAGGTGGACAAGGCGGCCTTCCGGGTGGAAAACGGGGAGCTGGACCAGCCTTTTGGCCTGGAGAATCTGAGCATCGAGTTTGTGGAGACCGGATACTACCGGTAAGGGGGGAAAAGACGTGGAGCAAACCGACATCTGGGAGAAGTACGAGGCCGGGAAGGCCCAGCACCACGCGGTGGGGATGTACAGCCAGGTGGACCGGTGTCACCGCTTTTACGAGGGCGACCAGTGGCACGGCATGAAGACCGGCGGCGAGGAGCTGCCCAGCCTGAATTTTATCAAGCCCATCTGCCGCTACCAGTACAGCACGGTGGCGCTCAACGACACCGCGATCATCTACAGCAGCATGACGGCCGCGCCGGATGTACAGAGTATCTGCGACCTGCTCACCGGTTTCGCCCGCGCCCAGTGGGAAAAGGGCAAGATGGACGCGAAAAAGTGGGCGCTACTGAAGAATGCCTGCATTACCGGCGACCATTACCTGTACGTTTTTGACGAGCGGGCGCCCAGTGAAAGCGTGGTGCAGGATCTCACCCCCAAGCTGCAGATGCGGCTCATCGACAAGGATGATGTCTACCTGGCGGACGAGCAGGAGAGCGACCTGCAGCGGCAGCGCTGGATCATTCTGGCCGAGCGCCGGGATGTGGAGGAACTGCGCCGGCTGGCCAAGAATAACGGCGTCGCGGAGGAAGAAATCGAGAAGATTGTCGGTGATGAGGAGATCGAGACCGGTGCCGAGCCGGCCCGGGAAGTGCGCACCACCGATAAATGCACCAGCCTTTTGTACATGGCGCTGACCCAGGACGATGACGGAAACCCTGTGCTGCGCTACGCCCGCAGCACACGCTGCTGCATCTGGGATAAAGGAGACCTGAAAGGTATGCCGGTGTACCCGCTGGCGGCCATGCGCTGGGAGGACCGCCACCGCAGTGCCCGGGGCATCGGCGTGGTGGAGCGTCTGATCCCCAATCAGATCGAGGTCAACAAGACCCTGGCCCGCCGCAGTCTGGTGGTCAAGCGGTATGGCTATCCTACCGCCGTGGTGGATGACCAGGCGGTCCTCAACCCGAGCGAGCTGGCCAAGGTAGGCAGCACTCTCCGGGTGCAAAATCTGAGCACCCGGCCCATTACCAGCCTGGTACAGTATCTTACTCCCGCGCCCATGGGCGGCGACGCCGCGGCCCTGGAAGCAGAGGTCCTGACCCAGAGCCGGGAGCTGGAGGGCGCCGGCGAGGCGGCCACAGGCCAGGTAGACCCCACACAGGCCAGCGGCGAGGCGATCAAGGCCGCCCGGGACCAGAGCGCCATGGTGCTCAATGACCAGGCGGCGGCTTATAAGCAATTTGTGGAGGATCTGGCCGCCATCTGGTACTGGCTCTGGGTCGTGTACAGTCCGTTTGGCCTGCAGGTGGAATACACCGACACCGACGGCCGGCAAGTGAGCGCTATCCTGGACGCGCAGCGCCTGCATGATCTGGATGTGGACATTAAGATCGATGTGAGCCCCACCGACCCTTACAGCATCCTGAGCCGGCAGATGGCGCTGGAAAATGCGCTGGCTCAAGGGCACATCACATTTGAGGAGTATGTGGAGGCCCTGGACGCGGATAGCGGCGTGCCGAAAGCAAAGCTGCAGGCCATACTGGACAAGCGAAAGGCTGTAGCCAAGACTGCGCCTGCGGCGCCGCAGGAGACGCCGGCTGCTGCCCAAACCACAGACATACCGGCAGAGGCTGGTGGCGCAGTGCAGCCGGCCGGGCCGGGGCAGCTCCCGCCCGAGCTGCTGGCGGCTTTGATGGGAGGTGACGCCAATGCTCTGCCCCCTATGTAAAACCCAGATGCGGATCACTGCCACGCGCACTACGGTGACCGGGGACGAAAGCCCCGACACGGTCACCCGAGTGTTTATCGAGCAGGATCTTACCTGCCGAAACCCGGCCTGCAGCCAGTGTGGCAAGGTCGTGGAGACGGTAAAGACCCAAATCAAATAAGGCAACCGCCCGGTGCGCCGGGCTGGAATATCGCAGGCAACGCGGAAAAATCCACTTTCGCAGGAACAGCGGAAAAATCCAGAAAGGACATACATCATGGAAACCAATCAGAACGTGACCACCGTCGAGACCACCGTGGAAAACACCACCCCCACCGCCCAGGAGCAGCCTTCTGGCGAAAGTGCCGCGCAGCCTGTCGGCGCCGCTGCTTCCAGTCCTTCGCAGGATGGCGCGAGCCAGGACTCTGCCGGCAGCCCGGAGCAGCCGGCAGCCGAAGAAAGACCGGCCGAACGGGCACCCCAGAGCCGGGAGGAAAACCGGCGCTTTGCCGATATGCGCCGCCGGGAGGAGACCTTCCGTCAGCTGATGGGTGACACCATCAACCCGGACACTGGTAAACCCTTCGCCAACAGCTCTGAATTTATGGGCTGGCGAAAGGCTCAGCAGATCCAGCAGCAGGCCAAGCAGGCCGGCATGACCCCGGAGGCATTCGGGGCTGTGCGGGAGCAGATGCGCCAGGAGATCCTGGCCAGCGACCCGCAGCTGCAGCAGGAGCGGGAGCGCCTGCAGCGGTATGAGCAGCAGGAGGCTGAGCAGTGCTTTGCCAAGGATCTGGCCGCCATCAAAAAGGCGTTCCCGGACGAAAAGGCGAAGCACATCAGCGAGCTGGGCGACGAATTTATGGCCATGATGGCCAGCGGAAAGGTGAGCGCAGTGGCCGCCTACCGCGCGATCCGAGAACAGCGGCAGATCGACCACCCCGCCCCCAAGAGCATGGGCGACGTGGGCGGAAGCGTCGGAACCGAGAAAGAGTTTTACTCTCCTGACGAGGTAAAGCGGATGAGCAAGGCGGAGATCAGCAAGAATTTTGACAAGATCCGGCGCAGTATGAC
This sequence comes from uncultured Gemmiger sp., assembly GCA_944386225.1. GTDB lineage: Bacteria > Bacillota > Clostridia > Oscillospirales > Ruminococcaceae > Gemmiger_A. The sequence continues at coordinate 39,708 of CALXAH010000008.1, forward strand.
GCAATGGAAATAGTAAGAAGGAGGAAATATGGCATATCAGAATTTTATCCCCAGCGTTTGGTCTGAGGCAATCAACAGGGAACTGGAACGCGATCTGGTGTTTGCCGAGGACTGCAACCGCGAGTATGAGGGCGACGTAAAGGAGATGGGCGACAGCGTGCGCATCCTGGGGGTGGGCAAGCCGACCATTATTACCACCGTCGATAAGAAGATTAAGCTGAGCGATCCGGAGAGCGTGGATGACACCAGTGTTACCATGGCGATTCGGCATATCAGCTACTTCAACTACGAGGTGGATGATATCGACCGTCGCCAGTCGGTCGGCGGTGTGATGGACGCCTTGAACAGCGAAAGTGCCCAGGGTACGGCCAATGAAATGGACAAGCACATCGGCAGCATGGCGCTGGATCCCCTGGCCAAGCTGCACGCGGCCAGTGCTGTTTCCCTGACCAAGGAAAATATCCTGGGTGAGGTGGACAAGGCTCTGGAAATCCTGTACGGCAACGACGTCAAGGCCAACAGCGACATGGTCATGACTGTGCCGCCCTGGTTCTATATCCTGATGCGCCAGGCCTATACCGATCTGGACACCAACAACAGTGCCATGCTCAAAAATGGGCTGGTTGGCAAGTATGGCAACCTGCGCGTTAAGATGAGCAACAACTGTGCGGTCAAAGGTTCGGATTCCCGGATCATGGTGCGCACAAAACGTGCTGTGGCCTTTGCCAACCCCATGACCCATGTGGAGGCCTACCGCCCGGAGAAGGGCTTCAGCGACGCGGTGAAGGGCTTCGTGCTCTACGAGGCCAAGATCGTGCGCCCCAAGGAGCTGGTGGTGCTGAACGTTAAGCGCGGCGCCTGATCGCTGCGGGAAAGGAGAATAGTATGGCAGCAACGGAAGTTACCCTGGTAAAGGCGGAACTGAATATGGGCACCGACCTGCAGGCGGCTGCGGCTCTGGATCAGACCGATGGCGCTTACCTGCCTTTTACCGGCCAGGACACCAAGACGGTGATCCTGCTTACCGGCACCGGTACCGCCACGATCAAGGCGGGTGACGGCATCCAGGCCGTGAACGATGTGTCGGTCACCGTGAGCGAGAATGGCACCATTGTGGAGCTGGACTCCGGGGCCTTCAAGATCACCCAGGGCGAGCACAAAGGCAAGGTGCATATCACCGGCGCGAACACGATCAAGGCACAGGTCTGCCTGCTGGTATAACCGTAGGGGGGCGGGCCATATATAGGCCCGCCCTTTCTCGTTTTCCGAAACAGGGGGCATAAGAAAACGATGCATGAAATTCAAATTACGGCATTTTGTCCGAGAAGCAATAGCCTTACGCCGGAAGAGATTACCGAGCGTGAGGAACAGTTGAAAACGTGGCTCAAGAAATACAGAACCATCACGGCCGACATTGACCAACTCATGGAGGAGATCTCTACGCTTGATGAACTGGCCGAGCAGGCGAAAAACGTGCAGGGGCAGGATGGAAGATGCACAGGGATGGTCAATGAGCTGATCGGAACGCTGGAAGGCAGAATCCGGGAACTGTCCGAAATGCGGCTGTACCTGCAGGCAATTCTGGATCTGCTTACGGTAGATAATGAGCGGCAGGTTCTGTATCTGCACTATGTCAAGGGATTCAACTGGGCGAAGGTTGGCGAGACCCTTTTTATGGATGAAAGATGGTGCCGCCGTCTGCACACCAGGGCAATCAGAAGACTGGCAGAAATGATGTGAATCTCTGAGCTGGGTGGGAACACCTCAGAGAAAGGGGGGCGGATAAAGAAAGGAGAACAATATGGCGTTTACACGAATTACTGATGCGGATCTCAAAGATAAAGGGGTTATGGGTCAGCCGGACGTACCTGGCTTAACTGCTGCGGAGATGCAGGCCAGCATGGAACAGATCGTGCGGGAAGTGGCCATTCCCGGGGTAAATCGGATGGCAGGAGAGCTGGAGGCGAAAACCGGTGCGGAAAACATCGGAATGGAGCGGCCAGCTGGCGTTTCGGAGGAGATTCCTGCCAATGTGCAGAAAATTACTGCTGCTCATATCGAAAGCCGGGAAAATCCCCACGGGGTCACCGCGGCTCAGGTGGGAGCTTACAGCCGTCAGGAGACCGATGCTGCTATTGGAAACAAGGTCGTGGAGATCGGTGCCGGTGATATGGCCAAGGCGGTGTACGCTACCAACGGAGAGCCCGGCGTTGTGGATAAAGCGGCCGATTCGAAAAAACTGGGCGGTCAGCCACCGGCATTTTATGCCAGCCGAACCTATACAGCAGTGCTTCCTGCTGAAGGATGGAAAGGATCCGCGGAAGAGGGTTATGTACAGACGGTACCTTGCGAGGGTATTACAGAGGATGTAGTCACAATTCAGCCCATGATCCAGCCGAGCGGAGTGCGTGAAGCTGACCTGGCTGCCCGTGAGGCTCTGGGGTATATCTCTATGGTGAATACCATGGATGGTCAGGTAATGGTGACCTGCTGGGAAGATAGACCCACCGTGGACCTTACAATCTATCTGGTAGAGGTAAGGTGACGTCATGGAACGAAGAAGCATGATCGCCAGTTCAGGAGGCGGCAAAGTTACGGTCGAGGGTCTGGCTGCAGAAAAGATCCTTATGGGGAACACTGTGGTCGTCGAGCAAGGAACCAGGATCATAAAACAAACTGAAGGAGTGCTTAGACCGGTATTTTGCTGCGCCAACTACGGGTACAGCCAATGCTGGACATGGTGGACAGGAACCGGTTATAAATCGGCCGAGAGCACTGAACAATGGTCGGCTACTATGAGTGGACTGGGAGGAAAAGCTACTGTCGTTTTAGCAATGACATGGAATGTTGACGGCTGGAGTCTAAACGGAAAGAGGTTGCCCGCCGGACTTTCAACTGTAGATAATGTACCGCTGAACACGATACAGGTGCATAATGCGGCTGGATATAAGGGCGGAATCATCCTTCTCGGATTTTGAAAAAGGAGGAAATATGGAAAAAGCACTGGACATATCTCGTTGGCAGGATACCCTGGACGCGGATGTGGCCCGGCAGGCGGGGATCACAACCATTCTCTGCCGTGCGACATATGGCACAGGCAAGGATGCCAGGTGGGACAGGTTTGCTCCGGAGGTAAAGGCGGCCGGACTGCGGCTTGGTGCCTATGGGTTTGCCACCTGGCATTATAGGAGTGTCAACGGCGGAAGCGTGGATACAGCCCGAACCGCTATGCTGGCCCAGACCGACGCCCTGATCGCCCTGGCCTTGGCCGCTGGGGCAGACAGCTGGGTGGCGGTGGATCAGGAACTGGAGGCCGGGCAGAGCATGGGACTGGACCTGGACGCCAACACCGCTCTGCTGGCGGAGAGCTGCGAGCGCATCCGGGCGGCGGGGCTGCATCCCTGCGTGTACTGTTCTGCCGGATGGGCTGATGCCCGCATTAACACCGCTGTGCTGTGGGTTCCGTTGTGGATCGCCTGGTATTACAGCGATCCCGCCGATCCGGATTTCGGAGGCTGCACCCCGCTGGAATCCCTGCCCGGGAAATGGGGCGATTATCTGCGCGGGCTGGGGCAGCAGCTCTGTGCCTGGCAGTTCGGCCGCATCGGATTCGGCGGCAAATACGGCGTGGGAAGCGCCAATGTGGATAGGGACTGGATCTGTTACCAGCCTGAAAAGGAGGATACACCCATGGAATTTGAACCGGTAACCGGAAAGCAGCTGCGTTGCACCAGCGCGGAAAACCCGAAGTGTGAGACTTTCAATTCCGCGGACATCAATGACAGCCTGGGCGTGCTGGAGCTGGATAAAACCTACACCATTACTGCCCGGGGCGGCACCATTCAGCTGGCGGGTATGACCGGTACCTGGTACAAGATCATTGTTGCCGGCGCGGAGGTTTTCTGCCTGGAGCTTCCGGACGGTCGCTGCGTGGTAGAGGATGCCCCTATTGTCGAACCTCCGGCCGTGGATCTGACCGAGGTACTGGCCGCGCTGGGGCGCATCGAAACCGCGCAGAACCGGATTGAAACCAACCAGGCTGCGCAGGGTAAGCAGCTCACCGCCCTGCAGGATAAACTCACTGCTGCCGGCGCCGCGCTGGCCAAGTAAGGAGGCGATGCCGATGCAGCTCCCTGACTGGGTTGTACAGTATTGGGTGGTGTGGGCCTTTGGCCTTCTGACAGCTGGTCTCGCCGCCCTATGGAAGTACGCTCTGGCCCAGCACAAACGGCAGAAAGCGCTGGAAACAGGCGTACAGGCCCTGCTGCGGGACCGGATCATCTCGGCCTGTGACTACTATCAGAAAAAGCAAAGCATCTCGGTTCATGGCCGGGAGAACATCCAAAGTATGTACGCAGCCTATCACGCCTTGGGCGGCAATGGAGCAGTAACCGCCCTGGTGAAGGATGTGAACGAGCTGCCCACTCACTTTTGAAAGGAGAGAGATACATGAAACTGAATATTCCCGTGCGGCTGAAAAATCCGGTGTTCTGGGCGCAGATGGGCCTGGCGGTGTTTACCCCTGTTCTGGCCTATTTCGGCCTGACCGGTGCAGACATCACCAGCTGGCCGATCCTCGGCCAGACCCTGCTGGCCGCGATCAGCAATCCTTATGTGTGTGCTCTGGCCGCGGTGAGTGTCTGGAACGCCATCAACGACCCCACCACCAAGGGCGTTGGTGATAGTGCCCGGGCGCTTACCTACAGCAAACCGCAGTAATAACCCGCCCCTACTTGAAAGTGTTTGCATTCACTTTCAAGTAGGGGATTTCTGAAAAGGAGGTATCCATGCCGAGTTATTATAACCCGAACAATCCGGCCTTTACTCCGGGAGGCACTGTCCCTTCGTGGACAGGGCAGCGGCCTGGTCTGTCCAACGGCAATACATTTACAGGAACCAACAAGCCGTCCGGCGCAAGTAAACCAAGCACCAGTGCGCCCGCAGGATCGAGCAGCACCCAGTCGTCGCAGTCGGTATCCAACCCTTACGCAGATTACATGGCCATGCTGGAGCGCCAGCGCGCTGAGGAGCAGGCGCTGCGTGATCGTGCGGCCGAGGCGGCCAAAGCCAATCAGCAGCAGATCTACAACACCAACGTGGATAAGCTCAACCGCGCATCCGATGAGGCCAACCAGCAGGCCTATATCAATTACATGCTTAGCAAGCGGGACCTGCCCCAGCAGCTGAGCGCCATGGGACTTTCCGGCGGCGCCGCGGAGAGCAGCTACGCGGGGCTGTACAACAGCTATGGCAACAGTCGGGCGCAGACCGAGAAAAGCCGCCTCGAGGGCATGGCCGACCTGCAGCAGACGCTGCAGAACAATCTGGCGGCCATCGAGCAGCAGCGGTTGAGCGGTGAGCTGTCGTCGCTCAGCGACTATTACACCAACCTGGCCAGCCTGCAGGCCCAGAATGCCCAGAATCTGGTGAGCAAGCAGCAGTCCTCCGGCGGCAGTTCCGGCGGTACCGACTATGCCAAGTATCTGCAGAGCAACTACTACGATGCCTACCAGACTGCCCGGAAGAATGGCTACACGGCAGACGAGGCCAGCAGCTACGCCAATGAGATGGCCAGTCAGTACATCTACAGCCTGCTGAGTGCGGGACAGATCGACCGGGATACTGCATACCGTATGCTGGCGGGGTACGGCATCCGATAAGGGAGAAAGGATACGGAGAGATGAGCTATAACGATTTCCTCGCCGGGTATCAGGCATGGAAGGAAGAAGAGGATCGCAAAACCAGAAGCCAGTCGGACAAACGCGCAGAGCTGCCCACTGCCGGCAGCTCTGCCGCCAAGGGCGAGACGAAAAAGACGGGTCTGCCCATTGCCGGCAACAAAAATCCGTATGCCACATACACCCGTCCCTCCGTGTCCTCTCCCGGGCTCGGAACGATCCTGGCGCCTGCCGCCGTGCCCCAGAAGACGGTGGACACCCTTACGCCGAAGACGCAGCAGGCACAGAATGACGCACAGTACAACAACTGGCTGCTGGATCTCTTTGGCCGGTACGGAACCGAGGCAGGCGAAAGCCTTGCAAAAGGGGCTGACGCGGCGAGCCGCATGGTGCAAAAAGATGCCAGCTGGGGAGAGCGGGCAGAGGCCGGTTTTGACCTGGTCAAGACCGGCCTGGAAGCCGGCCTGAAGGGGGCCACCGGCGGCGTGACCAACCTGCTGGACGCCCTGGCGGGCCGGGAGGATACCAAGGAGGACGCAGCGGCGCAGCTGGCGGCGGATACCACCGTAGACGATTACCTGGGCCAAAAGCTGAACGACGTGCAGCAGCAGGCAGCCATTGATCTGCTGAACCGCTACAAGGCGGCAAACCCGGAGCTCTGGAACGCGGACCTGGAAGATCTGCCGGAAGCACAGCGTGCAGAGCTGGCCAAATACCGGCAGCTGGACAAGCAGCTGGGCTGGATGGCCCAGACGGCGGACCGCCTGGATAAAGGGGCCCGTGCCGGCTGGAACAGCCTGGCGGCCACCCCGGACGTGCTGCTGGAGACCGGCAAGGCGGCTGCCCTGAACCTGGCGGACAACCTGCGCAACGAGGACTGGCTGGCGGCCCTGGGCGACGCCTGGGCCGGCGCCGGCTATGACAATGTACAGGCCATGACCGACGAGGCGGTGCGTCGGGATGCCGCCCGCCGGGCAGACGCGGCGCAGCGGCTGCAGGAAACGGGAGCCGGCCGAACCATGGACCTGGACACCGAGGGAGCCCAGCGGATGCAGCGGGCGGACGAGCTGCAGCAACAGGCCAAGCAGGGCCTGAGCGGCGGCGCGGCGCTGGGGTATGACGTGGGCATGGCGGTGGCAGACAACCTGGTCACCCTCCCGCTGGCGGCGATCCCCGGCGTGGGCGGCGGCCTGGTGCTGGGCGTCCAGGGGGCCAAGGCGGCGGCTCAGGAGGCCAATGACCTGGCCCGGCGTGGCATCAGCGCCGATGAGGCGCTTCTGCGGGGCGCGGTGTCCGGCGGCATCGAGGCCGCCACTGAAAAGATCGGCCTGGACAATATCCTGGACATCGTGGGCAAGGGCGGTAAGGCTGCTCTGAACAGCCTGTTCAAAAATGGTCTGCAGCAGCTGGCCAAAGAGGGCAGCAGCAGCGCCGTGGGCCGGGCGGTGGCTGGCGTGCTCAGCAACATGAGCGCCGAGGCCCTGGAAGAAACGGCCAGCTACCTGGCCAACTACGCCGCCGCCGAGGCCTTCGAGGACCCGGAGGCCAGTTTCTCGGTGGAGGAGCTGGCCTATTCCGCCCTGATCGGCGGGCTGTCCGGCGGTGTGCTGGGCGGCGGCGCCAGTGTGGTCAACGCGATCACCGGCCGGGGGAATACGGCGGGCGCCCAGGTTGACCAGCAGCAGAGCATCCCCGGGGCAGCGCCGGCGGAGGACGGCGTGCCCACCACCACCCCGCAGGGGGTGAACGGCACCGGCGTGGACCTGACGCAGCTGTACCCCGGGGCGGCGCAGGGGGCGGCCAGTGTGCCCACTACCGCCCCACAGAGTGTGGCCGGCACCGGCGTGGACTTGACGCAGCTGTACCCGGGAGCACAGCAGCCTGCTGCTGAACAGCGGAATCAGGGCGAAGCCGGCAGCGGCTTTGACATCCGGCATCTGTATCCCGACATGGAGCAGCCTACCTCCCCGGTATCTCCGAGTATTCTGAAAGGTGAGCAGGTGGATTCTCTCCTACCCGCCGACCAGCGGAATACCCTGGAACAGTTTGCCAGCAGAAAGGGCCTGCAGGTGCAGTACATCAATGATCCGGACAGCCCGGTCAGCGGAAGTATCCAGGGTAATACCATGACCATCAATCTGGGCAATGGCAGCTACGCGCTGGGCACGGCGATCCACGAGGTAGGACACGCCATGAAGGCTGGCGATGGCAAGGCGTTTGCCGAGTTCCAGGCTGCGGTGCTGCGGCTGGCGGATACTGATCCAGGCCTGCGCCGTGTGGCCGCCGGGATCGTGGACGCCTACCTGGGGGACACCAGCCCCGCCCGCGCCTCCATGCTCAACGAGGATGGCAGCATCAACCGGGCCGCGCTGAATGAAGAGGTGGCGTTGAAGCTGGCGGAAGAACTGGTGCAGGACCCGGAGCAACTGATCCGCACCGTGTCACAGGATCGCACTCTGATCGCCCGGTTCCTGGATTTTGTACGCAAAATAAAAAACAGCGTTTCCATCCGCTTTACGGGCAGCCAGAAGGCGATGCTGGACGAAGCGGAGAGAACGCTGGAAAATTTGCTGCGTGGCCAGGCCGGAGAGGTTACGGGCCAGCGGCTCAGCATTGAGCAGGATGTAAATGGTGATCCCTTTGTAAACATCACAGAGGATATTCTGGAAGGAGTTCCTGAAAGGGAGAAGATCAACACCGTGAAAAAGGTGCTGCGCGAAAGGTTCCCGGATGGATTCACCTGGAATGGGTGGAAAATAGGGCTGACTATGCCGGGAATAAATGAATTCACCCGGTCGCGGTACACGCAGCGGCTGAGAAACCAGTCGAACCGTCAGATGTATAATGATAAACTCCGAACCGCTGCAAATTTGAGTGAGATCGTAGAAATTGCTGATAACATTCGCAACGAGACGCCAAACCATCCCAGAAACGACAACCTCAGAAGCTTCAACAGGGCAGACGTCCGAATCAAGGTTGGTGAAAATGAATACACGGCAAAAGTGGTTACAGTTATACTGCCGAGTACAAAAGAGATATTTTACGACATTATCTCTTTGACTCCAACAAAAATAAGGACATCTCTGATAGCCGGCCAGAACACGGCTTACGTCGTGCCCAGCAGCGCAGAGATGCCCTCTACAAGCAGTATAGCCGCACCTGGCGGTATTGTCAATACCCAAGAAGAGGTCTCCCGTAATAGTGATCAAACTGCCCGTTCGGCAGCCGCCACATCAGGAGACCTCAAGGGTATAAACCAAGATAACGGGACAGAGAGACAAATCGCCTCGGTCCCGTCAGAACGGGATCTGTACCCCACCGACAACGTAGCACAAGATGAAGATATCGTCAATGAGCTATCCCGCATAACGGCTGAACAGCGGGCGCTCCGGGAAGAACGCAACGCCTGGATGGACAGCGCTGAAGTGCAGGAACTGGAAGAACGCCGGAAAGCAGCCATAAAGGAATATGGTGTACTGCGCCTTCAGCAGTGGAAAAATGCCACTCCGGAGTGGCAGGCGTACACGGCTAAACGGCAGGAGTATAACGCACGCGCCAAAGCGCTCCAGGACAGGGCGGATGAGCTGACCGAGGCTTTGCGTGGAAGCCGGCAAGTGCAGGAGCAGGCCGATTGGGAAGAACGCCAGGCGCAACAGGCTGCCTATGACCGTGCCGTTGCAGAAAGCGGGCTTTCCGTGGCGGACTATCACAGGCAAAGTGCGGCGTCCCAGTTTGGAACGACAGATCAATTCGAGGCCGCAGGATATATCTTGCCGGACGGCCAAATGCTGGATTTCAGCGGCCCGGAAAAGACGCGCAGATCTCAGGATCATCGTGAGATAGAGAGCGTTTTCGGGCCCGCAGAACTCGGACGCAATGCAGACAGCACAACAGCCCTGAACCAATTTATTGCAGAGGGTAATGTGCGTGTGATGGCGGAAAGCCCTGGCGTTGATATATCGGGCGAGGTTCGCCCCAGTGCTGCGCAGCTGGATGCCATCCGGCGTATGGCCGACACATTGGGCGCGGCCAGGCAAGGGTTCAACCTGGACATTTCCGACAATACGGGAAAAGTCGTTGCAAGTAAATGGTATACAGGCCATGTACGCGGAGAGCGTGTAATCAATGATATCCGGGCATTCTATGAAACTGGCAGTTTACCGCAGGATAGCGGCCTGAGCGGTTTTCACAGCCTGCGCACCAGCGGCGGCGTAAACCTGGATGGGGCCCGGACATTGGACGAGTATATAGCTCGCAAGTACGGCCCGCAGCCCGCAGCGCAAGCCGCGCCAGCTGCCGCGGTGCCTGCCTCTGACGCTGCCCCGGCGGCGGTGACACCCACCACGGCGGAAGAAACCGCCCCGACCCTGGAGCGCACGGCCAAGAGCCAGAGCATCCAGAGCCGGCAGGAATCCCAGTTCGTCCGCGAGCTGGGCGATCTGTTCGGCATTCCGGAGGGCGAAAGCCGCGCCCGCCTGCGTCAGCTGGCCACCCAGCTGGCGGACCAGCGGCGCACCACCGGCCGCATCGATCCGGCGCTGGCCGACAGCATTTTCGAGGAGGCGTACCAGCAGGGCCGTGTGATCGATGAGCAGTTCTATATCGACTACAAGGACCTGAAGGACGAGCTGCGCACCAGGGCGGTGACCTTGGATACAGAGAGCCGGAATGCGGCTGAATATGCAGACCTGCGCCGCAGCGCCATGGGTCGGGTGCGGCTGACCAACGAGGGCGGCGTGCCGGTGGATGTGCGGTACATGGAGCTGTCGGAACAGTATCCCAGCCTCTTCCCTGCCGATATCATTAACCCACTGGACCAGGCACGTCAGATGGTGGACGTGGCGGCCAGCATCCGCCGCAGTGAAAGCGATCTGGAAAGCTACTACGGCGAAAACGAGGAGATTTTCCGGCAGGACGCCAGGCTGCGCTTTGACGAGGCTGTGAACGAACTCACCGACGGTGTGGACAAGGTGCGCCGCCTGGAGGAGGACACCGCCCGTCAGACGGCAGCCAAACGCCCGGCTATGCCCAAGCCAATGACGGTGAAGGAAATCGGCCGGATCGAAAAGGAAGCCGGGAAGCTGGAACGCAAGGCAAACAGGATCATGGAACGCACCGCCCTCACCGAGGCGGACAAGAAGCTGGTCCAGAGCCTGCTGGACGGTGATACCAAGGCGGAAAACCTGAAACCGGATACTCCTAACTTGTCGGATGTCTTAAAGGTGTACGAGGCGCGCAAGGCAGCCCGGGATGTACGCGCCCCGATTGCGGCCTACCACGCGCAAGTCCGCCAGGCTCGCGCCGCCATGGTGCAGGATATGCTGGAAGGGACTGAACAGTGGACGGACAAGATTGGCGGCAAAATTCTTTCTGGCTTGCGGTATTCCATGGAAACGATGGAACGGAACGTGCGGGATATCTCCCGCCGAAGCGGCGAGGCAGGGAAACGGGCCGCCCAGCAGGTGATCCAGGTGTTTGAAAACGTCCATAAGCATGAGGCGGCCAGCGCCAAATGGAAAAACCGCTGGCGGGCCGAAATTGGCGCACTGAACCTAAACCAGGCTGAAAGCGAACATGTACAGCTGCTGGGTGAATTGTATGGCCTGCAGGCGGCGGAGGAAATGGGGCTTGGCCGGTCACAGGCGGAGATCGAGGCGGTGACAGAAGCCGAGCGCCAGCACCGAGAACAGTTCCAGGATAAGATGGATATGTCCAAGGTGGAGCGGGCCGTACCTGTGTTCCGCGAAGCATACGACACGATCTTCCAGCAGATCAATGAGGCGTATATCAAAAACGGATATAAGCCCATGGAATACCGGCAGGGGTATTTCCCACACTTTACCCAGACTCAGCCGGACGGACTGCTGCGGGTTGTGGCATCCAAGCTGGGAATCTCGGTGGAGAACGACAGTCTGCCCACCGACATTGCAGGCTTAACCTACCAATTCCGGCCCGGGCGCCGGTGGAATCCGGCGGCGCTTACCCGGCAGGGGTATGAGACCACCTATGATGCCGTGAAAGGCTTTGATCGCTACCTGGAGGTGGCGGCGGATGTGATCCATCACACGGAGGACATCCAGATGCTGCGGGCGCTGGAGGACGGTATCCGGTACAAATACGGGGACGAGGGATTACGCCAGCAGATGGACGAGGCCCGTATGGACGAAAACCTGACCGATGAACAGCGGGACAAAAAGATGGAAGAGCTGCGCAGCCTGGGCAAGAGCCATCTCTCCAATTTCGTGCAGGAGCTGAACGAATATACCAATCTGCTGGCGGGGAAAAAGTCCGGCAGCGACAGACCGGCCGAGAAAGATTTCGGTCGGGTAATCTATCAGACCATGAACAACCTGGAAAGCCGGGTGGCAGCCAACATGGTGGCCGTTAACCCCGGGTCCTGGCTGACGAACTTTATCCCCATAATGCAGGCAGTTGGCGAAAGCAGCCCGCGCAGCCTGCTGCAGGCTGGATTTGATACCATCAAGGCGATGGCGCGGGATGACGGGTTTGCTGATCAGTCGGTATTTCTGACCAATCGGCGCGGCAGTGAGCCGCTAAGCATGACCGGTTTGCAACGGCTCAGCCGCAAGCTGTCCAGCCCAATGCAGATCATCGACGATTTCACCAGCAACGTGGTGACCCGGGCCAAGTACATGGACAACGTGCGCGCCGGGATGGACCAGGTGTCGGCACTGGAAAACGCGGACCGGTACGCGGCCAACCTGATGGCCGACCGAAGCAAGGGCGCACTGCCCACCGTTTTCGGCCAAAAAAATCCCCTCACCCGGCTGCTTACCATGTACCAGGTCGAGGTAAACAACCAGTTCCGGTACCTGTTCAAGGACCTGCCGGACGATCTGAAAGACGAGGGAATAAAGGCCATTGCGGCCGCGCTGCTGAAGATCGCTGTGGCGAGCTACCTGTTTAATGACCTGTACGAACTGGTGGTGGGCCGCCGGTCGGCGCTGGACCCCATTGGTATCGCAAACGAGGCGGTGGGGGATGCGCTGGGCGTGCAGCTGCCTAACACCTTTGCGGAGGCCGGCCGACTGGCTGCCGGAAACGCCGGAGCTGAAGATTTCCAAACCGATCAGAAAGGCGCTTCACGGGCCGTTGTGAACGCAGGAAAGAATATGCTGGAGCAGGCCCCGTTTGTAGGCAGCGTGCTCGGTGGCGGGCGTATCCCTATCAGTAGTGCAGTGCCTGACGTGGGTAAGGTTTTTGGAAATCTTATCGGTATGGGAACAGGAGAGATTAACAGCCGTAAAGCGCAGGAAAACATCGCCGGAGAGCTGTGGAAACCGGTGTTCTATATGGGCTTTCCTGTGGCCGGCGGCCAGGTAAAACGGATGATCGAAGGCGCCAGCACGATCATCGGCGGCGGCAGCTACACCCTCAACTCGGAAGGTGAGAAGCAGCTACAGTTTGCCGTCGAGGATCCCACGGCGGGAGATTGGCTCACTGCACTCACATTTGGCAAGTGGGCTCTGCCTGGCGGTCGGGAGTATGTGGAGAATTTCCAGAAAAAGAATGTCGGTTATACCCAGGCGTATGAGGCGGGGTACAGCACGAGTATCCTGGATCAGCTTTACCCTGGCAGCGGAAAAGGCGCCGGCGAGGTGACCTATTCCACTATGTTGCCAGACCAGGAGGACGCCGCCCAGGTGGACAGCTGGCTGGAAAAACTGTATGGCAGCACGGACAATAAGTCTGTCCTTCCGAGCAACAGCACCACCAGCTTTACTGTGGACGGAGAAAAGATTGACCTTAGCGGGCCGGAGGCGCTGGAATACGCCCAAGACCGTCAGACGGTGGGATATGAGATACTGTCCCTCTTTAAGGAGCCGGATAGCCGCCCGCTGGATGTGCAGGAGCAGTATGCCGTATACGCCCAGGACTACGCCGCCGAGGTGGCCAAGGCCGAAGCAACCGGCATCCCGCCTGCAGAAACCAACTGGGTGGCCAAGGTGCAGCAGCTGGCGGGCGTGTCCGGTACCGAGGTGACCGACGATCTGATTGATGTGCTCACCGCCCGCGCCATCATAGCCACCACCAAAGGACGCAAGCAGCCCAACGGCAAGGACATCAGCGGAAGCCGCCGGCGTAACGTACTGGAAGCTCTGCGCGCCGAAGGCTACACCACCGATGAAGCCATCCGCCTCTACGAGGCACTGGCGTAAAGAGGTACACACAAAAGTACACACTTTTATATGTGCGGCACCGCTTTTCGTGTTCAAATAAGAAAGAACTCCACAAATAGCGCAAGGAAATTCGCAAATATGGCGCTAAACTGCAAGAGAAAAAGCGGTTGGCAGGGTTCGACTCCCCTCATCTCCACCAGTAAGGGCCGCGGAAACAAACCGTTTCCGCGGCCCTCTTTTCTTTTTGTATACGCTAGGTCTGATCCAGGCTCCGGAGCCGCTGTCCATTGCATTTCAGAAAGCGGTATGAATCGCTTGCTCGCAGGATGCGGCGAGTCGTTTTCCCCAAAAAGGCTTTCCCGTCAGCTGGCGGATACCTTTGCCTTTTGCGTGGAGGACGGCACAGAAATGGGAAGCATAATATCAATTTGGAACAGGTTGTCTCCGGTGGAAATATGAAAGTCGCCGCCGTATTTTTTGACGATATGCTGAATGCTGAGCATTCCGTATCCATGATAGAGCTTGTTTTCCTTGGTGGTAATAGGAATACCATCCTTCATGTCCAACGTTCCTTCAAAGTGGTTTTCCACATGAATAAGAAGAAGCTGCTGGTTGCTCCGTATGGAGAGATGTATGAAACGCATTTCTGCGGGGAGCTGGGATTCACATTCAATGGCGTTGTCCAGGATATTTCCAAACAGGGAAACAATGTCCATGGATTCCATAAATTTCATTTTCTTGCCTTCTGCAATGCAGGTGAACTGAATGTTGTGGGTGGCGCAGTGAAGGCGTTTATCGGTGAGTACAATATCCAAGGTTTCGTTTCCGGTGCGCACAGTGCTGTTGTAAACGGCAACTGAACGTTCCAGGTCGTCCAGATAGGCGGAATCCACCTGTCCGGTGCTGCGCAGATTTCGGATCTGATGTTTCAGATCATGGCATTTTATATTCAGCGCATCAATGTTTTCCTTGACCAATTGATACTGCTTTTTCTCTTCCAGCCACAGCTTCTGCATGGTGTGGAACTCCGTATGCTCTTTGGCGGAAACGAGCATCAGCACCTGAATAAGCAGCATGAACACGTAGAAAACGATTTCGCCAAAATTCAAAATATTGTAGAAAAGCAGGTTGTAGTTTGCGATGACCTGGCTTTCAAAATAGAATATAGGGGTCAGAATACACACCAGTAAAATGAGCAGAAGCGCATTTTGCATGGGAATCTCGCTTCCGCTGAGCCGGTACATTCGCAAACCCGCTGTGAAATAAACGAATAGATAGACAGCCGCAAAGCATCCGGCGTACAGAAGTGCGTGAGGAAATGTATTTTCTACAAAGTAAGGCCGCAAAATTGGATTTATCCGGCACAGGGATGCGATGATTAAGAATAAGCGATCAGTAATATACCATGTCATGAAACCGGAACCAAAATAGAACACCATATTCCAGATGTTTTCCTGATAGCAGAACATCAGTCCTGCAAACATGATCAGGATCAGGATTCCACAGAACAGGGATTCAAGCACGAGACTTCCGCCATAAATGTAGGCAAAAAGAAGGCTGAGAAGTACAAGTGGAAGGGCAACAGCTGTTGCCCGCAACCCAAAATGGCTGCGTTTCTTACAGCGGTGCGCAAACAGCAGCGTGGCGATGGTAAATGCCAGGATTATTGCCAGAAATTTTGTGTGGAGCAGAAAGTTGCGCACCAGTTCGGGAGAAAGCATAGTATACTCTCCTTATTGTCATTTTCCGCTAAGATAACGCGTAACACAAGCCAAAAATGGCTTGCGCCTCCGTTGGCTGACAGGGAGTTTTGTGCCTGCGACCGATACATTGTTGCCTTCAACGGAAGCCACATGACGCAGATTCACAAGGTAGGAAGTGCTGCAGCGCGCAAAGCCATCCTCTGCCAGGTCACTTTCCACTTCGGATAATTTGCCCCAGGATTCCATCCGGCCTTGGTCGGTATGATAAATCAGCAGATGATCCCGGACTTCAACGTAATAAATATGCGAAAT
The DNA here is from genome assembly GCA_944386225.1 of uncultured Gemmiger sp. Taxonomy (GTDB): domain Bacteria; phylum Bacillota; class Clostridia; order Oscillospirales; family Ruminococcaceae; genus Gemmiger_A. The sequence goes on from CALXAH010000008.1 coordinate 55,542, forward strand.
CCGTATGCGTGAAATATTTCCGGAGGAGTAGATGACGACCTCCTTTTCTTCTTTTCTGGCTATGATGCGCAGAGCTTTGCGCATCATGGACGAGAAACGATAATAGTTTATAGGCTTAACCACGAAATCCAGAGCATCCACTTCATAGCCGTTTACGGCATATTGTTCCATATTTGTAATAAACACCAAGGCGACAACGCTGTCCAGTTCTCTTAGCCGGCGTGCGGTTTCGATACCGTTGAGCAGGGGAAGCTCTATGTCAAGAAAGACCAGATCAAAGTCCGGCCGATATGCCTCCAGAAAGTCCAAAGGATTGGAGAAACTGAAAAGAGAAAAGGACGCATTCTGTTCCTGTTTGTATTTCTGCAGGCAATCTTTCAGACACGCCAGATCATTACTATTGTCCTCTACAATGGCTATCCTGACCATGACCGGCTCACTCCTTTGTGTTATCTGACAGGATTATAGCACAGACAGCAAAAAGTTTTCAAATCTGCCAGGGACAAAGGGGAGGAGCGCATCGCTGCAATACGCAGCCGATAGCTATAAAAAAGAATTTGTGCACAAATCAACCGTTAGATTACAGTGCAGTCTGCACAATACATTTTTTCTCTGAGAGATACTTTTGGGCAGATTTATTGCAGTGGCGAAATAATTCCCCTGCAGTTACGAAAAAGAACCGCAGGGGAAAAAAGCGCATGCTATACTGAAGAAAATGAAACGCACCCTCTGCGGAAAGCGGGATGGGCGTTGCATGGGTCAAAGAGAGCGCGGCTTTGTCCCCGGCCTGCAAATGGAGGCGCACCAGATGCGGGCATCAATCGTCACAAAGAAAGGACGGAGGTTAGGAGGAAATGAACAAGAGAAATCTGCTGCGAGGCTTTACATCTGCCTGTGCAGCCTGTCTGGCTCTTTCCATCGTCATGACGAATACAGCATTGGGTTACGCATCGATGCTGAATTCGGCTCTGGGAACGACCACAGGAGAATTTGTTCCTGTAGAGGGGGAGGAAAGCCCCGTTTTCTATGCGAGCGACTACGGCGATGTAAACAACCTGACGCAGGAAAATCTGGATGCCCTGTTGGCCGATGAGGACGCTTTTGTAGAGCTGGAGATGGAGGAAGGGGCGGTGCTGCTGCGCAACGAGAATGATGCGCTGCCGCTTGCATCCGACGAACGGCGCATAACCCTGTTTGGCTCCACCTCCGCAGAGCCCATTTACAAAAACAGTTCCGGCGGCGGAAACATTGATCCAACCCGAGTAATCAGTTTTTATGATGCCCTGAAAGAAGACGGGTTCGAAGTCAATGAGACCCTGTACAATGCCTATTTAGTGCCGGATCCCAATGCACAGAGCGGCGGTATGTTCGGCCCGTCCGTTGTGGAACGACCGGCCGAATTTTACACCGACGAGATTAAAGCCACCTATGCGGAATATAACGATGTGGCTTTGGTGGTAGTAGGCCGGCGCGGCGGCGAAAATGTTGACGTCAGCGCTTCGGACGAAGAGGGTATCAGCGGCTTGGCTCTGCATAAGAACGAAGCCGATCTGCTCAAGATGATCAACGAATCCGGTCAGTTTGACAAAATCGTGCTGATTGTCAACAGTGCGTATCCCATCGAAATGACCCATCTGGACGAGTACAACATTGATGCGGTTCTGTGGATCGGTACGCCCGGTCTGGTGGGTTTCCGCGGAGTTGTCGATCTGCTGACCGGCGAATCGAACCCTTCCGGTCGTCTGGTGGATACGTTCGCGACCAATTCTCTGTCTGCTGCGGCGACGCAGAACAGCGGCAGCTTTACCTATGCGAATGCGGATGAGGTTGATGAAGGCACTGCGGACAGTAAGATTCCCTCCCGTTTCCCCATCAACTATGTGGGCTGCTATGTGGTCTATCAGGAAGGTATTTACGTCGGATATAAATACTACGAGACCCGCTATGAAGACGTCATCCTGGGGCAGGGGAATGCGGATGGAACTGCCGGTACATTTGCCTCCAAAGGTGGTTGGAACTACGCCGATGAAGTGCTTTTCCCCTTTGGCTACGGCATGAGTTACACCACGTTTGAGCAGACACTGGACAGTGTTTCTGAAAAGGACGGGGTTATCACCGCCACCGCTACCGTCACGAATACCGGCGACGTAGCAGGCAAATCCGTGGTAGAGGTCTATGTGCAGACGCCTTATACGGACTATGATCGGGAGAACCTGGTAGAGAAGTCGGCGATTCAGCTGGCCGGGTTTGGGAAAACCGATTTGCTGGCTCCGGGTGAAAGCGAAACCGTAACGGTTACGATTGATAAGTATCTGCTTGCCAGTTATGACTACAAAAATGCCAAGAGCTATATTCTGGACGCAGGCGACTACTACCTGGCTATCGGTGATGATGCCCACGATGCCCTGAACAATGTACTGGCTGCCAAAGGCGCAACCGGTATGTACGACCATACGGGCGCTGCCGTAAGCGGCGATCCGGAAAAGGTCTATCATTGGACACAGGATACCTTGGATACAGAGACCTATCGCTTCTCGGAAGAAACCGGGGCGGAAGTGACCAATCAGTTCGACGATGCAGATCTGAACTACTGGATTGAGGACTCTGTTACCTATCTGACCCGTCAGGATTGGGAAGGAACCTTCCCGACCCCGCAACACGGGATTGTCGCCACCGAAGAAATGATCCGTCAGATTGACGGACACCTGTACGAGACGCCGGAAGACGCACCTTCCGTGAGCACCTTTACCCAGGGGAAAGAGAATAACCTGACCCTTGTGGATATGCACGGCGTGGCGTATGACGATCCTCTGTGGGAAGATTTCATGGATCAGCTGACTCTGGACGAAATGGTCAGCATGATTGATGAAAACTTTGGTCAGGGCCCGGTGGAGTCGGTCATGAAGCCTCAGAACCGCAATCAGGACGGCCCTGGCGGTGCAGCGGGCCCCTATTTCCCGGATGGCTCTCCGCAAGACGGCCTGGCAAACAATACGGGCATTGAAGGCAGCGCTACCTGCTATGTGGGCGAAATGGTTGCGGCCAGTGGGTGGAACAAAGACATGATTGCCAAGCGCGGCGATTTCATTGCCGAGGACTGCTTGTTCAGCAGTGTGCAGCAGCTGTGGAGCCCCGGTGCGGATATCCACCGTACTCCCTTCAGCGGCCGTAACTTTGAATACTATTCTGAGGATGGCGTTCTGTCCTATCTGCTGTGCGCGGAACAGGTCAAAGCCATGCAGGCCAAGGGTGTGGCCGCTGCCATCAAGCACTTTGCACTGAACGATCAGGAAACCAACCGGAATGGCGGCGCCGTGTTCAGCAACGAGCAGGCGATTCGCGAGATTTATCTGAAAGCCTTTGAGGGCGGCTTTACCGAAGGCGGAGCCACCAGCACCATGACCTCCTACAGCCGCGTGGGCCTTACCTATATTGGCCACAGCGCCGCTATGCTGCGCAATGTGCTGCGCGGCGAATGGGGCTTCAAGGGCGCCAACATCTCGGACTGCGCCATGCATCCCTACCAGCATACTATTGAGGGCCTGGTAGGCGGTACCGATTTCTGGTGCATTGTTGGTGAGGATCTTCGCGCTCCGGAGTTAAAAGAGTACATTCTTACCCACGATGACGGCTATCTGTATGGACTGCTGCGGGAGTCCCAGCATGGTTTCTACTATATGCTGGCCAACAGCAACCTGGTCAACGGCCTGACCAGGAATATGGAATACCGCGCCATTACTCCCTGGTGGCAGACGGCTCTGTACAGCACAATCGGAGTGTTTGGCGTACTGACGGTGCTCTTTGGTGCGGGATATGTGTTTGTATCTTTCAGCAAAAAGAGCAAAAAAGAAGAGGTGTGATCAATGGGTGCTAAGAAGAAAGCCACAGGCTTCTATATTGGGTTTGTTTCCGCCATTATCGCGCTGGTTACAGGGATCGTTCTTCTTGCCTATGGAACTGCCGTGGGCGACACCTATGTGGTGTCTCCCGTTGTTCTGGTGGTCGGGGCCTTGATTGGAATTGTCGGCTTGCTGAAGGATGTGCATTGCCTGGCAATCGCCCCCGGTGTTTTCTACATGGTTGCGGTTGCCCTGTATGTGACCTCGCAGATGGGCAATATCTCGGGGCAGCTGAGCGAGACCGGCTTCGGCGCTACGGGAACCTCTCTTACCATGCTGATTTTGTTCTGCGTACTGATGGTACTTGCCACATTTCTGGCGGTAATTGCCAGCTTTATGGAACAAGTAAAAACGGCTGCCTGATACTGCGCCGCATCCGGCTTTAAGAAAGAATACACTTACCGAAAGAATGCTGGCCCAGTAGCATCTGCCTGCTGGGCCGGCTTTTGGGTTACAAAGGAGTAGATTGGATGAGAGTACCGTTTAATGAGGGGTGGGTCTGGCGCCGTGTGGGGGAAACAGGGCCGGGCGAACCGGTTGTCCTGCCTCACGATGCTATGCTGACCGAACCACGGACAGCCCAAAGCGCCGGAGGAAACAATACAGGTTGGTTTGCGGCGCGGGACTATGAGTACTCTAAGGAATTTGTTGCCCCGCAGGATGTTGCTTACCTTGAATTTGAGGGGGTATATCACAACGCGGAGGTGTTTGTGGATGATGAAGTTGCTCCTTCGCATCCGAACGGATATTTCGGATTTAAAGTTCCGATAACCGGCGGAAAGCACAGGATCCGTGTGGTGGCTCACAATGCGGAACAGCCGTCATCCCGCTGGTATTCCGGGGCAGGAATTTACCGGCCGGTAAGTATGGTCACATTCCCTGAAAAACATATCCTGCCGGAAAGCGTTATTATACGTACGCTGGATTGGCGGGAACCGACGGTCCGTGTGGATGTACAGACAACGGAAGATGCAGGCGTTGTGACCTGCGAAATCCTGGATGGAGATACGGTGCTGGCCACGCAAAAATCTTCCCATGGAATGCTGTTTTCACTTCCCGGAGCAAAACTGTGGAGTGTGGATGATCCGGCATTGTACATCTGCCGGCTTACATACGAAAAGGACGTGCAGGAATTCCGTTTCGGAATCCGTTTTGTGGAGTGTGATGCAAAACAGGGGTTCCGGGTCAACGGAGTACGAACCTTGCTGCTGGGCGCCTGCATTCACCATGATAACGGGATCCTGGGCGCCATAGAGCACCCGTTTGCCGCAAAGCGTAAAATTGCCCTGCTGAAAAAAGCCGGATACAATGCTGTGCGCTCTGCCCACAATCCATGCTCAAAAGCCATTCTCGATGCCTGCGATGAGTTGGGCATGATGGTATTGGATGAATATGCCGATATGTGGTATATACATAAAACGCCCTACGACTATGCAGGCTTTTTCGAGAAAAACTGGCAAGATGACCTGAAAGCACTGGTGGAAAAAGATCGCAACCATCCCAGTGTGATTATGTACTCGATTGGCAACGAGGTGTCGGAAACCTCGCAGAAGCGCGGCATTGAACTGGCCGGCCGGATGCGGGATTATCTGCACGAGCTGGATGACCGGCCGGTCACCTGCGGAATCAACATCTTTTTCAACTTCCTGTTTTCTCTGGGTCTGGGGGTATATTCCGATGAGAAGGCTGCGGCAGAAGCCGCAAAAGCAAAAAGCGACAAGGGAAAAGCAAAGAAAAAGAAAGCGGTAGGCAGCGAGTTCATCAATAATATAGCCGGGCTGCTGGGTGCGGACTTTATGAAGTTTGGGGCGACTCTGCATGGCAGCGACCGGAAAACAAGGGATGCGTTTGCGCGGTTGGATGTGGCCGGCTATAACTATGGTGTGAATCGCTGCAAAAAAGATCTGAAACAGTATCCGGAACGGGTCATCCTGGGGAGTGAAACCTTTTGCAGCGATGCGGTAGCGTTTTACGATCTTGCCAAAGACAATCCCGCGCTGATCGGCGATTTTGTGTGGACGGGTATGGATTACCTGGGCGAAGTAGGCTTAGGAGCCTGGGAATACAAAGACTATGCCCCCATCTTTGAGCACGGCCCCGGCTGGATCACATCCGGAGCTGGTGTCCTGGATCTGGTCGGAACCGGATCAGCGCAGCTTGCCTATACGCAGGTAGCCTTTGAAATGTCGCAAGTTCGTATCGGGGTTGTTCCGGTGAAGTGGGCAAAACAAAAACACTCGCCGGCGGCCTGGCGTATGACCAACGCTATGGAAAACTGGAGTTGGGATGGCTGCGAAGGTCAGAAAACCTCGGTGGAAGTATATGCCCGGGGCAATAAGGCGGAACTTCTGCTTAACGGGAAATCCCTGGGAAAGAAAAAAATTCCTGCCAACAAACGGGTTAAGTTTCCGGCAGTCTATGAACCGGGAGAACTTACCGCTGTTGTGTATGATGCCGCGGATCGGGAAATCGGCCGCACCAGCCTGCGCACCGCAGGCAAGCAAACTATGCTGCGGCTTCTGCCTGAAACAGAACGGGTACGAGAAGGCGACCTGCTCTATGTACGTCTCCGTTATACGGATGAAAAGGGAAACGTAAAGCCGTTGGCGCGGGGGGATATTCATATCCGCGTGAAGGGCGGCGAACTTCTGGCTCTGGGGAATGCCTGTCCGTATAACGTCCGGGGATACCGTACGGATACGACGGATACGTATTACGGTGAAGCGTTGGCTATTATCCGTCCATATGAAACTATAATTGTTGAAGGGGACAGCCCTTACGGCCAGGCGCGGATTGAAGTTCCCTTTGAACAGGAGGCGGCTCGATGAAGCGGGAGAAGGGTGGGATCTGGCAGCTTCCTCTGCTGAGGGGAAAGGTGAAGTCCGCCGAAGTAAGGCGTCCTGAAATGCTGCTGGGGTATCTTATCGGCCCTTTTGGCGGGTTGCTTTCATCGGGAATTTTTACCAGCTTCCTTAATCAGTATTTTACCGATGTGCTGCAGATAGCACCTGCTTTTTTGTCCGGCCTGCAGTTGATCTCCACACTTTTCATCATTGCGGCCAATTTTGTTGTCGGGCAGCTGATCGAACATACCCGGACACTGGTTGGCAAGGCGCGTCCATGGATTCTGTTGTCTGCGCTTACCGTATCCGTAACCAGCCTGCTTATGTTTATCATACCCTTTGAAGGGCTGGCAAAGATGGTGTGGGTAGCTGTGGCGTATAATCTGTATTATTCCATAGCGCTGCCTATCTATAACACAGCCAACAGTACGTTGGTACCGGTGTCCACCCGTAACAGCAGCCAGCGGGCTGTACTGGCTTCGTTCACCAATATCGCTGGTTTAGGGGTTATGGGCGTAGGTTCCATGATCTTCCCTGTGCTTGTAGCAAATGTTCTGAAAACCAGCCGGATCCGATGGCTTTTGGTAATGGCCGGAGTGGCTGTTTTTTCTGCGCTTACGGTTTTCCTTCAGTATCGTTTTACCCGTGAACGGGTTACAGAGGAACTTCAGAAAACAGCAGAAAAGACAATAGATTCCACTCCTTCTGTAAAAAAGCAGCTGGCAGCGGTGGCCCGTGAAAAATGGTGGTGGATCACCATCGTTTTCTATATCGCTTTTCAGTGGTCGGGCGCTTTGAAAAACGGTTCTATGGCATATTATTGCCAGTGGGTGGCTGACAGTACCGGAATAGCTGGCGGTTGGGGCACTGTGCAGACGGTGTTTGCCGTCTTAGGGGCTATCCCCATGGCAGCGGCAGCCGTGGTTGTTGTGCCTTTGGCCAATCGGTTTGGAAAGCGGGAAGTGGTCCTTGTCGGTATGGTGGTTGGCACGGCAGGCGGGGTCATCGCCGGCTTGGGCGGGGGTGCGCTGATTCCCACGGCAATAGGTGTGGCAATAAAATGTCTGGGATCTTCTCCGGCCGCCTATCTTGTCCTGGCCATGCTGGCGGACGTTATTGATCACATTGAGGGCGAAAGCAAAATTCGCACAGATGGTCTTACCATGTCCGTCTACAGTTCTGTGATGGTGGCGGCTACGCCTGTTATGAATGCGGTATTTATGGCAATCCTTTCCATTGTGGGATATTCCGCTCCGGCTCAGGAGGCTGCCGTCCAAACGGTTCAAAACCAGACTACCCGCCTGGCGATAAGTGCCAGTTACATTTGGGTGGAAACGGCTGCGTATGCCGTGTGTGCCGTTCTGATGGCTTTCTGGAATGTGGAAAAACAAAACCGTACAAAAAAGTAAGGGGCGCCAAAAGCAAAACAGGCTGATCCGATACAACGAGCGACCTGTCTCCGTCATCGCGTCCTAAAATTGAGGTGATACCCCTGTGTTCTGGGAAAAGGGTATTACTCATGGCGCTAAAAAATAAAGCAATCCGAACAGTCAAATGCACAGGTGCTTGGCTTTGCCGGTCAAAAGACGTATACTGAAGCTAACCGCCTATGACTGTAAAGAAGACACTGCTCATGGGAACCCCTGTTCTGCTCGAAACCACCCGCCTGATCATTCGGAACTTTGTTCCCAAAGATGCTGCCGACCTGCATGAAATTCTGGGTGATGCCCGCACCATGCAGTACTGTGAGCCGCCATACGATTTTGCCAAGACAGAACAATTTCTGCAAAATTTCTGCGTGGAACGCGGGGGCGGGCTGGCGGCAGCAGAAAAAAGCAGCGGCAAAGTGATCGGATACATTCTCTTTAAGGAAATCTCGCCGGGAGAGTATGAACTGGGATGGTTTTTCAATCGAAAGATCTGGGGAAGGGGCTACGCCTACGAAGCTTGCTGCGCGGTAATTGACTATGCGTTCCGGGTTCGGAAGGCTGACAAAATTATTGCCGAGACAATCGATACGGTAAAATCCCTGGGGCTGATGAAAAAACTCGGAATGCGGCTGGAGGCCACACAGGAAATTCAAACCGAGATGACGGCCAGCGGCCGTGCTGTGCTGCACACCTGCGTTTTGTACAAGCCGCAGGCTTTATGACTCTGGTAAAAAGGGCGGACAAATATCAAGACAGACGCAAACGGGCGCCCGGCCATTGGCCGGGTGCCCGTTCAGCATTTTTAGGTTTCAGCAGGTCAAACGGTGTTCTGCCGGTCTCTCATACCGCCCGGCATGTCGGAGGGGGCGGTGCCGGCCTCGCCGGGATCTCTGTCTTTCCGGCCGCCGCCCATCTGGCCGCCACCCATCTGGCCGGGATTGCTTTCCGACCCGTCATTGGTGGTAACGGTGCCGCCGTTGTTGGTATAGCTGCCGTCGCAGTCCAGCGCCGTATCACCGGCACCGTTGCAGGTCAGACCCAGAACACCGCCGTTCACGGTGAGCGATCCGTTGGAATCCACACAGTCGCCGGAGGATACGATGGTAAAACTGCCTCCGTTAATCAGGATAAAGCAGTCGGAATCGGAGGCAAAGCTGTCCGTCTGCCGTCCGCCGAAGCCGCCGAAACCGGAACCGTCCGCCCCGCCGGCCGCGTTGAGCCCGTCGTCCTGGGATACGATATCAAAAACGCCGTCCTCAATGGTAATGGAAAGCCCCTCGATTCCCTCGTAGCAATAGGAAATGGCAAAGGTGCCGTTCTGGATGGTGAGCGCATCGTCGCAGTGAACGGCGTCATCGCCGCTTTGCAGATAAAATTCACCGCTGGTGATCTGCATTTCGCCGCCGGCATGCAGGCAATCGTCCGCGCTGTCGATGGTGAAAACGCCGCCGTTTACGGTGAAGGTGCCCTCCGCCTTGATGCCTTTCTGGCTGGTGGAATTCTCTTCTGTTGCAGTGTCGGTCCGGGTGGCCTGACCACCCCGGCCGCCCATAGCACCGAAATCGTCGCTGGCGGTCATATCCACACTGGCACTTCCATCGCCGGTGTACAGGGTGAAGGTACCGCCGTCGATCTGAAGTGCTCCCTGGGCGCTGATTGCATCTCCCTGGGAGGTGATGGAGAAGCTGCCGTCCGCTGCATAGAGATACCCCAGCGACAGATCATCGCTGTTCTCTGCGTGGATGCCGTCTTTGCCTGCGGTGATGGAAAAACTGCCCGCAGCAATCGCTATGCTGTCCTTGCCGGACAGGCCGTGGCTGGCGGCGGTTATGGTGTAGCTGCCGCCGGTAATGACCAGATCATCCTTGGACACCACCCCGTGACCGGCCTGGGCGTTGATAGCCAGGCTGCCGCATCCATTCAGGGTCAGATCGGTTTTGGCAAAGATGACCGAATCGATGTTGTTTTCGTCGATGGCCACATAGCTGCCGCCGTTGGTCAGTGTGTTTTCCGAGCCTTCGGCCAGAGTAATGAACACCTTGTCGGCTTCCCGTGCATAGATGGCAGCGGAGGTACTGCTGGTGATATCTGCCCCGTCAAGTACCAGCTGTACTTTGTCGGTTTCGTCGGCGTTAATTACGGTCTGGCCGTCGGTGAGGGTGCCGGAAATGCGGTAAACACCCTCATCCTGCAGAATAATCTGGCTGCCGCTTATGGAAACGGCAGCGGAATCGCAGACCGCGCTGTCGCCGTTCAGCTGAATAAGGACCGCTTCGCTCTCGTCATAGGTGCCCGCCAGATCCCGGTCGCTGAACAGGCTGGCGATATCGATGGAGGAAGCGGCTGCGGCAGTGGTGTTTTCCGACTGCTGCCCGGACTCCTCGCTATAGGAGGATGCAGAACTTGTATCCGCCGAACCGCAGCCGGTCAGCAGAAAAAGCGCGCAGAACAAAAGCGCAGCGCGCCAGGACAGGTTTTGTTTCATAACAACAACAGCTCCTTGTTTACAGTGTGGCGACGGTGTTGTCGCAATGCCCCAGACAGATATCCAGGTTCCCGTTGCGCAGCCGCAGCTGGTCGATGAACCGTTTCTCCTGTGCCGGGTCTTTCAGAGTAACCTCATAGGTCAGCCGGAACAGGCTGCCCATGTTGCTGGTTTTTACCTGAGCCAGATTGTACCGGCGGGTAAACTGCCGGAGCACCGGCTCAAAAACACCGATATAATCCAGATCTTCGGGGATGGTAATGTGCAGGGTGCGAAAGACTTTGTCGTCTGCCCGGGGACGCAGGCTGGCTGCGGTGTACAGCATGGTGGCGGCTCCCAGAATCAGTGCGAACAGCGTGCCGCAGGCCAGATACCCCATGCCGGTAATCAGCCCGGTGCCCATAGCAACAAAGATGGCGGCGATTTCCCGGGCAGTACCGGGAGCGGAACGAAACCGCACCAGGTTGAAGGTACCGGCTACCGCCACGCCGGTGCCCACATTTCCGTTGACCATCATGATCACCACGCAGACCACCGCCGGCAGCAGCGCCAGGGTGATGGACAGGCTTCGGCTGCTGCGGGCCTGCCATCCGGTCATGGCACAGAGCAAAAGCCCCAGCAGCAGCGAAACGCCCACGCACAAAAGAAAGTCACCCGGGGTGATGGTATCGGTCAAGGGGGTGCCGAACAGCCCCTGGAAAATGGTATCAAGCATAATTCGTTTCTCCTCTCTGTCCTGTCAGCAAAATATCCCGGTACGCGGTACCATACTTGGAAAAGGATGTTTTGAAGATGCCCTGCCGGGACAAAACATGGGCCATCCATATGGGAAACCCACCGGATACCTTCAGTTCCATCAGCACCATATCGGATGGCAGGATCGGCGTGCCCCAGGGATCGGAGTCCAGGGTCAGCTGCTGCTGCCGGTACAGAATGTCGGTATCGAAGGTTACCCGGAAATCCGGGTCCGTAATTCCGTGAAAAGCGTCCCGTTCATAGGAAAGAAATACGGCGGGGCGCAGAGACTGATAGAAGTTCGCGGCGTAGTTCAGCTCCGCGCCAATCTGGCTGTCCGGCCAGGGTCGTGTTCCGTCAAAGCAGGCCCTTGCCGCATCCTGTTCCAGCAGAAGGCGGCGCTTATACACCACTGAGCGGTACTTCTTTTTCAATTCCACAAAGACGGGTGCCTGCTCTCCGGCGCGCCCATAGCTGCGGATCCGAAGCTTTTCCTTGTATACCGGCCGTTCCAGACTGCGGCGGATCAGCCGGAAGTCCGGCGTATCCAGATACAGGTTGCGGATGGAACTGTGGCTGTACTGGTCCGGCATCATGTAGGGCTCTATGGCCTTTTGAACAGCCTGCAGCTGACGCAGATTGAGCAGATACTTTAATTCGTATCGCTGAAAAATCATCTGGGCCTTCACAGTCGGCACCTCCTTGGGGGGATTGTACCGTCAGTGTAAAGGGTGAACCATAACTGAAGTTTAAGCCGCTGCCGGGATTTGGTGAAGAAACGGTGAAGATTGCGCTTCTTTCACGATGAATATGACAGGTCCTGTGCTATTATTTTAATTAGAGTTAAGGCAAAGGCGGTACGCTTAAGGCGGAACGATAACAGGAGAGGACGGATACAATGCGCATACTGTTTGCAGAGGATGAACGCTCCCTGGCCAGGGCGGTGGCGGCTCTTCTGGAAAAGAACAACTACTCGGTGGATACGGTCTGCGATGGGCAGGAGGCTTTGACCTATCTGGAGACAGGAAGCTACGATGCCCTGATCCTGGACATCATGATGCCGAAAATGGACGGGTTGGAAGCGCTGCGCCGCCTGCGGCAGCAGGGCAATCCGATCCCGGTGCTGCTGCTCACAGCCCGGTCGGAGGTGGAGGACAAGGTCACCGGTCTGGATATGGGGGCGAACGATTATCTGACCAAGCCGTTTTCCACCGCGGAACTGATGGCCCGCATCCGGGCCATGACCAGAAGCCAGACCAGCGGGCAGACTACCAGCCGCCTTACACTGGGAAACATTACCCTGAATCAGACCAACTTTGAACTGTCGTCCCCCTGCGGCAGCTTCCGCCTGGCCCGTAAGGAATACCAGATGATGGAACTGCTGCTGCGCAATCCCCGGCAGCTGATCCCTACCGAGCGGTTTCTGGAACGGATCTGGGGATACGACAGCGATGTGGAAATGAATGTGGTGTGGGTATATATTTCCTACCTGCGCAAGAAGCTGACTGCCCTGCAGGCGGATGTCCAGATCAAGGTCACCCGGAACGTGGGGTATTCGCTGGAGGAGTGCTGATGATCAAAAAACTGCGCCGCAAACTGATTGTGGCTTGCATGGCCTCCCTGGCCATTGTTTTGGCTGTGATTCTGGGAGGCGTAAATCTCATGAGTTACCAGAAGGTAATCCGCGACGCCGACGCGGTGCTGACTCTTCTGGCAAACAATGACGGAACCTTTCCGCAGGGGCAGGGGGACAGGCCGCCCCCTCCGGACGGGGGCCTTGCGCAGGGGAAACGGAATCTTCTGGGCAAGGCGGGGCTGTCTCCGGAAACTCCTTATGAGTCCCGGTTTTTCTCCGCGCTTCTGGATGAAACCGGGCAGGTGCTGCAGACCGATACAGGCCAGATTGTCGCTGTGGATGCGGAGCAGGCGGCGGCGTATGCGCAGCAGGCAGCCCGGTCGGGCGCAAGCAGCGGATTTTTGAGGAATTATCGGTACCTTGTTCTGTCAGAGGAGGGGAATACCCGGGTTATCTTTCTGGACTGTGGCCGCAGCCTGTCCTCGTTCCGTGCCACCCTGCTGGCCAGTCTGGGTTTGTCGGTACTGGGGCTGCTGGCGGTGCTGGTTCTGCTGCTGGTCTTGTCCCGCCGTATTGTCCGTCCGGTAGCGGAAAGCTATGAACGGCAGAAGCAGTTCATCACCGATGCGGGGCATGAACTCAAAACCCCTATGACCATTATCGGCGCCGACGTGGATCTGGCAGAGATGGAATGCGGAGAGAACCAGTGGCTGGCGGATATCCGGCACCAGGCCCAGCGACTTACCGGGCTGACTAACGATCTGATCTATCTCTCCCGCATGGAGGAAGAGCAGCCCAAACTCCAGTACATCGAGTTTCCGTTGTCCGACGTGGCGGAGGAGATGGCGCTGCCGTTCCTGGCACCCGCCAAAAGCCAGGACAAAGAGCTTTCGCTGCATATCCAGCCGATGCTTTCCTGTACCGGGGACGAAAAGGCAATCCGGCAGCTGTTTTCCATTCTGCTGGACAACGCACTGAAATATTCGCCGGCCGGAGGAAAACTGGAACTGCGTCTGCAAAAGCAGGGAAGAACCCTGCAGCTTATCGTTTTCAATACCACCAGCCAGCCGGTAGACCGGGACAAGCTGCCCCATTTCTTTGACCGTTTCTACCGGTCGGATCCGTCCCGCAGCAGCCAGACCGGCGGCTATGGCCTGGGTCTGTCCATTGCCCGGAGCATCGTGCAGGCACATAAAGGCAAAATCCGGGCAGAAAGTCCGGACGGAAAATCGCTGCTGATTATTATTTCGCTGCCGGCTTGAAAATTTGGTGCATCAAACTTCAATTAAAATATCAGGCCTGAACCTGTATAGTCCTTGTGGCAACAGCGGTTCGGAAAGCAAGATCATGTTCTACCAGGATCATAGTGGGGCAAAAATCCTGGATCAGGTTTTCAATCTGCATCCGGGAATACATGTCAATGTAGTTGAGTGGTTCGTCCCATATATACAGGTGCGCTCTTTCGCAAAGACTTTTGGCTATCAATACCTTTTTCTTCTGCCCAGCGGAATAATCCTCCATCTTCTTCTCGAACTGCACGCGGGAGAAATCCATTTTGCGCAGAATCGCCCTGAACAAGGTTTCGTCGATCCGGCTGTTTTCTGCGAATTCGGATAGAGACCCCTTCAGAAAGGAAGTATCCTGCGGTACATACGAAAGAATAAGCCCGGAACCAATCGTAAGTGTTCCGCTGTGCTCGATGGGCTGTCCCAGCAGCAGCTTCAGCAGGCTGGTTTTTCCGGACCCGTTTTTGCCGTCCAGAACAACGCGGTCTCCCTGCTGAATTGCAAAGGAAACAGGCCGGCAAATTTCTTTTCCGTGAAAGACAGGCGCAACATGGGAGAAGGTGGCCAGCGTATTCGCAAAATAGGGCAGAGGAAAGAGCTTCAGATCCTCCGCTGTTTCCACATTTTTAAGCAGACGGGATTTTTCTTCTATGTCTCGCTGCTGCCGGGCTTCGATCGCTTTGGAGCGTTTCATCATTTTGGCAGCCTGATGGCCAATATAGCCCCTGTCAACCGAGCCGTTTCCGTATTTGGAAGCTTCGATCCGATCCGACCAGCGGGCAGTTCTTTGTGCTGCCTTATGCATCGCGTCGATGGATTTCTTCAGTTTCGCATTCTGGGCAAGTTCAAATTCCTGCTGTCGCTGGAAGTTGGCAAACCAGCTGGAGAAATTCCCGCTTTGTACCTCAATATTGGCCCGGTTGATTGACAGGATGTGATCCACGCATCCATCCAGAAAACAACGGTCGTGGGATACCAGGATGAATCCTTTTTTTCGTTTCAGATAGGCTGAAACGGTTCCGCGCGCCTGCATATCCAGATGGTTTGTGGGCTCGTCGATCAGCAGAAAGTGCCCCTCGTTCAAAAAAAGCGCGGCCAGCAGAACCTTTGTCTGCTCACCATTGGAAAGGGTGGCAAACGGCCGCCACAGCACATCGTCGCGAACTTCCAGACAGGACAGTTCTTTCGATACTTCCCAATCTTCGGCCAGCGGGCAAACCTCGCCCAGAACATCCCGGGTCAGCCGACTTTTGTCCTCAATCGGGTAGGGAAAATAATCAAACTGTACGGATGACTGGATTTTGCCGCGGTATTCATATTTCCCCAGCAACAGATTCAGGAAGGTCGTTTTCCCACGGCCGTTTCTTCCGATAAAGCCAAGTTTCCAATCGGTGTCCAGTTGGAAGCTGACATTTTCAAATATGGCATCATAACTGGAAGGGTACGAGAAGGTAAGCCCCTCCACACGGATCATAGACATATGCAACCCTCCTTTGTTCAGGGAAAAAGACAAAAAACAAGAGCTGCAAGAAAGTCAGTTCTTGCAGCTCGGCATAGCATAACAGCACCACCCCAACTACGGGGTGACACAATTACAGTATAACGAGAGAACAGACGTTTCACTTTCTTGCAAAAGGGCACAATGATACCAGGCACAGCATCATTGCTGATTCCTGTTTATTTGCAAGAAAAGCGAATCATCGTTCCACCTCGCCTGTTTAATTTATATCAGCGTAGCATAAATTCAGAGAACCGTCAAGCCATAAAGTCGGGCCCCCCATAGTTAAAGGGGCCTGACTTTTTCTTTTTCGTGTAATCAAAAGCTATTCATAGGGGATTACTATACAGAAAAAGGTAGTATGCCTAGTGCATCTCCAGGCTGTCGGAGATCTAATAGGCGGCACCATTTCCCAGATCCGGATGATTGACAATTTCCTGCTTTTTCGCCATCATTAAAAAGAAGGGAACAGGCAGGGGAGGGGAATCCGGTGACCAGCGTTTGCAGAGCCATATTCAAGGCGATCCATGAGGGCAGATGGCTGAGCGTTGCCTACAAGAACCAGAGCAGCCAGACCACAAAATACTGGATGGCAATCAAGTCGTTTTCGCCCCGCACCGGGCAGATGGTGGTGGACGGCCTGCATCTGGGCAAGCTGACGGTTCAGGAACTGTTCGTGCGGCTGGAGGGGATCCAGTCGGCTGAGGTGATCGAAGGCTCCTGGTGCCCGGTCAACGAAAAACTTGTGCAGGATATCCTGGAAAATCCTCACCGGTATGAAGCCTGGTTCGGCAACACGGCCAACCTGCGGGTACTGGAATATCTGACCCTCTGCAACAGGCTGGACACTACCCCCTATAAAACGGAATATTCGCTGATCCGTCAGCTGGATGAAGATCGCTTTGACGAGGGGCGTCTGGCTTTGACCGAAGAGCAGTTCGGGTCGATCGTACAGAACTTCCAGCGAAGGAGCGAGCGGCAGACAGAGGGGAAACCGGTGCAGATTAATCAGCTGGCCCTGAATCTGCTGAGTGTGGAAACGCCCCGCGGCCTGTATGTGCTGGCCTATCGTCCGCTTGCATTGGACGTGAAGAACCGGGCGCTGCGCCTCACGGATGAGGCTGTGGTTTGCCGGGAGTTTACTCTGGATGGGGTCAAAATCAGCGCGCACAGCTTCCTGGACGCGGAAGACTACGCCCTGCTGGATGATTTCAAAGCCAATGCGGAGCGGATCAAGGATTGCATCACACGAACCAGCTGCCGCCGTCACGGGGTAAACGACATGCCCTATCTGGTAGCGATCGGGCGGGACAGCCTGGTAGACCTGAACCATGAATACAAGGGCATTACCTCCATGTTTGGCTCAAACGAAGGGGAGGGACCCACTCCGCCGATCCGGGCGTTTTTTGGCGAGATGACAGCCCGTCCGCGCCGCCGCAAATCCTTTCCGCTGGCACTGGTGGACAGCCGTGCCAACCTGGACCAGCTGCTGGCCATCAACAACGCGATGCGCTACCCGCTGGCTTATGTGCAGGGCCCGCCCGGCACAGGCAAGACCAGCACCATCGTCAATACCATGACCACCGCTTTCTTTAATGAGAGAACGGTGCTGTTTGCTTCCTACAACAACCACCCGATCGACGGCGTGGTGGAAAAACTCCGGAACCTGAGCTACCGGGGCAGAGCCATTCCGTTCCCCATTGTGCGGCTGGGAAACCGGGACTGTGTTAAAGACGCGCTTGTGACCATCCGGCGCATGTACGAAAGCTGCAAGGAAATAACCATCTACGAAAAAACGCTGGACCGGAACCATGCCGAACGGGCTGAGCGGGCACGCCGTCTGACCGAACTGCTGGAACGGTACGATACGATTCTGGATTTGCAGGAACGCAAGGAAACGATCCAGCGCCTTCTGGAAGCGCGCAGCCATATGAACTTCCAGTATGAGCTGCAGGTGGGCCAGCTGCCGCAGGTAGAGGAAGAACTGAAACGCTGCGGCACCGTGACTACCAAGGACGCCCTGGCCCTGCTGGATCAGAATACGGAGGATTTTCTGAAGTATCTCTACTACACGTCTGCGAAATATATCCGCCGCCTGGGCGAACCGAAAAACAGCGAGCTGCTGGATCTTGTCTACGGCAATGAGGAAGATCCGGAAACCATTGCCGCCTTCAACAAGTACCTTTCCAAGACGGAGAATCTGAAAAAATTCCTGCGTATCTTCCCGATGGTTGCCACCACCTGCATTTCCGCCCAGCGGCTGGGCGATCCGGAACCGGTCTTTGATATGGTCATTATGGACGAGGCCAGCCAGTGCAATACGGCGGTATCGCTGGTGCCGATTCTGCGGGGCGAGTCGCTGATGCTGGTGGGCGATCCGCAGCAGCTGCAGCCGGTCATCCTGCTGGATCCTCACGACAACGAGGTTCTGCGCCGCCGGTATCATGTGAGCGAAGAATACGACTATATCCGGAACTCGATTTATAAATGTTTCCTGGCCTGCGACGCGGTAAGCGACGAGGTTCTGCTGCGGTATCACTATCGCTGCGACCCGAAGATTATCGGCTTCAACAATAAAAAATACTACAACCGGCGGCTGAAAGTGGCCAGCGAAAGTAGCAGCCCGCATCCGCTGGTATACGTGAACGTGCCGGAGAACACCAGCACCGAAAAGAACACCGCGCCTGCCGAGGTGGCCGCCATCGACCGGTACCTTACCCGCAATCCGGGGCGGTCGGTGGGGATCATCACCCCGTTTGCCAACCAGCGGGAGCAGATCGAACAGATGCTGCTGCTGCGCGGGCATGAGAACGCAAGCTGCGGTACAGTGCACGCGTTTCAGGGGGATGAAAAGGATGTGGTGATCTTTTCCCTGGCGCTGACCGATAAAACCGGGCCCGGAACCTACAGCTGGCTGCAGAACAACAAGGAACTGATCAATGTGGCCACATCCCGCGCACGGGAGCAGCTGATCCTGCTGTCCAGCACCAAGGAACTGGAGCGCCTGCACGCCAACCAGGCGGATGACGACCTGTACGATCTGTACCGCTATGTGCGCACCAGCGGCGTGTCGGAGGTAGCGGCAAAGCCGGCTGCCTCCCGGGCGCTGGGGATCAAACCGTACAGCACCGAGACCGAGGACGCGTTTCTGGAAAATCTGAATCACGCGCTGGACAATGTGTTTGTAGCCGGCAGCCGCTGTGTGGTGCGCCGTGAGGTGGCAATCTCTCACGTATTCCGGGACAATCCGGGTGCTATCGATTTGTTCTATACCGGCCGGTTTGACTTTGTGGTATATCAACGGGAAGGCCGTCAGCTGACCCCGGTTCTGGCCATTGAACTGGACGGGCGCGAACACCGGGAAGATCCCGCCGTCCAGGCCCGGGACCGCAAAAAAGCCCGGATCTGCCAGGAGCACGGCTTTGAACTGATCCGGGTCGACAATACCTACGCCCGCCGCTACCATTACATCAAGGAGATCCTGATCCAATACTTTGACGGGGTCTGACAGCCCGACGGATCAGCGGGCCGCACAAGAAAAGACCTTGCCTTTTGCTTTAACGTACAGGAACGCCCCGGCTCTTGCCGGGGCGTTCCTGTATTTATATGGAAAACCATAAAAGACGGACTCAGCTTTGCGCAGCCTCCCGATACTGGCGGGGTGTGCTGCCGGTAAGCTTTTTGAAAATCACAAAGAAATATTTGATGTTGCCGTAACCTACCTTCTGGGCAATCAGCTCCGCCGGCTCACCTGTCTGGCGCAGCAAGCGGCAGGCCTGCTCAACCCGTACCTGGTGCAGCGCATCGCTGATGGAGATACCGGCGGCCTGCCGGAACTGCCGGTTCAGGTAGGCCGCGTTTACGTCAAAAGCTGCGGCAATTTGCTGGGCGGAGAACGCCTCGTCCGTGTAGTGGGCCCGGATCTGTTCCCATACCCGGTCGCTCAGCCGGTCCAGGCGTTCTTTCTGGCGTATGGCGGCCAATTGCGCGATGGCGCACAGTTGCTCCTCTATATAGGTGTCCAGCGTTTCAAGACTGCGCAATCCGTCCAGTATTCCGTCGGCCGATACCGTGGGCGCGGCGCCCAGTTCTTTTTGCAGCCCTGCCAGCTGCCGGCACAGATAGCGGATCGCAAAACAGAAATCTGTGTATCGGTCCTTTCGTATTGCATTCAGAATGCTTTTCCATTCATTTCGGGCAGTTTCCAGCTGAGCGGACCGGAGAGCCCCCACCAGGGACGCGGCCATCTTCGCCTGGAATCCGCTTACCGGATTGCACGCCGCCAGCTGCTCCTGCTCCAGCACCGGCTGATCCGGATAGAGAAACCGCATCCGGCGCAATTCCTCCAGTTCTGCCTGGCTGCGGCAAAGTTCATCCGCTGTAGGGCAGGAAAGACCCGCGCAGGCCGGTATATGTTCCCGGCGCAGCAACGCCAGAAGCCGGGAACGGGCTTCCTCGCCGCAGCCGCTCAGCAGGCAGATGGTACCGCCCTCGTCGGAAGCAATGCGCGGTTCGGAACAGACCGGTTCCAGCAATGTCTGCATACGGGCCGGGTCGCGTTCCTCGCACAGCAGCAACACAGCCGGCAGTACGGTGCCTTGCGGCAGTTCACCCTCATCCCGCAGCCGCTGCAGAACACGGGCGTCCTCCTGGCGGCGTTGACTGGCCATCAGTTCGCTTACCTGGCCGGGCAGATCCTCCGCGCTTTCACCCGCTTGACGCAGCGCACGGCGGATGTGCAGAAACGGCAGATACACCCGCACGGCCAGATAGATCAGTACCCCCACGATCAGGCTGCCGGCCAGACCGAAGGAAAGCAGCAGCACATCCCGCACGCGGGCCAGCGCAGGGGAAATGTCATTGAAATCCAGGCATTTGAAGTAGTACCACCCGCTGGGCTCCAGCCGATAGTACATCCAGCAGGGCTGGCTGGACAACAGCGGCGGCAGAAGCTGCCCGCTGTCCGGCTGGGCTGTCAGCTGTTCTTGCAGCGCAGGCCAGCTGGTCTGAAGCTGCTCCCAAAGTGCTTCGTCAGCACTGACAATCGGATTGCCGTCAGTATCCACGATAATATGCCCCTGCCCGGCTGAAATGCCCAGCAGATGGGTTTCGTACCAGTTTCCGTTTACATTCAGCAGCAGAGCGCTGGGCGTATCCCCGCTTACCTCAAAGAAGAGAAAGGAATAGCACCGGCGGCCGCCCACTGTGCGCTGAATAGGGGACAGGTAAGGATACTGTTCCGGATGGGTCAGAAGCTGGGCGGCATCGCTGTCGTGAAACTGCTCAGGCGGGGCAGAGGGAAAGTTGCCCTCCGAGGTGAAGATTATATCCACTGCGCCGTTGTATACCATCACACTATCCAGAAAATCGCTGCTGCTCACAAAAGTGCCCAGATCCCGCAGCCCTACTGTGCGGCCGGATACGGACAAATCCCGGTCGGTGCGCAGTGTACGTACGGAGGAAGTATAGAACATCTGCATGGCCGAAGTTCGGATGTTTTCTCCGGCTGCGTCGGATACTGTATTCACCCACTCCACAAAATCACGGCTTACTTCGCTCAGCGCCTGGATGGTGGCCAGGCGGAACTGGGCATATAAAAACAGAAAAAAGCACAGAAACACCAATATCAACAGCAGGATGGTAGCCCCTTGCTGTACCCGGCGGTCACCGGTGAATTTTTTAAAGGCCCGCTCCACGGCGGCCACCTCCCTCCTTTTGTGCTGACGGGGGTCACGCCTTTATTATAGGTAACCGTTTTGTGCTCGTCAACGCGCCCGGACACCAAAATTCGTTCAAAATCCGGCTTTTTTCGAGTTTTACCATATTCAAACTTCACATTTTAACGTTTTGATGGATATAATTATTGTGCAAACTGTTCAAAACGGCAAGACGGACTGGCGAGGCGCCCGCCGCTGCTTTGCCGCTAGGGAACGAAACCCTGATCCCACATGTAAGGAGGAAATGCTACCATGAAAAAACTTGCTTGTCTGATTCTTGCTCTGGCTTTTGTACTTACTGCCTGCGGTACTCCGGGTCCCGGTGCAGGCCCTGCATCCGAACCGGCCGGTACGTCCACCGGAGGCGCTTCTCAGGCGGCTCCCGCCGGCGACGGCGAATATTCCGGTACGGTAATGGTCTATTCGTCCATGCAGGAAGACCAGCTGATCGCTGTCAAGCAGGCCTTTGAGGCCAAGTATCCCGGCATCACCATGGAATACTACTTTGCTGGTACCAGCAAGGTTATTACCAAGATCGCCACCGAGGCTCAGGCTGGCCATGTGGATGCCGACGTGATCTGGGTGGGCGACCCCGCTGACTACGCTTCCTTCAAGGAGCAAGGCATTCTGCAGCCCTACAGCTCTCCGGAGGCTGAGGCCATCGACGCTGCCTACATTGATCCGGAAGGATACTACACCGGCGCCCGTATCATGAATATGGGCATTGCCTACAACACTGCGCTGGTCAGCGCTGAGGAAGCGCCTAAGACCTGGAACGACCTGCTGGATCCGAAGTGGAACGACCAGATCGTCATGACCGACCCGGGCACCTCCGGTACCTCCAAGTACTGGCGCAACGCCCTGATGTGCAGCGACAAGTACGGCGAGGAGTATATCCAGAAGCTGAAGGATAACGGCTGCTACCTGGAAAGCGGCACCACCGCCGCCCACAACCAGCTGGCTGCCAGTGCCTATAAGGTAGGCGTATGCCTGGACTATGTCACCGCCAACCTGGCCAACGAGGGCTCTCCCATCGCCTTTGTGTATCCGGAAGACACCGTTTCCATCTTCAGCCCCATCGGTCTGGTAGCCGACTGCGCCAATGAGGCCAACGGCAAGCTGCTGTATGACTTCATCCTGTCCAAGGAAGGCCAGCAGGTGCTGATCGACAACAACCTGATCTCGGTGCGCAGCGACATTGACCAGGGCGACATCGACGTGGCGGCCATCGCTTCCAGGGCGCTGCCCTGTGACCTGAACGCCATGGTGGAGAAGGACGAGGCCAACGGCACCACCTTCGACAAGATTTTCGGGCTGTAAGCAAGTCCCGTTCCGCCCGTCGGCGGATAAATCTCAAGCGGATGGGGGCGGCTTCTACCGTCCCCATTCCTACTTAGTAAGCAGGAGGAGCCTATGGCAAATGTAGTATTCAAGGATATCTCCTTCCGGTACGGTGATAACCAGGTGCTGAAAAACTTCAGCATGGAGGTGGACAGCGGGCAGATTCTCTGCCTGGTAGGCCCCTCCGGATGCGGAAAAACCACCCTGGTACGGTGCCTGTTGGGGCTGAGCAAACCCGAAACCGGTGAGATCTGGGTAGGAGATACCTGCCTGTTCAGCGCAGCCCGCCGGATTAATGTTCCTGCCGAACGCCGCAACATCGGCATCGTGTTCCAGGATTATGCGGTGTGGCCCCATATGACCGTCAAGGAGAACGTGCTGTATCCCATGAAGAAGCACCGCGTTCCCAAACAGGAGGCGGAAAAGCGGGCAATGCATGCGTTGCAGCAGGTCAACATGACCGAGTATGCCAACCACCTGCCCAGCCAGCTGAGCGGCGGGCAGCAGCAGCGTGTGGCGATCGCCCGTGCGCTGGTGGGCAACGGCGACCTGATCGTGATGGACGAGCCCATCACCAACCTGGACGCCAAGCTGCGGGAGCAGATGCTGGCCGAGATCCGCCAGATTCAGCGCAGCAGCGGCACCACTGTGCTGTACATTACCCATGACCAGGAGTCGGCCCTGCAGCTGTGCGACAAGATGGCCATCATGCAGCAGGACGGCAGCCTGTGCCAGACCGGCACCGACGAGGATATCATCCTGCGTCCGGCCAACCGGTTTACCTTTGAGTTTATCGGTGTGTCCAACTTCCTGCGGGTTGTGCGCAAAAATGGCGCACTGGGCCTGGATGTGGGCAATGCCGTGATTCCCTGGCAGGCCGAACTGCCCGACGGGCTGGATCCGGACAAGGGCAAGGGCGTGGAACTGGGTGTGCGCCCCAATGACATCGAGTTTGACCCCGCGTCTCCCATCCGGGCCAAGGTTCGCCGGTGTGTGTTCCTGGGCAGCGAGTACGATTACTTTGTAGACCTGGGCCAGCGGGAACTGCGGGTGCAGCAGAGCACCCTGGCCGCCGCCCGCACCGGCGTGATGCGGGAGGGCAGTGAGGTAGGCCTGCGGCTGCTCAATCCCCGCTACTATGAAGCAAAGGAGGCCAAGGCATGAAATTTGGCGTTCGCAAAAATAAGGACCTGGCCGCCATCGACGGCCGCCGCATCAGCCTGGACGGCGCCATGACCGTTCTGAGCTTTGTGCTGCTGGTCATCATCGTGGTAATTCCGGTCTTTATGATCATCTACCACGCATTCTTCTACGAGGGTCACTTCAGCCCGGAACTGTTCACCAGCCAGCTGCTGGATCCGGGCAACCTGGCCTCCATGTGGAACACCATCCAGATTGCGTTCTGGGTAACCCTGTTCGGCACCATCATGGGCGTGTTCTATGCCTGGCTGCTGGGCCGCAGCGATATCCCGGCCAAGGGCCTCATGCGGGCTCTGTTCAACATTCCTTACATGTTCCCGCCCTTCCTGGGCGCCATGGCCTGGGACCTGCTGCTCAACGGCCGGTCCGGCTATCTGAACCGCTGGCTGGTGGATACCTTCAACCTGTCCGGCGCGCCTTTCAACATCAACTCTCTGGGCGGCATCGTCTTTGTGGAGCTGTCCTACTACTTCCCGTTCGTATTCATGCAGGTGGTCAGCGCTCTGGAGCGCATGGATCCCACTCTGGAAGAATGCGCCCGCATCGCCGGCGCCAAGCAGCTTACGGTTATCCGTAAGATCACCCTGCCGCTGGTGCTGCCCGCCATCAGCGCCGGCGCCCTGCTGATCCTGATCAGCTCGCTGGCCCATTTCGGCGTACCCTCCATCCTGGGCTTCTCCCAGGGCATCTACACCCTGCCTACCAAGATCTACGCCACCATCTCCCGTTCCGGCGGCAGCTTTGAAGGCATCCGTCAGGGCGCAGCCCTGTCCATTATGCTGGTCGTGGTCGTGGCCGTGGCCCTGATTATCCAGAAGAAGGTGCTCAGCGCCGGCAGCTACGACATCATCAAGGGCAAGAGCATGCGTCCCACCCTGATCAAGCTGCGGGGCGCCCGCATCCCCCTGTTCATCCTGGCGGTCACCACCCTGGTACTTATCGTTATCGTGCCGCTGGTCATGATCTTCCTGGTAGGTCTGGTCAGAGCCTATGGCCTGCCGCTGATTCCGGAAAACTTCACCCTGAACAACTATGTCAAGGTGTTCGAGAGCTCCGGTACCTTCGACTCCATCAAGAACTCCCTGTTCGTTTCCATCAGCGCGGGCGTTGTCTGTATGTTCCTGGGCACCCTGATCGCCTACGTGGTACAGAAGATCAAACCCCGCGGCAAGGGCGTTCTGGAAGTGCTGTCGGTACTGCCGTACTCCATCCCCGGCACGGTGCTGGCCATCGGCGTTATCCTGGCCTGGAGCGGCGGACTGTTCGGTATCAGCCTGTACAACACCATCTGGATCATCCTGGTGGCGTACCTGGCCCGTTACCTGTCCTTCTCCATGAAGAGCAGTTCCGCGGCCCTGCTGCAGGTACATCCCAGCCTGGAGGAAGCCGCCCGCACCTGCGGCGCGTCCCACACCGAAAGCCTCAAGGACATCACCCTGCCGCTGATCCGGCCGGCGATGGTGTCGGGCTTCTTCCTGATCTTCCTGCCCGCCATGCGCGAGGTTACCACCTCGGTGCTTCTGTACGGGCCCTATACCCGCACGCTGGGCGTGCAGATTTACTCGCTGCGTGATGCGGGCATGATGCCCCAGGCGGCTGCGCTCGGTTCGGTAGCCATCCTGCTGATCATTGTCTGCAACACCATTGTGACCCAGATCACCAAGGACAGAAAGGGGGTATAAGCGTTGGATCAGATCGTATTGCGCCATGTGACCAAACGCTTCACCACCAAAACCCTGGGCGACATCGTGGCGGTGGATGACTTCAACCTGAACGTGCAGGAAGGGGAGTGCTTCTCCTTCCTGGGCCCCTCCGGCTGCGGCAAATCCACCACCCTGCGGATGATCGCCGGGTTTGAGGATCTGAGCGAGGGCGAGATCGAACTTTGCGGCCGCCCGGTTTCAGTCAAGAGCAAAAACCTGTATGTGCCGCCGGAGGACCGGGGCCTGGGCATGGTATTCCAGGCGTTCGCTGTCTGGCCGCATATGAACGTATTTGAAAATGTGGCCTTTCCGCTGCGGATTCAGAAGATGAACCGGGCCGACATTGACAAGAAGGTAGCCGACGCGCTGCGTCATACCAACCTGACCGGTCTGGAAAAGGTATATCCCTCCGATCTGTCCGGCGGCCAGCAGCAGCGCATTGCCCTGGCCCGGGCCATTGTTACCCAGCCCAAGGTGATGCTGCTGGACGAGCCCCTCTCCAACCTGGATCCCAAGCTGCGGGAGAGCATGCGGTTCGAGATCAAGGAACTGCAGCGCAAGTTCAACTTCACCATCATCTTTGTGACCCACGACCAGTCCGAGGCCATGGCCATCTCCGACCGGATGATGGTCTGCGACATGGGCCGCATCATGCAGATCGACACCCCGGAAAACCTGTACAACAAGCCGGTGAACCGCTTTGTGCACAGCTTCCTGGGGGAGAGCACCTTCCTGAATGTGGTGGTGAAGGACGGGCAGGTTTACGCCGAGGGGGATCTGGAACACCCTCTGGGCCTGGACATCCCGGACGGTGCCGCCGAAAAGATGGTGGTGGCTACCCGGCCCAACTCCATCGAGCTGACCGGCGGTTCCGACGGGTACCGCACCCATGTGGAAAAGCGCATCTTCCTGACCGACCGCACCGAGTACCTGGTACCGGTGGGCGGCCAAATGCTCAAGGTGCAGACCCCGCACCGCATCTCCTTTGCGGAAGGCGAAAGCTGCTGCGTCAAGCTGGAATCTCCCATGTGGTATCCCGCCGAGGACGAACAGGCCGAAAAGGAACGCCTGCGCCGTCAGCTGATCTGATAAACATTCCGCTCTCCTTCTCATAACTCGCTCCCAAAACAAGGAAAACGGGCGGCAGCCAAAACGGCTGCCGCCCGTTTTCCGCGTTATATCCGGGGAAAAGCTATTCAAATTTCCGGTCATAGAGCAGCGCGGCAATCAGCACAACAAAGCAGGAACCGGCGTTGTGCACCAGGGCGCCGGTGGTGGGGTTGAGTATCTGCAGCAGAGATAGAACAATGGCGGCAAAGTTGATGCACATGGACAGGGTAATACTGAACTTGATGGTGCGCACCGTTGCGTTGGACAGCCGCTTGAGATAGGGAATACGGGAAATATCATCGCTCATCAGGGCGATATCCGCCGCCTCTATGGCAATGTCGCTGCCCATGCTGCCCATCGCCACGCTCACGTCGGCGGTTTTCAGCGCCGGGGCGTCGTTCACACCGTCGCCGATCATGCAGACCACCCGTCCCTCTTTCTGCAGCGCCTCGATTCCGGCTACCTTTTCCTGGGGCAGCAGTTCCGCCCGGACTTCCCGGATACCCACCTGCCGGGCAAAGTGTTCCGCGGTTTGCCGGTGGTCGCCGGTCAGCAGTACGGTGCGGGTATGCATGGCCGAAAGCCGCCGCACCATCTCGCCGGCCTGAGGACGCAGGCGGTCGGACAGGGCAATCACGCCGATACACTGCCGCTGGTCTGCCACCAGCACCAGGGCTTTGCCCTGGGCACGCAGCTCGTTCAGAGCAGATACGGCCGCAGGGGAGAGGAAAGCGCCGTTTTCCCGCAGGAATGCCTCACTGCCGCAAAGCAGGTGACGGCCATCTGCTTTTGCCCGGATCCCTTTGCCGGCATCCATACGGAAGGAGGCAGCTTCGGTAATCGCCAGCCCTTTCTCCCGGGCACAGGCCACAATCGCCTTGCCCAGAGGATGCTCACTTCTGCCTTCCGCGCTGGCGGTCAGGGCAAGGAGATCCGTTTCGCTGAGGGCAGGGTCGAAACTGCGGATATCGCTGACCGCCAGTTTGCCGCAGGTCAGGGTGCCGGTCTTGTCAAAGGCGATTGTGTCCACCTTGCCCATCTTTTCCAGCGCTTCTCCGGATTTGATCATAACGCCGTGTTTGGTGGCCTGCCCGATGGCCGCCATGATGGCGGTGGGGGTTGCCAGCACAAGAGCGCAGGGGCAGAACACAACCAGCACTGTCACAGCGGTAACGATATTGCCGCTGAACAGGTAGGACAACACAGCGATCAGCAGCGCAACCGGAACCAGCCAGCTGGCCGCTTTGTCGGCAATGCGCTGCATGGGCGCCTGCTTGTTTTCGGCATCCTGTACCATGCGGATGAGTTTTTGCAGGGAACTGTCCTCACCCACGTGGGTTGCGGCAATATCAATGGAACCGAAACAGTTGAGGGTGCCGCAGAATACTTCTTCCCCGGCGGTTTTGTCCACCGGCAGGGACTCGCCCGTCATAACGGATTGATCCACCGAGGTTTCCCCGCGCAGAATGGTGCCGTCTACCGGGATGGTTTCTCCGGGCAGCACCCGCAGAATGTCACCCCGCTGAATATCCGAAGCAGGGATCCGTTCTTCCCGTCCATCCCGGATCCGCCGTCCCATGGTGGGGGCCAGGTTGAGCAGTTTGCGCAGCCCTTTCTTCGCCCGGTTGGTGGTTGCATCCTCCAGCAGCGCGCCAATCGCCATGATAAAAGCCACTTCACCAGCCGCAAACAGATCACCGATGGCAATAGCGGCAAACATGGCGATGCAGATCAGCAGCGCTGAAGAAATTTTGCTGATGCCCGGATTGTGGATCAGCCGCCAGACGGCCAGATACAATAGGGGAATGCCGCTGATGATCACCGTTACCCAAGCCGGATCAAAGGGCAGCAGCGCAAACGTTACGGCCTGCCCGCCGAATTCCTCCGCCAGATGCGGCACCAGATCAAACAGCAGAAACACACCCGCAGCAATGGTCATCGGCAGCCCTGCCAGAAAGTCGCTGATTCGTTTTATCATGACGGACCCCTCCCGCTTTCCGTGCCCGCCTTGACGTGTACCGCTGCAAACGGTACAATACATTTGTTAGCGAACACTTTGTTCTCTTTTATTGTAACAAGCGGTCGGGGGAATACAACGGATAATCCCGGCGCCCTGTTTCATACCGAACAGATCCGCAGAAATGTACGGGAGGCTGCCATGGACAGACGCCAGCAGAAAACGCGGGCAGCTATTTTTGCCGCGTTCAGCGCACTGCTGTCAGAAAAAAGCTACAGCAAGATAACGGTGCAGGAAATCATCGATGCCGCCGATGTGGGACGCACAACCTTTTATGCCCATTTTGAAACCAAGGACGATCTGCTCAAAGCGCTGTGCGAAGAATTGTTCGGGCACGTCATCAACAGCGCGATGGACAGTGCCCATACCCACGGCCTGTATTCCGATCAGGACGCGCCGGAGTCTGTTTTCTGCCATCTGCTGCAGCATCTGCAGGAAAACGACAAGAACATTCTGGCACTGCTTTCCTGTGAAAGCAGTGAGGTGTTCCTGCGCTATTTCAAGGACAGTCTGAACGGATTGGTGCGATCCCAGTTTGTAAACCAGAACCGCCGGCACAACGAGAAAATCCCCGAGGGCTTCCTCATCAATCATATTTCCGGCAGCTTTGTGGAAATGGTGCTCTGGTGGATTCGTGGCCGCCGAAAGCAGACACCCGCGGAACTGGACCGGTATTTCCGCGCCGTTATCGAGCCGATTCTGTAACCCTGTGCCTGTGCATCGGCGGAACCTGCCGCCGGATGAACGATCCGGCGGGTGTCACCGTAGAATAACAAAAATGCTGCCGTAACTGCGGCAGCATTTTTTGAGCACAGCCGTGCGCTATGTATCTGTGGAAGGCGGGCTTTCCGGCTTGCTTTTCCGGAACTTTCTCGGGTCAAACAGCCGAAACAACTGCGGGATCCAAAGAAAGTTTGTGCCCCAAAGCAAGATCCAGATAAACAGGCAGCCGTTATATGCCAGTGCCAACTCGTTCCCGGGGGCTTCTGCCAGAATCAGTATGTCCAGCATGATGGCTGTGAGATAGATGAGGGTATAAACCAGACGGAAAAGCTTTTTTGTGACAAGCAGTATCCGGCGGCGCCTTTTCTGCTTGAACAGAAAACAGGTCTGACCGATCATCACGAACACATACGCAACGGCTCCGGCGCAGATTACATAAACCAGGTCTTGATGCTCCCTGTTTTTATGAAGCAGCAGGATAAAGCTGTTCAAGCCTAACACCGCAAAGCTGAAAATGTCCCAGACCAGCAGGAGAGAGGCGTGGTGCGTGCCGCAGATGTTTTGAAGAGTCTGCCTGATCACATCAAACTTGGTTGTTGCCTTGATCGCGTATCCTCTCCTCTGTCTGAAAGTTTTTCAAATGCGCGCATGCCTGCGATGAAAACAGCGGCATGGAAGTGCACTCTTTTTATCGGATGATAGCGGCTTCGTCAAAGAACAGGATCGGCGCAATGTCCCCGCCCTTGTGAATCTGGAGGACGTTGTACAGGCACTTCCATACCAGATACAGCATAAACGACAGAAATATAATAAACAGCAGGGAGTAAAAACCGCCGGACAGGATACCGAAAAGGCTGTCAGCGAAAAGTGCATTGACGGCGCCGGCCAGCCGGATACCTGTGCAGCTTGCCGTGGCAAGAAGAAGCGCCCAAAGCCCTTGATTGGCACTGCGGGTACGGTATTTTTCTGTTTTGCAAAAGGCCAGCGGAAGCCAGAAGAAAAATCCCATATAGGCCAGTTCACACCAGAACCTGTCCCGGGGTTCTCCCTCGGCGGCAGGGATCAGATCCCGGCAGGGGGATGCGGAATGTGCTGGTTTCCCGCATTGAGAGCAGAAGAGATCCTGATCCTTTATGACAGCGCCGCAGGATCGACAATACTTCATGCAACCCGCCTCTTTTCAAAAAAACAGCTTCTTGACGCCGAACAAACCGGCAACCAAAACAACCAGGCCAGCAATCAGAGCAATTACTTTTTTCATGATAGAATACCTCCGAGATGATTTTTTGTTTCCGGGTGCAGATATAGAATAACAGGGCTGTGTTTTTCTATCGTCAAGGAATTGCTAATGCTGTGTTAAGAAACAAAGCCAGCCGTTCCCAACTGCGGGAAACGGCTGGCTTTTTTCTGAAGGCGGTCATGCAGAAAGCCGGACTGTAAATACAGAGCCTTTTTGGGGCGTACTGCTTACCGATATATCGCCCCCAAAAAGATGGAGAATTCGCTTTACCAGAGCAAGCCCGAGACCATTCCCCTGGGTGGCATGGGAGGAATCAGCCTGATAGAATTTGTCGAATATACGATGGATCGCTTCGGGCGGAATACCACATCCGCTGTCCGAAATGGTCACCAGCACATCGTGTCCTTCCTGCCGGGCTTCAATCCCGATTTTCCCTTTTTGCGGCGTAAACTTTACCGCATTGGAGATGAGATTGTTCCACACCATATCCAAAAGGCTTTCGTCGCTGCAAAGGATCAGCGTCTGGTCAAGCTGCGTCTCCAGCTCAATTTCTTTTTCGTCCAGCAGAGTATCGTAATTTAAGATGCACCGGCTCAGTTCTTCACTCAGGTTGAAACTGCGAAGAGCGGGCTTGATTTTTTGATTATCCAAGCGATTTATCTGCAGGATATTGGTAACCAGCACCGATAAGCGGCTGGCGGCATTTCCGATGCGCCGGGAATACTCCTTGCGTTCTTCCGGCGTCAGTTCGTCGCACTGCAGAATGGTGGCGTAGTTTTGAATAACGGCCAGTGGTGTTTTCAATTCGTGGGAAACATTGGAAACAAAATCATTCTTCAGGATCTCTGTGCTTGCCAGTTCTGCCGTCATGGTGTTGAAGTCATCAAACAAGACCTCAAACTCATCCTTCATTCCGTCTTTCCGCATGGGGGTGAGCCGCACAGAAAAATCTCCCCGCGCAACCTTTTGCGCCGCCTCGCATAACCGGTAAACGGGGCGCATCAGCACTCTGCGCCGGAAAAAAGCAAACAGGATGCAGACGGCAATGCTGATGACCACAATATAGGTGAACATCGAAAGGAGCACATAGATCAGATCAGTGCTTTTGATCTGAAGGAAGTAAAGCCCCGCATAGCTGCCGCAAAAGAACAGCATGATCAGAAAAATGATGATGTAGTTGCGGAACGTGAAGCTTTTTGCGTTGACACGGGGATCATTTTTCATGGGATCACCGCCTTATAACCCAGTCCGCGGACGGTTACAATCCGAAACGCGTCGCAGTGAGAGAACTTTGCCCGCAAATTTGTAATATGCACATCCACCGTCCGGAGCCCGCTCTCGCTTTCAATGCCGGAGAACTCGTCCATCAGCTGGCTTCTGGTAAATGTGCGTTTGGGATAGGAGAGCAGCTTGAAGAGGATTTGAAATTCCCGCAGGGTAAGTGCAACCGGCTCACCGTCCACCGTGGCGGAAACCTCATCCTCGTTCAATATCAGGTTTCCCACGGTCAGCTTCTTTTCTGCCGCAATGTTGGCCCTGCGCAGAAGGGCTTCGATGTGCAGCAGAAGTTCGTCCATATGGATCGGTTTTACCATGTAGTCATCAATTCCGAGATGATAGCCCCGCTCCTTGGCGGAGAAGTCATCCCGTGCGGTCATGAACAGGATGGGGAGATTCTTGTCCTGCTGCCGGATGGTCTCCGCAAATTCAAAACCGTCCATTCCCGGCATCATAATGTCGGAAATAATCAGATCAAAATGGGCGGCGTACAGTTCGTCAAACGCCTTCGACGCATTCAATACACCAACCGTTTCATACTGATGAGAACGCAGGTAACGGCATACCGCCTGATTGAGATCCTTGTCATCCTCAATTACCAGAATATGAATCATAACAAAGCTCACCTCAGAAAAAGAATACCATGCTTTTGTTAATGTTTGGTTAATGGAATCCGACAAATCCGATGTATTGACAGGGCAGCCGTGGCGTCAGAACCCCATAGCGGCGGCACAGGCGGTAACAACCATTCCCGGATATACTGTGCCGGTTTGCTTATTCCCTGGGGGCGCAGTCGCTGGGGCTCAGACTGTACCGCGCCTTGAACGCCCGGTAAAAATTTGGATAATCCCGAAATCCGCACTGAGCCGCCACAGCACTGGGGGCCGCACCCTGCAGAAGCAGTTCCCGGGCAATCTGAAGCCGTTTCAGGGTGATGTAGCGGTATACGCTGGTTCCCGCAACACGGCTGAATTCATGACACAGATAGTATTTGCTTACATGCAGATGGGCGGCCAGCTGATCCAGGCTGATCTCTTCCTGATAATGGACATTAATGTAGGCAATGGCATGAGAGACCAGCGGGCTGCCTTCCCCGGCTTTTTCCCGGCAATCCAAAGCCAGACGGTTCAGCATTACCAGAAGCTGCAGCAGACATCCCCGGGCGCAGGCTTCGCTGCCGTACAGGGGACGGGATCGTTCTTCCAGCAGCCGCTCAAACAGATCCCGCAGCGGTTCGCCATCCGTAGGGGAGAGCAGATTGGTGTGCCTTTCCAGCGCGGCATCAAAACAGCGGGAGAGGGAATCGGTGCCTCCGGCCAGCAAATCCAGAAATGGCCGGGAAATCCATAAGACAATCCGTTCATAGGGGATGCGTCCCGCCTGAACCGTTACCTGATGCAGTTCCCGGGGACTCAGCAGCAGTATGTTCCCGGGGCGCAGCCGGTACAGACGACCCTCTACCCGATACTCAACCTTGCCTCCGAGAAAAAAGTATACCTCGTAAAAATCGTGGTGATGCAGCCCGACCGAATCCAGGTGCATGTCCCGGTTATGAAAAATCTCGAAATCATTCCGCCGCATTTCCTGCCGGGGATCAAAGGGTTGCAAAACAGTCTTCATCTATACCACCTGCCTTTGTCCCTATGATATAGCAAGAATTACAATGTGTCAAACAATATGAGCAATTTTATATTGTAATAATCGTGGTATGCTGGAGGCAGAAAACGACAGGAGGCTGCAGGATGGAAAACCCGATTGCCAAACAGGATTTTCTGCTGGATAGCGAAACGGCCAGAACGCTGTACCATGGCTGGGCCGAGAAGATGCCCATCATCGACTATCACTGCCACATCGACCCGGAAGAGATTTTTAGGGACCGGCGCTTCGACAATATCGCGCAGCTCTGGCTGGGGGGCGACCACTATAAATGGCGGTTGATGCGTTCCCATGGCATCCCCGAGCCATACATCACCGGCGACGCACCGGATCGGGAAAAGTTCCAGAAATTCGCCGAAACGCTGCCCCGGGCCATCGGCAACCCTATGGTTCACTGGTGCCATCTGGAACTGAAAAATTACTTTGGCTATACCGGCGTGTTGAATGGCAGTACCGCAGAGGAAGTGTGGCAGCTCTGCAGCCGTAAACTGCAGAGTGACCCGGCAATGAGCGCCCGGGGGCTGATTCTGGCCAGTAACGTGGCTATGATCGGCACAACCGACGATCCCTGCAGCGATCTGGCCTGGCATAAAAAACTGGCGGCTGACCGCCGATTCCCGGTGCAGGTATTGCCCAGTTTCCGGCCCGACCCGGCGGTAAACCTGCATAAGCCGGGCTTTGCGGCGTACATCCGCAAACTGGGACGGGTTACCGGCCGCCGTATCGAACGGGCGGAGGATGTTTGCGCCGCTCTCAGCGACCGAATCGTGTTTTTTAACGCGCAGGGGTGCCGCTCGGCAGATCATGGCCTGGATTATGTGATGTTCCGCCCGGTAAGCGGGGAAACTGCTACCGCCGCTCTGCAAAAGGCACTGGCCGGTCAGCTGCTGACCCGGGAAGAAGCCGAAGGCTACCAGACCACGCTTTTGCTGCACTGCGCCCGGGAATATGCCCGTCGTGGCTGGGTGATGCAGATTCATTTCAGCTGCATACGAAATCCCAACAGCCGGATGCTGGCGCTTCTGGGGCCGGACAGCGGGTTCGACAGCATGGCCGTAACCGACAGCTGTGCGGCTGCATATCGGCTGCTGGACGCGCTGGATGCGGAGGGAAGTCTGCCTAAAACGGTGCTGTACAGCCTGAATCCGGCGGATAACGCCTGGATCGATACCCTGTTGGGAGCATTCCAGAGCGACGAGATTCCGGGCAAGATCCAGCATGGCAGTGCCTGGTGGTTCAACGACCATAAAGCAGGCATGACCGAGCAGCTTACCAGTCTTGCCAATTTGGGGGTGCTGGGCAACTTTATCGGGATGCTCACCGACAGCCGCAGCTTTTTGAGTTATGCCCGGCATGAATATTTCCGCCGCATTCTCTGCAGCCTTATCGGCCGCTGGGTGGAAAACGGCGAGTATCCGGCGGACTGGGAAACGCTGGGTGCATTGGTACAGGACATCTGCGGCAATAACGCCAAACGGTATTTCAATCTGTGAGAAAGTGAGGAAGCGCAAATGAAACTGTCGTTTCGATGGTACGGACGTGAGGACACCATTTCGCTGCAATATATCCGCCAGATTCCCGGTATGCGGAGCATCGTGACCGCCGTGTATGATGTAAAGCCCGGCGAGGTCTGGCCCCGGGAGAGCCTGGCTGCCCTGAAGGCGGACTGCGACGCCAACGGCCTGGTATTCGACGTGGTGGAATCCATTCCGGTGCATGAGGACATCAAGCTGGGGCGGGGCGATGTGGAGCATCTGCTGGAGGTCTACTGTGAAAACATCCGCCGCTGTGCCGAATACGGCGTAAAATGTGTGACCTATAACTTCATGCCGGTATTCGACTGGACCCGTACCCAGCTGGATAAGCAAGCCGCCGACGGCTCCACCAGCCTGGTGATGTACTGGGATCAGATGAAAGGGCTGGATCCACTGAAGGACGACATCCATCTGCCTGGCTGGGATTCCAGCTACACCCAGGCGGAGGTGCGGGAATTGATTGCCGCCTATGGGGCTATCGGGGAGGAAGGCCTGTGGGCCAACCTGGAACGCTTTTTGAAAAAGGTAATTCCGGTGGCTGAGGAATGCGGCGTCAGGATGGCCATTCATCCGGATGATCCCCCGTATCCCATCTTCGGCCTGCCCCGCATTATTACCTGCGAGGAAAATCTGGATCGGTTCCTCAGGCTGGTGGACTCTCCCGCCAACTGTCTGTGCCTGTGTACCGGTTCGCTGGGCTGTGCCGCCAGCAACGACGTAGTGGCCATGGTACGCAAGTATTCCGCCATGGGCCGTATCGCTTTCATGCATATCCGCAACGTGAAGGTGCTGACGGATGGTTCCTTTGAGGAAAGCGGGCATCTGTCCGCCTGCGGTTCTCTGGATGTGTACGAGATTGTTCGCGCACTGGCAGAGACCGGCTTTGATGGATATGTACGTCCTGACCATGGCCGCATGATCTGGGGAGAGACCGGTAAACCCGGGTATGGCCTGTATGCCGGGCACTGGGAGCCGCCTACATCAACGGATTGTTTGAAGCCTGCGAAAAGGCACTGCACACATAAAAAAGGGGAGAAGGATATGGAAAAGAATGTGCTGAATACGGATCTGACCGGCAAGGTCGCGGTTGTAACCGGTGCGGGCGGCGTGCTCTGCTCTGCCTTCGCCAAGGTGCTGGCCCGGGCGGGCGCCAGGGTAGCCCTGCTGGATCTGAACGAGGAAGCGGCCCGGAAGTTTGCCGGCGAGATCACGGCTGAGGGCGGTGTGGCCAAAGCCTACAGGTGCAACGTGCTGGATAAGGGCGACTGCTATGCGGTGGCCGATGCGGTGGCTGCAGATCTGGGCCCCTGCGACATCCTGATCAACGGTGCCGGCGGCAACAACCCCCGTGCCACCACCGACAAAGAGTATTTTGAAGCGGGCGACATTGACGGCGATACCAAGAGCTTCTTTGATCTGGAAACAAGCGGTGTGGAGTTCGTCTTTAACCTGAACTTCATCGGAACCCTGCTGCCCACCCAGGCGTTCGCCCGCCAGATGGTGGGCCGTGAAGGCTGCAATATTCTGAATATCTCTTCCATGAACGCTTACACCCCGCTGACCAAGATCCCTGCCTACTCCGGCGCCAAGGCTGCAGTGAGCAACTTTACCCAGTGGCTGGCGGTTCATTTCAGCAAGGTGGGCATCCGGGTCAACGCCATCGCTCCGGGTTTCTTCTCCACCAAGCAGAACCAGAAACTGCTGTTCAACGAGGACGGAACTCCCACCGCCCGCACCGGCAAGATTCTGGCAGCTACCCCCATGGGCCGCTTTGGCGATACAGAAAAGGAACTGGCAGGCGCAGTGCTGTTCCTTTTGAACAATGAGGCAGCCAGCTTCATTACCGGCGTGTGTATCCCCATTGATGGCGGTTTCTCGGCATACTCCGGCGTGTGAACAAGAAAGGAGCAATACGGATGAATCCCATTTCTGAACAGATTTCCCGGATCGGCGTGGTTCCGGTTATAAAACTGAACCATCCGGAGCAGGATGCCGTGCCTTTGGCGGCTGCCCTTTGTGAGGGTGGGCTCCCGGTGGCGGAAGTTACCTTCCGGGCGGCAGGTGCTGCCGATGCCATCCGCCTGATGCGTCAGGCTCAGCCCGAGATGCTGGTAGGCGCGGGCACGGTGCTCACCACCGCCCAGATGGACGAAGCTCTGGAAGCGGGTGCCCGGTTCATCGTCTGTCCCGGCCTTGATCCGGAGATCGTGACCTACTGCCGGCAAAAGGGTGTGCCGGTCTACCCCGGCTGTACCACCCCCACCGATTACCACATGGCCGGCAAACTTGGCCTGGAGGTGCTCAAGTTCTTCCCGGCGGAGCAGTCCGG
The DNA here is from genome assembly GCA_944386225.1 of uncultured Gemmiger sp. Lineage (GTDB taxonomy): Bacteria > Bacillota > Clostridia > Oscillospirales > Ruminococcaceae > Gemmiger_A. The sequence goes on from CALXAH010000008.1 coordinate 93,143, forward strand.
CGGCCTTGCCAAGATCAAGGCAATGAGTGCGCCGTTTCCCATGTTCAGGATTATGCCCACCGGCGGGATTTCGCTGAAGAATCTGAAAGAGTACCTTTCCTGTCCGTCCGTATGTGCCTGCGGGGGCTCCTACATGGTCACGGCCGATCTGATCGACAACCAGAAGTGGGACGAGATCATCGACCTGTGTAAAAAGAGCGTGAAGATAGTAAAGGAGGTACGGGGCAATGGCTAAGGTTGTTACGTTCGGTGAGTTGATGATCCGTCTGCAACCCTATAATTACGAGCGGTTTGTTCAGGCTGACCACCTGGAGTTCACCTTCGGCGGCGGCCTGATTCATGCGCTGCTGGAGGGCCGCACCAGTCAGCAGGCGGTGGAGTTCGCGGTAGCGGCATCCGCCCTGAAACATTCCATTGAGGGCGACTACAACTTTGTCACTGTGGCAGAGGTGGAAAAGCTGGCCGGCGGCGATGGCTCCGGCCGGGTGCAGCGGTAAGCACCGGCAACAGAAAAACAAAACCGGCGGATTTTCTCCAAATGCCGGTTTTAAGCGTTATAGCAGGGAAACGATCAAATTTGCAATTGCCTCTTTGCCAGTTGCCATCGGAAAACCGAATGTTTGCGTGCCCGGAAATGCTGTGGTATGATAAAGTGCAGAAGAGGGAGGTGACCATCCCATGAGTCTGACCGTAGCGCAGCTGATGGAATTGCCCTGTCTGCGGCGGGCCAAAGTGCTGGCCGGCCACAGCGGCCTGGATCGCATCATAAACAGCATCACGGTATTGGAATACGCTAACCCCACCCCCATGCAGAAAACCCTGTTTGACAGCATAGATTTCTGGGGCGGTGAACTGATCCTTACCGGTTTCTGCAATGTGGCCGACGATGTGGAGGCCCAGTGTGCCAATATCCGGATGTTTGCCGCCGCCGGTGAGGTGGGGATGGTGCTGTATTATGTGGGGCTGATCCTTCCATGGGTGGATCCGAAGTTGATCCAGCTGGCGGACGAACTGGGCTTTGTGCTGATCTGTATGCCGGAAAACGAGCCGAACCTGCGGTACAGCGAGGTAATCCGCGAAGCCATGGACGCGATTGTCCGGGATGAGCTCAATAATCCTGCTTTTACGGTGGATCTGCTGGAACAGATGACCAAGGTGCCGCCCGGCCAGCAGAGCGTAAAAACAATCCTGCGCATTGCCAGCGGACGGCTGCGTGCATCCGCGGTGGTGACCGATTCGGAATACCATCTGCTGAGCGAAGCATCCTGGCCGCTGAATCAGGATATGCCCTGGGCGTCGATCATACAGCAGTCGGCGTCGCAGATGCGGGGCGACTGTACCTGGGAGGTAAAAGGGGAACGCAGCCTGTGGGCCTATAAAGCGGAAATCCATCCCAGCGGATGCGGGCGCATGTATCTCTTTGTGTTTTCGGAACATGGCAAGCTGGATCCGGTACTCTGGAAACAGGCCGTGGAGGGCGTTCGCCTGAGCATCGGTGTCTGGGGCAGGGCGCACGACCAGAAAGATTTGTCGGAACTGGTTCGCGCGATCATTCTGGATGAGCCGATCAAGATGCGGCGTCTGGGGGAACTGTACCATATTGATGTGGCATCGCTGAGCGATATGTGGATACTGCGCAGCCTGCGGGGCGAAAATCTCTCCCCCTGGGTAAATGAACTGGCAGAGCTGTCTTCCCTGTATACCCATGTCGGTCTGTGTGAACACTACGAAAATGATATCCTGATCTTTCCGGTGGGCAGCCGCACCTTGCGGGAAATGGACGAATGGACCGATGCGCTGGTGCAGTTCTGCGCGGAAAAGCAGCTGTGCGCCAAAGTAACCCGCTGCACACTGCTGCAATATACCGCCAATGCGAAATACGCCTACGACACAAACCGGGCCTATCTGGAGGACAGCATCAAGGTCTTTCCGCGTCGTGCTTACTTTACCATATCCGAAATCGAGTTTGTAAAGGAGTGCCGGGAACTTGCCGCCGGCGGTGAAGAGCATATGCGCCGGTATTTGTCGCTGCTGGATCCGATTCTTGCCGGTAAGGACGGCGCCGAAATCGTGGATACCCTGTCGGCCTATCTGCTGGATGAGAATTCCAGCGTTACCCAAACGGCCGAGCATTTGTTTGTCCATAAGAACACCGTTAAATACCGCCTGCAGAAGGCCGATAATCTGTTGGGATTCCGGGCAGGGGACATCCCGCAATCCAAAAATCTGCTGTATGCCCTTGCGCTTCGCCGTATTCTGCAGCTGCAGCCAAACGAATCCCGATAACCATACTGCAGCCCAATCCCCCTGTTCGTTGTCCGAAAGGACAATGAACAGAGGGATTCTTTATCCTTTTTCCTAATGCTTTCTCTGCGTCCTTTCACTATAATCAAAACAAAATCAGCCACAAATACAGCGTGGCAGAGGGGGAGAAAGTATGCAACAGACAAAAGGATTTACCATCAAGGCGGAGGAACGGCAAAGCTGGGGCTCCATCACCATGGTGTGGATCGGCGCCATGATCTGTGTGCCGGCCCTGATGATCGGCGGCATGATCGGGGCGGGCCTGAGCCTGGGGGCGGCAGCCGCGGCGATCCTCGTGGGCTATCTGCTGATCTGCCTATTCATGAGCTTTATGGGGATGCAGGCCTGCGATACCGGTATGCCCACCGCTGTGATGGCGGGCGGCGCGCTGGGAGAGCTGGGCGCCAAATACATCATCAGTACCATTCTGGCAATCTCCTGCATTGGCTGGTTCGGAATCCAGGCAGCGGTCTGCGGATCGTCCTTTTCAACAATGGTGGCGGACATGAGCGGGGTGACCATTCCGGTCTGGCTGTCTTCGGTGGTCTGGGGCGCGGTTATGCTGCTCACTGCTTGTTTCCGGTTCAGCGGCTTGAAATGGCTCAACAAGATTGCCGTGCCGCTGCTGGGTCTCGTACTGGCCTATACGCTGTTCTATAACATCGTGTCCGGCAATGGCGCGGCGCTCGTCGGCTATCAGCCGGCAGCTCCCATGGGATTTGTCAGCGGCATCAGCCTGACGGTGGGTTCCTTTGTCGTGGCCGCCGCAATTTCGGGCGACTACTGCCGGTTTGCCAAAAATCGCGGGGACGTGGTCAAATCCTCGGTTCTCGGCGTGCTTCCGGCTGGCCTGGTCGTACTGATGCTGGGCGGTATCCTGGCTATCTGCACCGGTTCCTATGACATCAGCGTGTTTCTGTCCACCGCGGGCCTTCCCATGATCGGCCTGTGTGCCCTGATCCTGGCCACCTGGACCACGAACGTTTCCAACGCCTACTCCGGCGGGCTGGCGCTGTCGGTACTGCTGGGGCAGAATGAAAAGCAGAGTCAGCTGACCACGGCGGTGGCAGGTGCGATCGGAACTCTCCTGGCAGCTGCCGGCATCCTTAACTCCATCCAGGGCTTTCTGTCCCTGCTGTCCGCCATTGTTCCGGCGCTGATGGGCGTTATGATTGCGGATTACTGGATTCTGGGCAAAGGGAAAAAAGAGAATTTCGCCATCCGGAAAGGCTTCTGTCTTCCGGGCGTGGCAGCCTTTGTGCTGGGAGCACTGACCGCCTGCATAACCGGCGGTACCTTTGCTTCGATTCCGGGCCTGTCTTTCCTGAACCTGCCGTTTTTCATCGGTCCCATCAACGGTATCCTGGTTGCGCTGGTGGTGTATCTGCCGCTGGCAAAGCTGGGGCCTAAACCGGCCCGGTCGCTGTCCTGAATATCCTGGCGGGTGCTGCCCGCCGGTTACTTTCTGAAAAAAAGGAGTGTTTTACTTGCGTAAGATTGGAATCCCTGAAATTGAGGACATTGCGCTGGGTGCGGCTCTGCTGGGCGCGGGCGGCGGCGGAGACCCGTATGTGGGCAAGCTGGTGGCCATCGGCGCGGTACAGGAATGCGGCCCTGTCACCCTGCTGGATCCGGATGAAGTACCGGATGACGCGCTTGTTGTTCCCATTGCCATGATGGGGGCGCCTACGGTGCTTTGCGAAAAAGCCATCGGCGGCGAAGAGTACCGTTCCCTGTACGAAACCGTCTCCGCGTTTTACGGCAAACCCATCTATGCCTTTATGCCCATTGAGGCAGGCGGCGTGAACTCCATGCTCCCGATCGCGGCGGCTGCCCGTCTGGGTTTGCCGCTGGTGGACTGCGATGGTATGGGCCGGGCGTTCCCGGAACTGCAGATGGTCACCTTCACCATCGGGGGCGGTTCGGCGACCCCCATGGCGCTGGTGGATGAAAAGGGGAACTCCTGCATCTTCCGCACCGTCACCAACAAATGGACGGAGGAACTGGCCCGTGCGGTCACCATGGCCTGCGGCGGTTCGGTATCGGTGTCCCTGTATGCGATGGACGGCAGCTTCATGAAACAGTATGGCGTCCATGGCATCGTGACCCGCAGCCAGCGTCTGGGATCGGCCATCCGAAAGGTCAAGGAGGTCACCGGCAAAACACCCGAAGAGACCTTCCTGGAAATTACCGAGGGCTGCAAGCTGTTCAAGGGCAAGATCAGCGATGTGCTGCGGGAGGTGCGTGCCGGCTTCAACTTCGGCAAGGTGGTGCTGGATGGTATCGGCGAATATAAGGGTCGCGATGCGTACGTGGAGTTCCAGAACGAAAACCTGACCGCTGTGGTGGACGGGCAGATTCTGGCCACCACGCCGGATCTTATCTGCCTGGTTGATACCGAGACATTTACGCCGGTACCGACCGATGCACTGAAATACGGCAAGCGCGTTCTGGTGGTAGGCCTGCCCTGTTTCCCGCTGTGGCGAACCCCGGAGGGACTGGCGCTGGTGGGCCCCCGATATTTTGGGGTTGACACCGACTACATTCCGCTGGAAGAACGCTGCAAAGGAGGCTGCTGAAAATGTATAAGCTGGGAATTGATGTAGGCGGCACCAATACGGATGCCGTCCTGATCGACGAAAATCTGCAGGTTGTGGCCTCGGTCAAGCAGCATACCACCCCCGATATCTACGACGGCATCCTGAACTCGGTGCGTGCGGTGCTGGACCAGTCGGGCGTGGACCGCAGCCAGATCCGGCAGGCCATGCTGGGCACTACCCAGTGCACCAACGCCATTGTGGAGCGAAAGAACCTTGTGCCCATCGGGATCCTGCGGATCGGAGCACCGGCCTCCCGGGGAATCCCGCCCATGGTGGACTGGGCGGAGGATCTGAAGGCGATTGCGGTCAGAACAGCGGTTGTGGGCGGCGGTTTTGAATACGACGGCAAGGAACTGGCGCCCTTTGACGCTGAGGCGGCAGCGGCCTTTTTTGAGGAACTGAAAGCGCAGAACATTAAGTCGGTGGCCATTTCCTGTGTGTTCTCCACCGTTCGCAACGACCATGAGCTGGCGGCTGCCGAGCTTTGCCGCAGGATCATGGGAGAGGACGTGCATGTGTCGGTATCCAGCGAGATCGGTTCCATGGGCCTGATTGAGCGGGAAAATGCCACCATCCTGAACGCCGCCCTGTACAAGGTTGCCCAGTCCTTTACCGAGGGGTTTGCCCGGTCGCTGGCGGATGAGGGGGTCACCAACGCCGAAGTCTATCTGTCCCAGAACGACGGCACCCTGATGACGATGGAATATGCCCGCCGTTATCCCATTCTGACCATTGCCTGCGGCCCCACCAACTCCATCCGGGGCGCCTGTTATCTGAGCCGGATGAAAAATGCCGTAGTCATTGATGTGGGCGGCACTACCACCGACCTGGGCGTGATTCAGAACGGATTTCCCCGGGAGTCCGGTGTGGCGGTCACCATCGGTGGTGTTCGTACCAACTTCCGGATGCCGGATGTGATCTCCATCGGTCTGGGCGGCGGCTCCATTGTCCGGCAGCAGGCGGACGGAACGGTGACGGTTGGCCCGGATTCCGTAGGGTATCAGATCAACGAAAAAGCCCTTTGCTTTGGCGGTGATGTCTGCACCGCAACCGATATCGCGGTGCGGCTGGGCATGGCCGACCTGGGCGACAGGGAACGGGTGGCACATCTGGAGGAAAGCTTTGCCCGCAAGGCATTGGATACGATCCGGTCCCTGTGCGAGGATGCGCTGGATGCCATGAAGGTCTCCAGCGAGGATGTGGATGTTATTCTGGTGGGCGGCGGTGCCATTGTCCTTCCGCCGAAACTGGCAGGTGCCAGAACCGTTACCCAGCCGGAATGCGGCGGTGTGGCCAATGCCATTGGTTCGGCAATTTCCAAGGTCAGCGGTACATATGAGCAGCTGATCGACTATGACAAAACACCCCGGGATGAAGCCCTGGCGCAGGCGCGTGCCCAGGCTGTGGAACTGGCGGTTGCTGCGGGCGCCATCCGGGAGACGGTTGAGATCATCGACGCGGAGGATGTGCCCCTTCAGTATTACCCGGGCAATACCGCCCGCGTGAAGATCAAAGCTGCCGGGGATCTGGCCTGAATCCGGCACACATTTACTAAAGCGGCAGACAGGACAGTAAAATTCAGCTTGAAGAATAAGACGCCCTTGATGAAGGATGACAATACTTCACCAAGGGCGTTGTTTTTAAAATAAATATGCATACATAAAGCGGGAAACGATTGATGAAAACTATACTTATCCGCGGCTATACAGATCAAGAAATCCGTTTTGCTGCAGTTGCTGGTTTACGTCATCAATAGAATGGCGATTGATGACAGCATCCATCAGCACCAGATCCCGGGGACGGGAAGCGCTCAAAGCGGCCCGCTCGCCACATTTCAATAGAATTTGGCATTCTTCAAAACTAAGTTCCAATACGAGTGCAATACGCAGCAATACATTGCGGGAGGGTTTCATCTCGCCATTAAGAATTTTGTATGCGGAAGCACGATTCATGCCGGCCAGTTCTGCCATTACGTCGGTATTGATTCGTTGGCGGCCAAGAAATTCATTCAGACAGCTGGCCAGTGAAGGCAGCTTTACCTGGTGAAGCAAGGCGTTCAGATCAAAGCGGTTGTCCTCCAACCCTTGAGCGATCAGCTCAGTGCTGAGCGCCGGAAGTTCACGACCCATGCACGTTCCCACCTTCTGCAAATCAATCCTATTCTCATTGTAGCAACCGTCTGTACCCTTGTCCATAGCGAATAATGCTGTAAAGTTGTCGCTTTCAATTCGACAGGAATTTCTTGTGTTCCTCTATACTGGGAATAACGAGAAGTCTCGCCAAAGAAGGTGATGCGCATGAATATTCAGGAGCGATATTTCTGTTCAAAATGTATGCGCGAACTGCCGGAGGAGTGCGTTTGCCCTTTCTGCGGTTATGATCCTATGTCCCCGGCCAGCGACTGGGCCCTAGAGGAAGGAACCCTGTTTCAGCACGGGCGCTATCAACTGGGCAGCGTAATCGGTGCGGGGGGATTCGGGATTACCTATGCTGCCTGGGATCATACCCTGCAGGTGCCGGTTGCGATAAAAGAATATTTTCCCTCATCCTTGGCGGGACGGGACACGCGGATCAGCGATGACCTGGTGCCTGTCCCGGAAAACCGTACTGCCTATGAACTGGGGCTGGAAAGATTCCGGCGCGAGTCACGTATTCTGGCATCTCTTCAGAATGTCAAAAGCGTGGTGGATATTTTCGATTGGTTTGATGGGAACCAAACGGCGTATCTTGTTATGGAGTTTGTGCGAGGTGTAACCATTGACACCTATACTGCGGCGGAAAAACCTTCGCCGGAGCAACTGTTTCGGATGCTGCGCGATGCTATTGATGCGCTGGACGCGGTGCATCGGATCGGGGTACTGCACCGGGACATCAGTCCCAGCAATCTGATGGTAAAGGAAGACGGCAGTGTTACCCTGATCGATTTTGGTTCGGCGGCATTGTTGGAGCGCCGTGCCCGGGGCAGTGACAGAACCATTCTGGTGAACAAAGCCTATGCAGCGCTGGAACAGTACGACCCGGACGGCGAACAGGGCCCCTGGACGGACGTATACGGTATAAGTGCGACCATCTATGCCCTGCTTACCGGACACAGTCCGCCGGAAGCGGTGGCCCGCCGGGAACATGACACACTGAAACCGCCCAGGGAATGGGGCGTCCACCTGAAGAAAAGCCAGGAAAAAGCATTGATGGCAGGCCTTGCTGTACAGCCTTCCCATCGGATCCGCAGTATGGCGGAATTCCGCAGCCGGCTGTACAATCTGCCGCTTCCGGAAGATATGATGCGGCGCCAGCGCCTGATCCGGCGGATTTGCGTAACTGCGGCTCTGGCGGCTTTTGCCACCATGACTGTGGTGGTGAATATGACCTATGGGTTTCCTATGGGACAAGGCGTGTGGTATTCCCTGCGAGGCGACGGCTTTCATGTGGTGGGATACTCTGGAAACGCGCAGGAATTACGGTTGCCGGGGCATCGCCTGTTTGTTCCTGTAAGCGCGATTGAAAGCGGTGTGTTCCGCAACGATCCCAGACTGGAGCATGTGGAGATACCGGGCACGGTATATACCATCTCGGATCTGGCGTTCAGCGGATGCGCCAACCTGGAAATGGTACAGGTGGGAGAAGGCAACCGTACGATCGGTGAATACGCGTTTTCCGACTGTGCAGCCCTGCACACGGTCTGGCTGCCGTCCAGTACCCGTCAAATTGCGGGAAACACCTTTGTGAATACTACGGACAGGCTGACTTTATGGGGGCCGGAAGAAAGCATGGCCCAGAAATATGCAACTGAAGCGGCGATCCCTTTTTCCACTGCCGATCAGTACAGCGCGCAGCCCAATGACAGCGGCCTGACGGTTTTGGCCTGCCGAAAATGCGGCCCGGATGTAGATATTCCTGACTATATTGACGATCAGCCGGTAACGGCCCTGGCTGCGGATCCAAAACTGTTTTCCAGCACGCTGGAATCTGTAGCTCTTCCGTTGTTTTTGGAAGAATTGCCCGGCGGGGCCTTGACCGGACGAAAAAACCTGACGGTAGTGGAATTGAATTCCAATCTGGAAAAACTGGGAGATAACGCACTCAGCGGTACCGGGGTGAGCGAACTTCTTTTGCCCGAAAAACTGACGGCGATTGGAGAAAAAGCGCTGTACCAGACACCGCTGCGGCAGTTGGCTCTGCCCGCGGCAATGACGTCGATAGGTCGGTATGCGTTTGCCGAATCCTTCCTGGAAGAGATCGTGCTGCCGGATGGGATTAGCCAAATGGGATCGGCTGCTTTTTCCTCCTGCGTGCAATTGCGCAGCGTCCGCCTCCCCGCAGGTTTGAGCGAGCTGCCGGCCGCAGCGTTTGAGGGATGTTCTTCGCTGGAACAGATACTGATGCCGCAAGGCCTGGCATCTATTGGCGAACTGGCGTTCAGCAAATGCAGCGCGCTGGAAAGTATTCGTCTGCCGGATGATCTGATCACGATAGGCCCCTATGCCTTTTCGGAATGCGTCTCCCTGCAGTTGGTCTACATCCCGCCCAGCGTCTCGGATATTTCTCTGTCCGCTTTTGACGGCTGCCCAGCCTCCCTGGTGATTACGGGATATGCGGGATCGGAGGCTGAGCGCTATGCCGCGCGCTGTGGCATGCGATTTATGGATATGGACACATGGCCTTCCGGTTACCAGGTGTCCTCCAGTGATCTGCTGTATATTGTGGAAGACATTCAGGAAGATACGGTCAAACTGCCGGATTATTACGAAGGTACCATTCTGCGGGGCATTATGGATGCCCGGCGCCTGACAAGCCGAGAGGTGGTTCTGCCCGCTGATACAGTGATCCTTTCCACCATGGCCTTCTCTGAGTGCACAGCCCTGGAAAAGGTGGATTTCGCGCCTCCGCTGGAAACCATCGGTGCCATGACCTTCTGGCGATGCGAAAACCTGCAGTCAGCCTTGCTGCCGGAGGGGCTGGAATCCATCGGCAGCGTGGCTTTTGCGGAATGCAGTTCCCTGTCGGAGCTGTCTCTTCCGGACAGTCTGCAGGATCTGGGCTGGAACGCCTTTGCGGAATGCAGTGCCCTGACGGAGGTGGAGCTTCCTGCCGGCCTGAGTATGCTGGGCGAAGGGGTCTTTGCACAAACCGGTCTGCGCACGGTGACCATTCCGGGTAATATCACCAAATGCCGTACATCCTTTTACGGCTGCCGGGAGCTGCGTACTGTCACCGCCGAGGAAGGGGTGCGCGCTCTGTGGGGCACCTTTGCCGGCTGCGATGCCCTTACCACTGTGATTCTGCCCGAAAGTCTGCAGCAGGTCAGTCGCTCCACTTTCCGGGGCTGCAGTTCGCTGCGGGATGTGTGGATCTACTCCATGGATGTGGATCTGGATTTTTCCCGTGCATCCATCAAATACACCGTATGGAACGGGGAAGACCAGTCCGCTACCGATCTGTATCTGGAGCAGGAAAACCCGGCTCCGCTGTTTGCTGATTGTCCGAATGTGACCATCCATGGATATCCCGGCTCCACCGCCGAGGCGTACGCCCGGGAATACGGCATTCCCTTTGAACCAATCTGAGAAAAGTGTGATGATGCCCGTCAAGGACGCTTTATTGGAACAGCAGAACCAAATCACACAAGGAGGCGCGTTATGTCTTATCAGCCCACATTATGCTATCAGTGCTTCGGACAGCGGCCGGAAGGCCCTGGGCCCTGCCCTCACTGCGGCTGGGACCCGGCAGCGGGCCGGGAAAAATATCCGCTGGCACTGCCTTGCGGAAGCATCCTGGCGGGTCGGTATCTGGTGGGCCGGGCGTTGGGGCAGGGCGGATTCGGCATTACCTATGTGGCCCGTGACCTGACTGCTGGCCGTCTTGTGGCAATTAAGGAATATCTGCCGGAGGGCATTGCCCTGCGCACACCGGGCCAGACCCAGGTGTGCGCGCTTACCCAGGCACAGAACGAGAATTACCAGTATGGCCGCAGCCGCTTTCTGGAGGAGGCCCGTACCCTGGCCCAGTTTAACGGCCACCCCGGTATCGTGGGGGTACATACCTATTTTGAAGAAAACGGCACTGCCTATTTTGCCATGGACTACCTGGAGGGCTGCAGCCTGAAAGAGTATCTGATCCAGCGGGGCGGCCGCATCGGTTGCGGCGAGGCCTGGAAACTGATGCGGCCGGTTCTGAGCGCGTTGTCGGCTGTCCATGCGGCGGGGATCGTCCACCGGGATGTGTCGCCGGATAACATTTACCTGTGCCGTGGCGGCGAGGTCAAGCTGTTGGATTTCGGTGCGGCCCGCAGCAATCTGGGGGAGCGCAGCCACAGTATGAGCGTGATCCTAAAGCAGGGCTACGCACCCATGGAGCAGTATCTGCGCCGGGGCAGCGTGGGGCCCTGGACTGATCTGTATGCCTTTTCGGCTACCTTTTACCGGGCGGTTACCGGTCTTATGCCGCCTGACGCCCCATCCCGGATGGAAGAGGACGAACTGATATTGCCTACCGCGCTGGTGAGCATGCCGGGACACTGGGAGGAGGCTTTGCTCAAGGGGCTGGCGGTACGCCCGGCCGACCGGTGGCAAACGGCCTCTGCGATGATGGAGGCTATGGAGGCGCGGGAGCCGGAACTGCCGCTGCCGTCGCCGACACCGGCACAGTCCATCCTGTCACAGCCGGTTTCGACACAGCCGAATACGGTGCATTCCGAGATGCCGCAATCGTTTTCCCCGCAGCCAACCAATCCATCCTCCGTCCGTCAGCAGCCGGTTCCGCCGCGTCCGGAAACACCGGATATGGCAAACCCGGAAACACCCGGTATACCGTGCCTGGCAGAGAAGAAGCCGCGGACTGTCCGCCGCGCTTTGCTTGCCCTGCTGGGAGCGGCGGCGGTGGTAGTGCTTGTCTGTGCGGGGATGGCTCTCCGGGATGAGGAACCAGGTCGTGTTCCGGATTCCGCTATGGCACCGCCCGCGCAGCAGGATGAATCCGGACAAGCGGAATCTATGGCGGAAAGCGGCCTTCCGATACCGCAGACGAAACCCTTTGCTGTGGGCAATACCAGCGGCAACCTGAACAATGGAGGGCTTGTGCTGCCGGATGGCGGTCAGCGGGAGACCGACGGGTTTGCACGTCAGTTTCTGAATCTATACAACGGCCGGTTGTACTATCATGACACACGGGACGGCGGGATCTATGTACAGGAGGGGGAGAGCCAAACCGCTCTGTATAAGGTGGGAAGCAACTGTGATAACCTGATCATCACCAGCAGTGGCCTGATCCTGCTGCAGCATGATGAAGAAAGCGGCGGTCACAAGATCTTTTTCGCCGCCTGGGAGACGGATGGCCTGACACTTCGCCAGGAGGAGCGGATAGGCGTGGCCTATGACGAAGACTGCCTGTTTGTCTGGGAGAATGCACTTTATTATCAGGATGAACATCACCAGCTGCAGCGCTTTGATCTGATCACTGGTGAGACAACTATGGTGCTGGATTATTTCTATCCGGCTGCCTGCTTTGAAATGGACGATAAACTCTATTTTATAGACTCGGGCACAGAAGTATTCTCCGCTGTTTACGAAATGGATCTGCGGGATGGGGAAGACATGGAGCCGGTCCGGGTGCTGGATGCAAGCGATGGCGACTATATCAGTCTGAAATCACTGAATGGTCGGGATGGAAAGCTCTATTTCACGGGCAGAATGGCAAACAACCGGTATTTTCTGTATTCCCATGATATCCAGACCGGCACGACCCGCCAGATTTTTGCCATGCCGGAAATGGATCGCCCTATTGATATGATCAATGTGTTGCCAGGCAGTGAGAGCGGTAATTTGGTGCTCTTCCGCTGCAGTGCGGGATACGAAGGGGATCGGTATCTGCTGATGGACCCGGAAAGCTTCTTTGTGGCCCGGCAATACGGTGGTGAGGCGGTACAGCCCATTCTGCCGGAGGATGGAAAGGCACACGGTTACATAGGTGATACTTTCAGCAGTGCGTTTTTTGATTTTACGATGGATGGCGCGTATCTCAGCAGCAGCTACGGCAGCTACGATGCCGGTGCCGGCAGTCAGGTTCTGGTGATGCGGGTAACCGTGACCAACACCACCGACTATACCTATGAAATGTATGACAGCGACTTTGCTCTGACCTGGGTGGATGGGGATACAACCGTCTATCCCATCACCGAGTATACCGACCCGGTTACCGAGGAGCAGTTTCCTGCCGTTTATGAACTGGATCCGGGCGAGAGCAAAAGTGGCTTGCTGGTGTTCCAGGTCCCGCAGGACGCGGTGCGGTTCTATCTGACCTACGAGGAGGTCTTTAGCGGCGGCCGGGTGGGGGATAGCTGCACGGTGGAGTTCTGGCCCACTACCCTGTAAGGTCTCGCGGATTTTGTCGCCTTCCGGGCGACGACCGGACCCTGGAATGTGATATCCTGAAACCGGAAACTCCCGGAAAGCAAGTCCATGGTGCGTTGCCATGCGAACAGTCCCGCATACCGGGAAAAGAGTGTTTGGCCATGTGGAACATCCCTTAAAGAATCGATTTCCGGAGGTAGTATATTATGGCAATGACGCAATGCAAAAACGGACACTATTACGACACCGATACCCATGCCAGCTGCCCCTATTGCAGCAGCCGGCAGCCGATCATTGATTTCAGCACCCCGGACGGATTCGGCGGAGCTACCCAGGCTCCGGCAGACTGGGGAGGCAGCCGTGCCAGGGACGACAGCCATACCCAGGCCCCGGCAGGGTGGGGCAGTGCCGACAGCTATGGCGGCAGAACTATGCCGCCTTCCGGCTGGAAACCGCCGGAGGCGCAGGACGAGGGCAAGACCATGCCTATTATGAACCAGGATGTGTTTGACCCTGATGTGGGCTGGCTGGTCTGTATTGCAGGACCCGACCGGGGCCGCTCCTTTTCGCTGAAGGCCAAAGGGAACACCATTGGCCGTTCTGGCAGTCATCGGTTTGATATCTCGTTGGACAAGGATCGGAATCTGTCCCGGGAGGCAGCGGTGGCTACTGTCAGTTACGATGCCAAGCGCAACAGTTTTGTTTTTATCTGCGGTGAGAGCTCCATTCTGTATGTGAACGGACAGGTAGCGGAAAGCCGGATGGCGTTGCATCCCTTCGATGCAATCGAAATTGGCAACAGCGATACGATGCTACTGTTTGTGCCTTTGTGCGGGGAGAGATTCGACTGGAGTGCCGGCCTGAAAAAGGAGTGGGGCTGATGCAGGACAGAACCGTTCAGCCGGCAAATGATTTTATTCGACCCGGACGGCTGCTCAGTTACCAGGTGGGAAATATGCAGAACCAGGGGGGCCGGGAATATCAGGAGGATTCCTTCTGCTTTGTCAACGCAACCGATGTGACGGAGATTAAAACACAGGGGCTGCTGGCTTTGCTGGCAGACGGCATGGGCGGTCTGGAGGACGGCAAAGCGGTAAGCGAAACGGCGCTGCAGCTGCTGCGGGAAGAGTTTCTGGCCATGGACCGCGGAGGAAACCTGGCAGAGCAACTAATGACAGCTGTGCGGCGTACCGATGAAAGCCTGTTCTACCGATTTTCCGGGCGGGGGGGCACTACCTTGGTAGCCTGCCTGATTTATAGGGAGAAACTCTGGTTTGCCTGTGTGGGGGACAGCTATCTGTACTTGCAGCGGGAAGGAGAACTCACCCGGCTGAATGCGGAACAGAATCAGTGTCATACCCAGTATGCAGAACAAATTGTACAGGGCAATCTGGACCCGCGTGCCGCCAACGAGGCAGACGGAGCGCAGCGGCTCAGTGAATTTATGGGCAGTGGGCAGATTGGGGAAATGGACGCTTCCCGACGTCCGCTTATACTGCGGGCAGGGGATCAGCTACTGCTTTGTTCAGATGGAGTAGGCGGGGTACTTAATCAGCAGGAGCTGTGTGATTGTCTGGCCAAACCCACGCCGATGCAGGCATGCCAGGAGATGGAGAGGGAGATCGTGTGCCGGAACCGTGCGTATCAGGACAATTTTACAGCCATGGTCATCCGATGCGGATACTGAGGAAAGAGAGGATGGTTTCATGAAAAACTTCAAACGAGTTTCATCTTGGCTTGCGGCTTTGCTGCTGGCGGTGGGATGCCTGACAATGCCGGCATTTGCAGATACCAACAAAGCTGCGGAAGTGCGAAACAGCGTTGTGATGATCTTTTTCTATGCGGAGGATGATACCGGTTTCGTTTCCAGCCAGGGCACCGGCTTTTTTGTAGGAGCCAAAGGTGAGGACCCTCAGTATATTGTTACCAACTATCATGTGATCGAATATTACATACAGCTTGGAGGCGGCACCAAAGACGCTTATAACAATATGCAGCTGTCAGCCTACTATGATTCCGATGATTATGAGCCGCTCTATATTGTGGATTACAATGAAAGTAAGGACATTGCAGTGCTGCGGCTAAACCAGCCTACTGATAAGCGGGTGCCGGTGCAGATGCGGATACCGGATGACGGTCTGATTGGCGAAACTGCCTATGCAATTGGATACCCGGCTATTGCGGATGCTTCGGTAGACTCTATTTCTTCCTATGGTATTCAGGACGCAACCGTTACTACGGGCAATATCAGCCGTCTGCTCAGCGAACAGGGAACTGGTTGCCGGTATGTACAGACGGATACGGAGTTCAACCACGGCAGTTCCGGCGGTCCGCTGACCGATGTGAATGGTGCGGTGCTGGGGGTGACCACAGCCGTTTCTACCGAATTGGATGGCAGCAAAACGGCTGGCTTTGGATATGCGGTCAGCGTAGAGGAAGTTATTCCCCTGCTGGACAGTCATAATGTGGCCTATAGCCTTTACGGCAACGGATCCGGCCCGCTGTTTTTGGTGGCGGTAGGGGCATTGGCGGTAGCGATTGCGGCAGTAGCGGCACTAATAGTCGTATCCCGTAAAAAACGGGCGGTACCGGCGATGGAAGGCACTGCGTCCTCTGCACCTCATCAGGCGGAACCGATTGCTGTGGCGTCGGGAAATCCGGCAGTACGTTCGATGGCGCCCCAGCACAACGGTCTTCGGATTCCGGTGAGCGGATCGATTCTGGTTGGACGGGATTCGGTTCAGTGCGGAATCGCCTTTCGGGACGGCACCCCCGGCGTAAGCAAACGCCATTGTTCAGTAAGCTGGGATTCAACAACAGGGGATTTCCTGGTTACCGACCTGAACTCCAGTTATGGAACCTATCAAATGAACGGGCAGCGCCTGGCTCCCAATGTGCCTTGCCGCCTGCGTGCCGGCGACAGCTTCTATGTGGGAGATCCGGCGAATGTGCTGCGGGTAGAGTTGGGGTAACCAAATGAAATGGGATCTGTATCAATATACACATCCGGGTGGTCGTATCTACAACGAAGATCGTTGTTCGGTGGTACAGCAACCGGATCGCCCGCCGCTTCTGCTGCTGGCGGATGGTTTAGGCGGACACGGAAATGGTGACAGGGCGGCTCAAGTAGCGGTGGATTGCCTGAGCAAGGTCTGGCGGGAAGGAGATCCGCCCGGCGCAGATGCTGCTGCCAGGCTTGCGGTGGGCATTGCTCGAGCCAATGAAAAACTGGTGGAGATTCAGCAGGCAGAACATTTGTCCCTTAAGACCACACTGGTGGCGGCTTCTCCTGCGGAAGAAGGGTTGGTTTACGCTAATTGCGGAGACTCCCGGCTCTATCTGATTCAGGGGGGAGCAATCCGGCAGGTTACACGGGATCATTCGGTGACATGGAAAAAATTTCAGGCAGGGCAGATTAGCCGCCGCCAGATCAACGAGGATGAAGACCGTACCAGCCTGCTGAGGGCTGTAGGGGACAGCGACCGCTGTGCGCCGGATGTGGAGTTTCTGCCTATGAGTTTTGCACCGGGTGATGGGCTGCTGCTTTGCTCCGATGGATTCTGGGAGTATTTGTATCAGGAGGAAATTTTGGCAGACTGCTTGAAATCCGATACAGCTGCCCAGTGGGCGCAGTGGATGCTGCTGCGGGTTATGGAGCGCATCCGCCCCGATACCGATAACCTGACTTTACTGGCGGGCCTGTTTGTCTAAGGAGGATATCCGATCATGAAAAAGACGCTTCAGGCTATCGGCCTGCTGCTGGCGTTGATGATCGTGGCCTTTCCGGGCGTTTTTGCGGTCGGGCCGCAGACATTGGCGGCTGCTTATGTGCAGGCGAATGATCTGTATGTGTATTATGAAAATTCCGGTGATTCTGATGCTCCTCAACTGAATGGCCGTACGCCTGATTACACGGTTTCGCTGGCGGAAGCGGGCGAACGGGTAACCTATCTGCTGGCGGTAGACCGTTCCGGTTCAACCCGCAACTATCTGGATACGATTTGCCAATTGGTCGACTCCTTGAACGCGGATACGCCGGGATGTGTGTTTCGCCTTTGTGGGTTTAGCGACAACTTCTCGGCGGATGCTTCCGAATATGATGCGGGGGCCCTTAAAACCGCGCTTGAAAGCCTGAATTTTGCGGGGAATACCGATATTTTCTACGGGCTGTCTCAGACGGTACAGGCACTGCTGGATAGTCAGTGGAAAAACGGCGAACTGTACAATCTGATTCTGCTCACCGATGGCTGGTCCAGCGGTGCGGAGAGTGAACCGCCAGTCTTTGGGGATACATTGCCGTTTGTGCTGCACACCTATGTATTGGGCGGTGGAGGCTCCCCTGATGAATTGGCACAACTACAAATTCTGAGCAATGGCGTCTTTGTGGTTGGCGGCAGCGGAGAAGATGCAGGCCATACCATAGCGGCACGGGTAAATGACATTACCGCCTATACCTTTTCTTTGAAAACAGACGAGAGAGAGCCGTATAAGCTGTTCTTTTCCAGGGAAGGCGCGCCGGAGATCACCAGCCTGTCCGGTCTGCATATGGCCAATGACGCGAACCAGCCGAATGTACAGGTTCCGCCGGAAGCGGGCAATGACACGCCGGAATCTGCCGCTGAACCAACATCCCCCTCTCCGACGGAAGAAAAGGATCCCCCGGCTGCAGAGTTTCCTGATAGTGGAAAGGATGCCGCTGCGGTATCACAGGAACAGGAAAGTGCCCCGGCGGCTTCCGGTTTGTTTATAGGGGTAATGGCGGCAGTATTTGTGCTGCTTCTGGCAATTATTGCACTTCTTGCAGTTCTGCTGCTGCGCCGTCGTTCGCGGGTCTCGATGCCGACCGGTGATACACCGTCCCATATTCCGGCTACAGTCCCGGCGCCCGGCACAATTCCCATGCAGCTGGAACTGCTGGAGGGGAAAATCCTAACCCGGGAAAGACAGTTCTTCCTGAAAGACTGGATGATAATTGGTAGCAGTGAGGACTGCGATTTGGTGGTGGATGATCGGGAAACGGCTCCCCGGCACAGCCGTATCTTTTTCCGGGAAGGTTACCTGTATATTGAAGATCTGGGTACAAAAAACGGTACGGTCTTAGGCGGAATGCGGCTCTATGCTCCTAACCGGCTGCGCAGCGGCGATGAGATAACGGTAGGGGAAACGACACTGCGCTTCCTGTTCTGACAAGGAGGATTTGCGGAATGATGTATGGGCAAAAAGCACCCTGGGGGCGACGCATTGCCGCGCTGCTTCTGGATGGGATTTTTCTTAATCTGATTGGATACTTGGCCTTGCTTGTATTTGGTGTGGATGTCTATGCGTTGGTACTGCTGTTTGGCATGCTGCTGTACTATGGCATACTGGAAGGAAGCGGGATGCATGCTACACTGGGCAAGTCAATTTGCGGCTTGATAGTGGTGGACGAAGCAGGTGAACCGATTACCTGTTCACGTTCCTTTTTGAGGGCTTTATTCCGGTACGTGTCCGGGTTTGTGTTTGGTGTGGGATACTTCGTAGCCTTTGCGGATCCCCGGGGGCGTACCTGGCATGACAAGTGGGCTGGCACATTCGTTGTGCTTCGGCAGTCTGCTCCGGTTTCGGCACCCGCTGCTGAGCAGCCTCAATTAGAAAGGAGAAGTTCCCCCGTGAGTACAGCACAATTGGTTGGCGTTTCCGGTCTGTACGCAGGCCGGGCATTCAGCATCCCAACACAAGGTCTTTTAATTGGCCGGGATCCAACTTCCTGCGATGTGGTTTTCCCGGATAACCAGGCCGGTGTAAGCCGCAACCACTGCAAGGTTCAGTTTAATCCTCAGACCTGTACGGTTGTGCTGCACGATCTGGGCTCTCACTATGGCACATTCCAGGGAAGTGGGATCCAGGTGAGACAGGGTCAGCCGGTAGCACTGCGCAATGGCGACGAATTCTATCTGGCTGCTCGCTCGGTTGCTTTTCGCGTAGTGATCGGTCAGTAGAGCCAAAATACTCCGATGTAAAATACCCGCCTGAATTTCAAGAGAAATCAGGCGGGTATTTTTTGTGTTCTGTATGGTAAAAATCAGGATCTGGCTATCGTCCGTACGGCGTAAACCGCAACAATCAGTTCGGTGATCGGCATAGCGAACCAGATGGAGTCAGCACCTGCCACAGCCGGAAGAAGCAGTATCAGGATGCCGCTGACCACGCAGCCCCGGAAAACCGACACGATAAACGCAGCCCGGGGCTTCATCAGCGCCTGGAAATAGTAGGTGGAAAAGATATCCAGCGGCAGCAGCAGAAAAGAAAGGGAATAGCGCCGGATAATGGTGGGGGTAATTTCCAGAATCGTGTTGGTAGGCTTCATGAAGATATGAATGTACAGGTTCGGGCATACCAGGCTCAGTGCTGTCCAGAACAGGCTGAACAGGGCCACCGTGTACAGTGCGTACCGCAGTGTCTCCCGGATCCGCCCTTTTTGCCCGGCGCCGTAATTGACCGACAGAATCGGCTGCGAAGCCTGTCCCACGCTGTAAGCACAGCACTACACAAAGGTGCTCACATTCACGATCGGGCCGTACACAGCCAGCGCGTCGGCACCCAGATACCGCATGATCTGACGATTGAACAGCACGGTCAGGATCCCCATGGCAACATCAATGAAAAAGGTGGAGAAACCGGTTGCGGATAAGGATGAGAGAGAAACTGCCGGTAAAATTCAAATCCCAACAGGGGGGTAAGCACTTGTATTGCTGCGCCGGCAGAAAGTACAAAGACAGTTTCAGCAGCCCTCTTGCCAGAATAAAGGTCCTTTGTTACCATAAAACTATACCGTGAATTGCAAAGGGAAGAGGGGAAGGGCAATGTGGACCTGTCCGAAATGCGGGCGGACATTCAAAAACACAAACCAGGAGCACTATTGCGGCGCTGCTCCGCAGAGCATCGCGGAATACATTGCGCGGCAGTCGGAAGAGGTGTAGAGCTACCTTCGCCAGGTGGACGAAGCGATCCGGAACGCCCTGCCGGATGCCGTACAGAAGATTTCCTGGAGTATGCCCACCTACTGGAAAAAGCGAAACCTGATCCAGTTTGCGGCATTCAAAAAGCATCTCGGCCTGTATCCCGGGCCGGAGGCCGTGGAAGCCTTTGCCGGGCAGCTGCAGGGTTACAAAACCAGTAAGGGGGCCATTCAGTTTCCGTATACTGCCCCGCTGCCGCTGGATCTTATCGCCGAAATCGCGGTCTGGTGCAGAATTCGATACGGAGAATAACGGCCGAATACACTAAGCAAAACGGGGCTCTGCGCATCCAAAGCGGTTATTGGTTGGTCAGCTTATATCGGCTCCTCGTTTTGCCGGTTGACCGGGCCGGAAGGGTGCAGGCGAAACCAGGAACCCTTGGTTTCCAGCCAGCCGGCGCGTTTCAGTTTGCCGAGTTCCGCCGACATGGCAGACCGTTCCACCCCCAGATAGTCCGCAAGGGTTTGCCGGTCGCAGGGGATTACAAACTCGGGGCTTTGCTGCTGTTTGGCCTGGTCCAGAAGATAGGTCATCAGCTTGTCCTTGGTGGTCTTTTGCGACATATAGCGGACCTTCTGGGTAAAGGACAGATTCTTCTGGGCAAGCCTCTGCAGCAGATTCTGAATCAGCAGGCTGTGAAAGCGGCAGGCGTGGGAACAGAGGGTCAGGATTCGGCGGCAGTCCAGAAGAAGCACCTCGCCATCCTTGACGGCATATACGCTCACAGGCAGCTTATTCAGCCCGGCACAGGAAAACGCCTCCCCGAATGAATCGCCGGGCTGCAGAATGGAAAGTACGCTGCGGTTTCCGTAGTAGTCGTCCTGTACCACCTGAACGCCGCCGGACAGAACCACCCCTACCAGCCGGGCCGGGTCGCCCTCCAGAAAGACCGGTTCTCCTTTGGAAATCGGCAGTATTTTGGCATCGAGACAACCCAGCATCGACTGCCACTCCTCCGCCTGAATGCCGGCAAACAAAGGACAATGGGATAAAACGGACTGATATTTTTCCATAAAAGTTCTCCTGTGTTGGAATTCCAACAGAAATCTTTTTGTCATTATAGTAAACTGCATACAGGACGTCAAGTATACCCGCTACAAAGGAGAATATAATATGATCCGCAAGATTATCGAGATTGATGAAGAAAAGTGCAACGGGTGCGGTGTCTGCGCCGCTGCCTGCCATGAAGGCGCTATCGGGATGGTGAACGGGAAAGCCAAGCTGCTCCGGGACGATTACTGTGACGGCCTGGGCGATTGCCTGCCTGCCTGTCCCACCGGTGCCATCCGCTTTGTGGAGCGGGAAGCAGCCGCCTACGATGAGCAGGCGGTCCGCGAAAATCAGAAGAAGAAACAGGCGGCGCATTCCGGCTGCCCCGGCCGTCAGATGCACCAGTTCAACCGGCAGGAACCGGCGCCGGCTGCCGCTGCGTCGCTCCCGTCGCAGCTTGGCCAGTGGCCCTGCCAGATCAAGCTGATCCCGGTAAATGCGCCCTGCTTCGACGGCGCCAAGCTGCTCATTGCGGCCGATTGTACGGCCTATGCCTACGCCAATCTGCATCAGGAGTTTATGCGGGGCAAGGTCACCCTGATCGGCTGCCCCAAGCTGGACAGCGTGGACTACAGCGAAAAGCTGACCGAGATCCTCCGCAATAACAACATCCAGAGCCTGACGATTGTGCGCATGGAGGTTCCCTGCTGCGGCGGGCTGGAGCTTGCCGCCAAGAAGGCCCTGCAGGCAAGCGGAAAGTTCATCCCCTGGCAGGTGGTAACCATCTCGGTGGATGGAAAGATCCTGGACTGAGCAGCACCCGGATACAACGGGCAAAGTACGAGACCGGCGCATAAAGCCTGCCGGTCTGTGCAAACTGAATAGGGGACAAGGAGGTACCGACAATGTCCGCAAAAATGAAGAATATCAGCCAGGCGGAAGTCCTGGTTTTGAAGGAGCAGATCGCATACCAGGAAGGCCAGGTGGTCAGCAAAACGCTGGCCCAGAATGATGCGCTGAGCATCACGCTCTTTTCCTTTGCCAAAGGCGAGGAGATCAGCACCCATGCGTCCGGCGGCGACGCTTTTGTGACCTGCCTGGACGGTGTGGGCAAAATTACCATCGACGGCGTGGACTATCTGCTGCGGGAAGGCGAATCAATCGTGATGCCCGCCGGACATCCCCACGCGGTATATGGTGAAGAAGCATTCAAGATGCTGCTGGTAGTTGTGTTCTGAAGAAAGGAGACAGAAAGATGAAAGCAATTGTGGATCAGGATACCTGCATTGGCTGCGGTTTGTGCTGCGGTCTGTGTGACGCGGTGTTCCGTATGAACGACGAGGGCAAGGCGGAAGCCTATCAGGCGGCGGACGCGGCGAATCAAGAGGACGTACAGGGGGCCATCGATGGATGCCCTGTGTCGGCGATCCGCTGGGCGGAGTAAGCCTCTTCTGTTCAGGCATATTCAATAAGGGCAAACAAGGGAGCGCTGCAATGGCTGCAGTGCTCCCTTTTCGTTGTGCTTATTTCCGGGCAGCCGAGGCGTTCTTTGAGTGGATTTGTCCATTGCCATATGATATAATTTTTACAAAGGTCAAGTGACGTATTGGCGATAATACCGATGAAGGGAAAAGGAGGAATTACGTATGCAGGAACACCGCATTACGACTCCCGGCCCGGTGCTGGACAAACAGGGCGTTATTACTCCCGGCTATTCCGAAAAATCGGTGCTGACCTACCGCCGCCGTGACATCAAGGCTCCGTTTTACCGAATCAAGGAATGGGATTTTTATCAGGTATCGGACGGGGAAAAGTGCCTGCAGTTCACCTACGGTCATGCGTCCTACGCGGGGCAGGTAGGAATTATGCTGTTCGATTTCAAAAAAGGGGAAATGATCGCCGATATCAATAAACTGCTTGCCTTTCCGTTTGGCCGTCTGCACTTGCCGGAAAATGCGGAATCGGACAGCGATGTCCGCTACGATGGCGGCGGGGTACATCTGCGCTTTGTGGTTGCAGGCAACCGCCGGCGGCTGACCTTTTCCGCGCCGGAATTCGAGGCGGACATCACGCTGGAACGCCGGAACCCTTATTCGCTGGTCATCAATATTCCCTTTGATGAGTACAAAACTGCGTTCTACTACAACCACAAAATCAATTGTATGACCGCCAGCGGCCATGCGGTTTACAAGGGCAAGGAATACCGTTTCGGTGAGGATGCTTTCGGCTTGCTGGACTGGGGGAGAGGCGTATGGCCTTTCCACAATGAGTGGTACTGGTCCAACGGTACAGGTATGGTGAACGGCAAGATCTTCGGCTTCAATCTGGGAACCGGCTTTGGCAACACCAGCCAGGCTACCGAAAATATGCTGTTCTATGACGGCGGTTACTGCAAAATCGGCCGGGTGCGGTTTGAGCGGCAGGCGGACTACAACCAGCCCTGGCGCCTGCGCGACGAGGAAGGCAGGCTGGATCTTACCCTGACGCCCCTTTATGACCGGACAACCCGCACCAAGGTGCTGTTCATCGACAACTGCTGCCATCAGATGTTCGGCGGCTTCTCCGGTCATGCCGTGCTGGATGACGGTACGGTGCTGCAAATCCGGGATCTGCCCGCCTTTGCCGAACATGCTGTAAACAACTGGTAGGAGACGTACCGTGACCGGTAACCCTGGAGATGCAATATGGCTGGCGGCGTTGGTGAAGCGCCGGTATCCGAACATTTTATAAGGAAACAACAAATCAAGCCCCCGGCTGAACCGGGGGCTTGATTTGCTGTACGATAATCTGACGAGGCGAGCAGGTGATGCCCGCTCACTTAGCTTATAAGGGGAATTGCGGAATAATGAGGCGTTACAGATTTGCCCGAACCGTTTCCTCGTCCACTACACTGGTAATGCCGCCGTGCGTCTGGGTGGACAAACTGGCGGCACAGCAGGCAAAGCGGGTTATTTCCCGGATCTCCTCTGCCGTCAGTTCACCGGGAGCCTTGTCCAGCTTAAGAAAACGACTCATAGCGCTGCCGCCAAAGATGTCTCCCGCGCCGGTGGTGTCTACCACATGGATACCACTGGGAGAGGCAACGGTGCCGTTCCCTTGCGGGTTGGCAAAATAACAGCCCTTGGGTCCCAGGGTGACATAGACCAGGTGCACGCCGTATTCCTTCAGCAGTTTCCGCGCGCCTTCTTCCGGGGAAATCCCCCACAAAAATTCAATCTCCTCATCGCTGATTTTCACGATGTCCGCCTGGCGAAGGCCCCATTCGATCTGCTCTTTGGCGGCATCCTCGCTGTCCCACAGGGATCTGCGCAGATTGGGATCAAAACTAATGAATTTGCCGTGCTTTCTGGCGTAGCCTACGGCGGTCTTGGTAGCGCTGCGTGAAGGCTCACCGGTAAGGCTGAGCGTGCCGAAATGAAATACCCTGCAGCTATCCAGAAGAGAAATGTTCAGTTCCTCGGGGCGTAAACAGGTGTCAGCGCCGGGCTTGCGGGCAAAACTGAATTCCCGGTTGCCGGTTGCGTCCAAGGTAACAAAGGCCAGGGTAGTAAACACCGATGGATCCTTCAGAATACCTTTGGTGGCAACCCCCAATTTATCCAAGGTGCTTACCAACAGATTGCCGAAAGCGTCTTCACCAACTTTGCCAATCAAGGCGGTGGTGCAGCCGTATTTCTGCAGCGCCGCCAAAAAGTTGCCGGGTGCACCGCCAGGCTGGGCCTTCAGGGTGGGATATCCGTCGCTATCGGTGGAAACAGGAGCGAAATCAATGAGCAGTTCACCCAAAGCAACAACGTCATACATAACAAAGTCCTCCCGTAAATGGCTTATAAAGCCAGATCATAGAGCTGCAGGTTCATGCGGGCCCGGCCTCTGACAAAAAACTGTATGCCGTCAGCATCGGCGGGAGTATCGTAGAGCGCCACGCTGGCCACCTGCTGCCCGTCCTGCAGGAAAAATTCGGCGGAATACCGATCCAACACCATCCGAAGCTTCAAAGCGTTCCTGACAGGGGTCAGCAATGGAACTTCGCGCAATTCCAGGACATCCCGTACCCCTCCTGCATGGCGGCGATCCAGGCGAAGCAGTCCGTCATCCAGATCAAAGCGGAGCTCAGTCCAGTGGGCTTGGTCACAGGCAAAACGGATTCCGAACCGCTGGGCATCGGTCACATCCACCTGCAGCTCACAGTCCAATACCCTCCCTTGAACACCGGGCAGCGTAATCGTCTGATTTTCCGTTTCCACCCCACAGTGCTCCACTCGAAGCTGACGGACAGCATCCAGCTCCCGCACCGGTCGCTGGCAGAGGGTATCGTCATGCCAAAAAAGTTCCCGCGGCAGACTCATCTGGCCATACCAGAGTGCCTCTTCCGGGGGATAACAATGATCCCAGTTCTGCATCCAGCCAATCAGTATCCGGCGTCCGTCAGGGGTTTCCATCGTTTGGGGGGCATAAAAATCCAGGCCGCTGTCCAGCGGCACGTCGGCCTGCCGGACAAAAGGAGTACCCGGACCGTTCCACTGACCGACCAGTGCGGCTGTATCGTTGCCGCAATGGTAACGATTGTCGGCAGTCTGGTGCGTGAACTGGGGGGAAATGACCAGCACTGTTCGTCCATCCAGGGTGAAAAGGCCGGGGCATTCCCACATGCTGCCGAGACTTCCGTCATTTTCCGCAAGGATCTGGACAAATTCCCAACGTGCGGAAGGGTTATCGGGATGAGCGTTGCGGTAGAGAAGAAGCCGGCCATGTCCGTTAAAGCCGCGGCCGCCCACCAGCATGTACACCATACCATTCTGCATAAAAAGGAACGGGTCACGGAAATCTCTGCGGGAAGCGCCAGCAGGCTGTTCATCGCAGGTCAAAACCGGTGCGGACGCCTTCTCATAGTTTTCGCCGTCGCCTATGGCCAGACACTGTTGCTGGATTTCCCCCTCACCTTCCGGCATGACGCCGGTGTAAAGAAGCAGCTGCTTGCCCTGCCACTCTACAGCTCCGCCCGAGAAACAACCATTGCAGTCAAACGGTTTGTCGGGTGCCAGGGCACAGGGGCGATCCTGCCAATGCAGAAAATCTGTTGTTACAGTGTGGCCCCAGTGCATAGGGCCCCAGGCGGTACTGTAGGGGTGATACTGATAAAACAGATGGTATTGCCCGTTGTAAAAGGACCAGCCGTTCGGATCGTTGCACCAGCCCACCGGGGGCACAGCATGAAAAGCCGGGCGCTTTTCTGCAGGAATACGGTGCTGATCTTCGTATTGACGGGCGCGGATCAAAGAGTTGTCTCGTTCCATGATTGTTTCTCCGTGGGTAAAAGGCTGCCTGTCGTGCCAAAGCACGGCAGGCAGCCTTTATATTAGCCGTTCATGCTGGCAAAATAATTATCCAGTCCGGTCTGTTTGAGTTGCAGCAGTTCCTGCAGATTCATTTCGCTGAGTTTGGTGATATAAGCATCCCATTCTTCAGCCACGCCGCCATTCATGCTCCAGGCAGCTTTCTGGCTTTCGGCGTAGGGTTTCAGATCGGTCTCAATCTGGGTGATGCGGTCGGTAGTGTCGATATCAAAGAAGATGGGCGGATAGTTGTAGTCGCATTCCATGGCCGGAGCATACAGCTGGGCAATCACGTCCAGACGCAGGGTAGCGTCATCAGGCTTGGTGGTGTAGGTTCCGTAGCGTTTGCGGTGTGTGCCAAGGGGAATGACTTGAATTCTTCGGAAGCCACTCCCGTGGCGATCAGTTGGTTCTTCAGCGCACCGCCCATCTGCCACCAGTGCTGGAAATAGGCTTCCGCATGGTCAACGATCAAACGCATGCGGGGGCGCCCCCAGAAAACCTTGATGCAGTTTACCAGTACCATTTCGCAGAGGATTACAAGAACTATCGCAGCCGCGGCACGAAGCAGCACGGCACGGTCAGTGCCGTGCGCCAGGTACCACACCAGAAGAAAGGTTCCGGCGCTCAACACCATCCCAGCAGCCGCCGGAATGGCGGGCGGCACCGGCAAGTAGATGATAGGCATAGCACAAGCAATCAGGGTGCCCAGGAGAATCAGGGCAGCACCGCCTGCTCACTGAGCTGTGCCCACAAGCTTGTGCTGCCGGTTACGCCCTGAAAGCAGCAGACAGCCAGCCGCTGTCAGACCAAGTGCGGCAGGGATTGCCCCATATGCGGCGAAAAACATGGCAACGGGATTGGTTTTGTTGTACAGCGCATGGGAAAGCGGGTAATCAACAAAAGAGCCAAGCAGCATCAGCACAGCCACAATCCCGAGGCTGACAAGAAGAACCTTCGCAGGTAAAAACGCGGTCTGTTTTTTCACAAGATTACGCTCCTGTTTGTTTATTGTATGAGGGAAGGAAAAAGTGACGGCAGACAAGTGGTAATACGCCAACCCGGCGGGGAAACCGAGGGCATTCAAGGAGCAGCTGCCGCAGTCCGGCGGCACCGCCGGACATTACATGATAGCCTGTCCCTGCATATAATACACGCCCATTTTCCAGAAAAAGAAACCGCTTATGGCAAGCAATGCCCAGCAAGCCGGACGGGGAAGGCTGGCGTCGATAAGGTACAGGGGCAGGCAGCCGAATACATACCGTCCCCCGCTGATGAGCCATCCGGCCAGATAACACATGCCCAGATATGCTCCGCCCCAGATAAGCCAGTGGGTGGGGGCTTTTCTCCAGAGCCCGGCAAGAAGCAGCGCTATGGCGACAAAATACAATACCAGCTGGGCGTGATAGATAAACGGGGCCAGCCCGGGATAGTCCAGCGCCATCTGCCAGTGCTGGGTCAGGTTCGTGCTGATCCATTTAATGCTCTGGTACCAGGGCGGTGCCGCATGGAACGCATAAAAAGCAAACGGATCGCCAAAAAGACGGAGGTTGAGGGCCAGATAACTGTCCCAGCCCAGAAACGGAAACAGGATGCACAGGGAAACAAGCCCCTGCTTTTTCTCCCGACGCGCCCGAAGCCACAGATAGAGCAGCGGAAGAAAGAGTACAAGACCCTGGTTGCGGCAGAGCGCAGCCAAGGCGCCCCAAACACCGGCCCACAGCCAGTCCTGCCGCCGGGCAGCGATCATGCACAACAGACACAGCAAAAGAAAAAGACTCTCGGTGTAGGCCCCCAGAGCAAAAAAAACTGAACGGATAGAGCGCCATCAACGCAGCAGCGGCAATGGCCTGTTCCCGCTTCAGATCCTGCCCGGCCAGTACCAGCATGGCAGCGCCTGCACCGCCCCAGCAGATCCAGCTCACTGCCAGTGCAGCGCCTTCCCAGCTGACGGAAAAGGGGGACAGGAGCGTATGAAACAGACGGACGGCCAGCGGATAAAGCGGGTAAAAAACAATACACTTAGCTGTTTCGCCCTCTGCCAGATATCCCTGGCGGGCTAGGGTAAGATAGTGCACCGCATCACCGGCAGTGGTGAAACGCTCCATAAACCGCTGCCAAAAGGCGCTCAGCCCGCCGCTTTGTCCCAGATCCAGCCAGCAGACAAAAGCAAACAGGAACTGAAGAACCAATACACCTGCTGCTGCCGCTGCCATTGCCTGCGGACTGGGTTTCCAGCAGGGGACGGAGGAACGGACGGGAGCGGGCGCCCAGAACAGAATGCCCAGCTGTCTGGCGCACCGCAGCGCAAGCAGCAGAACAAAAAGTATCATCAGGCCCCCGCCCAGATGTCCTAAAAACTGCCCCATATCTTCCCCGACCTTTCTGCCGTATGCAAAAGTTCTTGGTTTGCGCCATGGTTGAATGTGAGTATTATACCACATCGCCTGCGCTTGTTGGAAGAAAAGGCCGGAACCGTTTCGTTTGCAGGCCTGGGCCATTGCATATAAGGGATATAAGAACGGCCAATATTTCCCGGGTAAACTTTACTCTTTGGGAATCAGCGGCCCCTCATCGCATACAGACAGAAGTTCTTCGCTTGCCAGCAGGCCGTACGTATAGGGGGCGGACGGACACATCCCTCCGCATTCTTCTTGAATAATAAGGCCATCACCGGTTATATGGGTCACATTGCCCGGTTCGGTGTCTTTCACGCCGAGTGTAAAATCAAAACCGGCTGGATTGCTAATACATTGACTTTACAAATCAACTTTTTCAAAGCGTTTTGCAGAAATTCGATATGCTAATGGAACAAGTACGCCATAGCAGACAATCCCGACTATTAAAATCGGCAACTGTATCAGCAAATGCTCTGGCTGGTAGCTATCTATCCAAACAAGCGCCGGGATGTAAGAAGTGGCTTCTATCGCTACCATGAGAAAAACCATAGGAATTGCTGCAAGAATAAATGATTTTCCGACTTTGTAACCGCTTTTATAAAATGTCGCGAGAAATACCAAATCGAATACTGCATATAAAATAAAGCCAAAACCATACCATGCAACAGTCGCGTCTAAACCTACGGGGTTATTTGCTATATTCATGGCATTTCTCAAAAGTGCAAACGGGATAGAGAACAGCAGTTGAAATAGCTGAAAGAAAACGACAAGCAGGCATTTTCCCAGAACATTTTCCCGTTTTGTTACTGGTAAAACGGCTGTGTACCAGACATCATTTGTTTCCCGCGCATTTAAAAAAGTAATGTAAGGCGCTAAACACCCAAACATAAAAATCACACTGTAAGGATAGGACGGTACCAGAACAAGGCAGCCCAAAAATGCAAAAACAATCGAGGTTGGATGGGCTACAAGCCTCATTTCCTTATACAGTAATGTCATCGTCCCATTCACTCCTTTCTGTACGCAGCATAATTTCTTCCAAAGTGAGCGGCCCCGAATCATCTGGGGTTTTCAAATGCTCAAAGGAACGCAAAAATGTATCTTTATCTGCGCTTTGCAATACCCGCCCATTCTGAATATAGGTAATATCATCCGCACACCTATCCAAATCAGAAGTAATATGTGTAGAAAACAGAATAGAACATTTTTCGCTTTTCACAATTTGCCGAAAAATATGAAGCAGTTCTTCACGGGATACCGGGTCTAAACCCGAAGTCGGTTCGTCCAAAATCAGTAACTCGGCATGATGAGACAATGCCAGTGCAAGCAGGTATTTTACCTTCATTCCGTTTGAAAGTTCTTTGAATTTTTTACTTTCATTCAAAGAAAAACGCCTGATATTTTTTTGATACTGTTCCTCATCCCAGTTCGTGTAAAACTTTCGAGTAACAGCCGTAATAGTAGAGAGTTTCTTCAACGGATAAAAGTCAATCCCGC
>CALXAH010000009.1 GCA_944386225.1 uncultured Gemmiger sp.
CCCTGCATATCCAAATCGGAAATGTCGTGCTCATACAGGTCGTCCAAGCCTGTAATGATTTTTTGCAACACCTGGGGTGTGGGAATCAGAAACATGGCGTCACTCATGTACCGGGCGAAAGCAGTATCTCTTTCCGCATCATTCTCGGTGTTATCTACGATTTCGATCATCTCGCCCAGCTCCGTAAAATCGGGCAAATGACCATGTTTCATATTTTTAATAGCAGGGAACACCCGCTGGGAAATCACATCGTAAATATCGCGCGGATCGTCATTCTTAAACTTGCTCCAGCGCATAGATTGCCCGATAGGGGACTGCGGGAAGATTTTATCCATCTTCTCGCCGCTCATGTTCTCAAATTCTTCTGTTTCCAGTTCTTTTTCATCAAGAGAGCGGATGAACATCAGGTAGGTTAGCTGTTCAATTACTGTCAAAGGGTTGGTAATGCCGCCAGCCCAGATATCCGTCCAGATTTTATCTACTTTATTTTTGATTGCGCCTGTAATCATGCGTCTTTTCCTCCGTCTTTATTATCAGGAACAAATTCCATAACATCGCCAATATTGCAGTTTAACACTTTGCAGATTTTCTCCATGCTTTCCATCGAAACAGGCGCACCCTTCCCCAGACGTGCCAGAACATTGGTGCTGATGTTTGCACGGTGCATCATATCGGTTTTACTTAAATCATGATCGATCAATCGTTTCCAGAGACGATTATAGCTAATTGCCATCCTGCACCTCCTGATGTTTTTCATCTCCAGTATACTTGATTTCACACTAAAAGGCAAATAAAATTCACGAAATAGTGAGCCATAAGACTGCGAAAAGGGCCTAGGATAAACTACCCAGACCCTTGTGTAATAATTATGTCATTTGAAAATGCTTCAATGCCTCCATAATTGCCGCCTCTTTTTCCGGTGGACATTGCGGTACTTTGGCATCTTCCTTCTTTGACAAGTTATAATTTTGCCCCACATTCAGCCCGCACTTGCGCTTTATCTGTGAGATGTAGAGGGAAGACACCTTCAATCCAGAATGCTCCAGCACATACGCTTTGATCTGCTCATAGGTTGCGCCCTTCTGGAACCCGGACATATCCATATCCTCCAGCGAGAACTCCACCCGCACTTTCTTCGAGTCGATTTCTCCCTTGGAAAGCAAGACAACCGTCTCCAGATGCTCCGTGTAGGGGAACA
The DNA here is from genome assembly GCA_944386225.1 of uncultured Gemmiger sp. Taxonomy (GTDB): domain Bacteria; phylum Bacillota; class Clostridia; order Oscillospirales; family Ruminococcaceae; genus Gemmiger_A. The sequence continues at coordinate 1,199 of CALXAH010000009.1, forward strand.
TATCCACCGGTGTGGCACGCTTCATCCGGTAGCCCTCCCGGGCAAGCAGGGCAATATCCCGTGCCTGGGTGGACGGGTCGCAGGAAATGTACACCACGCGGGAGGGGGCCAGCCGTCCCAGCGCGGCCAAGAATTCCGGCGTGCTGCCGGATCGGGGCGGATCCATAAACACCACGTCCGGGGCGGCATGCTCCTGGGCAAGCCGGTTCATGTATTCGCCCGCATCGGCACAGACAAACCGGGCGTTCTGGATGCGGTTGTGCCGGGCGTTTGCCTGGGCGTCCCGCACCGCGGCGGCGTTCAGTTCTACGCCCAGCACCTGCGACGCCTTGCCCGCTGCGGCCAGCCCGATGGTGCCGGTTCCGCAGTAGGCGTCCAGCACCGTTTCGCGGCCGGTAAGCCGCGCTTCACGGATGGCCAGTTCGTACAGCCGCTGGGTCTGGCGGGGATTTACCTGATAAAAGGATGCCGGGGAAATGCGGAACCGCAGCCCGCACAGGGTATCCTCGATGAAACCCGGGCCAAACAGGGTGCGGCATTTTTCGCCCAGCACCATACTGGTGGGCCGGGGATTGATGTTCTGCACCAGGGTGGTCACATCCGGGCACAACTCCCGTACCCGGGCGGCAAACCGGCGGCTGCCGGGCAGAATGTCCGGCCCGGTTACCAGGGTGACCATCAGCTGACCGGTATACAGTCCGCGCCGGATCTGAACGTGCCGCACAAGGCCGGTGCGCCGCATCGGATCGTACACCGCGTAGCGGCATTCCCGCGCGGCCTGTAATACCGCGTGGACGGCCTGTTCCGCCAGTTCGTCCTGCAGTGGGCAGCCGTCCGCAGGCAGCACCCGGCGGCTGCCCTTGGCGTACAAGCCGCATACCAGCCCGCGGCGCCCATCCTCGGCAAAGCTGGCGGTCACCTTGCAGCGATAGCGGCAGGGATCTTCCATCCCCAGCACCGGCTCCACCGGCCCCCATTCCGCCAGAAGCTTCCGGGCGTCGGCCTGCTTGCGGGCAAGCTGCTGCGAATAAGGAACTTCCGCGTACTGGCAGCCGCCGCATCCTTTGCGGCGAAGCGGGCAATCCCGTGGTGTCATGATAGGTTGCATAGCTCCTCCTTGTGCCGAACGATCAGCGGCCGTGATGGAACAGCCGCGTGGCGATCCACGGGCGTTCCCCCTGGTAGCGTGCCAGATGGGCCCCGATCACGATGCCGGCAATCAGCAGACAGCCCACCGGCAGTGCAGGCCCCGGAACGAAATACAACGCCGCGGCGGCAAAACACAGATAGGTGATAATGGAACGGAAAAAGTGCGGCTGGATACGGATAACCAGCGAAAACAGCAGATAGAAAAACACCAGCAGCGCCAGCGGATGAAATTCCGGCAGCAGCCCCAGCAGGGCGCCAAAAGAAACGGCAATGGCCTTGCCGCCGCCGTGGGGGCGCCAGAAAGGGCAGGCATGGCCCAGCACCGGCGCAGCCAGAACAAGCGCAAACGGCAGCGCATGAACATCCAGAACCCGTGTGGCCCAGTATACCGGAACCGCCCCCTTGGCCAGTTCCAGCAGGATCACCAGAACACCCAGCGGGATCCCGGCACAGAGAAAAACATTGGCGGCTCCGGGATTGTGGTCCGGGCTGTTTTCGGTCACATCCACATGCCGGATCCAGAGCGGAAGCAGATACCCGTTCAACATACTGCCGCAGAGATAGCCGAACAGAACAAACAAAAGATACCGCATGGTTATTCCTCCTTCCGGCGGCAGCACAGTTGTACCAGTGCCTCTGCCAGACGGGCGGCAGCGCAGGGGGAAATGTGTTCCGCCTGGGCACGGCGCATGGCCTCGGCGGAGAGCTCATCCCGTACCAGCTGCAGCCCGCAGGATACCTGCTCCGGCAGTTTCCTGGCTGCCATGGACAGGCCGTGCCCGGCAAAAAACGCCAGATTGCGCGTTTCGCATCCGGGAATACAGGAAGTATGTACAATGGGAATACGCCGCACTGCCGCCTCGGTGCTGGTCAGACCGCCGGGCTTTGTATAGATCACGGCGCAGCCAGCCATATAGTCGGCCACACGGCGGGTATAGCCCACCGCCGTGACGGGGCCGCCCGCCGGATGACGGCGCTCGATGGCGGCTTTCAGCTTGTCGTTCCGGCCGCAGAGCACCACCACCTGTTCGCCGGGCAGGCAGGCTTCGGACAGCCGGTCGGTCAGCTGGCGGATCTGGCCGAATCCCATGCTGCCGCCCATGACCAGATAAACCCGGCTGTCCGGCGGCAGGCCGCAGCGTTCCCGGGCCACCGCAGGATCCATCGGCTGGCTGAACCGCGCGCTGACCGGAATGCCGAAAGCAAGCAGCCGGCTGCGGGGGATGCCCCGCCCGGCAAATTCATCGGTCAGTTCCGGGTGTGGAATCACATACCGGTCGCAGTCAGTTTCCTCCCAGAATGGAATACAGGTATAATCGGTTGCCACCGCAAGGCAGGGCAGATGCAGCCGTCCGTGACGCTTCAGCCAGGTAAGAGTTTCGGCGCAGAACAGGTGGGTGGTAACCACCCCGTCAAACCGCCCCCGGGCAAGCAGCCGTTCCAGCCGCCCGGCCACCAGCGCATTGGCATAATACACCGGCGAACGCCGCCGGGCGGAGCTCAGGCGGGAACCCGCGTTGTACAGGGCGGAAAAAAGCCGGGGCGCATGCTGCACCGTGCCCACATAGCCGCCGCCTACGGCCCGTGCTACATGCGGCCCGGCCAGCAGCATCATGTCCTGCAGTACCGCTTCGTGGCCCTGGCGCATCAGTTCTTCCTGCACGGCCCGGGCGGCTGCGTTGTGGCCCTCCCCGGTGCTGCAGGATAAGATCAGGAATTTCATGAATCTTCTTTTCCTCTTTTCATCGAAACCGGCGTCCGGAAAACTTCCCGGACGAAGAAGCTGCTGCACCGGCCCTTTCCCGAAACCGGATACAACACCAGCTTAAGTGTACCAAAAATCAGAGGAAAATGATAGCCCTGCCGCCGATTAATTCACAGGTTCCGCCGCCTGTCCGTCGCCCTGTTCGATCTGGCTGTACAGGTAGTGCAGCGCATCGCTCAGGGTGCCAAGCTGATCGATCAGCCCTTCCTTTACCGCCCTCTCGCCGGTCAGTACCGTGCCCACATCCATGACAAGCTCGCCGGTGCGCATCATCAGCTGATTGAACCGCCGGGCGGATATCTGGGAATGTCCGGCCACAAAGCCGGTGATCCGCTGCTGCATCTGCTCAAAATACCGCAGGGTCTGGGGGACCCCCAGCACCAGACCGGAGTGCCGTACCGGGTGCAGGGTCATGGTGGCGGTGGGCACAATGAAACTGCGCCGCGCGCTTACCGCCAGCGGGATACCGATCGAGTGCCCGCCGCCCAGCACAAGGGTGGCACTGGGCTTTGTAATGCCGCTGATCAGTTCGGCCAGCGCCAGCCCGGCCTCCACGTCGCCGCCGACGGTATTCAAAATAACCAGCAGCCCTTCCACCTCCGGGTCCTCCTGAATGGCCACCAGTTGGGGGATTACATGTTCGTAGCGGGTGGTTTTCTGCCCCTGCCCGGCGGCTACATGCCCTTCAATGGTGCCCACAACGGTCAGACAGTGGATGGCATGCGGGCCGCGCGTGCGCAGCACCGACCCCATATCCCGGATAACCTGCTGCTCCAGCTGATCCAGATTTTCCTCAGCGTTTTCAAAATGTTCCTGCCCCATACAGCGCCTCCTGAATATGCATTTTTGCGTCCCGCAGCGGGCCGCAGAATATAGTTTGCCGTGCTTCTTGCCCATTTATGCCGATGCCGGGGAAAGAACATTTGACAAGCCGCATTTCAGACGTATAATAAAGATATTGGCGTATTATATTTGTACAAAATTTATCCGGGAAGGGATGGTCAATTGATGTCTGCTCAGGGCAAGGTCTCACTTCCGGTGATCAAGCGGTTGCCCAAGTATTACCGGTACCTGACCAATATGCAGCGCAGCGGCGTAACCAAGGTTTCCTCCAGCGAGCTGGCTCGCGTAATGGGCACCACGGCGTCGCAGGTGCGTCAGGATTTCAACTGTTTCGGCGGCTTTGGCCAGCAGGGAATCGGATATAATGTGGAGGTTCTGCTGGCGGAACTCAGCAAACTGCTGTTTGGCGACGGTACGCTGTTGCCCACCATCCTGATCGGTACAGGCCGTCTGGGTACTGCTGTGTCCAGCTTCCTCACCCGCGACACCAACGGGTATAAGCTGATCGGCGCATTTGATGTCAGTGAGGATACGGTAGGCCGCCTGCTGCTTGGGGAGATTCCGGTTCGCCATGTGCGGGAACTGGAGGAGTTCTGCCGCGCCGAGCATCCGGCGGTGGCTGTTCTCTGTGTACCCCGTGAAGGTGCTAAGGAGCTTTCCTCCACACTGGTGGAACTGGGGATCCGCGGCTTCTGGAACTTCAGCCATTACGATCTGTCGGTGCCGTATCCGGATGTGACGGTGGAAAACGTTCATCTGGGTGACAGTCTGATGAGCCTGGGCTACCGGCTGCGCAACGATACATGAGAAAGGATCCTTCCCTTCATGGCAAAACTGTACTTTCGATATGGCGCGATGAACAGCGGCAAGAGCACGGCTCTCATGCAGGTGGCGCACAACTATGAAGAACGGGGGATGCGCGTTCTGGTGCTCAAGCCCAGCGTGGATACCAAGGGCGGCGATAAACTGGTAAGCCGCCTGGGGGTTACCCGCAAGGTGGATCTGTCGGTTCCCCGGGAGATGGACGTACTGGAAGCCGTTCGTGCCGAGTCGGCCCGGGCCCCTCTGGCCTGTGTGCTGGCGGATGAAAGCCAGTTCTTTACGCCGGAACAGGCCGAACAGCTGTTTATGGTCACCGTGGAACTGAACATTCCGGTAATATGCTATGGCCTGCGCACCGATTTCTCCCTGCAGGGATTTCCGGGTTCTACCCGCCTGCTGGAACTGGCCCACGCTATCGAGGAAATGAAAACTATCTGCACCTGCGGTCGTAAGGCGATCTGCAACGCTCGTAAAGTGAACGGCGAATTTGTGTTCGAGGGCGCGCAGGTGGCAATTGACCAGGAAAACAGTGTGGAATACCAGAGCCTCTGCCCGCAGTGCTATTTTTCGGTGCGCCGGGCGTTTTATGAAAAGAAGAGAGCAAAGCAGACGTGAGCTGTGCGTTTGCGGAAAGGCCGACGTGAAAACGTTGGCCTTTCGTTGTCTTGTACCCGCTTTCGGCGGAGAGAGGAGGCCGCATGCCGCATATCCATATCCGCAATGCCTGGCAGGGAACACTGAATCACATCTCCGTGGATCTGCCCAAAAACAGCCTGACCGTGGTTACCGGCGTGTCCGGGTCGGGAAAATCCACCCTGCTGGTGGATGTGCTGTTTCAGGAGTGTCAGCGAAAATATCTGGAGGCCCTGTCCATGCAGGGCATTGCCAAACCGGGCGTGGAGCGCATCCAGGGCGCGTCCCCGGCAGTCCTGATCCCGCAGACCGCAGTCAACCGCAGCCCGCGTTCCACTGTGGGCACCCTGACCGATATCTATACCGGGCTGCGGATGCTGTTTGAAAAGCTGGGCCGCCGGCGCTGCCCGCTCTGCGGGGCGGAGATCTGTGCAGCCGACAGCCCGGAAATCACCGAGCGGCAGGGAGATGACTTTTTGGTCTGGATGGATTGCCCGGCCTGTGGTGGGCGTTTGCGCAAATTGACCCGCACAGATTTTTCCTTCAACACCAAAGAGGGGGCCTGCCCTGCCTGCCAGGGCCTGGGGCAGACGCTGGCGGTTTGCCGTGCTGCCGCTGTGGACGAAAGTCGCAGCCTGGAGGCGGGCGCGGTGAACTTCTGGCCGGCCAAATACCGGGAATACCAGATCGGCCTGTACGCGGCGGCCTGCCGCTGGTTCGGTCTGTCCGAGGTGTCGGATGTACCGGTAGCGCAGTTTTCTCCCCGGCATAAAATCCTGCTGTATGAGGGTGCCGCTGTACTGGCGCAGGCTGAGGGCATGGCGCTGCCAGCTTCGTCCTCTCAAGGCCGGTTTGAGGGCATTGAGCCAATGCTGCAACGGCGGCTGGCCGCCCACGAGGGCGACCTCCACGGGCTGGAATCCTACTTTGAGATGGCCGCCTGCCCGGTCTGCCGGGGAGAGCGGCTGAAAGAAGAATCCTGCCAGGTTACAGTGGAGGGTGTCCGTTTACCGGAACTGGCGGCACTCTCACTGGATCGGCTGCTGGCATGGGTGGATCACTTGGAATCCACACTTGCACCGCAGCACCGTCCGCTGGTCAAGGATTACCTGACTGATCTGCATACCAAGCTGGCGCGGCTGCAGCGGGTAGGGCTGGGATACCTGAGCGCGGCCCGGCGTACCGTGACCCTGTCCGGCGGAGAAAGCCAGCGGCTGCGCCTGGCAGCGGCGCTGGACGCGGATCTTACCGGCCTGATCTATATTCTGGACGAGCCCACCGCCGGGCTGCATCCCCGGGACACCCGCGGCCTGATCGGGATGCTGCGGCACCTGCGGGACGAAGGAAACACCGTACTGGTCATCGAACATGACCCGGAGGTGATGCGGGCGGCGGACTGGATCGTGGATATGGGCCCTGGTGCCGGGCGGGAGGGCGGCTGCGTGGTGGCGGCGGGAACACCGGCCCAGGTGGCTGCTGATCCTGCCTCGGTCACCGGCCGGTGGCTGAGTGTCTCCGGCAAAGTGACCTCCCGGCTGCGCAAGCCTGCAGGTGCGCCGATCCGGGTGCAGGGCGCATGCCGGAACAACCTGCGGGGGCTGTCCCTGGCAGTGCCGGGCGGATGCATCACCACCGTCACCGGCCCCTCCGGCGCAGGCAAATCTACCCTTGTGTTTGACCTGATCGCCGGGGGCGACTGTCCCGGTTCGGTAAACGGCGTGGAGGGCTGTGCCCGCTTTGCCCGCCGGGTCTGCCTGACCCAGACCCCGCCCGCCCGGGGAAAACGCTCCAACGTAGCCACCTGCACCGACGCCTGGACCCCGCTGCGGGCGCTGTTTGCCGCCTGCCCCGAAGCCAGGGCAAAGGGACTGACCGGGCGGGAGTTTTCCTTCAACACACCGGGCGGCCGGTGTGAAACCTGCCAGGGGCTGGGGGCCGTGCCCAGCAATCTGCTGTTCTTTGCCGACGCGGAACAGGTCTGCCCCGCCTGCGGCGGAAAGCGGTTCCGCCCGGAGGTGCTGGCGGTGCAATACCGGGGCGTGAATGTAAGCGAAGCGCTGGATCTTACGGTGGACGAAGCTGCCCGGCTGTTTGCAGGCAGCAAAAAACTGGACCGGGTGCTGCAGCTGCTGCAGCGCGTCGGGCTGGGATATCTGACGCTGGGGCAGACGCTGCCAACCCTGTCCGGTGGGGAGGCCCAGAGGCTGCTGCTTGCCAGGGAACTGCTGGGCGGCGCCGGGGCGGATACGCTGTATCTGATGGACGAACCCACCCGCGGGCTGCACCCGCAGGACGTGCGGCATTTTCTGGATCTTCTGGATGAACTGGCCCGGGCGGGCGGCACCGTGATATTGGTGGAACACGATCCCCAGGTGATCCTGCACAGCGACTGGGTGGTGGATCTGGGGCCGGGCGGCGGTGAGGACGGCGGCGCGCTGGTGTTTGCGGGTACGCCGGCGGAACTGCTGGCAAGCGGTTCCGGCGTTACGGCCGACTGTCTGCGCGGCCTGTGCGGAATAAACTGAAGAAATCGGATGCAGAATTGCATTGACAAGTGCCCGGTCAAAGGGGTACTCTGTAAATACAATCTCCTGAAAATTTGACAAGGAGGAATCGAGAATGAAAAAACGTGTAGGTATCCTGACATCCGGGGGAGACTGCCCGGGCCTGAACGCAACCATCCGGGGTGTGGCCAAGGCGCTGTATCAGCGCTTTGGCGAGGATGTGGAGATCATCGGCATTGTCAACGGTTATTCCGGCCTGATCAACGGCGACTGGCGGGTGATGCAGCCCTATGAGTTTTCCGGCATTCTGACGGTGGGCGGTACGATCCTGGGCACCAAACGCACCCCCTTCAAGCTGATGCGGGTAGTGGGCGACGACAACGTGGACAAGGTCGACGCCATGAAGAAAAACTACAAGGACATGAAGCTGGACTGCCTGCTCTGCCTGGGGGGCAATGGCACTCATAAGACCGCCAATCTGCTGGCGGAAGAGGGCCTGAACGTGATCGGCCTGCCCAAGACCATCGACAACGATATTTACGGTACCGATGTGACCTTTGGTTTCCATACCGCGGTGGACATCGCCACCGAAGTGATCGACCGCATCCACACCACCGCCGGCAGCCACAGCCGCTGCATGGTGGTGGAGATCATGGGCAACAAGGCCGGCTGGCTTACCCTGTACTCCGGCATCGCCGGCGGCGCGGACATCATCCTGATTCCCGAACTGCCCTATACCATCGATAACGTCTGCGCTGCCATTGAAAGCCGTGCCGCCCAGGGCAAAAACTTCTCCATCGTGGCAGTAGCCGAGGGCGTGTTCGACGCGGAGGAAGCCCGCATGAAGAAGAAAGAGCGGGCTGCCAAGCGGGCCGAGCAGGGCTACACCACCGCCACCAACCGGATCGCCAAGCAGATCGAGAAGATGACCGGCTTCGAGACCCGTGTCTGTGTGCCGGGCCATATGCAGCGCGGCGGCAGCCCCTCTGCCTACGACCGTGTGCTGGCCACCCAGTTCGGCTCCTACGCAGCCAAGATGGTGGAGGACGAAAACTACGGCATCACCGTGGCCATGAAGAACAACCATGTGGGCGAAAACAAGCTCAAGGACATTGCCGGCAAGAGCCGCCTTGTACCGGAAGGTCATGGTATGCTGGAGGTTGCCCGCCGCATGGGGATCAGCATGGGCTGAAAAACGGATTGACAAGCGCTTTTCCGCGTGCTATGATAGTTGTCGAAAATTGAATAGCAACTTATCAAGAGCGGCGGAGGGACAGGCCCTGTGAAGCCCGGCAACCTGCATTGTATGTAAGGTGCCAAATCCTGCGGGAAACCGAAAGATAAGCGTGTATGCGCCCGGAGCTTTCGGCCCCGGGCGCTTTTTTGCGCACGGTGGCGCTTTTCGGCAAGTTGCTTTTCAAAAAATCTATTGTATGGAGGGCAATTTGTCATGGCAAAACATCTTTTCACATCCGAGTCGGTCACCGAAGGGCATCCCGACAAAATCTGCGATCAGATCAGCGACGCGGTGCTGGACGCCATCCTGGCGGCGGATCCGGATGCCCGTGTGGCCTGTGAAACCACCTGTTCCACCGGCCTCGTCCATGTAATGGGCGAGATCACCACCAGCTGCTATGTGGATATCCAGTCGGTGGCACGTCAGGTCATCCGGGACATTGGCTACACCCGCGCCAAGTTTGGGTTTGATGCGGATACCTGCGCCGTCATCACCAATATCGACGAACAGAGTCCCGACATCGCGCTGGGCACCAACGACGACGTGGGCGGCGCCGGCGACCAGGGTATGATGTTCGGCTACGCCTGCGACGAGACCCCGGAACTGATGCCGCTGCCGATCAGCCTGGCCCATAAGCTGGCGCTGCGGCTGACCGCGGTGCGCAAAAACGGTACGCTGGCCTATCTGCGTCCGGATGGGAAAAGCCAGGTGACCGTGGAGTATGACGACGGTCGTCCCACCCGTGTGGATGCGGTGGTCATTTCCAGCCAGCACAGCCCGGATGTAACCATGGAACAGCTGCGCCGGGATGTGATGGAACAGGTGATCCTGCCGGTCATTCCCGCGGAATTGCTGGACGAAAACACCAAGTATTACATCAACCCCACCGGCCGTTTTGTGGTAGGCGGGCCGCAGGGTGACTCCGGCCTGACCGGCCGTAAGATCATCGTGGACACCTACGGCGGCTATGCCCGTCACGGCGGCGGTGCCTTCAGCGGCAAAGATCCCAGCAAGGTGGACCGCAGCGCCGCCTATGCGGCCCGGTGGGTGGCCAAGAATATTGTGGCGGCGGGCCTGGCCCATCGCTGTGAGGTGCAGCTGGCCTATGCCATCGGTGTGGCCGAACCGGTCAGCGTAATGGTGGACACGTTTGGCACCGGTGTGGTCGGCGATGACGCGCTGCAGCAGGCGGTGTGCAAGGTGTTTGACCTTCGGCCTGCGGCCATTATCCGGGATCTGGGGCTGCGCCGCCCCATCTATCGGCAGCTGGCGGCCTATGGCCATATGGGCCGGGAAGATCTGGGCGTTTCCTGGGAAAAGACCGGCAAAACCGAAGAGCTGCGTAAAGAACTGGGACTGTAAGGCTTCTGGTTATACAAAAACAGAGCAATCCTACCGGCGGGCGGGGCGGGAAAGAGAATCCTGTTCCACCCGCCGATTTCCTGTAATTGACGAGAGAGCTTCATGAAATACAAGACACTGCTTGCCCGGCTGGAAAACCTGTCGGATTCCGACCGGATTCCCCTGCACATGCCGGGACATAAACGCAACGATTCACTGGCAGGATACCTGCGTACACTGGGGGCCAGACTGGATATTACCGAGATTACCGGTTTCGACGACCTGCATGACGCGCAGGGGATCCTGCGGGAAGCACAGGATCGCGCGGCGGCGCTGTGGGGTGTGCGGAAAAGCTGGTTCCTGATCAATGGTTCCACCGGCGGGATTCTGGCTGGGATCCGGGCCCTGGTCCCGGCAGGCAGTCGGGTGCTGGTGGCCCGTGCCTGCCACAAATCGGTGTTCAATGCGCTGGAACTCTGCCGCCTGCGTCCGGCGTTTTTGCAGCCTGAGCCTGTTCCGGGCTGGAGTTTTGCCGGACCTGTCCGTCCGGAAACCCTGGCGGAAGGCCTGCAACGTTACCCGGATACCAGGCTGGTCATTCTGACAAGCCCTACCTATGAAGGGGTGCTGAGCGACCTGCCGGCCTTGGTAAAGCTGGCTCACGATGCCGGGATACCGGTACTGGTGGATGAGGCCCATGGCGCCCATCTGGGATTGTTTGGAGCATTTCCGGCAGGTGCGGTGGCAGCAGGGGCGGATCTGGTGATCCAGAGCCTGCACAAAACCCTGCCCAGCCTGACCCAGACGGCAATACTTCATTGCGCAGGTCCGCTGGCCGATCCGGCGGCGGTGGACAGGCAGCTGGCGGTCTTTGAAACCAGCAGCCCGTCCTATCTGCTTATGGCCTCGCTGGATGGCTGCGTGGAATGGCTGGCCGAACAGGGGCGGCAATCCCTTCCTGCCTGGCGGGAGAGGCTGGAACGCTTTCGCCGGGAAACCGGGCCGCTGCATAGCCTGCGGTTGTTGGGCGATGAGCCAGGCTTTCCGTTTGTCCGGGATCCAAGTAAAATCGTGATCGGGTCCGGGCCTCTTACCGGCCGGGAGCTGAAAGACCGCCTTCGGGAAGAATACGCCCTTGAACTGGAGATGGCCGGGGCGGACTGGGCCCTGGCCATGACCGGCCCGGGCGATACCGGGGAAACGCTGGGGGCGCTGGCCAAGGCGCTGCGGTGCCTGGATTCGGGATTGCCCGCCGTGCCGCCGCCCGAACCGCTGCCGGTGCTGCCGCTGCCCGAAGCGCCGCTGGCACCCTGGGAAGCTATGGAGCGCCCTGCCATACATCTGCCGCTGGAACAGGCTGCCGGCCGGATCAGCGCCGGATATCTGTGGGCCTATCCGCCCGGCATTCCGTTGATTTTGCCCGGCGAGCGGGTGGATGAAGCGTTCCTGCAGGGCTGCCGGGCGCTGACAGCCTGCGGCGTGGTGCTGCACAGCGGCGAGAGGGACGGCACATTGCGGGTCTTGCCGGAATAAAACGGATCGAGAAAAGCTGTCCCGTTTGGAGAATGGAAATCGAAAGAGAGGGATCATGATTGGATTGCTTGACAAGAGCATTTGAAAACTTTGCGGTACAAAACCGCCGCCGTTTCCCGGCTGCGGCACTGATCAGCGTATTGTTCTGCGCGTTGATGCTCTACTTTGCCTGCCAGGTGTGGGGCCCGGTGAAGCTGGGGATATTTTTTGTCCTGTTCCTTCTGTGTACTTTGCAGGGACTGAACGGCCGCCCAAGCCGGCGGGAAGGTGTGCTCTGTGGCGGATTCTGCCTGGTTTTCTGCTTCTGCCTGCAGATCCAGGGGGTCCTGGTGGCTTCTTTGGGGCTGGCGTTCCTCTTTTTCTGGCTGCTGCTGGCCGCGCTGATGTTTCCGGCGGTGCTGGGCTTGTGCCGTTTTGCCGTGAAACGCTCGCTGCCTTTGGTGTCTGCACCGGCAGGCCCGGTCTGGCGTACCTGGCTTGTATATACCGGCGTGATCCTGGCGCTCTGGATGCCGGTATTCCTGTGCTGGGGGCCGGTGCGCCTGGATGTGGACTCGGTTCAGCTGCTGAAACAGGCCTTTGAGGGCGGCTTGAATGACGCACATCCCATCTCGTATACTTTGCTGCTGCGGTTTATTTTGGGCCCGTTCTACAGGGTTGGCCTGATTGAGGTGGGCGCTTACCTGTTTGGGTTTATGCAGATGACCGTGATTGCGGGCGTGCTTGCCTACACATTGGTGTGGATCCGCCGCCGCGGCGGCGGTCTGCTCTGGGTGATCATGGGGCTGGCGTTGTTTTGCGGTACCACCATGTATGCGTTCCAGAGCCTGGTGATGTGGAAAGATCCGTTTTTTAATGCGGCGCTGGCACTCTATTGCTTGTTTTTGTACGACACTGCCCGCTGCCGGGGCGAAAATCTGCGCCGCCGGGGGCCGGCGGTACATCTGGCAGTGCTGACTTTGCTGCTTTGCTTTTTGCGGGGAAATGGCTGGCCTATCGCGGCGGTGGTTACGATAGTGCTGTTCGCTGCGTTCAAAGCCGCCCGCCGCCGTATCCTGACAGTATTGCTGCCAATTCTGATTGCCGTCAAACTGATTACCGGCCCGGTGTATACGGCATTGGGGCTGCAGAGCCGCCTTACCGCCGAAGCCTGGGCCATCCCCCTGCAGCAGCTGGGGGCGGTGGCCGCATCGGAACCGGAAGCCTTTGCAGAGCATAATGCACTAAGCATTGAGAATATCATCCCTGTGTCTTCCTTGGGGCAGGCCTATTCGCCGGTCACGGTAGACCCGATTAAAGCAAGCCCGGATTTCAATATCGGGTATTTCGGCAGCTGGCAGGCAAAGCTGGATCTGCTGCAAAGCTGGCTGCGGTTGCTGCCCAGCCAGTGGCGCATCTATCTGCGGGCCTGGGCGGCCGAGGTAATGGGGTATATCAACCCGCGGTTTGACGGGGGAAGCTATTCCTTCCCCTATGAGGACAGCAACGGCGCCTATGGTATTACCAGCAAGGACTTGGTGCTCTGGCTTACCGGCTGGAACGGCCTGCGGGACGAGCTGGAGGTGCGGGCGACCTTCCCACCGCCGGCCCTTGTGATTTTTGGTGTGATCCTGTGCGGGATCATTCTGGCTTTGCGCCGCCAGACACGGCTGCTGTTGGCCTATCTGCCCATGTATCTGGTATGGGTGGGCCTGCTGCTGGGGGCGCCCAGTTATATCCAGCTGCGATATGTACTGGTTTTTGCCTTCCTTTTGCCGGCGGCAGTGTTCATGGCGCTGGCAGGGGAGCGGAAAGAGGGTATTGACGAAGCTGCCGTATCCAGTGTATAATAATCAAAAATTCCCAATGCGCTGTGCCGGGTGTTTGCCCGGATACAGACGTATGGTTTTGGAAAGGGGTACGCATCAATGAACCGTATTCAGACTCTCGAGACCCGTGACCTGGCCCAGAGCGTGCAGAACGGCGGCTGTGGCGAATGCCAGACTTCCTGCCAGTCTGCCTGCAAGACCTCCTGCGGTGTTGCCAACCAGATGTGCGAGCATAAGAACGAAAAGTAAGTTTCGTCCTGCAGCGTACCGCCTGCCGCATTGTGCGTGCGCAGGCGGTATTTTTTGCGTTTTTCGCCGCCGCGTTTTTGGCGGCTTCTTATAGTCATCACTTTACCCTGCCCGTCAGAGAAAGGAAATGTGGGTTCATGATCCATCAGTATAAATTGAACGGCTACAACATCGTGCTGGACGTATACAGCGGCTCTGTGCATGTTGTGGACGAGGTAGCTTATGACATTATTGCCCTCTATCCCCAGACCCCGGAGGACGAGATCGTGCGCCGGATGATGGAAAAGTACGGCGACCGTCCGGATGTTACCGAGCAGGACCTGCGGGACTGTATCGAGGACGTGCGCGCTTTGCAGAAAGCCGGCAAACTCTACAGTGAAGACGTGTACGCCGATATGGCGTTCGACTTCAAAAAGCGCAGCAACGATATCAAGGCGCTGTGCCTGCACGTGGCGCATACCTGCAACCTGAACTGCGAATACTGCTTTGCCAGCCAGGGCAAGTATCATGGCGACCGGGCTCTTATGAGCTTTGAGGTGGGCAAGCAGGCGCTGGATTTCCTGGTTGAGCACTCCGGTACCCGCCGCAACCTGGAAGTGGACTTTTTCGGCGGTGAGCCGCTGATGAACTGGCAGGTTGTCAAGGATCTGGTGGCCTACGCCCGCAGCATCGAAAAGGAAAAGAACAAGAACTTCCGCTTCACCCTGACCACCAACGGTGTGCTGGTGGACGATGAGGTGATCGAGTTCGCCAATAAGGAGATGCACAACGTGGTCATGAGCCTGGACGGCCGCAAGGAAGTCCATGACCGGCTGCGCCGCAACTATGCGGGGGAGGGCAGCTACGACAAGATTGTGCCCAAATTCCAGGAGTTTGCCCGCCGCCGCGGCAACAAGGACTATTATGTGCGGGGTACCTTCACCCACAATAACCTGGATTTCACCAACGACATCTTCCATATGGCTGACCTGGGCTTTACCGAACTGAGCATGGAGCCGGTGGTCTGCGCCCCTGGTGAACCCTACGCCCTGACCGAGGAGGATCTGCCTGTACTGAAAGAACAGTATGAGATCCTGGCCAATGAGATGCTGCGCCGCCGCCGGGAAGGCCGTCCGTTCACCTTCTACCACTATATGATCGATCTGACCCACGGCCCCTGCATCTACAAGCGGATCGCGGGCTGCGGCAGCGGTACCGAGTATCTGGCTGTCACCCCCTGGGGCGACCTGTACCCCTGCCATCAGTTTGTGGGGGATGAGAAGTACCGTATGGGCGATGTGTGGCGGGGTGTGACCAACACCGAGCTGCGGGATGAGTTCAAACTCTGCAACGTGTATGCCCGCCCCGGCTGTAAAGATTGCTGGGCACGCCTGTACTGCTCCGGCGGCTGCGCGGCCAACGCCTACCATGCCACCGGCAGCATCCGCGGTGTGTACGAGTACGGCTGCGAGCTGTTCCGCAAGCGGATGGAGTGTGCCATCATGCTGCAGGTCGCCCAGGCGGAGGACAAAAAAGCTGCCCAGGACGCTGAAAAATGAATTGTTGCCGGGCCCTTTGCGGGGCCCGGCTTTTGTTTACAAACGGTGTTGGGAGCGATATAATAAAAACGATACCGTGCGGCAGACATCCGCCGCACAAACCGTGAAGCGAGGGGGTGGCCGGAGATGGAAGAAACGCTGCAGGCGCTGCAGGGAACGGTGGCGCGGGTTATATATGAAAACAGCGAAACCGGCTACACCGTCTTTGAACTGGCTGCGGATGGGGAGCTGCATGCAGTAGCGGGCACCATCGGTGAGGTGCACGAGGGCGAATCCGTCACCGTGTACGGCACGTTCGGCGAGCATAAGACCTATGGCTTCCAGTTCCAGGCACAAAGCTGTGAAACCGCCGTGCCGCAGGATCTGGCCGCTCTGCAGGTGTATCTGTCCAGCGGGGCGCTGCCCTATATCGGCGCGGCCACTGCCCGCAAGATCATCGACCGTTTCGGTATGCAGGCGCTGGATGTGATCGCTTCCGATCCGGAACAGCTGACCTTCATCCGGGGCATCACCTCCGACAAGGCCCGGGCTATCCAGCATGAGTTTCAGCGTATGTTCGGGGTGCGGGAAGCTATCACCTGGCTGGGGCGCTTTGGCATTTCACCTTCCCGGGCGGTAGAGGTGTTCCGGCATCTGGGGCCTGCCACAGTGGATGCCCTTACACAGAATCCGTATCTGCTCTGCGGCGAACCGCTGCAGATGCGCTTTACCCAGGTGGACAAGATCGCCGCCGAACTGCAGCTGGAGCAGGACAGTGAGCTGCGGGTCAGCGCGGCGCTGCTGTATACCCTGCGCCTCAATGCAGGCAACGGCCATACCTGTCTGCCCCGTACCCAGCTGGTCACCTCGGTGGCCCGGTTCCTGGGGGTGGAGCCGGAACGGGTAGACCGTCAGCTTTCCCGCGCGCTGGAAGAGGATGAGGTGCGCAGTCTGCCCATGGGGGAGCGGGAGTTTGTTTTCCTGCCGGATCTGCTCTGCGCGGAACAGGATATTGCTGCCCGGCTGCGGGATCTGGCCGCTCACCCGGCCCAGCCGCCCCGGGATGTGGAAATCAGCCTGCAGGCGCTGGAGCGGGGCCAGGGGTTTTCCTATGCGCCTGCCCAGCGGGAAGCCATCCGGATGGCGGTTTCCAGCCGGGTGATGGTGCTTACCGGCGGGCCGGGTACCGGAAAAACCACCACCGTCAATGCCATCATTGCGTTGCTGGAGCACCAGGGGGAACGGGTATCTCTCTGCGCACCTACCGGCCGGGCCGCCAAGCGGCTGGAGGAACTTACCGGCCATCGGGCCTCTACCATCCACCGTTTGCTGGAGGTGGATTACACCGGAGGGGTGGTGCGGTTCATCCACAACGAAAAGAATCTGCTTCGCTGTGACGCGGTGATTCTGGACGAGATGAGCATGGTGGACGTCAAACTGTTCCAGAGTCTGCTGGCGGCGATGCGGGTAGGCTGCCGCATCATCATGGTGGGGGATGCCAACCAGCTGCCCAGCGTAGGTCCGGGCAATATTCTGGGAGAGGTGCTCCGGGCGGGCAGCCTGCCCACTGTATGCCTGAACGAGATTTTCCGCCAGGCTGCCAAAAGTCTGATCGTCTCCAATGCGCACCGCATTGTGGAGGGCGAACCGCTGGTCAACGGCGGCAAGGACGATGATTTCTTCATGATCGAAGCGGACGGCACTGCCTGTCAGCAGCTGGTGTGCGACCTGGTCTGCACCCGGCTGCCCCGCCGCTACGGCTTTGACCCGATCCGGGATATCCAGGTGCTGTGTCCAACCAAAATTGGTCCGGTGGGTACGGTGGAACTCAACAAACAGCTGCAGCAGCGTCTCAATCCGCCCCGCCCCGGCCTGGCCCAGATTGAAACAGCCGGGCGTGTGTTCCGGGTAGGGGACAAGGTTATGCAGGTGCGCAACAACTACGATATCCCCTTTGAGCGGGACGGAGGGGAAACCGGTGTAGGTGCCTATAACGGTGACGTGGGGATCGTAACGGCCATTGACCCGGCCCAGGGTACGATGCGGGTACAGATGGATGACCGGTGTGTTACCTACGGCCAGGAGAATCTGGCGGAACTGGAAATTGCCTATGCGGTTACCGTGCATAAAAGCCAGGGCAACGAATTTCCGGCCGTGGTGCTTCCCACGGCGGATGTGCCGGAAAAGCTGCGTTACCGCAATTTGTTCTATACCGGCGTTACCCGGGCACGCAGCTTGTGCGTGATTCCCGGGCGCCGTGCCATGGTGTCGGCCATGGTGGCCAATGTGCGCCAGAATATGCGCTACAGCGCGCTAGGATGGCTGCTCAGTCAGGAGACGACAGCATGAAGCCGGAATTCCAGCGGGCGCTGGATCTGGTGTATCCGCCGCGCTGCCCGTTTTGCGGGCAGGTGCTTGGCCCGTTGGTGGAGTGTCCGGACTGTACCGCGGAACTGCGCAGACTTACGCTGCATCCGCCCCGATTGCCGGAAACGGAATTTCACATTGACAATCTGGGCAGTGCGGCGGCGTTGTACCGATATGAGGGCCTGGCGCGCAGCGGTGTACTTCGGTTCAAGAAAGGCGGTCATCCTGATGCGGCCCGCTGGTTTGGCGCACAGATGGCGACCTTGTTCGGTTGCGATTTCGCTTCGGCCTATGGTACAATGCAGGCAGGAACGCTGCCTCTTATGCCGGCAGATCTGATTGTGCCTGCCCCTTCCTCTCACCGCAGGACTTGGCAGCCTGCCCGGTTGCTGGCAGCCCGTCTGAGCCGGGCAACAGGTGTTCTCTGGCAAGACGTTTTGCGGAAGGTGCCGGGCAGGGAACCGCAGGAGGGGCTGAGCGGCAAGGATCGTCTGCGCAATGCCCGCGGCGCGATCAAAACAGCCCGGCAGCAGCCGGTGTCAGGGCGGCGTGTACTCCTGGTGGACGATGTGATCACTACCGGCGGCACGGCAGATGAATCCGCCCGGGTGCTGCTTCGGGCCGGGGCAGTGTCAGTGGAACTGGTCTGCATTGCAGCGGCATTTCCCGGACGGAACGCCGAATAAATGACCTTCACAAACGGGCAGCGACCCGGTTGTTTTTCAGAATACAACAAAGGAGAGGTGCAGAATGGCGCAGAACGATATTGGAATTGATCTTGGCACCACTACTGTGATCGTGGCGGTAGAGGGGAAAGGTGTGGTGCTTAACCAGCCCAGCATTGTGGCGGTGGATCGCCGGAAAAACCAGGTACTGGCGGTGGGTGACCAGGCGCTGGCCATGGTAGGCCGTACACCCAGCTATATAGAGGCGATCCGCCCCTTGAAGGACGGTGTGATTTCCGACCATAAGATTACCCAGGAAATGATCGGCCGGTTTGTGAATCTGGTATATGATTCCCGGTTTATCAAACCCCGCGTGGCAGTATGTGTACCGGCGGCCATTACCGGCATCGAGAGCGATGCGGTGGTGGAAGCGGTAGTGTCGGCGGGTGCCCGGCAGGTATACCTGATTGACGAGCCGCTGGCAGCGGCGCTGGGCAGCGGTGTGGATATCATGCAGCCCCGGGGATGCATGATCATCGACATCGGCGGCGGTACCACCGATATTGCGGTAATCAGCCTGGGCGGCAAGGTTCAGTCGGCAGGTGTGGATATTGCCGGCAATACCTTTGATGACGAGATTTTGAAGTTTGTGCGCCAGAAATACAGCATCGCCATCGGGCAGCGCATGGCTGAGGAACTGAAAAAACAGGTGGCCTGCTGTCCCTGTCTGGACTTCTCGGCTACGATGGATGTCAAAGGCCGCAGTCTGATCACCGGCCTGCCCCAGAGGGTAGCGATCCGTACCGAGGATCTGTACGAGCCGGTCATGATGCTGGCGGAGCAGATTGCCACGGCGGCACATCAGGTTCTGGAACACACGCCGCCGGAACTGTCCGGAGATATTTTTGCGGATGGTGTTATGCTGACCGGCGGCGGTGCCATGCTGCGCGGGCTGGCGGAATACCTGTCGCAGGAACTGAAGGTGCATGTGCACCTTTCGCCGGATACGATCAACTGTGTGGCTCTGGGTACAGCCAAGTCTCTGGATATGGTGGATCAGCTGGAGATCGGCTTCAAAAACGCTACTCCGCGTATCGGACATCACTGACGATTTATTGAACGGCTTCGGCGGCTGCCGCAAGCCGTTTTTTGTGCTGTTTCATAGTGCCGGCTATCCAATAAAGCGGTTATCCGTTGATTCCTGACGTAAAATAGTGTACAATAATACAGGATAAAAACGGTGGATTCTTTGTGCCCTGCGTCTGCAGCACGACGGGGCTTGTTTTTTGTGCGGCGGATCAAATGGCGGCCGGTGGGATGCGGCCTGCCCATGGAGGAACCGATTTGATTACTATGCTACTTGGCCTTTTACGGCGTTTTCGCAAGCAGGTGCTGATCCTGTTCGATGTGATTATTATTACGGTCGCCTATGTGGTGCCCTGGGTGCTCATCAATGGGCGGGTGCAGTATCAGGACTATGCCAGCCTGCTGGTGGCCAGCTGCTTTTTCTTTGTCTGCTGCTATGAGATCGTGTATGGCCTGTTCGGCATGTACGACAGCCTGTGGCGGTATGCGGAAATCGTGGAGTTTTTCCGGCTGTGCGTGGCGTCGGCAGTGGCAATGACCCTGTTTGTGGTGGGGACGCTGTTCATATTCAGTGAGCGGCGGGTACCGGTGTCGGTTTATTGCTTGAGCGCCTTGTTTGCAACCACACTGACCCTTTATTCCCGGCTTACCTACCGTATGTACCGGAATGTACGGCTGGGCCAGTCCCACACCAAGGCACGGCGAACCCTTTTGATCGGCGCAGGTGATGCGGCTTCCACCCTGCTTCATGAACAGTATAAAAAGCCCAGTGCGGATATGAACATTATCTGCTGTGTGGATGACGCGCCGGAAAAACAGGGGCGGTATATCATGGGGGTGCAGATCATGGGCACCACCGAGGATATTCCGGAACTTGTGGAACGGTGCGAGATCGAAACTATTCTGCTGGCAATTCCCACCCTGGATGAAGAAGGCAAGCGACGGATTCTGTCCATCTGTAACCGGACAAAATGCAACGTGCGGATCCTGCCCGATATCGTCAAGATGATTACCGACGGCAAAGATCTGGCATCCCGTATCCGCGACGTGCGGGTGGAAGATCTGCTGGGCCGGGAGGAAATCCACCTGTCCAGCACTATTGCCCAGCTGGTGGGCGGCAAGCGGATTATGGTTACCGGCGGCGGCGGGTCTATTGGTTCGGAGCTGTGCCGCCAGATTGCGTCCTATAATCCGGCACAGCTGCTGATCGTGGATATTTACGAAAACAGCGCATATGATATTCAGCAGGAGCTCAAGCGCCGGTATGGCACATCCCTGAATCTGGAAGTACAGATCGCATCGGTGCGGGACTCCAAAAAAATGGATGCCCTATTTGCCCGGTACCGGCCGCAGGTAGTGTTCCATGCGGCAGCGCACAAACATGTACCGCTGATGGAAGGCAGCCCGGAAGAAGCCGTAAAAAACAATGTTTTCGGCACCTACAACACGGCAATTTCGGCCGAAAAATATGGCGCGGAACAGTTTGTTCTGATCTCTACGGACAAGGCGGTCAACCCTACCAATGTGATGGGCGCCACCAAACGTGTGTGCGAGATGATTGTACAGGCCATGGCCCAGCAGGGTGGTTCCACCCGGTTTGTGGCGGTCCGGTTCGGCAACGTGCTGGGATCCAACGGGTCGGTTATCCCGCTGTTCAAGGATCAGATTGCCTGCGGTGGCCCGGTTACCGTTACCCATCCGGATATTGTGCGGTATTTTATGACCATCTCCGAAGCGGTCAGTCTGGTTCTGGAAGCCGGCGCTATGGCCAAAGGCGGCGAGATCTTTGTGCTGGATATGGGCAAGCCCATGCGTATTCTGGAATTGGCTGAAAACCTGATCAAGCTTTCCGGCTTTATTCCCTATAAGGATATCGAGATCAAGTTTACCGGCCTGCGCCCCGGCGAGAAGCTGTACGAGGAACTTCTCATGGACGAGGAAGGCCTGCAAAAGACCGACAGTGAGAAGATCTACATCGGCGCCCCGCTGAAGATGAACAAGAATACCTTCTTTGATCATCTGTCAGCGCTCAAACAGATTGCCTACAGCAACAACAGTGAGAATCTGGTGCAGGCCCTGATCGACATGGTGCCCACCTTCCACCATAATGCCGGCGGAGAAGAGAGGATGTGACAGCCCCGTGTACCAAGCCTGTTTCAAGCGATTTATGGACTTTGTGCTCAGCCTGTTGGCGGTGATCGTCCTGTCTCCTTTGCTGATTGTGCTGGCCCTTTGCGTAAAGTTATCCAGCCCTGGCCCGGTTCTTTTCAAGCAGAAACGGGTGGGAAAGGGAAAAACGTTTTTTTCTATCTACAAATTCCGCAGTATGCGTACCGATACCCCTCACGATATGCCTACCCATCTGCTGGAAAATCCGGATGCGTTTATTACGCCGGTAGGGCATTTCCTGCGTAAAACCAGTCTGGATGAACTGCCGCAGCTGTTCAACATCCTGAAAGGGGAAATGAGCATCGTGGGGCCGCGGCCAGCCCTTTGGAACCAGGATGATCTGGTGGCTGAACGGGACAAATACGGTGCCAACGACTGTGTGCCCGGCCTGACCGGATGGGCGCAGATCAATGGCCGGGACGAATTGCCGATTCCGGTTAAAGCGGAATTGGATGGCTATTATGTGGCGCATATAAGCTTCTGGCTGGATATTCGTATTATTTTCCGAACGGCACTGAATGTGGTTTCCCATAAAGGAATTGTGGAAGGCAAGCATGAGGAGCCTTCCGATAAATAACAAACAAGAGAGCCTTTGGCGGAATGCCAAAGGCTCTCTTGTTTGTTTGCGGCCTTATACGCTGCGATCCTTTTCGATCATGATATCCAGGATGGTGCGGTCGGTTTCCACCATGCCCGGGTTGCTGATGCGGCCCATGTTGCGGATTGCCTGCTCCGGCGTCACGGCGCAGATGCCGTCGGTCGCGCTTACCACAACGCCGCTTACGGCCAGATAAGCGCTCATCAGGGCGGCACTGGATGCGGTAGCCAGCTTCAGGGCACAGCCGATTTTACCTCCGTCACAGATCATGCCGGTCAGGTTGGCCGACATGTTGATGATTGCAGCGCCGATTTGCGCATCGGTACCGCCCATCAGCCAGACCATCGCGGCACTGGCGGCAGCGGCAGCGCTTACACCGCATCCGCAGGTGGCGCTCAGCTTGCCGGTGAACAGCTTGATGTACACATTCAGCATATGGGAGAATGCCAGTGCTTTGACGGTGGCTTCCCGGCCGGCATTCTGGTGTCGGGCCATCTCCATCACGGGGATAATGGCTGTGATACCGTGATTGCCACTGCCAGCGCTGCTCATAACCGCGTAAGGGCAGCCACTCATACGTCCTTCGGCGCTGCTGGCGACCCGCAGCATGGTATTGCTGAACAGGTTGTCTCCCAGCACATCCGTGTCAAGCTGTTTCTTCAATGCGCTGGCAATTCCGATGCCCAGGGAATTCTCCAGCCCGTAGTCGGCCAGATCGCCGTTCATCTTGGCGCCGTCCATCATGAAGTCCAGCTCTTCAGCGGTGGCGCTGTCTACCAGTTCCCGGATTTCCGCCACCGTCATGGTGCGTAGTTTCTCGTGCAGTTCATCTTCGCCATCCAGTGAATATTCTTTCTGCACCAGCACCTGATTGTTTGCACTGGTAAAGACAATATTGGAGTGGGTGTTTCGAATGGTGCTGATGCCCAAACCGCGGGTCGTGATGATCTCCGCGTGGGCATACAGCTGGGTTTCTTCTTCGGCAATGGTTACCGATACCTGCTTTTCCTCTACCAGGCGGGTTGCTTCCTTGCTTACAATGCTGTTGATTTCTTCCAGAAGCTGCAGTCCCTTTTCGGGATTGCCCAAACAGGCGCCCAAAGCGGCAGCATATTTGAGACCGACACGGTCAAATCCGGGGATACCTACCGACATCCCGTTTTTGTACACACCCGGATTTACCTGCACTTTTACCGACACAATCTGCCCGCCGATAGCATGGTAGGCATCAGCGGCGGCCAGCGCTACACACACGGGCTCCGTGCACCCCAATGCGGGAACGACCTCTTGCCGCAGCAGGGCCAGCATTTCCTGTTTGTTCAGCATATGGTTCCATCTCCTTTTTATCTTTGGCCGGTTTCCCTGTGTACCGGCAATACGGTTCACTGTAGTACAAGCAAGAATTGTGCCAAAGTTTGCAGGCAAGGTTTTTCTGTACAGGGGCGGAAACTATTCGGGCGATTAAGTGGGCTATACGGTCAAAAACAATAAAAATATTGACAGAATGCATTGTTTTCTGTCAATATAAAAGTATAAATGGTAATTGGTTATAAATTGGTCGGGCGGTGATAAGGTGAAAAAGAAGGTGGCAATTGTAGCGCTGGATCCGCAGGCGGGACAGTTTTACGCCAAGCAGGTGCGGGAAATTTTTGGTACACGGATCCGGATTTCCGCCTACAGTGTCCGGGATGGTTCGGTGGAAAATCTGGAACGAGCGGATTTGTATATGGTTTCTACCGATGCATTTGAGTCGGTGGGGGATCTGCGCCAGTATATCCCCATTGACGGGGAAGTCATAGAGATCCAGGTCACCTTTTTATGGGAAGTGGTTCGCCAGCTGCAAAGCCTTCCGGCGGGAACGCGGGTGCTGTTTGTAAATTTAAGCGACAAGATGGCGCGGGAGGCAGTAAGCCGTCTGAACCAGCTGGGGGTTAATCAGCTGGTATTCGAGATGTATTACCCTGGTTCACCTCTCCAGGTTCGTCCGGAAGACTATGACCTGGTTGTGACCCCGCATGAACAGCGATATGCGCCCCCCTGTATCAAAAAGGTGCTGGACATTGGTCAGCGGGTGCTGACAGCTTCCACGATGACCGAGGCTGCGCTGCGGCTGGGCCTGGATGAGTTGCTGGAAACTCCGCGTTTTCAGGCGTACCAGAATGCGGTGGCAGCCAATACATACAGCTTTGATCAGATGTTCAATCGCAGCCGCCGTCTGGAAAGCCAGTTTGAACTGCTGCTGGAAATTCTGGAAGAGGGCATGATCGGGGTGAACGAAAAAGGTGAGGTGTTCGCCTGCAATCGCAAAGCGGAGGAAATCACCGGGATCAACAGTAAACTTGCGCTCCATCAGGAGGCCGCTGCCGTGTATCCCTATCTTCCTTTCCGGGAATGCCTGAAAAGCCGCCGGCCATTGCCACCGCGTGTCATGAAGATACACGGCACCAATGTAAATGTGACCATGGCGCCGGTGCTGCGTGGCGGCGACTGTATCGGCGCCTTTGCCGGCCTGCAGCGATTCAGCGATGCGGAAAATCGTCAGAACGAACTGCGCAGCCAGCTGCTGCATAAAGGGCATCACGCCAAGTATACCTTTGATGATGTGCTGGGAAATTCGGCGGCTATTCGCCGCAGCGTCAGCATTGCCCGGCGCATGGCGGCCAATGACCTTCCGGTTCTGCTGATCGGTGAAACCGGTACGGGCAAGGAACTGTTTGCCCATGCGGTGCACAATGCGTCGCCCCGGTCAAACGGCCCGTTTGTAGCGCTGAATTGCGCTGCCATGCCGGAAAACCTGTTGGAAAGTGAACTGTTCGGTTATGAGGATGGGGCGTTTACCGGGGCACGGCGGGGCGGTAAGCCCGGTATGTTTGAGTTTGCCCACGGCGGAACCCTCTTTCTCGATGAGGTAGAGGGTATGAGCCCGGCGCTGCAGATCAAGCTGCTGCGGGTATTACAGGAACGGGAAATCATGCGGGTGGGCGGTAACCAGATTATCAGTGTAAATGTGCGGATTGTGGCGGCTACCAACGAAGATCTGGAGCAACGGGTAGAGGAGGGCAGCTTCCGCCGGGATCTGTATTACCGGCTGAATACGCTGCCTGTGCTGATTCCGCCGCTGCGGGAACGGGACGAGGATCTGTTCCTGCTGATCGAAAATTTCCAGACCAGATTGGGGGCACGATTCCGTCTGTCGGAGGAGGTGCGGGCCCTGCTGGCCAGTCATCAGTGGCGGGGAAATATACGGGAATTGCGCAATGTGGTGGAATATTTCAGTTGTACAGGAAACGCGGTGATAGGCCCGGAGGATCTGCCGCCCACCTTCCGGTATTGTCCCTTGCGGGAAGAACGCCCAGCGCCTGTCCGTCCGGCATCGGCGCCGGAGCCGGCAGCTGTACAGGCGGGTTCGGAAGAGGCCAGGCGATTTGTACTGCACCGCCTGCTGCTGGCTGCAGAGAGCGGGGCCGGACGGGACAGTCTGCTGCGTGCCGCCCATGAGGAAGGGATCTCTCTTTCTCAACTGGAGGTGCGTCACGCGCTGGCGTCTTTAAGTCGGGAAGGACTTGTGCAGGTCAGCCGTGGACGCGGCGGTACACGGATTACCGAGCAGGGGATCCTCTTTTGCCGGAAAAATAAAATTGGTTAATTGGTTGGAATACCAATTTGTGCTTGTGAGAATGCCGGCAAGGGAATACTTTTTGGTAATAGGAGGATCAAAACGTCTGTATCAGGCTAAACTGCACAAAAGGGAAAAGAAATAGTAAGATAAAACGCTGAAACTTTCTTGCAATTGCCGGGGGTGTCCGTTGATTGGCACGGGAGTTGCTATGGAATAAGCGAAATCTTGTGAGCGCCGACAAGGACTCGCAGTAATACGGGAAGGACGGATCAGACCTATGCAATACAATTTTGATCAGGTAGTGGATCGCAGCCGCAACAATGCGGCCAAATACGATGAACGGGTGAAAAAATTCGGAACCGATCAGGTGATTCCTCTGTGGGTGGCGGATATGGACTTCAAAACCGCGCAGCCGATCATCGATGCGCTGACCGCGCGGGCACAGGAGGGGATCTGGGGCTATACCAGCCGCCCCGACAGCTACTTTGATGCGATCTGTGGCTGGCAGCAGCGGCGCAACGGCTGGACCATTGACAAAAGTCTGGTCAGCTGGAGCCTTGGTGTGGTTCCGGCGCTGAGCGCGCTGGTGCGCCTCTTTACACCGGAGGGCGGCAAGGTGCTTATCCAGACCCCGGTCTACTCCGAGTTCTATGATGTAACCGAAGCCTGGAACCGCACCGTCGTGGAGAATCAGCTGGTGGAAAAGGACGGCCGCTGGACTATCGACTGGGAGGATTTTGAGGCGAAACTGCCGCAGGTAAGCATGTTCCTGCTGTGCAGCCCTCATAACCCGCTGGGTATTGTCTGGACACGGGAAGAGTTGATCCGCATGACGGATCTGTGCCGCAAGTACAACGTACTGCTGGTAAGCGACGAGATCCATTCTGATCTGATCTTCCATGGTAAGAAGCACATTCCCACCGCCAGCCTGTCGCCGGAGGTGGCTTCCCAGGTGGTGACCTGCATTTCCGGTACCAAAACCTTCAATCTGGCGGGCCTGCAGGCTTCCACCACCGTGTTCCCGAACAAGCGCATGAAGGAAGTGTACGACAAGTTCTGGGGTGCGATGGACATTCACCGGAACAATGCGTTCAGCCTGACCGCCATGCAGGCCGCCTTCAATGAGGGCGAAGAGTGGCTGGAGCAGCTGTTGGAATATCTGGACGGCAACTTCCGCTTTGTGGCGGATTACTGCGCGCAGTATATCCCGCGTATCAAGCCCACCGTGCCGGATGCCACCTATCTGATGTGGCTGGACTGCCGGGAGCTGCATATGAGCAACGAGGAACTGCGCCGGTTCATGATCGAAAAAGCCGGTCTGGGGTTGAACGAGGGCTGGAGTTTTGGACGCAGCCTGACCGGATTCATGCGGCTCAACGCTGCCTGCCCGCGCAGTGTGCTGGAGCAGGCTATGAAACAGCTGCAGGCAGCGGTGGAAGCGCTGTAATTCAGACAAATGGTTTTGTGCAGCCTGGTGTACAGGCTGCAGATGCAGACGGAACGACAACCCAAACGAGAAGAAAAAAGGAGCAATACAATGGCTAACCAGACCGTGCGCAAAAAGTCTTTCTGGGAGCAGTACAAACTCCCGATCCTGCTGTTGGGCGGCATTGCCGTCGGTTCCATCATTGGCGTAGTGTCTCCCGCTCTGGGGCAGACCCTGAAGCCTCTGGGCGAGATTTTCCTGAACCTGCTGTTCACCATTGTGGTGCCGCTGGTGTTTGTGTCCATTGCCTCGGCGGTGGGCAGTATGATGAATATGAAGCGCCTGGGCAAAATTCTGGGCAGCACCATCCTGGTGTTCCTGGTTACCAGTGCCATTGCGGGCGTCTGTGTGCTGTGCTGGGTCAACCTGTTCAGCCCCTCGGCCGGCACCAATATCCAGATGGGCCAGGCCGAAATGGGCGAGATGCAGAGCGCATCCGAAATGCTGGTCAGCAGCCTGACCGTCAGCGACTTCCCCGAACTGCTCAGCCGTCAGAACATGCTGCCGTTGATTATCTTTGCCATTCTGTTCGGTTTCTGCGTGTCCGCCTGCGGCGGTGACGAGAGCCCGGTGGGCAAACTTCTGGCCAACCTGAACCAGGTTATCATGAAGTTTGTGGATCTGATCATGAAGATTGCTCCCATCGGCCTGGGCGCGTATTTCGCCAACCTGATCGGCGAATTTGGCCCCGAACTGCTGGGCGATTACGGCCGCTCCATGGTGGTGTACTATCCGCTGTGCCTGCTGTATGTGCTGATCTTCTTCCCGCTGTACGCCCTGTTTGCCGGCGGTAAAACCGGCGTGCGGAAGATGCTCAAAAATATCTTTGCCCCGGCCGTTACCGCGTTTGCCACCCAGAGTTCGGTAGCCACCCTGCCGATCAACAAGGAGGCCTGCGACAACATCGGCGTACCTAAGGACGTAAGCGACCTGGTTCTGCCGCTGGGCGCCACGGCGCACATGGACGGTTCGGTGCTGAGCTCCATTGTAAAGATTGCGTTCCTGTTCGGCGTGTTCGGGATGCCGTTTACCGGCGCGGACACCTATGCGATGGCCATTGTGGTGGCTGTAATGTCCGCTTTTGTGCTCAGCGGCGCGCCCGGCGGCGGCCTGGTAGGCGAAATGCTGATCGTCAGCCTGTTCGGATTCCCGGCGGAGGCTTTCCCGCTGATTGCCACCCTGGGCTTCCTGTTTGACCCTGCCGCCACCTGCCTGAACGCGTCCGGCGATACTCTGGCCTCCATGATGGTGGCCCGTCTGGTGGAAGGCAAAGACTGGCTGAAGAACGCCGCTGCCCGCAAGGCTGAGGGGGAGCAAGCTTGATTTTGCAGCCCCTTGTGCTATAATCAAACCAGAAAATGCTGCTGTCCCTCCGCCTGTTGCGGCGGAGGGACGCTGCGCAGATAATCAGACAACAGGAGGATGTATCCAAATGAAAATCATTGCTACCAACAATGCGCCCGGCGCGATCGGACCGTACTCCCAGGGCTATGAGACCGGCAGTTTTGTATTCACTTCCGGCCAGCTGCCGGTAGATCCTGCCACCGGCAATATGCCCGAGGGCATTGCCGCCCAGGCGGAGTGGAGCTGCAAGAACGTGGGCGCCATTCTGGAGGCTGCCGGCTCCGGCTTTGACAAGGTTATCAAGACCACCTGCTTCCTGGCCGACATGGGCGATTTTGCCGCCTTCAACGAAGTGTACGCCAAGTTCTTTACCTCCAAGCCCGCCCGCAGCTGCGTGGCCGTGAAGGATCTGCCCAAGGGCGCTCTGTGCGAGATCGAAGCGATCGCCGAGAAGTAACAGCACAACTGTCAAGGGCAATCGTGTACGAAAACCTGTGTCGATCTTTGTGAAAAAGCGAAAAACCTGCGGATGCCTGTTGACATTTTCTCCGATCGCGGTATAATGGCCTCATTACCGATTTATCAAGATAAAGCGTTGATGAGGCCAAGTAAGGCGAATGACCGCTTTCAGAGAGCTGCCGGGTGGTGCAAGGCAGCAGCGTGCTTTGCCCGAAACATCCCCTCGGAGCTGCAGGCTGAACCGCCCCACTTGCCGGGCCAAGTAAGCTACGCCGGCTGACAGCCGTTATCCTGTCGCCCATTCGGCTGCCTGGCTGCAGCCTGATGCGGACAGAGAGGTCCGGTTTTCCGGGCAATAAGAGTGGTACCGCAGAGAGCTTGTTTTACAAGCCTTTGTCTCTTGCATGCGCAGGGGGCAAAGGCCTTTTTGTTTGCCTGCGCGGGATCAGGCTGACACCGGGCCGCGGACCCGGTTCAGGATATAGCCGTCAAGCGGCAAACTGAGAGGAGAAATGAACATGGAAGCGTTGAGGAAAGTAAGCAAATTTGCGGGCAAGTACATGGCCATTATTGTTCTGGTCGTGGCTGTTATTGCTTTCTTCGTACCCGAGAGTTTTTTGTGGGTGGGCAAGGATTATAATGTGGTCACCCGCATCGTTACGGTGAACAACCTGCTGATGGTGGTTATGTTCGGCATGGGCCTGACCCTGAAGCTGGACGACTTTAAGGTTGTGTTCTCCCGTCCCAAGGACGTGCTGGTGGGCTGCGCCGCGCAGTTCGTCATTATGCCGCTGCTGGCGTTCCTGCTGACCAAGGTCTTTGCCCTGAGCCCGGAGCTGGCCGTGGGCGTCATTCTGGTGGGTACCTGCCCGGGCGGTACTTCCTCCAACGTGATGACCTTCCTGGCTAAAGGTGATGTGGCCCTGAGCGTAGGCATGACCGCCTGCTCCACCATTCTGGCTCCGTTCCTGACCCCGGCCCTGACCTACCTGTATGCCCATGAGACCGTTACCGTCAACATGATGGATATGTTCATGAGCATCGTAAAGATTGTGATCATCCCCATTGCCCTGGGCTTTGTCATCAACAAACTGTTTGGCAAGTTTACCCAGGCCGTCGTGGAGATTCTGCCGCTGATCTCGGTGGTGGCGATCGTGACCATCGTGGGCGCTGTGGTGGCCCCCAATGCCGAAAAGCTGTTTGCCAACGGCATCCTGATCCTGACCGTCGTGATCCTGCACAACCTGCTGGGCTATGCCCTGGGCTATGGCGTGGGCAAGCTGCTGAAGATGAGCGACCCCAAGTGCAACGCCGTATCCATCGAAGTGGGCATGCAGAACAGCGGTCTGGCTACCAGCCTGGCCGGCACCGTCTTCCCGGACCTGGCTCTGGCCACTGTGCCCGGCGCCCTGTTCAGCGTATGGCATAACATCTCCGGCTCCATCGTGGCCAACATCATGGCCGCTGCCGCGGAGAAAAAGGCCGCCAAAGCCGCTGCCGAAAGCAAATAAACTTGGCACAAAGAAGCCCCGCGCCGTTCCGGTGCGGGGCTTCTTCCGGTTTACAGTGTTCCGACAGGGCCAATCTGCAGGCTGCCGGCAATCAGATTCAGAATATCCTCGTCGGGTACCTGATCCGGTTCAAAGCGGAGCGCGATGTAGACCTCCAGTTCCCGGTTGAAGCAGAGCAGACCTTTGGTTTCGAGTTCCGGTACGGCTGCCATGTTTTCCTCCGGATGGGCTTCTATATAGGCACTGTCCTTATAAATAACGTCCGCGATGCCGCTTTCGCCCTGGTCATACCGGCTTACCGCCGTGTACGGGTTCCAGATATCAACGCTGGAAAGCCGCAGTTCCGTGTAAACAGTTTTATACTCATCCTCCGGCGGCACGGGTTCCTCGGTATAGGGAGTGTATCGGCCGTATTTTAAGGTGCCTGCCAGCACATCCCCGTTATAAATCTCCATGGGGGAGAGCAGGCTGGCGAAGGAAACGGCGGGCCTATTGGGCAGATTGTATATTCCTTCCTCCAGTGGGGAGCGGATCTCCCATCCGTCGGGCAGTACCAGCCGCAGATCGAAAGCCGAATCCTCCGTTTCGCTGCCGAAGGTTACATAGTAGGTTCCGAAAGCCGCCGCCGGTTCAATTCCGGCCTTGGCCAGCAGATCCACCGTCAGGCTTGGATCATCGTCACCGGGCAGATACGCGTCCATCTGCAGGCTGCGATAGGTTGCCTCGCCCAGGTCAATGATATAGGTCTGGCCGGCCTGCCAGCTGCGATCTGCGTTTTCCTGTTCCAGAAAATGTATGCTCATGCTGTCTGCGCCCATAGAGGCTTCGCCATATACCAGAATGTTCCAGTCGCTGGCGGGCGTGTAGCTTTCCGGCAGGGTAAAGGTAATGGCGGTTCCGTCAAAGGCAATGCTGTTTTCCAGCTCATCCAGGGCCTGCTGCGGATCGGTTTTTCTGCCGGTAAAGGTGCATCCGATCAGCACTACCGCGCAGACCGCCAGGGCCGCCGCTGCCCAGACCCGTGTGCGGCTGCCGGAAACAATCAGGGCGATGCGCCGCTGCAGGCTGTTCCGGCCGGCGCTCATGCTGGTGGCGGTACAGCCCGGGCAGACCGGCCCGCGCATTCGCCGTACTACCGATACCAGTGTGTGCCCGTAGGCGATCCGTTCCGGTTTGCCCAGTACCCGGACAGCCCGCTCGTCACAGGCGCGTTCGCAGTCCTCCCGGGAAACCGCAGCAGCGGTCCACACCAGCGGGTCAAACCAGTACAAACACAGGCATACCGCCCGCACCAGTGCCCAGATATGGTCTTTCTGTTTCCAGTGGCATTCTTCGTGTACCAGAATGTGCCGCAGCATGGCGGGATCATCGGTAACCTCTGGCGGGACATATACCGCCGGATGCAGCAGCCCGAACAAACAGGGGGAGCCGAGCCCGCTGACGCGGTATACCGGCAATGGACAAGCGGCAGCCATCGGGCGGCGCATTGCGCGCAGCTGGCGGGCAAACCGAAGATTCACAAAAAGAAACCATGCCGCCGCGGCCAGAACGCCAATCAGCCAGAACACCATCAGAGCGGGAAACTCCATGGAGGCGGCTGTGTCGGTACCGGCTGTCACAGCTCCGGGAGTTGCTGTGCCGCCGGCCTGCACCCGGACGGTCTGCCCGGTGATGACGGCTTCCACGCGGCGGGTGCCGGGCAGATTCATCACGCTGCTGCCCGCAGGCAGGGAGAAAGGGAGCAGCAACCGAAATACAACCAATCCCCACAGGCTGTATTGAAGGCGGCGGCTGATCCGGCCGCGCAGCAGCAGCCGAAGCACCAGCAGAGCCAGAATCAACACTGAGGAGGTGACAAGAAGTTCCGGAACCGAAGCAATCATGGCTGTTTCTCCTCCGCTTTTTTCAACAGGGCGTCCAGCGCGGCCAGATCCTCATCAGACAGGCGGGTGTCGCCCACCAGTGTATTTACCATCAGTTTCAGGCTGCCGCCGTACAGGCGGGAAAGAAAACTGCGGGTTTCCTGCCGCTGGGTATCGGCCCGGTCCAGAATGGGGTAGAACTGTTTGGCGCGTTCGCCTTCTTCATGCCGGACGGCCCCCTTGGCCTCCAGCCGGGACAACATGGTGATTACCGTGTGTTTGCTCCAGCCGGTATCCTCCCGCAGCCGTTCCACCAGTTGGGTAATGGTGCTGGGAGAGTGATCCCAAAGCGCGTTCATCAACAGCCATTCGCTGTCGGACAATCGGATTACGTCCATATCCTGCCTCCTTTGGTAGACAAACGATTACCTTGGTTGCATTGTAACAGTTGAGGTAAACAAACGTCAACCTTGCGGGCGCACGAAAGGCACACGAACCCGGGCGTTCACTTAATAGCCCGCAAAACACAAACCGGATGCAGCGGGCTGCATCCGGTTTGTACAGATATTTGGTGGGCGCTCTGGGATACAGAGGGCTTCTCAGGTGCTGCTCCGCAGTTGCTCCAGTTCCGCCAGCCAAAGGGTGCTGCAGGCATCGCTGGGCATGCGCCAGTCTCCCCGGGGCGACAGCGCTGCCGATCCCACTTTGGGGCCGTCCGGCAAGCAGCTGCGCTTGAACTGCTGCACAAAGAAGCGGCGATAAAAGTTTTCCAGCCAGTGCAGAAGCACTGCATCGCTGTACCGTCCGGCAAAAGCAGCCCGGGCCAGATGCAGGATCTTGGCGGGGCCAAAGCCGAACCGCAGTACGTGATAGAGGTAAAAATCGTGCAGCTCATACGGACCTACCAGCTGTTCGGTCTGCTGGGCAATCTGTCCGTTCTCATCAGCAGGCAAAAGTTCCGGGCTTACCGGGGTGTCCAGAATATCCAGAAGTACGCGACGGAGTTCTTCGCTTTCCGCCCGGGTGGCCTCATAGGCCACCAGATGCCGCACCAGCGTTTTGGGGATCCCGGCATTTACGCCGTACATGCTCATGTGGTCGCCGTTATAGGTGGCCCAGCCAAGTGCCAGCTCGCTCAGATCGCCGGTGCCGATCACCAGCCCGCCCTGCTGGTTGGCCAGATCCATCAGCTCCAGGGTACGTACCCGGGCCTGCGCATTCTCAAAGGTAACGTCCAGCGTCGAAGGATCGTGTCCGATGTCGGCAAAGTGGCTCTGCACAGTGGCGGCAATGTTCACTTCCCGGAAACTGACGCCCAGTTCCCGGCAGAGAATCTCGGCGTTGGAACGGGTGCGATGGGTGGTGCCGAAACAGGGCATAGTCACAGCCTGCACTCCGGCAAGGTCGCGGCCCAGCAGGCGGAATGCCCGCACGGCAACCAACAGGGCCAGGCAGCTGTCCAGCCCGCCGGAAATACCGATCACGGCACAGCCCGCATGGGCATGCTCCAGCCGTTTTGCCAGCCCCTGGCTCTGAATGTTCAGAATCAGCTCGCACCGCCTGGCACGGCCCGCCTCATCAGAGGGTACAAACGGCATCGGGTTCACCGGCCGGGTGAGAGGAACTTCCCGCATCGCCAGATCAAACGGGATTTCCAGATACCGATCATGTCCCGCAGGGGCAAAGGATGTGTTCCGCTGCCGTTCCGCTGCCAGCCGCTGCACATCCAGCTCTGTAACGGCATATCCGTCGCCGAAAGGCTCGCATTCTGCCAGCAGGGAACCATTTTCCGCAATCAGGTTGTGGGCGGCAAAAACCATATCGGTGGTGGACTCACCGTAGCCTGCGTCGGCGTACAGATACCCGCAAAGCAGCCGGGCCGACTGCCCGGCCACCAGCTGGCGGCGATATTCGGCTTTGCCCACGGTCTCGTTGCTGGCCGACAGGTTGGCGATCACCGTGGCGCCCGCCAGCGCATGGCCGATGCTGGGGGGGATTGGTGCCCATAAATCTTCGCACAGTTCCACCGCCAGGCTGAACTGGGGTAACTGGCGGCAGCGGAACAGCAGCCTTGTGCCGAACGGTACCGGCTGGCCGTCAAACTCCACGGTTGTGATTTCCACCGGGGCGGGGGTAAAATGCCGCAGTTCGTAAAACTCAGCGTAATTGGGCAGATGGGTTTTAGGCACAAAACCCAGCAGCGCGCCGTCATGTACCACCGCCGCGCAGTTATACAATTTCTGCTCCGCCAGCAGAGGCAGACCTACCAGCAGCACCGGATCCAGCCCGGCACTGGCTTGTATGATCCGGCACAGCGCCTGTTTTGCCCCCTGCAGCAGCGGATCCTGCAAAAACAGATCGCCGCAGGTATAGCCGGTGATTCCCAGTTCCGGGGTACAGAGAAGCTGAACGCCCTGTTCATGCGCGCCCTGCAAAGCCCGGATCAGTTCCTGTGCGTTGAATGCGCAGTCCGCCACCCGCAGTGCGGGGGAAACGGCGGCCGCCTTGATAAAACCGTATCGCATTCTGTTTCCACCTGTCTGTGTTGTCCCGTGCAGCACGGGAAGGATTTTGCTGTTGATGTCAGTATAGCATACCTGGCAGGAAAGAGCAAAGGCCCGCCAACGCATAACGCGCAGGCGAGCCTTCTTTGCGGATGAATTGCGGAACCATCAGTTGCCGGTATCCAGCAGATTGCGCAGGAAGTAGGGCAGTTGCTTGCACCACCAGGGCCAGTCGTGTACCACATCGGTACCCCAGATGTCCTTCCAGACGTTCACGCCCAGATTCCGCAGGATATGGGTGAGTTCCTGCGTACTGGCCAGCGCGTCGTCCTCAAAAGCGCCCTGCCCGGCGCACAGGATCAGCTTGCCCTGATCCCGCAGAAGGGGAACGTAAGGATGATCGGCGGGCAGATTGGCCATATAGTCCATGGGGCTGTTGCGGTACACCAGATCATCCATGTAGCCGTCAAAGAAATATGCGGCACTGTAGATGCCGGACATGCCGATGGCGCCCCGCACCAGATCGGGCCGGCGCAGATAAAGATTTACCGCATGCAGTGCGCCCAGGCTGCAGCCCGCAGCCAGTACCCGGCCGTTCCAGGCGGAAAGTTCCAGTGCCCGGGGAATGATTTCTTCGCAGATGTAATTGTGCCAACGCTCCTGCATTTCGATGCGGGGGCGGGCGGGGCCATTGCCGTTCCAGCTTTCCCGGTCGATGCTGTCCACCGTGATCAGAAGCAAACGCCCTTCCTCCAGAAGTGGAGCCACGGCCTGGATCATTCCGTTGTTCTCAAAATCATAAAACCGCCCGCATTCGCAGGGGAATGCGATGCAGGGCTGGCCGCCCTGTCCATATACTTTGAACTCCATATCCCGGTTCAGAAACCGGCTGGGCTCCTTGAAATAACGCACTTCCATGGCAGGCACCTCCTCCGGATTTTCAGGAGCCGTCCGCCCCGGCCGCAGCGTACGGATCGGCGCGGACGCAAACGCTTTCGTTAACTTTACAATAGCAAAGCGGACAAGCCTTTGTCAATACTTCGGCAGGGGATTCGACCGCCTTTTTTGTTTGCCGCTTGACAAGCCTTGGCATGCTGTGATAGTATGTTCGGGTATTAAGGGAGTAGTCGGCGCTTTGGCGTAACAAGGTCAACATACTGGGGCTGTGCCTCTGGCTTTGTTTTTCATGACGAGACTTATTTGCACACTGCAAATAGGTCTCGTTTTTTTGTTGCCCAAAACGCCCAATGGAAGGGAGCACACAAATGGGTTTTGCAGAATTGTTTCTTGTTGCCGTTGGCCTGTCCATGGATGCGTTTGCTGTGTCGGTATGTAAGGGGCTGTCTGCCGGTCAGGTTACCCTGCGGCATTCGCTGACCGCCGGTGCCTGGTTCGGCGGGTTTCAGGCGCTGATGCCGTTTCTGGGCTGGTTGCTGGGGGTTAGGTTTCAAAGCTTCATCACGCATCTGGATCACTGGATCGCCTTTGTGCTGCTGGGGCTGATCGGCGCAAACATGATCCGGGAGGCGCTGAGCGGCGAGGAAGAAAAGGTAGAGGCTTCCTTTGGCTGGCGGGCCATGCTGCCGATGGCAGTAGCCACCAGTATTGATGCACTTACGGTGGGGATTACCTTTGCGTTCCTGGGCGTACCCATCCTTCCGGCGGTCAGCCTGATCGGTGTGACTACCTTTATCCTGTCCGCCATTGGCGTGCGTGCCGGCGGCGTGGTGGGAATGCGCGGTAAAAAGCGGGCTGAGCTGCTGGGCGGCGCGGTGCTGGTTCTGATGGGCCTGCGTATTCTGGTTGAGCACCTGGGGATTTTCTAAGGAAAAATGCGGCGGGAGGATGTATCCTTCCGCCGTGCTTTTTGTGGAAATTCCGGTCTTAGTATGGTATAGTGAACCTGGCCGTTATTCTGCCTGTTAGAAAATGATCGAGGAACCTATGGATATTTTGGTTGTTGATGACGAAAAAGCGATTGCGGATCTGGTGGAACTGTACCTGAGAAACGAAGGCTTCACGGTATATAAATGTGCGGATGCCGCACAGGCACTGGACTGTATACAGAGCCATCCGTTGGATCTGGCGATCCTGGATGTGATGCTGCCGGATATGGACGGTTTTGAATTGTGCCGCCGCATCCGGGAACAACACCTTTTCCCGATTCTGATGCTCACAGCCCGGGTGGAGGATATGGACAAGATCAACGGCCTTACCCTGGGTGCGGATGACTATATTACCAAGCCTTTCAACCCGCTGGAGCTGGTTGCCCGGGTGAAAACCCAGCTGCGGCGGTATACCCGGTATAACCCGGGTGCCAGCGGCCCGGCACAGGAATACGATATTCGAGGATTGCAGATTTCCCGTTCTTCGCACAAATGCGCCTTGTTCGGCGAGGAACTTGCCCTTACCCCTCTGGAATTCTCCATATTATGGTATCTGTGCAGCCGCCAGGGGCAGGTGGTTTCCAGTGAGGAATTGTTTGAGGCGGTGTGGGGCGAAAAGTATATGGACAGCAACAATACCGTTATGAGCCATATTGCCCGCCTGCGGGAGAAAATGCACGAGCCAAGCCGAAAACCCAAATTTATCAAGACCGTCTGGGGAGTGGGATATACCATTGAGTGAGCAAAGTTTTTCCGAAAGGCTGAAAGGCTGCCGCAGCCGGGCACTGAAGACCTGGCTGCATTACCTGGGATATCTGTGCGCCTGGGCGGCTGTCCTGCTGTTGGTTATGAGCGCCGCCACCCTTCTGGAGAACGCATTTATTCTGCAGCCGGGTGTTTTATTTGAACTTCTCCATTTTATGCGAAGCAATGTGGAGGTGGTTTTCGGCGTGCTGCTGCTGGCGGGCTGGGCTGTGATCAGCTATTTTTATATCGCCCGGCCGGTACGGGATATGGAGATGCTTATGGAAAGCACCGAGGCTTTGGCGTATCCCGGCGATACGCCTATACGCCTGCCCGAAACTATGCAGAATGCCGAGAACCGGCTGAATCTGGTACGGGAACAGGCACTGCACAATATCCGGGCAGCCCGGGATGCGGAGCAGCGCAAAAACGATCTGGTTGTCTATCTGGCCCATGATTTGAAAACGCCGCTCACCAGCGTGATTGGATACCTGACCTTGCTGCAGGACGAGCCGCAGCTTTCCCCTGCGATGCGGGCACGCTATACCGGCGTAGCGCTGGAAAAGGCCCTGCGTCTGGAGGATCTGATAAATGAATTCTTTGATATTACCCGGTTCAGCCTGACCCATCTGGAGTTTGAGCTCCAGAGCGTGGATCTGAAACGCATGCTGGAGCAGATCGCCAGCGAATTTGAACCAACCCTGCGGCAGAAAGAAATACGCTGTGAGCTGGATTTGTCCCAGGCGCTGACAATTGTCTGTGATCCGGACAAGATGGCCCGCGTTTTTGACAACCTGCTGAACAACGCCGCCCATTATGCGTATCCGGCCTCGGTGGTGCATATCCGTGGTGGGCAGAAAAACGGAAAGGTGGTGCTGACCTTTCAAAATTCCGGCCGTACCATCCCGCCGGAAAAGCTTAACCGGATGTTTGACCAGTTTTTCCGGCTGGATTCCTCCCGGGGCACCGATGCGGGAAATGCCGGCCTCGGCCTGGCCATTGCCAGGGAGATCGTGGAGGCGCACGGCGGCTCCATTGAGGCGCAGAGTGAGCAGGGAACCATTTGCTTTACCGTTACGCTGCCGGCCTGAGCGCGGCACAGCGCATCGGAAGGCCGCGATAAAACAAAAAAGGCGGACAGCCGGGAAACAAACCCGCGGCTGTCCGCCTTTTGCGTTTGCGAAAAATCCACAGCAGCACTACCGGCTGTGCCGCGCCGTCAGGCAGGCGGCCAGGTCGCTGGCGCCATCCAGAAGCAGCGCAATGCCGAAGATCCGGATCACAAGCTGCGCTGTCTGGAAAGGCCGCACCAAAATGATCAGCCCCAGGGCCAGCGGCAGAAAACTGGAAATGGCTAAAGGAACCTGTGCATCAAGCCGATTCCGCAGCGCGTCGATGGCAAGCGGCAGTTTGCCAAGCCCGTCGAGCAGAAGCAGCGCGCCCAGTACCAGCGGCAGAACCGACAAAATCACATGGGGCCATAACAGAGCAAACAGGGTGAACGCCAGAGAAAGAGCCGTCAAAAACAGATCTCCCGGCAGTGACTGGCCGGACTTGCGTGCCTTCATATACCGGAACAGATGCCCCAGCCCGTACAGCGCGGAGCCGGCAGCAAGCAGCCAGACGAACACCGTGCCGCTGACGCCGGGAAAGAGCAGCAGCAAGATGCCGAATCCCATATACAGCGCAGCCAGCCATACCGATGCGGACCGAACCCAGAAAAACTGGAACAAGGTGCACACCTCCTTTTTTATACGGAGTGGGTCAGCTGTCTGCGTTGATGTGGCAGATCTGCTGACCGGCGTTCAGCGGAAACACGGACAATTGCTCTCCTTCCAGATCCGCTCCGTTCAGATGGACAGCGCTGATCTGATTGTTTCCATAGGTCTTGTAATAGTATATGCCGGTGGAAGCGTCAATACAGCAGGAATAGGTGGTAATATCCGGTTTGCCTTCCGGCGTAATCACGCTGCCCCGCACCATGGATACACCATCCAGAATGTGGAAGAACTGGCCCACTGCGTCTTCACGGGTGTCGCCCCACAAAGAGTTTTCCTTTAAAAAGCAGGCGCGGACAAAGCGGGACTGGGGCGACCAGTCTCCCGGCAGACCGATGGCACCCATGCCCTGGCCCACTGTGCGCAGATCCAGGCCGGGTGCAAAGCGGTTCTCCGGCGGCCGGGCAGACAGATGCATATAATTGTTCAGATTGGCCAGCTGGAGAGGATACGGTGGATTGTTGGTCAGTACGCCTGCCGGATCGTCGTACAGATGAATGCCATCCTGCGTGGCCTCCATTACCAGACAGCCGGAACCGTCGGCAATATGCCAGTGCAACGGTGCCAGAGGGTAGTTGGGCGCAAAGGGAAGGGCGGCAAGCCGAAGCTGTTCCAGCGTCTGCCGTGCCTGCGCCAGATCGGCGCAGCGGCCCAGCACCAGCGGAATCAGCTCATAGGGGGTTACAGCTAGTGTGTCCCCGTGCTCGGCAGGGGGATAGTACGCGTTTCCGGGGAAATTCAGCCCGGCCATGTACAGGCCTTTTTCGTTCATTGCTTCGGCATAAAGGGGATAATTGCCGGCTACCGTAGCCATGCCGATCAGGGCGTAATGCCGGGGAAGCGGTTCCCGAAGCCGGAAGGCAAAGGAATAGTTGCGCGGCGTAATTACTACCTGCTCGCCAAACGAGTACTCAAGATCCAGATTGCGGCCGAATAACGGCCCGGCTGTGCGGACTGCCAGACTTGTGCACATAGATGCTGCCTCCTTGCGTGAAACAATATAATTTAGTATATCCCAAAACCCTGGGATACACCAAGAGGACGTTTGCGGATTTGACCTCAATATGCTATCATTATAGCGAAAATACTTTACCTGATGCCCGGTGAACAGGGAGGGATCAACCGATGGAAGAAACCCGGATACAAGCCCGCCTGCGCCGCGCGGCCAGGATCATACTGACCGCCGGGCTGCTTCTCCTTGCTGTGGGCATAGGGGTGGCGGCCTTTCTGGTAAATTCCATGATTCAGGTTACCAACAGCCAGATGCGGGCTGAAACGGACGAATATAAGAACCGCCTGACCAGGCAGATCAGTTCGGACTTCCAGATTCTTACCACTATGTCCAGTTTTCTGGAGTTTACCGAGGTGGAACAGGCGGACAATTTTGCACAGATTCTGGATCAATCCAACCTGCGCAGTGACTTTGTAACAATGGCCTACTTTCCGACGGATGGTACGGGGGTAGTGGCGATTCCGGATGAGCCGGTTCGCACGGATGTTCGGCTTGAGGACATGCAGCCGGAAGTCCAGAATGTAGTGTCCCGGACCCGGAACGGCGAGGCGGCTCTGTCCAAGCTGTTTGAAAGCGAACTGACCCGGGAAAAGATTTTTGTGTATGGTATTCCGGTGGAGGAGAACGGCCGGGTGGTAGGCTCCCTGATTGCCAGTGATCAGCTGGAGATTTTCAGCGATATACTCGGCGGCGATACGGTGCTGGGGGGAAATGGGCATATCCATATGATCAGTACGTCGGGGGAATTCCTGATCCGATCGCAGGACGCCGTAGTGCAGGAGAATATGGAAACCATTTTTGATGGCCCGTACTTTTCCGAAAAAGAGACGGAGCGAATTCAGGCGGCGCTTGCCGGTCAGGAAACCATATATACATCCTTCCGGTACCAAGGACGCAGTTATCAGGCGCTTTTGCAGCCGGTGGAAATCAACGGCTGGTACATGCTTTGCGTGAACAGCATGCGGGAAAGCAGCGAGATCTACAGGATCGTTATGGTGATTGCGATTACCTTTGCCGGTGCGCTGCTGCTGATGGTGCTTCTGCTGGCCTATGGTTACCGGCTGACCCGGCGCAGCAATCGGGAGCTGCATGATTTGGCGTTCCATGATCCGCTTACCGGTGGAGACAATCTGCGCAGTTTTATGCTGCGGCTGACCGAAGTTCTGCCGCAGCAGAATGACTGCAATGTAGCAGCGCTGAATGTGCACCAATTCAAATTCATCAACGAAATCTTCGGCAGGGAACGGGCAGACCGGCTTCTGCGCCATATTCACCAGGAGTTTTCCAAGCGCCTGCAGCCGGATGAATTTTGCTGCCGTGACAGTGCCGACCGGTTTTTTGCTGTGCTGCGGGGAACGGATGCCGGGCAGGTGGCTGCGCGGCTGAACGGAATTATGGATGAAATCTGCCGCACGGCACTGGAGGATACCAACAGCGACTATCGGGTGCTGCTCTACTGCGGGATGCTTTCCGCGGCGGAATGCGCCGCCGCGCCGCAGGATATCAACGGCGCGCTGACCCGGGCACTGTTCGCGCTGGAACGGGCCAAAGGAAATGACCGGAACACCGTCTGGATTTACGACGCGGAGCTTCACAAACAGGAAGAAGTGGCCAACTACGTGGAAAGCCATATGCACCAGGCTCTCCGCGACCGGGAATTCCGGATGTATCTGCAGCCCAAAATTGATCTGCAGACCGGCCGTTTGGGCGGCGCCGAAGCGCTGGTGCGGTGGATTCCGGGCAACGGCCGTATGCTGTATCCCGACCAGTTTATCCCTCTGTTTGAAGCCAACGGCTTCAGCGTATCGCTGGATCTGTATATGGTGGAGTGCGCCTGCCGGCAGCTGCGAACCTGGATGGACCAGGGTATTAAGCCGGTTCCGCTCTCGGTAAACCAGTCCAAACTGCTTTTCTTTGAGGCGGATTATATTCAGAACCTTCAGCAGATCATCAGCCGGCACAATGTATCCGCCCGGTGGATTACGCTGGAAATTCTGGAGGGTCTGGCTCTGGAAAATGCCGAAAAACTGAATGCGCGTATCGAGCAGCTGCAGAAGATCGGATTCCGAATTTCGATGGATGATTTCGGAAGCGGTTATTCGTCCTTGAATACGTTGAGCCATCTGCATATTGACGAGCTGAAACTGGACC
Source organism: uncultured Gemmiger sp. (assembly GCA_944386225.1). Lineage (GTDB taxonomy): Bacteria > Bacillota > Clostridia > Oscillospirales > Ruminococcaceae > Gemmiger_A. The sequence continues at coordinate 43,841 of CALXAH010000009.1, forward strand.
GGGGCTTCCTTATGGAAGTAGCCGATCAGGGGAATACTCGTTCCCGTATCATTATGGAGCAGATTGTCCAGATGGCAAAGCGCCTGGGGATCTCCGTGGTGGTGGAAGGGGTCGAAACCCGGGAAAACGAGGAACTGATCCGCACCCTGGGCTGCGACTACGGGCAGGGATACTACTACAGCAAACCCATCGATGCCGATGCCTTCACGGCCCGCTTCTGGGGCTGCGAATTATGAACGGGGCGAGGGCTTGTCTGCCCGGGCGAGCGCATGAAACTGCCGGATGATTTCCGGGTCAGGCAGTTCCACGGTTTTGCCGGTCAGATACTGCAGGGTGTTCTCTGGCGGGATCTCGCCAAAGGTCAGGCGGACGGCACACAATGCCTGGGTCTTGAAGCCGGTGCGCTCATTCATCTTCCGGTTTCCGTACTTGATGTCCCCCAGCACCGGCGCGCCCAGAAAAGCCAGATGCGCCCGGATCTGGTGGGTGCGGCCCGTCACAAGTCCGATGCGGCAAAGGGCAAACGGCCCATTCTGCTCCAGCACCTCCACCTCGGTGATGATCTTTTTGTATCCCTCGGCAGGCTGCGGGCGCACCGTGACCTTGTTGTTCTTCTCACTGTGGTACAGCCAGGCCTCGTGGCGGCCCTTGGGCGGGGCGCCCACCGTGATGGTCAGGTATTCCTTGCGTACCCGGTCCTCCCGGATGATGGCGTTCATATCCCGCAGGGCCGGATAGGTCTTGGCGGCAATCACAAGCCCCTCGGTTCCCCGGTCCAGCCGGTTGCAGATGGAGGGGGTAAAGCTGTTTTCGCTGCCGGGCTCAAACTCGCCCTTTTCGCCCAGATAAGCAAGAAAGGCGCTCACCAGATCCGGGTCGCCCGTCCGGTCGGAGTGGCAGAGCAGATGGGCAGGCTTGTACAGCACCGCCAGATCCCCGTTTTCCAGCAGAACGCGCACCCGCGGCTGTTTAGGGGTGCGGCGCGGCGCGGGCGCGGCGGGGAAGAACTCATCATTCAGATACAGCTCAATCACGTCGCCCTGCTGCAGACGGTAGTCCGGGGCGGCTTTTTTGCCGTTTACCTTGATCCGTTTGTTGCGGAAACTTTTATACAGCAGCCCGGTGGGAAGCCCGGACGTTACCCGCTCCACAAAGCGGGAAAGGCGAACCTGGTCGTCGTTGGCTCCGGCGGTAAAACTTTTCATTTTGCAGCTCGCTTTCTCTTTTCAAGAGTTTTTATTTAGTATATAATTATACGATGCCAATGTAAAGCACGGAGAGGGGATGGGCCGATGACGCAGCGGGATAAAGCCAGTGCAGAGCACAATATCCACGAAAACCATCGGGCCCGGATGCAGCAGCGGGTACAGACCTATGGGCTGGAAAGCCTGGCTGATCACGAGCTGCTGGAATACCTGCTCTTTTTTGTGATTCCTCGCCGGGATACCAACCCCTTGGCCCACCGGCTGATCGACCATTTCGGCGGTTTACATCAGGTGCTGGACGCCAGCTATGACCAGCTGCTGGAGGTGGAGGGCATCGGCCCGGCCAGCGCCCGGCTTCTGTCCACCTATCTGCCGGTCAACCGCTGCTATCTGCGCAGCCGCGCCCAGCGGGTCGGTCTGGAAACGCTGGAAAAACAGGCGGAGTATCTGCTGCCGCTGTTCCACGGCCAGAATATGGAGATCGTATACGAGTTGTTGCTGGACGACCGGTTCCGCCTGCTGCGGGCGGTTCGCCTGGCGGAAGGCGTCAGCAACTCGGTCCAGCTGGACACCAAGAAAGCGGTGGCCGAGGCCCTGCGCAGCGGTGCCACCACCGTGGTGCTGGCCCATAACCATCCCGGCGGGTACGAGGTCCCCTCCGCGGATGACGCGGTAATCACCGGCAAGCTGATGCAGCAGCTGGATGTGGTGGGCATTGCCCTGCTGGATCATATCATTGTGGCGCAGGACCGGTATTTATCCATGCGGGCCACCGGCCGGCTGCCCCGGCTGCGGAACGGCTCGGTGGAGATGGAATTTCTTGTGAGCAGCGGCGGATGAGAAAATTGCCTGCCGCACGGGCATACTGAATCCGGAGGATTCTGGCAATGGATCAATTCAAACTTCATGCGCCCTATCAGCCCACCGGCGATCAGCCCCAGGCGATCGACGCGCTGGTAAAAGGCATTCTGGAAGGGGACAAGGCCCAGACGCTGCTGGGCGTGACCGGCAGCGGCAAGACCTTTACCATGGCCAACGTGATCGAGCGGGTCAACCGCCCGACCCTGGTGCTGGCACACAACAAAACCCTGGCCGCCCAGCTCTGCACCGAGTTCCGGGAGTTCTTCCCCGAGAACGCGGTGGAATATTTTGTGTCCTATTACGACTACTACCAGCCGGAGGCCTACATCCCGTCCACCGATACCTATATCGAAAAGGACAGCGCCATCAACGATGAGATCGACCGGCTGCGCCATTCGGCCACCGCGGCCCTGTCCGAGCGGCGGGACGTGATCATCGTGGCCAGCGTTTCCTGCATCTACAGCCTGGGCGACCCCATTGACTACCGCAGCATGGTGATCAGCCTGCGCCCCGGCATGCAGATGGAGCGGGACGAGCTCTGCCGCCGCCTGGTGGACCTGCAGTATGAGCGCAACGACATCAACTTCGTACGCAACAAATTCCGCGTCCGGGGTGACGTGGTGGAGATCAACCTGGCCTATATGAACGACGTGGCCATCCGCGTGGAGTTCTTCGGCGACGAGATCGACCGCATCAGTGAGATGAACCCCCTTACCGGTGAGCGTAAAAACGTGGTCAAGCACGTGGCCATCTTCCCGGCCAGCCATTACATCGTCTCCAAGGAGAAGATGCAGGCAGGTCTGGCCCGCATCCGGGAGGAGATGGACGCCCAGGTGCGCGCCTTTACCGAACAGGGCAAACTGATCGAAGCCCAGCGCATCGCCCAGCGCACCAACTACGATATGGAGATGCTGCAGGAGGTGGGCACCTGCAAGGGCATCGAGAACTACTCGGCGGTGCTGTCCGGCCGGGCGCCCGGTTCCACCCCTACCACCCTGCTGGACTACTTCCCGGAGGATTTCCTCCTGTTTGTGGACGAAAGCCACGTGATGCTGCCCCAGCTGCGGGCCATGTACGGCGGCGACTACGCCCGCAAGCGGACGCTGGTGGACTTCGGTTTTCGCCTGCCCTCCGCCTTTGACAACCGCCCCCTCAAATTTGAGGAGGTGGAACAGAAACTCAACCAGATGGTCTTTGTCAGCGCCACCCCCGGCCCTTATGAAAAGGAGCACAGCACCCGGGTGGCCCAGCAGGTCATCCGCCCCACCGGCCTGGTGGATCCGGTGATCGTGGTCAAGCCGGTGGAGGGCCAGATCGAGGATCTGCTGGGCGAGATCCGCCAGCGCACCGACAAAAACGAGCGGGTGCTGGTGACCACCCTGACCAAGAAGATGGCCGAGGACCTGACCGATTACCTGACCGACCAGGGGGTCAAGGTCAAGTATATGCACCACGAGGTGGATACCTTTGAGCGTATGGAACTGATCAAAGACCTGCGCAGCGGCGCCATCGACGTGATCGTGGGCATCAACCTGCTGCGGGAGGGCCTGGACCTGCCGGAAGTATCCCTGGTGGCAATCCTGGACGCGGACAAGGAAGGCTTTTTGCGCAGCGAGACCAGCCTGATCCAGACCATCGGCCGGGCGGCCCGCAACGCGGAGGGCACGGTCATTATGTACGCCGACCAGGTCACCCCCAGCATGGAGCAGGCCATCACCGAGACTGAACGCCGCCGCGCCATCCAGATGGCCTATAACCAGGAGCACGGCATCGTGCCCAAAACCATCGTCAAGAGCATCCGGGACACCATCGAAATCAGCGACAAGGCGGAGAATGCCAAAAACGGCACCCGCCGCCTGAGCAAGGCAGAACGGGAGCAGCTGATTACCCGCCTGACCCGCGAGATGAAGGAGGCGGCCCGCCTGCTGGAATTCGAGCATGCGGCCTTCCTGCGTGACCGCATCGACAAGCTGCGCCGGGGCGAAAATCCAAAGGACGACACAGCGGCACCCAAACGAAAGAAAAGAGGGTAAACACAACCTTGAGCAACGATAAAATCATCATCCGGGGCGCCCGGGAACACAACCTGAAAAACATCGACCTGACCATCCCCCGGGACAAGCTGGTGGTAATGACCGGCCTGTCCGGCAGCGGCAAGTCCAGCCTGGCCTTCGATACGATCTACGCCGACGGCCAGCGCCGCTATATGGAAAGCCTGTCCAGCTATGCCCGGCAGTTCCTGGGCCAGATGGAAAAGCCGGATGTGGATGAGATCCAGGGCCTTTCCCCGGCGGTATCCATCGACCAGAAAACCACCAGCCGCAACCCCCGTTCCACGGTGGGCACGGTGACCGAGATCTACGACTATCTGCGCCTTTTGTATGCCCGTATCGGCATTCCTCACTGCCCGGTCTGCGGCCGGGAGATCAGCCAGCAGACGGTGGACCAGATGGTGGATACGGTGCTGGCCCTGCCCCAGGGCACCAAGTTTCAGGTGCTGGCCCCGGTGGTGCGGGGCCGCAAGGGCACCCAGCAGAAAGAGCTGGAGGCAGCCCGCCGCAGCGGCTTTGCCCGGGTGCGGATCGACGGCAACCTCTACGACCTTGAGGAAGAGATCAGCCTGGAAAAGAACAAAAAGCACACGGTGGAGATCGTAGTGGACCGTCTGTCCCTGAACGATTCGGTGCGCAGCCGTCTGGCAGATTCTCTGGAAACGGCTCTGAACCTGACCGGCGGCCTGGCCACGGTGGACGTGATCGGCGGAGAAGAGATGCAGTTCAGCCAGAACTACGCCTGCCCGGAACACGGCATTTCGGTGGACGAGCTGACCCCCCGTATGTTCAGCTTCAACAACCCCTTCGGCGCCTGCCCCACCTGTACCGGCCTGGGCACCTTTATGAAGGTGGATCCGGAACTCATCATCCCCAACAAAAAGCTCTCCATCCGGGAGGGGGCCATCAAGGCCAGCGGCTGGTACTATGCCGACGGCTCGGTAAGTTCCATGTACTATGAGGGCCTGGGCAAACGGTACGGTTTCACCCTGGATACCCCCATCTGCGAGATGAGCAAGGAGGCGGTGGACGCCATCCTGTACGGCACCAAGGGCGAGCGCATCGAGATGCACCGGGAGAACGAGTTCGGCTCCGGCCGGTACTTCAACGATTTTGAAGGTATCGTCAATAACCTGGAACGCCGCTTCCGGGAGACCGGCAGCGAGTGGATGAAAGAGGAGATCGCCACCGTTATGAACGGGGTGGAGTGCCCCGACTGTCACGGCCACCGTCTCAAACCCACCAGCCTGGCGGTCACGGTGGGCGGCATCGCCATCAGCCAGTTCTGCGACATGAGCGTGCGGGAGGAACTGGAATTCCTGAACAACATCCAGCTTACCGAGATGCAGCACCGTATCGGCGACGGCATCCTGAAAGAGATCCGGGAGCGTCTGGGCTTTCTGCAGAACGTGGGCCTGGAATACCTGACCCTGTCCCGGGGTGCGGCCAGCCTGTCCGGCGGTGAGAGCCAGCGTATCCGTCTGGCCACCCAGATCGGCAGTGCCCTGACCGGCGTACTGTACGTGCTGGACGAGCCCAGCATCGGCCTGCACCAGCGGGACAACGACAAGCTGATCGCCACCCTGAAACGCCTGCGGGATCTGGGCAATACCCTGGTGGTGGTGGAGCACGACGAGGATACCATGCGCCAGGCGGATTTCATCGTGGATATCGGCCCCGGCGCGGGCGTCCACGGCGGCGAAGTGGTGGCGGCCGGCACGGTGGAGGACATCTGTGCCGAGCCCCGCAGCATCACCGGCGCGTACCTGTCCGGCCGAAAGCGGATCACCGTGCCCGCCACCCGGCGCAAGGGCAACGGCAACAAGATCCGGATCGTGGGCGCGCGGGAAAACAACCTGCAGAACGTCACGGTGGACATCCCGCTGGGTACCATGACCTGTGTGACCGGTATCTCCGGCAGCGGCAAGTCCAGCCTGATCAACGAAATTCTGTATAAAAAGCTGGCCAGCGAGCTGAACGGCGCCCGTACCCGTCCCGGCCGTCATAAGGAGATCCAGGGCCTGGAATTTGTGGACAAGGTCATCGGCATTGACCAGTCTCCCATCGGGCGCACGCCCCGGTCCAACCCGGCCACCTATACCGGCGTGTTCACCGATATCCGCAACGTGTTTGCCCAGACGCAGGACGCCAAGATGCGTGGGTACGGTCCCAGCCGGTTCAGCTTCAATGTAAAGGGCGGCCGGTGCGAAGCCTGTGAGGGCGACGGCATCCTGCAGATCGAGATGCACTTTTTGCCGGACATCTTTGTACCCTGTGAGGTCTGCAAAGGCGCCCGCTACAACCGGGAAACCCTGGAGGTCAAGTACAAGGACAAGACCATCGCCGATGTGCTGAACATGACGGTGGAGGAAGCCTGCAATTTCTTTGCCAACATCCCCCGCATTCACCGCAAGCTGAAAACCCTGCTGGACGTGGGCCTGGGCTATATCCAGCTGGGGCAGAGTGCCACCACCCTCTCCGGCGGCGAGGCCCAGCGGGTCAAGCTGGCGCTGGAGCTGAGCAAGCGGGAGACCGGCCGCACGGTATATATCCTGGACGAGCCCACCACCGGCCTGCATGTGGCCGATGTGCACAAGCTGGTCAAGGTGCTGGACAAGCTCACCGACGCGGGCAACACCGTGGTGGTGATCGAGCATAACCTGGACATCATCAAGCGGGCGGATTATATCATTGATCTGGGCCCGGAGGGCGGCAGCGCGGGCGGCCGCGTGGTGGCCTGCGGCACCCCGGAACAGGTGGCCCAGACCCCGGGCTCCTATACCGGCCAGTACCTGAAACCCTTGCTGGAGCGGGACCGGGAGCCTGCCGACCCGCAGCAGAAATAAGCCTGCCGGGCGGGTCTTGTGCTTTATCTGAATTTGTTGTATACTAAAACGGTGTATTTGACGGACGCCGCATTGCCGGCGCACGGCCGCCTGCCCAGGCAGCCGGTAGAGAGGTGATTCCTTGGAGCGTATCAATTTTACCCATGATGAACGGGCAGCCGCGCAGATCGCTGCCTGTTACGACACCCCGCCCATGGCCTATGTGCGGTCGTTCGGCTGCCAGCAGAACGTGAACGACGGGGAAAAGATCAAAGGCGTGCTGCTGGACGCGGGCTTCGGCCTGTGCGACAATGTGGAACAGGCGGATCTGATCCTGTTCAATACCTGCGCGGTGCGCGAGCACGCGGAGGACCGGGTGTTCGGCAATGTGGGGGCCCTGAAAAGCCTGAAAGAGGCCAACCCCCGGCTGATCATCGGGGTGTGCGGCTGCATGGCGCAGCAGCCCACCGTGGTGGAAAAGCTGAAAAAGAGCTATCCCTTTGTGGATCTGGTGTTCGGTGTCAACGGCATCGACACCCTGCCCGCGCTGCTGGCGGAAAAGCTGCAGCGGGGCCGCCGTCTGCTGCAGACCCCGGTGGAGCGGTTCGACGTGGTGGAGCAGATTCCCATCCGGCGGGATTCCTCCTTCCGGGCCTGGCTGCCCATCATGTACGGCTGCGACAACTTCTGCACCTACTGCATTGTGCCCTATGTGCGGGGCCGGGAGCGCAGCCGCCGCAGCGAGGACGTGCTGGCGGAATTCCGTCAGCTGGTGGAGCAGGGATATAAGGAGATCACCCTGCTGGGCCAGAATGTAAACTCCTACGGCAAGGGCCTGGAGGAACAGATCGATTTCTCCGACCTGCTGGAAAAACTCTGCCAGGTGCCGGGTGAGTACCAGATCCGTTTCATGACCAGCCATCCCAAGGATGCCAGCCATAAGCTGATCGACACCATTGCGGCCCATCCGCAGATCTGCCGCCACATCCACCTGCCGGTGCAGTCCGGCAGCGACCGGATCCTGCAGCAGATGAACCGGCATTATACCGCCGGCCAGTACCGGGACCTGATCCGCTACGCCAAGGAGAAGATCCCCGGCCTGACCCTCTCCAGCGATATAATCGTAGGCTTTCCCGGCGAAACCGAGGAGGACTTCCAGGCCACGCTGGATCTGGTCAGGGAGATCGGCTATATGCAGCTGTTCACCTTTATCTATTCCAAGCGGGAGGGCACCAAGGCGGCCACCATGCCGGACCCGATCACCCGCAAGGAAAAGACCGACCGGATGGCCCGCCTGCTGGCGCTGCATGACGAGATTTCCCACAATCTGGTCAGCGAACTGGTGGGCAGCACCGTCACCGTGCTGGTGGAATCCCACGCACGTACCGAAGGCTGTCTGAACGGCCGTCTGGACAACAACCTGGTGGTGGAATTTGCCGCCGACCCGGCGCTGCTGGGGCAGTATGCCCGCGTGACCCTGACCGGCGCCCGGGGCGCCATGCTGCAGGGGCAGCTGGCCTGAACGGACTATACATTCCCGGCGCACACAGCGCCGTAACTATGAAAAATAAGGAGATTCAAACCATGGACGCAATTGAGATGTTTAAGAGAGCCGCTGTAGCCCTGCAGACCGACGAGCGCTATCTGGCGTTGGACGCTGCCCGACGTGCTAACGACGAGAACCAGGAACTGCAGGACATGATCGGCGAGTTCAATCTGGCCCGCATGGATCTGAACAACGAGATCAGCAAGGACGAGCGGGACGAAGCCCGCGTGGCCGAGCTGAACACCAAGGTGAACACCCTGTACAGCCAGATCATGGCCAGCGAGGGCATGGTGGCCTACAACGAGGCCAAGACCCGCGCCGAGGCGATGATCAGCCACATTGACGCGATCATCAACACCGCCATGAACGGCGGCGACCCGATGCTGGTGGAAGAACCCCAGGGCGGCTGCTCCGGCAGCTGCTCCACCTGCGGCGGCTGCGGCTGATAGATAACATCTGAACAGACGGCGCGGCGGCACGAACAGAGGGCCGGCCGCGCCGCTTTACTCCAACGATCAGGACGGTGAATGAGCATGGCGGCGCTTTCCCCCATGATGGCGCAGTATTTTGAACTGAAAAAACAGCACAAGGACGAGATTCTGTTCTTCCGGCTGGGTGACTTCTACGAAATGTTCTACGACGACGCGATCCTCGCGTCCAAGGAACTGGAGCTGACCCTGACCGGCCGGGACTGCGGGCAGGAAGAGCGCGCTCCCATGTGCGGCGTGCCGTTCCACAGCTACGAAAGCTATGTGGCGCGCCTGATCGCCAAAGGGTACAAGGTGGCCATCTGCGAGCAGATGGAGGACCCCGCCCTGGCCAAGGGCCTGGTCAAGCGGGACGTGATCCGTGTGATCACCCCCGGCACCGTCATTGAGAACAGCATGCTCAAGGACGACCGCAACAACTATCTGTGCAGCATCTACCGCACCAAGGAGCGGGTGGGGCTGTGCTTTGCGGACGTGTCCACCGGCTGTGCCCATACCACCGAGATCCGGGATACCGCGCCCGGCGAGACCATCATTGCGGAGCTGTGCCGCTTTTCTCCCACCGAAATTTTGTTCAACGGGGCCGTGCTGGATCTGAAAGAGGTCACCCAGTATATCAAGCAGCGGATGACCTGTTCGGTGGAACTCATGGAAGATGAGTATTACCAGCCGGATCGGGTGGACGAGCTGCTCAAAACCCAGTTCGGTGAGGACTGGGCTGCACAGGAACACATTGATCCCAGCGGTAATGTGCCCGGTGCGCTGGCCGCGGTGCTGCAGTATATGCAGCGCACCCAGAAGCGGGGCGTGGAGCGGCTCAAAACCATCTACAGCTATGCCGAGACCCAGTATATGCAGTTGTCTCCCATCACCCGCATGAACCTGGAACTGACCGAAACCATGCGCGGCCGGGAGAAGAAGGGCACCCTGCTCTGGGTGCTGGACAAGACCGAAACCGCCATGGGCAAGCGCCTTTTGCGGGACTGGCTGGAGCGCCCTCTGGTGGACGCCGCCATGATCAACCGCCGCCTGGACGCGGTGCAGGCGCTGGTGAACGCCGGCGTGGAGCGGGACGAACTGCGCGCCGCGCTGGATCGGGTGTTCGACATGGAGCGCCTGCTCACCCGCAGTGTGTACGGCACCGCCTCGCCCCGGGATGTATACGCCCTGGCCCAGACCTGTTGCCAGCTTCCGGCTGTCCGGGAGATGGCCGACCGGTGCAATAGTCCGGTGCTCAGCGAAATGGCGGCCCGGATCGACCCGCTGGAGGACATCCGGGACGATGTGTTCTCCGCGCTGGATGAAGAGGTACCCTCCACCCTGAAAGACGGCGGCGTGATCCGCGCGGGCTACTCCGCCGAGGTGGACGAACTGCGGCAGATCGTCCACGGCGGGCGGGATTACCTGTCCCAGATGGAGGCCAAACTCAAGGAAGAAACCGGCATCCGCACCCTGAAAGTAGGGTACAACCGGGTGTTCGGCTATTATATCGAGATCAGCAAGAGTTTCTCCGACCAGGTGCCGGCCGGCTTTGTGCGCAAGCAGACCCTGGCCAACGCCGAGCGGTACATAACCCCGGAACTGAAAGACTGGGAAAACAAGATCCTGGGTGCCAACGAGCGGCTTCTGGTGCTGGAGCGGCAGCTGTTTGAGGAACTGCTCCAGCAGATCGCGGGGCAGCAGGCCCGCATCCAAGCCACAGCGGATGCGGTGGCCCAGCTGGACGTGCTGGCTTCCCTGGCGCAGACCGCGGTGGAAAACCGGTACACCCGCCCAGAGGTGGACGAGGGCACCGAGATCCGCATCACCGAGGGCCGCCATCCGGTGATTGAGCAGATGCTCAAGGGGGTGCTGTTTGTGCCCAACGATACCCTGCTGGATCAGGGGGACAACCGGATGCTCATTATCACCGGCCCCAACATGGCGGGCAAATCTACCTATATGCGGCAGAACGCCCTGATTACCCTGATGGCCCAGATCGGCTCCTTTGTGCCGGCCGCGTCCTGCCATGTGGGTGTGGTGGACGCGATCTTCACCCGTGTGGGCGCATCGGACGACCTGGCCGCCGGGCAGTCCACCTTTATGGTGGAGATGACCGAAGTGGCCGAGATCCTGCAGAACGCCACCCCGCGCAGTCTGGTCATTCTGGACGAGATCGGCCGCGGCACCTCCACCTTTGACGGCATGAGCATCGCCCGCGCGGTGGTGGAACACATCGCCGACCCGTCCAAGGGTCTGGGCTGCAAGACCCTGTTCGCCACCCATTACCACGAGCTTACCGATCTGGAGAATACCCTGGACGGGGTCAAGAACTACAACATCGCCGTAAAGAAGCGCGGCGAGGATATCACTTTCCTGCGCCGGATCGTGCGCGGCCCTGCCGACGACAGCTACGGTATTGAGGTCGCCCGCCTGGCCGGTCTGCCCGCCCAGGTCACCCGCCGTGCCAAAGAGGTGCTGCGGCGGCTGGAGGCCACCGCGCCGGACGCGCATAAGGCGGAACAGCTGGACTTCGACAAGCTGGAAGAATACAACAGCCCGTCGGTGCCCAGCGAGGTAATCGAGAAACTGAAAGGCCTGGATGTGGAAACCCTGACCCCCATCGAGGCGCTGAATTTCCTGTACGAACTGAAACAGCATTTTTGAAACGAGGTGAAGGGGCATGGCCGTGATCCATGTGCTGGACCAGCATACAGCGGAACTGATCGCCGCCGGTGAGGTGGTGGAACGTCCCGCTTCGGTGGTCAAGGAACTGCTGGAAAACTCCATCGACGCCGGCGCCACCCAGGTAACGGTGGAACTGGAGCGGGGCGGTATCTCCCTGATCCGTATATCCGACAACGGCAGCGGCATTGACACCGAATATGTGCCCACTGCCTTTATCCGGCATGCCACCAGCAAGATCCGCACCGAAGAGGATCTGGACAGTATCCATACGCTGGGCTTCCGGGGCGAGGCGCTGGCTTCCATCGCCAGCGTGGCCCGGGTGCAGCTGCTCACCCGCACCGAGGACGAGGAGTTTGCCGCCCTGTACCGGATCGAGGGCGGGCAGGAGCTGGGGCTGGAAACCGCCGCCCGCCCGCAGGGAACCACCATTGAGGTGCGGGATCTGTTCTACAACACCCCGGCCCGGATGAAGTTTTTGAAAAAGGACGCCACCGAGGGAACCTATGTGTCGGAGGTGGTCAGCCGCATCGCCCTGTCTCATCCGGAGGTAGCCATCCGCCTTGTGCGGGACGGCAAGCAGCAGTTTGCCACCGCCGGGGACGGCAGCCTGCGCAGCGCCGCCTATGCGGTATTAGGCCGGGAATTTGCCCGGGACCTGCTGGAACTGGAGCCGGCAGGGGAGGGCCCCTACCGGCTTTCCGGCCTGCTCACTGCTCCCCGGGGATGCCGGGCCAGCCGCAGTATGCAGTTCTTTTTCATCAACGGCCGGTTTGTCAAAAACCGCACCATGATGGCCGCGCTGGAAAACGCCTATAAAGGCACCCTGATGCAGGGCAAATTCCCCGGCTGTGTGCTGAATCTGGAGATGCCGCCCCAGCTGGTGGACGTAAATGTTCATCCCGCCAAAACCGAAGTGCGCTTTGCCCGTGAAGGGGATGTGTTCGACGCGGTCTACCGGGCGGTCAAAACGGTGGTCACCCGCCCGGCAGCCGGGGAACGGGTGTTCTCCTTTGCGCAGTCCGGCGCAAAACCGGGCACGGCGGTACAGGCACCGCAAAAGCCTGCGGCTGCACCGGTGCCTACTCCGGCAAAACCGGCAGCTCCCGCGGTTCAGCCTGCTCCCCGTCCGGCGGCAGTAGTTTCCGCCGCCGCGCCCTCTGCCCGTGCCATCGAGACAATGCGGCAGATCAACGAGATGTTTGCCGGCACAAGCCAGCTTCGCAGCCGCCCGATGGGGGCGGATTTGGAAACGCCCGCGTATACCGTGCGTTCCGAGCATGAACTGAGCCTTCCGGTCGAGGAAATGCCGCCCGCGGGCCCGGCGGAACCGGAACGGGCAGAACCGCCCGCTCCGCAGCCGGAAATTCCCCGGGAAGAACCGCAGGCCGAGCCGCCGAAGCCGGTTTCCGTCCCGGCCGCCGAGCAGATTACAATGGAGCCTGAGCCGGAGATCGAGCCTCTGCGGTATGTGGGTGAGGTGTTCCGCACCTACATCATCACCCAGCGGGGCGACGAAATGTGCCTGATCGACAAGCACGCCGCCCATGAACGGCTGCTGTATGAAAAGCTGGCCGCCGAGTACGGCTGCGTCAGCAGCCAGATGCTGCTGGCTCCGGTAACGGTGCGGCTTTCCGCCGAGGAAAAGCAGGCGGTTCTGGAGCATCAGCAGCTGCTGCAGGACGCAGGCCTGGAGGCGGAGGACTTCGGCGACCGCACCGTGCTGGTGCGCGCCGTTCCGGCGGATGTTCCCCCGAACGATGTGGAAGAACTGCTGGTGGAACTGGCCGACCGCCTGGCAGCGGGCAGCCGGGACGCCGTAAGCGAAAAAACCGAGTGGGTGCTGCACTCCATCGCCTGCCGCGCCGCCATCAAGGCAGGGGACAAGAGCGATGCAACGCAGCTGCTCCACCTGGCCCAGGAGATCCTGGCGGGCAAGGTGCCGCCGTTCTGCCCGCACGGGCGGCCGGTGGTGCTGAAACTGACCAAAAAGGAGTTGGAAAAGCAGTTTGGCAGGCTTGGATAAACCCCGCGTGATCCTGTTGGGCGGCCCCACCGCCTGCGGAAAAACCGCCCTGTCGGTGCAGATGGCCCGGCAGCTGGATGCGGAGATCATCAGTGCCGACTCCATGCAGGTGTACAAGGGCCTTACCGTGGGCACGGCCCAGGTAACACCCGAGGAGATGGGCGGCGTTGTGCACCATCTGGTCAATTTCCTGGATCCGGAAACCCCGTACAGCGCGGCGGATTTTGTGGAGCAGGCGGACGTGTGCATACGGGATATCCATGCCCGGGGCAAGCTGGCGCTGGTGGTGGGCGGAACCGGTCTCTACCTGTCCAGCCTGCTGGATGGCCGCCGCTACTCCCTCACGCCGGAGGATGACGGCCTGCGCCAGTCGCTGTGCGACCGTCTGGAAGCGGAGGGCGAACAGGCCCTTTACGAAGAACTCCGTCAGCGGGATCCCCAGGCGGCCGAAGCGGTTCACCCCCACAACCACAAGCGGCTGATCCGGGCGCTGGAACTGTCCATCTCTACAGGTCAGACGCTGGCGCAGCGCAACGCGGCCTCCCTGCCGCAGGAAAAGCCCTATACCTCGCTGCTGTTCTGTCTGTCCGACCCGGACCGGGCAAGACTGTATGACCGCATCGACCGCCGGGTGGACGTTATGCTCAGCCGCGGCCTGCTGGAAGAGGCCCGCCGGGTCTGGGAAAACCGGGATCGCTATCCCACGGCGGCCCAGGCAATCGGCTACAAGGAATATTTCCCGTTTTTTGACGGACAGGCAACCATGGAAGATTGCACTGCCCAGCTGAAACAGGCCTCCCGCCGGTACGCCAAACGACAGTTGACCTGGTTCCGCCATATGGACGGCGTCGTCTGGCTGGACGCCTGTGACCCGGCGGTGTGCCGCCTTGCGGTGGAACGGGTCCGGCAGGAGTTGTGCGGAGAAAACAATACCCAGCCGGTATAACAACAGGAAAGGCAGACAAAGATGACCAATTGGAGACAAACCCTGCTGCGCACTGTCCTTGTGGTGGCGGTGGCAGCGCCCGCGCTGTATCTGGCGGTGATGCTGTTCCACTTTGCCAATCGGCCTTATATCACCGAGACGGCTGTAACCGCCACCATGACCGACAGCCTGTATTGTGAAGGCGCCGTGGTGTTCAGCGAGCAGACGCTGCCCGCCGGAAGCGGTGAGATCGGCTATCTGGTAGCGGACGGCATCCGCGTGTCCGCCGGTACACAGGTGGCGGAGCAGTACACCGATGCCGCCCAGGCGCAGTGCCGCAAGCAGCTGCAGCAGGTGGAAGAAGAGATCGGGGTGCTGCAAAGCAGTCAGGTCAGCGGAAACGTGGACACTCTGAACGCCTCCATCCGAACTGCTACGCTGGATATTCTGGATGCGCTGGCTGCCCATGACTTTGAGCAGGCATCTTCCGGCGCACAGGAATATCTGCTGGCCTCCAACCGGCTCAAGGTAACCACCGGTCAGAGCGCCGGCTTTGCCGATACGCTGGCCGAACTGAACACCCAAAAAGAGGCGCTTACCCAGCAGCTGGGAAGCCCCGCGGCGGTTACGGCGCCTGCGGGCGGATATTTCATCTCCTCCGACAAGGCGTCGTTCCTTTCGGTGGATGGGGAAACGCTGGCCGGTATGACGGCTTCGGAACTGTCTGCCGCTCTGGAGGCCGGCCTCCTGCAGTCCTCGGACGCTTATTCCGGCAAGATTGTTACCAGCTATACCTGGCATTTCTACGGGGTCTGCACCCTGGAAGAAAGCGAGAAGTTTACGGTGGGCAGCAAGGTCAGCATCAGCTTCCCCAACCGAAGCGATACCATCCTGCCCGCCAAGGTTCTGGCCCTGGAAGAAGAGGAGGGAACCGGCCTGGTCAAGGTTACGCTGGAGTGTGAGTATATGGGCGCGGATATCCTGGCGCTTGGCCAGGAAACGGCCCGGATTGACTTTGCCAGCTACGAGGGGATCCGGGTTCCGGCCCAGGCGCTGCATATTGTGGACGGGCAGAAGTGCGTGTATGTAAAACATGGAAATCTGGCCCGCAAGCGCAACATCGTTGTGCTGTATGAGGACGAGAACTATCTGCTGGTTCCCGCGGACGGCAAGGTGGGCGGCGACAGCGAGGTTCGATTGTACGACGAGGTCATCGTATCCGGCATGGATCTGTATGACGGAAAAAAGCTGTGACAGCCTCCGGTGTGTGGTTGACATCCGGAACAAAAAAAGCGATAATAATAACATATTGTATTGTGGCCGGGGCTGCCTGATTGGCCCGGCTGCGCAAAGGAGATGGGACCATGCTGGATAAGTTGAAAGATTTTCTTGGCATCGGCGAAGAAGACGCGGATGATTACTATGGGGAAGACGAAGTGGATTTTGTGAGCCCCCGGGCTGCGGCTGTGGAAGAAGAACCCAAGGTTGATTCCGGTTCCAAGCGCAACAAGGTGGTCAATATCAATGCGACCACCCAGCTCAAGGTGGTGCTTGTCAAGCCGGAACGTTTTGAGGATGCCAGCACAGTGGCGGATCACCTGAACGCCAAGCGTACGGTGGTGCTGAACCTGGAGTCCACGAACAAAGAAGTGTCCCGCCGCCTGGTGGACTTCCTGTCCGGTGTGGCGTATGCCAACAACGGTCAGATCAAGCGGGTTGCCAACAGCACCTTCATCATCACCCCGTACAACGTGGACATCATGGGCGATCTGCTGGACGAACTGGAGAGCAATGGCGTATTCTTCTGAGCCTGCATCCCGCGGCTTTATCCCGCCGCGGGATGATCATGAGCGGCTTGTGATGCGCCGCGCGGAAGAATTGGCCCGTGCCGCTGAAAACAGCGGCCGGGTTCGCTGGACATCTTTCCTGAGCGACCGGGAACAGGATCTGTGTGTCGCTGCCATGAACCGTGCCGGCTGTGCCTGCTACGGTTTTGAGGGAGGATTTGAACAAGCGGAACGGAAGTTGCTGTGCATAAGGCCGGCGGGCGCCTATGGCGAACCGCCGCTTTGTTGCGTCCGGGTGGAATTTGGCCAGCCCGGCCCCGGCCACCGGGATCTGCTGGGCTCCATGCTGGGCCTGGGCATCAAGCGGGAGAGCATAGGGGATATCCTGCTCGGTGCGGCCCCGGCGCAGCAGGCTTTCGTCTGTGCACTGGAACCGGCTGCCCGGCTGATTTGCCAGGAGCTTTCTTCGGCGGGCCGGGTATCCGCCCGGGCGGAGATGGCACGGTTTGAGGATATCCCGCAGGAACTGTGCATGCCCCAGCGGGAAAGCCATACCGTCACGGTGGCATCCCTGCGGGCGGACAGTGTGCTGGCTGCCATGCTGCATGTTTCCCGTGGACAGGCCTGCGATCTGATCCGGGCCGGGCGGGTAGAGATCAACCATATCCCGGTCTCGGCCGCTCATACGGATGTGTATGAGGGGGACGTGTTCACGGTACGGGGCACAGGGCGTTTCCGTGTACAGCAGCTGGGCGGGAAAAGCCGCAAAGAACGTTTGTTTCTTACATTTTTTCAGTATGGCTGAGCCATGCGCAATATTCTTACACGACCGGAGGGGTAGATCATGATTTCATCTCAGGAGATCCGCACCGTCACCTTTGAAAAGGCCATGCGCGGGTATCGGGCAGAGGATGTGGATTCGTTTCTTCAGCAGGTGGCCGACACGATCGACGAGCTGACCAAGGAAAAGGAAGAATCCCGCAAAAAGCTGTATATCCTGGCGCAGAAGATAGAGGAGTATCGCAAGGACGAAGACAATCTGAAAACGGCGCTTCTCAACGCCCAGCGCATGGGTGAAAACGTGATCCACGAGGCCAAGCAGAAAGCGGAGGAAATTATCCGCAAGGCCCGTATCGGCGCGGAGGATATTACCCGCCAGGCGCATGAGCAGGTACAGGATGAGACGCTGGAATATCAGCGGATCAGTGCCGAGGTTGCGGCTTTCAAAACCAATGTGCTGAATCTGTACCGGCAGCATATTGAGTCCCTCAGCACCCTGCCGGGCCATGAGGAAGAAGCCCCGGCCGAAAAGGAAGAAGAAGCGGTTCAGAGCCCGGAAGAACTGGCCGCGCAGGAGCCGGCTGCCGCGGAGACGGACGAGCCTGCCCAGCCGGCGCAGCAGGAGGCGGCCCCCTGGGTGGTGGCTGCCGCCGCTCCGGAAGCCCCGGAAGAAGAGGATTTCGGCGCCGAGATCGATTTTACCAATTTGATGGACGCCCCCGACGCCCCGGAAGAGGAGCCTGCCGAAGAAGAACCGTCGGTATTTGACGGATTCCAGGGCATTAAATTCAGCGACTGACCGCACACAAAAAACGCAGCGAGGAGAGTATAGACCAGTGGCACAGGATTACAACAAAACCATCAATCTTCCCAGCACCAAATTTGATATGCGTGCTGGCCTGCCCAAGAAGGAGCCGGAAATGCTCCGCGACTGGCAGGAGAATCATCTGTACGAAGAACTCATGAAGCACAACGAGGGCAAGCCCAAGTATGTACTGCATGACGGCCCTCCGTATGCCAACGGCAACATCCACATGGGCACAGCGCTGAACAAGATCATCAAGGACATCATTGTCCGCTATAAGAACATGACCGGTTTCCAGGCTCCCTATGTGCCCGGCTACGACACCCATGGCCTGCCGATTGAGCTGAAGGCCATGAAGCAGCTGGTGGGCAAGGGCGAGATCTCCAAACTGGAGCTGCGCAAGGTCTGCCATGAGTTTGCCACCGAGCATATCGACATCATGGGCGAACAGTTCCAGCGCCTGGGCGTGATCGGCGATTTCAAGGATCCCTACCTGACCCTGAAGCCGGAATTTGAGGCCCGCCAGATCGAGATCTTCGGCGAGATGGCCAAGAAGGGCTATATCTACAAGGGCCTGAAGGCTGTGTACTGGTGCCCGGAGGACCGTACCGCCCTGGCCGAGGCGGAGATCGAGTACGGCGAGGACGAGTGCGATTCCATCTACGTCCGTTTCAATGTCACCGACGACCCGAACGGCATTCTGGCCAAGCGCGGCATCCCCATGGACAAGGCCTGGTTCGTGATCTGGACCACTACCACCTGGACTCTGCCCGCCAACGTGGCCATCTGCCTGAACCCCGACTACGACTATGTATTCGTCAAGGTAGGGGAGAACTATCTGGTCATGGCCGAGGCTTTGGTGGAGAGCACCATGCAGGCCTGCAAGATCGAGAGCTACGAGATCGTGGGCGAGCCCGTGCGCGGCAGCGAGCTGGAACTGATGCAGGTTCAGCATCCTTTCCTGGACCGCAAGAGCCTGGTGATCAACGGCGACCATGTCACGCTGGAAAGCGGTACCGGCTGCGTTCACACGGCGCCCGGTCATGGTGTGGAAGACTTTGAGGTCTGCACCCGCCACTATCCGCAGGTCCCCGTGGTGGTGCCGGTGGACGACGGCGGTTACCTGACTGCCGAGGCCGGCCCCTTCAGCGGCCTGAAGGTCTGGGATGCCAACAAGGTGATCCTGAAGCATATCCAGGAGAGCGGCCATCTGCTGGGCGTTCAGCACATGAGCCACCAGTATCCCCATTGCTGGCGATGCCACAGCCCCATCATCTTCCGTGCCACCAAGCAGTGGTTCTGCTCTATCGACGCCTTTAAGGAGGATGTCTATAAGGCCATCGACCAGGTGCAGTGGTTCCCCGGCTGGGGCCATGACCGCATGACCGGCATGGTGCGTGACCGCAGCGACTGGTGCATTAGCCGTCAGCGTACCTGGGGTGTGCCGATCCCGGCGTTCTACTGCAAAAAGTGCGGCAAGTACCACATCACCGACGAGACCATCAAGGCGGTCAGCGACCTGTTCCGCAAGGAGGGCAGCGACGCCTGGTACAAATACGAGGCTTCCGAGATCCTGCCGGCCGGCTACACCTGCGAATGCGGCGGTACCGAGTTCGAGAAGGACAAGGATATCATGGATGTCTGGTTCGACTCCGGTTCCACCCACGTGGCGGTTCTGGAGGAGCGTCCGGAACTGCACTGGCCTGCTGACCTGTATATGGAGGGCGGCGACCAGTTCCGCGGCTGGTTCCAGTCCAGCCTGCTCACCAGTGTCGCCACCCGCGGCGTTGCCCCTTATAAGAACGTTCTGTGCCACGGCTGGGTAGTGGACGGCGAAGGCAAGCAGATGCACAAGTCTGCCGGCAACGGCGTGGAACCCAGCGAGATCATCAAGGACTATGGCGCCGATATCGTGCGTCTGTGGGTTGCCTCCAGCGACTACACCGTGGACGTGCGCATCAGCAAGGAGATTGTCAAGCAGCTCAGCGAGGCGTACCGCAAGATCCGCAACACCGCCCGCTTCATCCTGGGCAACCTGAACGGTTTTAATGCCTGCACCGATCTGGTGGCGGACGATCAGCTTACCGAGCTGGACCGCTGGGCGCTGGATCGCCTGGATCAGCTGAACGCCGTGGCCCGTGATGGCTATGACAGCTTTGATTTCCATAAGGTGTACCATGCGGTGTACAACTTCTGCGTGGTGGATATGTCCAACTTCTATCTGGATGTGGTCAAGGACCGTCTCTATATCAGCAAGGTGGACGCCCCGGCCCGCCGTGCGGCGCAGACTGCCATGTTCCGTATCCTGGTGGATCTCACCAAGATCATTGCTCCCATCCTGACCTTTACCAGCCAGGAGATCTGGAGCTTTGTTCCGGACTTTGCGGGCAAGCAGAAGTACGTGGTGTTTGAGGATATGCCCAAGCCCGGCGTCTATGCCCAGAGCGCGGAATTCCGTGCCAAGTGGGATCGTCTGATCGCCCTGCGTGACGATGTGAAGAAGGTGCTGGAGCAGGCCCGTGCCGATAAGGTGATCGGCGCGTCCCTGGAGGCCAGCGTGACCCTGCACTGCACCGGCGAACTGGCGGAGTTTGTGCGCAGCATTCCCCAGAATGACCTGGAAGACCTGCTGATCGTGTCCCGGGTGAAGATCTGCGAGGATGACGCCGGCACCAAGGGTGAGGTGGAAGGCCTGGGCGTAAGCGTGGAGCGCGTTCAGGGCCATAAGTGTGAGCGCTGCTGGAAATACACCAGCGACGTGGGCAGCCATCCGGAGCATCCTACCCTGTGCGCCCGTTGCGCCAGCGTTCTGGAAGACTGATCTGAATTTGTAGCAACCAAAAACAGCGGCGCTTGCCCAAAGCGCCGCTGTTTTGGCAATGAGGGAGTTTTCTTTTTATGACCGTGATCGTTTTTTCCTGCCTGTTGGCTGTACTGTTCCTGCTCGCTGCGCGGCTTGTGCATGGAATGCGCGGGTTCCGCCTTTCTCTGGGCATGTTTGCCGTTGTGGCGGTGCTGGTGGCTGCGGATCAGCTGACCAAGCTGTGGGCGGTGCGGGTGCTGCAGTATGTAGACAGCATCCCCTTTATTCCCGGCATTCTGGAATTCCGGTTCACCCTGAATGACGGCGCTGCTTTCAGTATGCTGGGCGGTAAACAGACCTTTCTGATTCTGTTTACCAGTCTGGCCCTGTTGATTCTGACCGTGTATCTGGTGTTCCGCATGCCGGCCAGCCGGCTGGAGTACGCCGCCTGGACCCTGGTTCTGGCGGGCGGTATCGGCAACCTGATCGACCGGGTGGCCAATGGAGCCGTGGTTGATTTCTGGAATGTGCTGTTCATGAACTTTGCCATTTTCAATTTTGCGGATGTGCTGGTAACAGTCGGTGTATGCCTGCTGATCCTGTATCTGCTCCAGGTGGAACTGCGGGAGCGCCGCCGCAAGGCAGACGGAGACGGATATGCGGCAGCTTGAGTTTGTAGTGCCGCAGGAAGCCTGTGACCAGCGGCTGGACAGTTATCTGGCCGCCCGGGAGGAAACGGGCCTTTCCCGCAGCGCCCTGCAGCAGCTTGTCAAAGACGGCAAGGTGCTGTGCAACGGAAAACCGGCGGCAAAAAACGCACGGCTGCGTCCGGGGCAGATCCTTACCCTGGAAATTCCGGATCCGCAGCCGGTGGAGGCTGTGGCGCAGAATATTCCGCTGGATATTGTATATGAAGACGCGGATCTTCTGGTGGTGAACAAGCCCAAGGGGATGGTGGTGCACCCGGCGCCCGGCAATCCGGACGGTACCCTGGTGAATGCGCTGCTGTACCATTGCCGTGGCAGTTTGTCCGGCATTGGCGGCGAATTGCGCCCCGGTATTGTGCACCGGATCGATAAGGATACCAGCGGCCTGCTTGTGGTGGCCAAAAACGATGCGGCACACCAGGGCCTGGCCGCCCAGATGGCGGTGCACAGCATAGAGCGCGCCTACCATGTGGTGGCCTACGGCGGTTTCCGTCAGGACGAAGGTTTTGTGGAAGCGCCGATCGGCCGCCACAAAACCGACCGGAAGAAGATGGCCATTGTACCGGACGGACGATACGCTTATACGGCGTACCGGGTGGTGGAGCGATACAATGGCTTTACCTATCTGGAGTGCCGTCTGCGTACCGGGCGCACCCATCAGATCCGGGTGCATATGGCCAGCATCGGGCATCCTTTGGCGGGTGATCCCGTGTACGGCCCCAAAGCGGTCATCACCCGTCTGCAGGGGCAGTGTCTGCACGCAAAGGTGCTTGGTTTCACGCATCCGATAACAGGAAAAACCATGCGGTTCGAAGCTCCGCTGCCGTCTTGGTTTACGGAATTTCTGCATTCACTGGGAAGGAATACAAACGATGATTGAACGCTTGACGGATATCCTTGTGGTCAGCGACATGGACAACACGCTGCTTACTGCAAAAAGCGGCATTCCCGCCTGCAACCGCGCAGCCATTGAACTGTTCTGTTCTCTGGGCGGGCGCTTCACCGTGGCCACCGGCCGCCCGCCGGCATCGGTGCAGGCGGCAATGGGTACCCAGAAACTGTCGGCACCGGCGGTATGTTGCGGCGGGTCTATTCTGTATGATTTCGAGCAGGGCCGGGCGGTATACCGGCGCATCATGGAAACCAACGGCGCAAAACAGGCGATCCGGGATGTGATGGAGCAGTTCCCCACGGTGGGAGTGGAAGTGCTGACCGGCAACGGTGAGATCCGTCTGCTGCGGGCCAACCGGTACACCCAGGCGCATCTGGCGGATGAAAAGCTGGGCTGTATTCTGCAGCCGCTGGATACGCTGCCGGATGATTGGCTAAAGGTGGTGTTTGCCGGGGAGAGCGCGCTTTTGGAACAGATTGAAGCGTTTGCCGGGCAAAAAAGTTACCCCGGCGTCTATTTCCTGCGCACCAATACGATTTATTACGAGATTATGCCGCAGGGCGTAAACAAAGCATCCGGCCTGGAACGACTGTGCGCCCGGTTGGCTTTGCCGATGGAAAATGTGATTTTTATCGGTGATTATTACAACGATTTGGACCTTATGCGTCTGGCGGGGCACTCGGTGGCTGTGGCGAATGCGCCGCTGGATGTGCAGGCGCAGGCGGATGAGGTTACCCTGAGCCGTTGTGCGGACGGCGGTGTAGGAGAGTACTTGTATAGACTTGTCAAGCGTTATGTATAGAAATTGTCAAATGCAGCAAAAGTCCCTTTTCCTTTTGCGGTAAGGTGTGGTAAAATCAGCATAAAGAGGCGATGCGCTATGGGATGCCCGGCAAAAAACAGTGCACAGCGGGATGCGGTCCGCCTGTTGCTGTCTACGCTTTTGGCATTGGTGCTGATAACCGGCGCGGCGGCGGTCAGTTTTGCGCCGTTCCGTCCTGGCCAAACAGAATTTTCCGGCTCACCGCCGGTTTTGACGGATTCTGTCCGGGTCAACATCAATGAGGCGGATGTGTCGGAGCTGTGCTGCCTGCCCGAGGTGGGAATCTCCCGGGCGGAGGCAATTATAACCTATCGGGAACAGCACGGCCCATATCGGCATCTGAGAGATCTGTGCAATATTGAGGGGATCGATGTACAGATGATTCTCAGCTGGGGGAGCATGGCGTATATTTCGGAGCAGGATGCGGAGGGATTTTAATGGAACAGGATACCCTGTTTATTAATCGGGAATTAAGCTGGCTGGAATTTAACCGGCGTGTGCTGGCACTTTCCAAGGACAAGGAAGTGCCTCTGGCGGAACAGCTTAAGTTTGCGGCGATTTACGGCAGCAACTTGGATGAGTTTTTTATGGTGCGGGTGGGATCGCTGCAGGATCAGCTTGTGCTGGACGGGGACAAGGCGGATGCCGGGTCCCGCAATGCGTCCGCTGCCCAGCAGCTGAATGCTATTATGCCGGTGGTTGCAGAATTGCAGGGGCTCTGTGACAAATATGTGGGCCAGCTGGAAGAGAATCTGCGCCAAAAAGGTTACAACAAGCTGAATTTTGATAAGCTCACCAAGGAGCAGGAACGTTTCTGGAAAAAGTATTTCGAGGCGGAACTGTTTCCGCTGCTTTCACCCCAGATTATTGACCACCGGCACCCGTTCCCGTTTTTGCGCAACCAGGAAATCTATCTGGGTGTGACCCTGAAGAATAAAGGGGACAGCGAGATCTCCTTTGGCATCATTCCGGTCAGCAGCCAGTTTGAGAGGGTACTGTATCTGCAGCAGAATGGCGTGACCTGGTATGCCTTGGTGGAGGAACTGATCGCCCATTACGCGCCGATGGCCTTTGGGCGCTGGAGCGTGCAGAAAAAGTGCCTGTTCCGGGTAACCCGGAACGCGGACATTACGCCCGATGAAGGTCTGATGGACCAGGATATCGACTATCGGGAAATCATGACGGAACTTCTGAAAAAGCGGCGCAAGCTGGCTCCGGTGCGTATCCAGTTCTGGCCGGAAGCGCCCCAGGAGATCCAGCATTTCCTGTGCCAGAAGCTGATCCTTTCCGGCAAACGCTGCTTTGTACAGCAGAGTCCGCTGGATCTGAGCTGCTTGTTCCGGCTGGCATCCCGCCTGGCATCGGACGGACATACCGAACTGTGCTACCCGGCAGCCCGGCCGATGCAGGCCCCGGCGGACTACAATCTGGAGGAACAGGTCCAGCACAAGGACGTGCTGCTCTGCTATCCCTATCAGAGCATGCGGCCTTTTATCAAGATGCTGAAAAAAGCTGCCTATGACCCGGATGTTCTCTCCATCAAGATGACCCTGTACCGGGTGGCGCGGGATTCGCAGATCGTGCAGGCGCTGGTGGCGGCCGCTGAAAACGGCAAAGAAGTCGTAACCGTTGTGGAACTGCGGGCCCGCTTTGATGAGCAGAACAATATCGACTGGTCCAAACAGCTGGAGCAGGCCGGCTGCACCGTGATCTATGGCTTTGATAACTACAAGGTGCATTCCAAACTGACCCTGATCACCCGCAAGAAAAACGGAAAGTTCCAGTATATTTCCCAGATCGGTACCGGCAACTACAACGAAAAAACCAGCGAACAGTATACCGACCTGTCCTTTGTAACCTCCAACCAGGAAATTGGTGAAGAGGTAGCCGCGGTATTCAACAACCTGGCGGTAGAGCGCCTTACCCCGCAGGTGGAAAATCTGCTGGTGGCCCCGCTCTGCTTCAAAAGTGTGCTGATGCAGGAGATGGACCGGGAAATCCAGGCGGCCCGGAATGGCCACCCCGCCCGTATTCTGCTGAAAAACAACTCCATCAACGATAAAGATATTATCCTGAAACTGTCCGAGGCCTCCTGTGCCGGCGTGCCGGTGGATATGATCGTGCGCGGTATCTGCTGTGTAAAGGCTGGCGTTCCGGGTCTGACTGAAAACCTCCGGGTGCGCAGCATTGTGGGCCGTTATCTGGAACATTCCCGCATTTATGCGTTCGGTGTGGGTGAGGATGTGCGTGTATACATTGCCTCCGGCGATTTCCTCACACGCAACACGCAGCGCCGCGTAGAGGTGGGCGTGCGCGTCCGGCAACCCGATCTGGTCGCTCGTTTGCTGGAAATCCTGCGGCTTGAGTTGGAAGACAATGTGAACGCCCGGGAAATGCGCCCCAATGGCAAGTATGTCCGGGTAAAACCGGCTGACGGGCAGGCCCGGATCGACAGCCAGATGCTGCTGTACGATCTCTTCCGGGAAGACTTTCACACAGCACCGCCTGCTGTTGCGGCACCTAAGCGCATTGGTATTTTGGATCGCCTGCGGAAAATTTTCCAGGGCTGATGGCAGGTATTGCGTTATGGAACTGTGAACCCTGGGCATAGAGCGGAACGCTTTATGCCCAGGGTTCGCGTCTTTTTTTGCCCTCGGGCCCATATACTGAAGACAAACGTCCGAAGCGAGGAGGGCAATGCCGCGTGTGGGAAAATGAAACGGAAAAGCAGCAGCAAACGACAGACCGACGGCCTCAACCGGAGTACCTGAAGCCCCCGCCCGCACCGGTTTCCGACGGCCCGGATTATCTTCTGCGGGCGCAGGTCCTGATTTGTGTTGTCGTAGCCCTGCTGGTGTTTCTGATGCGGCAGTTGGGAATGCCGGCTTTTGAGACGGTCCGGCAGAACTATAACAGCGCAATGGAGTCCGGGCGGGCTCCGGCCGCGCAGGCGGCAATAGAACTTGCCGGCGACCTGCTTGCCGGGCTGCAGGCCCGGGCCCAGACGGCGCTGGAACAATGGAAACAACAGCTGGAAGCGGAGCAGGCGACCGCCGCCTTTACCGGGGCGGGAGGTCTGTTTTCGGTCAAGCAGGATTCCGTGCCGGAGGGCTACTCATTAGAGGATTGTCCGATAGAGGGGGAACTGGAACAGCCGCTTTCCTGGTATACCGTCACCTCGGAGTACGGGTGGCGAAAGCATCCCCTGACCGGAAAAAAGGACTTTCACACCGGTATTGATCTGGCCAACGCGGAAGGAACCGCCATCACACCGGTGCGGGAAGGGATCGTGCTGAAAACCGACACCAACTCCTCCTACGGCAACTATGTGCAGGTGATGCACAGCGACGGGCTGGTCAGTGTGTACTGCCATATGCAGTACGTATTTGTGCGTGCAGGGGAGTGTGTGGAACCGGGTGAGTGTCTGGGTACGGTCGGCAGCACCGGCGTTTCCACCGGCCCGCACCTGCATCTTGAGCTGATCAGCAACGGCATCCACTATGACCCGGCCGCCGCGCTGGGGGTGGAATGAGCCGTCTGCGGCAGGAACGGCCGCTGATTTTTCTGGCCGTCCTGACCTTTTTGCTGCTGCGGGATTTTACGGGGCTGTATCGTATCAGTTTGTTGTGCTGCCTGCTGCATGAAAGCGGACATCTGGCGGTTTACATATTGTGTCGGAAAAAGCCTCCCCGCCTGCACTGTTCCTTGTGGGGAATCTGCCTGGAGTGGAACGAGGCGGAACTGAGCCTGCGCGAGCGGTTCTGGCTGGCCGCCAGCGGCCCGGCAGCCAATCTGGCGCTTTTTGCGGCCGCCTGGCTGTGGATGCAGCATGAAGCCTCCTATTGGGGGTGGTGTTTTGCGGGCAGCAATCTGCTTACGGCGGGATACAATCTGCTGCCGGTTATGCCGCTGGACGGCGGCCAGATGCTCTCCGCCTGGCGGGAGCAGAAAATTCTGAAAATGTAAAATTGCATTTCCTCCCGGAATACGGTACAATAAGGGTCGTATAAAACTATCTGCGGAGGAAAACCATGTTTGACCCCAAACTGAAACAGGCGCTGGCACGGGTGCAGAAACCGGGTCGTTATACCGGCGGAGAACCGGGCAGTGTCTATAAAGACAAATCGCAGGTGGATCTGCGCTTTGCGTTCTGCTTTCCCGATACCTACGAGGTAGGTATGTCCTTCCTGGGCATGAAGATCCTGTACGAATTGCTCAACCAGCACCCCAACTGGTGGTGCGAGCGGGCGTTTATGCCCTGGCTGGATATGGCGCAGCAGCACCGGGAACTGGGCCTGCCTCTGTATACGCTGGAGAGCAAAGACCCTCTGACGGATTTTGACATTGTGGGCTTTACCCTCCAGTACGAGCTTTCCTATACCAATATCCTGGCCATGCTGGATCTGGCCGGTATTCCGTTCTATGCGGCAGACCGGGACGAAAGCTGGCCGCTGATCGTGGCGGGCGGCCCCTGTGTCTGCAACGCCGAGCCGATTGCGCCCTTCTTTGATATGATGATGCTGGGCGAGGGCGAGTGGCAGCTGCAGAAGGTCTGCGAAACGGTGGAACAGGCCAAAAAGGAAGGCTGGGCCAAGCGCCGCCTGCTGGAACAGCTGGCCGGTATCCCCGGCTGCTATGTGCCGTCCTTCTATGATGTGACCTACCAGCCGGATGGCCGCGTTCAGTCCATCACGCCCAACTGTCCCCAGGCACCCGCCAAGGTGACCAAGGTCATCCTGCAGGATATGGATTCCTATGCGCCGCCCACCCATTTCGTGGTACCCATGGTGGGGGCCATCCATGACCGGGCCCAGATCGAGGTGCTGCGCGGGTGCGTGCGTGGCTGCCGGTTCTGCCAGGCAGGCTTTTTGTACCGGCCTATGCGCCAGCGCAGCGTGGGTATGCTCAACGAAGCGGCCCGCGACCTGTGCGCCAATACCGGCTATGAGGAGGTCAGCCTGACCAGCCTGTCCACCTCCGACCACAGCCAACTGGAACAGCTGCTGGACGAGATGGATACCTGGACCCCGCAGGAGCACGTCTCCATCTCGCTGCCCAGCCTGCGTATCGACAATTTCAGCGAAAGCCTGATCGAAAAGACCACCATGGTTCGCAAGAGCGGTCTGACCTTTGCGCCGGAAGCCGGCACCCAGCGTCTGCGGGACGTAATCAATAAGAACATCACCTGGGACGAGATTGAAAAGAGCTGCAGGATTGCCTTCAAGGCGGGGTACAGTTCGGTGAAGCTGTACTTTATGATGGGCCTGCCCACCGAGACCATGGAGGACATCGAAGGCATTGCCGAGACGGCCCAGCGGGTGGTGGATCTGTACTATTCCAACCCGGACAAGCCCAAAGGCAAGGGGGTACAGGTGACCATCAGCGTGGCCTGCTTTGTGCCCAAACCCCATACGCCGTTCCAGTTTGTGCCCCAGGATACCAAGGAGCAGCTGGAGGCCAAGCAGCAGCATCTGCTGCACAGTGTGCACAGCCGCAAGATCCGGGTCAACTATCACGACAGCAGCACCAGCTTCCTGGAGGCCGTGTTCGCCAAAGGCGACCGCCGCCTGGCGCCGGTGATCGAAGCCGCCTACCGGAAAGGCTGCTTCTTTGACGGCTGGGATGAGTGCTTCCGCTATGATGTGTGGCTGGAGACCTTCCGGGAATTTGGCCTGGACACCGCGTTCTATGCCAACCGCACCATCGGGGAGGATGAAATCACCCCCTGGAGCCATATGGACTACGGCGTGAGCCACGCGTTCCTGGTACACGAGTACCACAAGGCGCTGGCCGCGCAGACAACCCAGCCCTGCAACCGTCAGTGCAGCGGCTGCGGCGCAAATCATCTGTTGGGAGGACCCTGCTTTGCATACGATACGGATTTGGTTCACGAAAACCGGTGAGGCATCCTACATCTCGCTGCTGGATCTGCAGCGGGTGATGGGGCGTGCGCTCAAGCGCAGCGGATTGCCGGTCTGGTACACGCTGGGCTTTAACCCGCATATTTATATGACCTTTGCCTGTCCGCTGTCCCTGGGACAGGAGAGTCTGGTGGAAAGCGTGGACGTAAAGACCGAGGAGAACAAACCGGATTTTGCCGCCTGGCAGGCGGCCCTGGCGCCGGTCATGCCCACCGGCCTTGCGGTGGTACGGGTGGATTATGCCCGCATCAAGGCCGAGCAGATCGGTTCCGCAGCCTATACCATCACGCTGCCCGCCCGGGCGGCCCAGGCAGTGGAAGAGTACAACCGGCTCACCGAGGCGGTGGTCATGAAAAAGAGCAAGCGGGGGGAGAAGCCCGTGGATCTGAAAGCCCACGTGCCGGCCCTGGAGCTGAAAACCGACGGCGAATCCGCCAGCTTTTCGGTAACGCTGCCCGCCAGTGAAACGCTGAATCTGAACCCGTCCCTGCTGCTGAAGTTCCTGGAGGATCGGCTCGGCCTGCCCGCGGAAGAGTGCGCGATTCTGCGCACCGCTCTCATCACCAAGGACGGCGAGCCGTTCTGCTGACCTGGCGGGCACAAAGCCGGGAAATGGGCGGATTTTCTGTAAAAAATGCTTGCAATCCGGGAAACTTTATGCTATGATATTTAGGCGTTAGTGTCCGCTGGCACCACCAGCGGGGTTAATGTTATCATTAAACGGACGGTCCTCTGCCGCTCTGCGGGCATGAACGTCACAAAAAAATGGAGGATCATCAAATGGACGCAATGAAGATTATCACCGAGGGCATGATCAAGGCCGACCAGCCCAAGTTCGAAGTGGGCGACACCGTTCGCGTGTCCGTCCGCATCAAGGAAGGCGAGCGTGAGCGTATCCAGGCTTTCGAGGGCACTGTGATCGCGAAGAAGCACGGCGGCGTCGCCGAGACCTTCACCGTTCGCCGCACTTCCTACGGCGTAGGTGTGGAGCGTGTGTTCCCCATCAACTCGCCCTTCGTTGAGAAGGTTGAGGTCATCCGCCGCGGTAAGGTTCGTCGCGCGAAGCTGTTCTATCTGCGCGGTCGTACCGGCAAGGCTGCCAAGGTCAAAGAGCAGATCTGATCATTGCAGGAAAGGGACGACAATATGTTGTCCCTTTTTTGTTTATTCCGCGCTTTTACGCGGTTTTGTGGGAAAGAAGGTGTCTGTGCATGAAAACGAATCGCAGCCAGAGCAACGCGGAGCTGCTGGAATGGTATGACGCGCTGATCTTTGCGCTGGCCGTTCTGGTAATCGTGTTTGTGTTTTTTGTCCGCGCCGTGGCGGTGGACGGCATTTCCATGGAGCCTACGCTTCAGGGCGGTGACCGGCTTCTTGTGCAGAGCATCGGCTATACCCCCCAGCGGGGCGACGTGGTGGTGGTTGACGGGTATATCAACTACGGCAAGCCGCTGGTCAAGCGGGTGATCGGCGTGGGCGGCGACGTGGTGGATATCGACCCGGACACCGGCGCGGTCACGGTCAACGGCGAGGTGCTGGACGAGCCCTACATCAATAACCAGACTACCATCAACGGGGATGTAACCTTTCCTTGCACGGTTCCCAAGGGGTGCCTCTTTGTAATGGGGGATAACCGGCAGCATTCTTCCGACAGCCGCACCAGTAAGATCGGCTGTATTGACGAACGGGATGTGCTGGGAAAGGTGATTTTCCGTTTCTTTCCGTTGGAAAAGGTTGGAGGGATCGAGTAATCATGGCAAATGAGCAGATCAACCGGCGCCAGATCCAGTGGTTTCCCGGCCATATGGCCAAAACCCTGCGCATTATGGAAGCGGATATCCGCCATGTGGATGCGGTGCTGCAGCTTCTGGACGCCCGGATTCCGGCCAGCAGCCTGAACCCGGAAATTCAGCGGATCACCCGGGGCAAGCCCCATCTGTATGTACTGAATAAAGCGGATCTGGCCGATCCGGCGGTTACGGCCCGCTGGGTGAAGTATTTCCAGTCCCAGGGCGAAGGCTGTGTGGCGATCACCGCCCGCCAGCGCGGCGGCGCGGCAGCGGTGCGGGCGGCCATTGAAAAAGAACTGTCGGAGTTGATGCAGCGCCGTGCGGTGCGCGGCATGGCGGGTGCCCGGCTGCGCGTCATGGTGGTAGGGATCCCCAATGTGGGCAAATCCACCTTTATCAACAGCTTTGCCGGCTCCGTCCGGGCCAAAGCGGCGGACAAGCCGGGCGTAACCCGGGGCAAGCAATGGGTCACCGTGGGCAACTTCGACCTGCTGGATATGCCCGGCGTACTCTGGAAAAAGTTCGACTCTCTGGAAACTGCCACCAATCTGGCGTTTATCGGCTCCATCAAGGACGATATCCTGGATATTGAGGAGCTGGCCATGGGCCTGCTGGCCCAGATGAGCCGCATGTATCCGCAGATGCTGACCCAGCGGTATAAGCTGACCGAAGAGGAGCTGACGCTGGATCCCTGGGAGCTGCTGCAGGCCATCGGCCGCCGCCGCGGCATGCTGATCAGCGGCGGGGAAGTGAATACCGAACGGGCGGCCATCATGCTGGTGGACGAGTTCCGCGCCAGCAAGTGGGGCCGCATCTCGCTGGAAGCCCCTCCCTCCCGGACGGAGGTGGCGGAATGATGGACGAAAAGCAGCTTGCCCGCTACGAATTTGACGCGCAGATCCGGGCGGAGCACGGGATTTTCTGCGGCGTGGACGAAGCGGGCCGCGGCCCTCTGTGCGGGCCGGTCTGCTGTGCGGCGGTAATCCTGGATCCGGAACACCCCATTGAGGGGATCAACGATTCCAAGAAGCTCAGCGAAAAAAAGCGGGAGGCCCTGTACGAGGAAATCTGCGCCCATGCGCTGGCGTACAGCATCGTGTCGGTTGGCCCGGAGATCATCGACCGGGACAACATTCTGTGGGCAACCATGGGCGGGATGCGGCAGGCCATAGAAGGTTTGTCCGTAGTGCCTGCCTTTGCCCTGATCGACGGAAACCGCTGCCCGCCTGAGCTGGCAATCCCGGCCGCGGCGCAGGTCAAGGGAGACGCGGTCAGCGCCAGCATCGGCGCAGCCTCCATCCTGGCCAAGGTCACCCGTGACCGGTACATGAAGCAGCTGGACGCGCAGTTCCCGCAGTACCAGCTGGCCAAACATAAGGGCTATCCCACCAAACTGCATTATGAACTGATCGCGCAATATGGCATTCAGCCGTTTTACCGCCGCAGCTTTTTGAAAAAGCAGGGCTACTGGCATGAATAATGCGAACCTGGGCCGGCGGGGTGAGGATGCGGCGGCCCGCTGGTATCAGCGGCAAGGCTTCCGGGTTGTGTGCCGCAACTTCCGTACCCGGATGGGTGAGTTGGATCTGGTGACTGTTCGGGAGAATCTGCTGGTTATCGTAGAGGTCAAAACCCGCAGCGGCAATGCGGGGTTCGGTACACCGGCGGAAGCGGTGGATTATCATAAGCAGCAGCGGATTATCCGGGCGTCACAGTTGTTTTTACAACGGTACCCGACATATTCGGGTTTTGCCGTGCGTTTTGACGTAGCGGAGGTAACGCCCGGCCTGCTGGGGCTGCAAGTGCGTTGTATCTGCGGGGCGTTTGAGTGCTGAATTTGAAATGTAAAACCGGGCACAGAGCCTGGATTTCAGACAGGAGGGGTTTAGTATGGAGTTTTGCAGTACCAGAAACAGTAATCTGCGGGTGAGCGCTTCTCAGGCGATTGCCCAGGGCCTTTCGGCGGAGGGTGGCCTGTTTGTCCCTTGCGAGTTTCCGCAGGTGGATGCCCGGGAACTGTGCGGGCTGGAGTACCCGGTGCTGGCGCGCCGTGTGCTGGCCGCGTTTCTGACCGATTACGATCCGGATCAGCTGGAGGACTTTGCCCGCCAGGTTTACGGCGAACCGTTCGGGGACAAAGCCGGTCATCTTGCCAAGGTGCAGGACGGGCTGTACTCGCTGGAACTGTGGCATGGCCCCACCTGCGCATTTAAGGACTATGCGCTGCAGCTGATGCCCCGGCTGCTGGTGCAGGCCAAGAAAAACCTGGGCCGGGACGAAACCACCCTGATCCTGGTGGCCACCTCGGGCGATACCGGCAAGGCGGCGCTGGAAGGATACCGGGATATTCCCGGTATCAAGATTGCCGTATTCTACCCGGATCACGGCACCAGCGAGATCCAGCGCCTGCAGATGGCAACCCAGCAGGGGAACAATGTGGCCGTGTACGCGGTGGACGGCAACTTCGACGATGCCCAGACCGGTGTGAAGCGGGTTTTTGGTGATGCGTCGGTGGCGCGGGAACTGGAGAAAAAGAATGTCCGCCTCTCCAGTGCCAACTCCATCAACTGGGGACGTCTGGTGCCCCAGATCGTCTACTACTTTGCCGCCTATGGACAGCTGATGCGCTCCGGTGCGGTGCGGTACGGCGAACCGGTGGACTTCTGCGTACCCACCGGCAACTTTGGCGATATTCTGGCCGGTTACTACGCCAAGCGGATGGGGCTGCCGGTGGGCCGCCTGATCTGCGCTTCCAACCGCAATAAGGTACTGACCGACTTCCTGACCACCGGCCTGTACAACGCCCGGCGGGAATTTTATCGCACCACTTCGCCTTCCATGGATATTCTGGTATCCTCCAACCTGGAACGCCTGCTCTGGCACATGACCGGCAGCGATCAGGCGGTGACCGGCTTTATGGAAGGCCTGGCCCGGAAAGGCCATTATCAGGTGGATGACGCCACGATGGAAAAGATCCGGCAGGTCTTTGCCGCCGGCTGGGCAGACGATGGGCAGGCGGCGCAGGAAATCCGCAGCCGCTACGAACGGGACGGATACCTGTGCGACACTCATACCGCGGTAGCCTTTAAGGTCGCGCAGGAGCAGCGGGCCGAACGTCCGATGGTGGTGCTGTCCACCGCCAGCCCGTTCAAGTTCCCGCGGGATGTGCTGGCGGCTCTGGGCGAAACCGCGCCGGAAAGCGACTTTGCCGCCATGGAACAGCTCACCGCCTGTACCGGTTGTGCCGCGCCCCGTCAGCTGGCTGACCTGCAGGGCAAGCCGGAGCGTTTCCGGGACGTGATCCGCCCGGATGAGATCGGCAAAACGGCGCTGGATCTGGCATAAACCCGTATCAGCAGCAAGCAAAAAATCCTGCTGCGTCAGCGCAGCAGGATTTTTCCGTTCCGGCGAAGGTCAGGCCTTGGTAAAGGTATCGCAGGCCGGTTCATCCGGGCCGGCGGTACAGGTGCCGGTGCACTTTTTCACATGGATCTGCTCCGCCATACAATGGCAGCTGCCGTTGTTGTAGGCGCAGTCCAGTTCGTCACAGCGGATTTTGTTATCAGCACAGGATTCCATACAATTTCGCCTCCTTTGTGCAGTTAGTGTGCGCGGGGCGGCTATGATTTATGAGGGGAGGAAGAAAATGGCAGTCTTTGCGATCGGTGATCTGCACCTCTCGCTGGGAACCGACAAACCCATGGATGTGTTCCCCGGCTGGAAAGGCTACAAGGAAAAGCTGGAGCGCAGCTGGAACGCCCTTGTGCGCCCGGAGGATACCGTGGTGCTGGCGGGGGATACCAGCTGGGCGATGAAGCTGGAGGATACCGGCGCGGATTTCGCATTTCTGCAAAGCCTTCCCGGCCGCAAACTTCTTTTGAAAGGCAACCACGATTACTGGTGGTGCACCAAGGCCAAGATGGACCGGTATCTGGAACAGCAGGGCTTTACCAGTCTGGCCATCCTGCACAACAACTCCTTTTCTGTGGAGGGATTGGCTATTTGCGGAACCCGCAGCTGGTTGTTTGACGCCGGCCAGCCCCATGACGAAAAGGTCATGAACCGGGAACTGGGCCGCCTGCGCATGAGTCTGGACGCAGCGGGCGACGGGGAAAAGGTGGTGTTCCTGCACTATCCGCCCCTGTGTTCCAACGCCCAGGCGCCGGAGGTCGTGGCGGTGCTGCGGGAATACGGGGTCAAGCGCTGTTTTTACGGCCATCTGCACGGCACGGCTATCCGCTATGCGGTGCAGGGAATACGGGACGGAATTGAATACCGCCTGATCAGCGCCGACGCGCTGGGCTTCTGCCCGCTTAAAATCTGAAATTAGGGCTGGTATTCCTGCCCGCTATATGGTATAATTATCGCTACAATGGCTATTTTAGGGGCCGCTGGTCCCGCTTGGAGGAAATAGAATGAAACTGGTTAAGAACGAAAAGCTGGAAAAGAGCATGGTCGAACTGCAGTTTTCTGTGGATGCGGAGACTTTCCGCGCCGCTGTGGACAAGGCCTATAAGCGTGAGGGCAAGAAGTACAACGTGCCCGGCTTCCGCAAGGGCAAGGCGCCCCGCGCGATGATCGAGAAGATGTACGGCGCGGATATTTTCCACTACGACGCCATCAACGACCTGTTCCCGGAGAACTACGAGGCCGCTGTCAAGGAAGCCGGCCTGGAGGTTGTGGGCCAGCCTGAGGTGGACGTGGTTTCCATGTCCATGGACGAGGGCGTTGTGCTGAAGGCTGTCGTTCCCGTCAAGCCGGAAGTGACCGTGGGCGAGTACACCGGCCTGAAGGTGACCCGCAAGGTTACCGCGGTGGAGGATGCCGACGTGGAGGCTGAGATCACCCGTATGCAGGAGCGCAACGGCCGCATGATCACCCGCGAGGGCAAGGCTGAGAAC
Source organism: uncultured Gemmiger sp. (assembly GCA_944386225.1). Classification (GTDB taxonomy): domain Bacteria; phylum Bacillota; class Clostridia; order Oscillospirales; family Ruminococcaceae; genus Gemmiger_A. Next base: position 79,641 of record CALXAH010000009.1, read on the forward strand.
GGCGACACCGCCGACATCGATTTCGAGGGCTTCGTGGACGGCGTGGCTTTCGAGGGCGGCAAGGGCGAGCATTACTCTCTGGTGCTGGGCAGCAACTCCTTCATCCCCGGCTTTGAGGAGCAGGTTGTGGGCCATGAGGCTGGCGAGGAGTTCGACGTGAACGTTACCTTCCCCGAGCAGTACCATGCCGCCGAGCTGGCCGGCAAGCCCGCTGTGTTCAAGATCAAGCTGCATGAAGTGAAGTACAAGGAGCTGCCTGCCCTGGACGACGAGTTCGCCAAGGATGTGAGCGAGTACGACACCCTGGACGAGCTGCGCGCCAGCATCCGCAAGGAGATGGAAGAGCGCAACGGCAAGCAGGCGGATGTGCAGGTGGAGAACGACCTGGTTGACCAGGTGATCGCTACCCTGGAGGGCGAGATTCCCGAGGCTATGTACGAGAGCCGCATGGACGACATGGTCCGCGACTTCGAGTACCGTCTGAGCCAGCAGGGCCTGAAGCTGGAGATGTACCTGCAGTACATGGGCCAGACCCTGGAGACCTTCCGCGCCAGCTACAAGGAGCAGGCCGAGAAGCAGGTCAAGATCCGTCTGGCTCTGGAGGCTGTTGCCGCCAAGGAGAAGCTGGAGGCTACCGACGAGGACTTCAACGCTGAGGTCAAGCGCATTGCCGACCAGTACAAGATGGAAGAGGAAAAGGTCCGCGAGCTGGTGGACGAAAAGGCCGTCAAGGCGGATCTGGCTGTGAACAAGGCCATCGACTTCATCAAGGAGAAGGCCGAGATCACCACCGAAGAAGTGAAGAAGGACGCGCCCGCGGCTGAATAAACCCGGCCCGATTGCCGCATACTCTTTTGGCGCTGCTGAATTGACCGATATGACCGGTATGGCCATATCGGTCAATTTGGCAAAAAGGCGTTCTGCCAAAACCTGCTGAATCTGGAATATTGGAGGCGAAAACCATGAGTTTGGTACCTTACGTCATCGAACAGACGGCCCGCGGCGAGCGGTCCTACGATATCTTTTCCCGGCTGCTCAACGACCGGATCATTATGCTGAGCGACCAGGTGGACGACAACACCGCCAGCCTGGTGGTGGCTCAGCTGCTGTATCTGGAAGGGCAGGATCCGGACAAGGATATCAGCCTGTATATCAACAGTCCCGGCGGCTCGATCAGCGCGGGCATGGCCATCCATGACACGATAAAATACATCAAGTGCGATGTGTCCACTATCTGCATGGGCATGGCGGCCTCCATGGGCGCGTTCCTGCTGGCCAGCGGCACCAAGGGCAAGCGCCTGGCGCTGCCCAATGCGGAGATCATGATCCATCAGCCCCTGATGAACGGGCTGCAGGGTCAGGCTACCGACATCAAGATCCACGCGGATCACATCATCCATCTGAAGAACAAGCTGAACGGCCTGCTCAGTGAGTATACCGGCCAGCCTCTGGATGTGATCTGCGCCGACACCGAGCGCGACAATTATATGACCGCGCAGCAGGCGAAGGATTACGGCCTGGTGGATGCCGTGATCAGCCATCGCTGACGCTAAAGGAGTTATATGGCAAACAATAGCGGAAAAGAGAAATCCCTGATCTGCAGCTTCTGCGGCAAGAGTCAGGACGAAGTGGACCGGATGATTATCGGCCCCGGCGTCAATATCTGCAACGAGTGCATTGAGCTGTGCCATTCGCTGCTGGACAACGATGAGAAGCCCTCGGCCCGGCCCCAGTCCGGCAAGGCTTCGGCCCGTCCCGCCCCGGAGAAGCGCCCGCTGATCAACATCCTGACCCCTGCCGAGATCAAGGCGGGGCTGGATCAGTACGTGATCGGCCAGGACGCCGCCAAAACGGTGCTGGCAGTCTCGGTTTACAACCACTATAAACGTATCCTCAGCGGCAAGGGCGGCGACGATGTGGAGCTGCAGAAGAGCAACGTGCTGCTGCTGGGCCCCTCCGGCGTGGGCAAGACCCTGCTGGCGCAGACCCTGGCCCGGATGCTGGGCGTTCCCTTTGCAATTGCCGATGCCACCACACTGACGGAGGCCGGCTACGTGGGCGAGGATGTGGAAAACATCCTGCTCAAGCTGATCCAGGCAGCGGACTTTGATGTCCAGAAAGCCGAGATCGGCATTATCTACATCGACGAGATCGATAAGATCACCCGCAAGAGCGAGAACCCCTCCATCACCCGCGATGTGGGTGGCGAGGGCGTGCAGCAGGCGCTGCTCAAGATCCTGGAAGGCACCGTCAGCAATGTGCCGCCGCAGGGCGGCCGCAAGCATCCCCAGCAGGAGTTCATCCAGATTAACACCAAGAACATCCTGTTTATCTGTGGTGGTGCGTTTGATGGTCTGGAAAAACAGATCCAGCGCCGTACCGACGCGTCGGCCCTGGGATTTGGCAGCCAGCTGAAGGATACCAGCGCCAGCGCCAGGCAGAAGCTGCTCAACAAGGTGGAACCCCACGATCTGGTCAAGTTCGGCCTGATCCCCGAGCTGATCGGCCGTCTGCCGGTGATTACCGTGCTGGACGCGCTGGATGAGGACGCTCTGGTGCGCATCCTCAAGGAGCCCAAAAACAGCCTGGTCAAGCAGTATACCGCGCTGTTCCGCATGGACAACGTGGAACTGGAGTTCACCGACGAGGCGCTGCGGGCGATTGCCCGCAAGACCATCGAGCGCAAGAGCGGTGCCCGCGGTCTGCGCAGCGTGGTGGAAAGTCTGCTGATCCCGGTGATGTACCAGGTTCCCAGCGACCCCACCATTATCAAGGTGATTGTGGACGAGGCCACCGTGGAGGGCCAGCCGCCCCGCCTGGAGTACGGCGCGGTGCGCAAGCGGTACAAGAGCCTGGTTTCTGCCAATCCCGTTTGATAGCTTTCCGGACGGCGGTCCGCTTCCTGTGCAGGGGCGGGCCGCCGCCTTGTTTTCCGCTCCGGTTGCCGGGCTGCACACCTGTTGCAAAGGCTTGCATCCTATACCGCGTTAGTGTATAATAATAGGAATCAATGTGCAAAGGGCTTTCCGCCGGAAAGTCCGGGAGGTTGCCAATATGTCAGAAAAAGTCAAGATCAAGGTGGATCGTGATATTATGCGGATGCCCACCATCGCGCTGCGCGGTCTGGTGGTCTTTCCCAATAATGTAGTGCATTTTGAGGTTGGCCGGGAAAAATCGGTAGCTGCCGTAGAATGGGCCATGAATAACTCCAGCCATATTTTCCTGATCACCCAGCGGGAAATGGAGACCGAGACCCCCACGGTGAATGATCTGTACGAATATGGCGTTGTGGCGGAGGTCAAGCAGGTGCTGCGCGTCTCCGACGAGGTCGTCAAGGTCCTGGTGGAGGGAAAATACCGGGCCCGTCTGCTGGCGCTGGAAGGCGGCGGCAAGTTCCTGATTTCTACCATCAAACCCGCGCCGCTGCGGGGCGTGCGGGTAGGGGCTACCATCCAGATGGAAGCCATGCTGCGCAGCCTGAAAGAGGCGTTTGAGCGGTATCTGTCCCTGAATCCCCGCCTGTCCAAGGACGTGGTATACAACATTCTGTCCAGCGACGATGCGGCGTTCCTGGCCGAATACGTTCCCGCTAACATTCTGCTCAAGTATCAGGATAAACAGCAGGTTCTCAACGAAAGCACCCTGATGCGCCGCATCAGCACCCTGCTGGAGCTGCTGAACCGGGAATGCCAGGTCCTCTCCATCGAAAAGGAAATCCAGGACAAGGTCAGCGACCAGATGGACAAGAACCAGCGGGATTACTATCTGCGGGAGCAGATGCGGGTCATCGCCACCGAGCTGGATGAGACCGAGGATGCCCGTCTGGAAGCGGAGGAATACCGCAAGAAGATCGAAGCCCTGGAGCTGCCCGAAGAAGCCCGGGAAAAGCTGCTCAAAGAGACAGACCGGATGGCCCGCATGCAGGGCAACAGCCAGGAGGCCGCGGTGATCCGCACCTATCTGGATACCTGCCTGAGCCTGCCCTGGGGCAAAACCACGGTGGATAACCTGAACATCACCCGCGCCCAGAATCTTCTGGACAAGGAACACTATGGCCTGAAAAAGGTCAAGGATCGTATTCTGGAGATTCTGGCGGTGCGCAAGCTCAGTCCGGAGGTCAAAGGGCAGATTATCTGTCTGGTAGGCCCTCCGGGCGTGGGCAAAACCTCGATTGCCCGTTCCATTGCGGCCTGCCTGGGGCGGGAGTATGCCCGTATGAGCCTGGGCGGCGTGCGGGATGAGGCCGAGATCCGGGGCCATCGCCGTACCTATATCGGGGCGATGCCCGGCAAGATCATCAGCGCGGTGATTACCGCCAAGAGTTCCAATCCGCTGCTGTTGCTGGATGAGATCGACAAGCTGGCCAGCGACTTCCGGGGCGACCCGGCTGCCGCGCTGCTGGAGGCCCTGGATCCGGAGCAGAACAAGGGTTTCAAGGACCACTATCTGGACATTCCCTTTGATTTGAGCAATGTGCTCTTTATCACTACAGCCAATAACCTGGACACCATCCCGGCCCCGCTGCTGGATCGTATGGACGTGATCGAACTGCCCAGCTATACGCGGGTGGAGAAGTTCAACATTGCCAAGCGGCATCTGCTGCCCAAACAGCTGAAGAACAATGGCCTGGAGGGCAAGGTGACCATGAACTCCGGCGCGCTGTACGGCCTGATCGACGGCTATACCCGTGAGGCCGGCGTGCGCAGTCTGGAGCGCAGCATCACCGAGGTTCTGCGCAAGTGCGCCCGCAAGATCGCCGCCGAAGAGACCGAATCGGTGCATGTGACCGCCGGTATGCTGGAAGAACTGCTGGGGCCCCGCCGCGTCAAGGATAATTTCTTTAACCGCACCAACGCCGTGGGTATCACCAACGGCCTGGCCTGGACCAGCGTGGGCGGCGAGATTCTGCCCATTGAGGTGCAGGTGCTGGACAACGGCACCGGCAAGATCGAGCTGACCGGTTCCCTGGGCGACGTAATGAAGGAGAGCGCCCGTCTGGCGGTCACCTATGCCCGTGTCCACGCGGCGGAGTACGGCATTGACCCCGCCCGCCTGAAGGATGCGGATCTGCATATCCATGCCCCGGAGGGCGCGGTGCCCAAGGACGGCCCGTCCGCCGGTGTCACCCTGACCACCGCGCTGATCTCCAGCCTGTCCGGCTGTGCCGTACGGGCGGATGTGGCCATGACCGGCGAAATCACCCTGCACGGGCAGGTGCTTCCCATTGGCGGTCTGCGGGAAAAGAGCATGGCCGCCTATCGGGAGGGCATCAAGACCGTGCTGATTCCCAAAGATAACGAGAGCGACCTGTACGAGGTGGAGGAAGAGGTCAAGAAAGCGGTGACCTTTGTACCGGTTTCCAACCTGCAGCAGGTGCTGGACAAGGCGTTGATTCGCCCGGGCAAGGAGAAAAAGAAAGCTCCTTCCCGCAGCAAGAAAGCCGCGCCGCCGCCGGAAGAGCACGCCTCCTCTGCGACTGTGCGCCAGTAAGGGAAAGGAAGTTTCATGAACTATAACAACGCGCAGTTTCTGGCGTCCTACGGCCTGTCCAGCCAGCTGCCGGACAGCGACCGGCCGGAGTTCGTCTTTTCCGGCCGCTCCAATGTGGGCAAATCCAGTCTGATCAACAAGCTGTGCAACCGCAAAAACCTGGCCCGGGTAAGCGCCACACCGGGTAAAACGGCCACCATCAACTTTTATCAGGTGGACAGCGTCTATTTTGTGGATCTGCCGGGCTATGGCTATGCCCGCGTGTCGGATCAGGAACGCCGCCGCTGGGATGATCTGATCAACAGCTATTTTGAAGCGGCCCGTAAACGGGCGGTGCTGATTCAGCTGCTGGACAGCCGCCATGCCCCTTCAGCTGATGACCGGCAGATGCTGGAATATCTGCGCTATCACGGGGTGGAGTTCGCGGTGGCGCTTACCAAGGCCGATAAGCTGAAAAAAAGCCAGATGGCCGCCACCCGGGAGGAGTTTGTCCGGATCTGCGCGGAGTACGGCTGCAAGGATGTATTCCTTGTCAGCAGTGAAAACGGGCAGGGGATCGGGGATCTGCAGGCGTTTCTGGCGCAGCGGCTGGAGGCGGACGATGGCCTACAATGAGTTTGCCTATTTCTATGACGAACTGAACGGGGAAGCCGACTACGACGCGCTTTTTGGCTATGTGGCCGGCCAGCTGCAGGAGCACGGCGTGCGGGACGGCATCGTGGTGGATCTGGGCTGCGGAACCGGTGACCTGACCCTGATGCTGGCTCAGTGCGGCTACGATATGATCGGCGTGGATCAGTCGGCGGAGATGCTGTCGGTTCTGCGGGAAAAAGCGGCGGAACTGGGCATCTCCGACGGCTTGCTTCTGCTGCAGCAGGATATCCTGGATCTGGATCTGTACGGAACCATACGGGCCGCCGTGTCTACCTTTGATACCTTCAATCACATCGGCCCACAGGAACGCTTTGAAAAAGCAATCGAAAAAGCCGCCTTTTTCATGGAAAAGGACGGCGTATTCGTGTTTGATCTGAACACACCCTATAAGCACAGTCAGGTGCTGGCCGGGCAGAGCTTTACCATCGAGTGCCCGGACGCTGTCTGCTGCTGGAGCAACCGGTACGATCCCCTGGCAGGGCGGGTGGATATTGATGTGTCCATCCGGTACAGCGACCCGCCGGAGGAGTGCCGGGAGCAGTTCAGCGAATATACCTATGAGCAGGCGTATGTAACAAAGGTTTTGGAACGGTACGGCTTTACGGTGGCCTGTGTCCGCGACGGGGAAACCTTTGGCCCGCTGCGCCCGGACAGCCAGCGGTACATCTTTACAGCAATCAAGCAATATACCCAGCAAGGAGAGAACCAGCCATGAGCAATTTGATTCGGGGCATTTCGGAAAACGGGGGCGTTGTGTTTTACGGTGTGGACAGCACGGAACTGGTGCGCCGGATGGAGCAGATCCACAAGACCAGCGCCGTTACCTCGGCGGCACTGGGCCGCCTGCTGACCGCGGCCTCCATGATGGGGGTCATGCTGAAAAATGAAAGCGACTCCATCACCCTGCGTGTAAAGGGCGGCGGCCCGGCCGGGCTTGTTCTGGCCGTGGCGGACGGCAAGGGCTGTGTAAAGGGCTATGTGGAGAACCCCTGTGTGGATGTCCCCGACCGGCCGGACGGAAAACTGAACGTGGGCGCGGCGGTAGGCCGGGACGGCACCCTGAGCGTGGTGCGCGACCTGGGCCTGAAAGAGCCGTATGTGGGGCAGATCCCGCTGGTGAGCGGTGAAATTGCCGAGGATATTACCAGCTATTACGCTGTGAGCGAGCAGATCCCGACCGTATGCGCGCTGGGTGTGCTGGTGGCCCCGGATCTGACGGTTTCCTGCGCGGGCGGATATATCCTGCAGCTTCTGCCCGGCGCGTCGGAGGAAGAGATCAGCCGCCTGGAAGCCAATGTGGCCGCTATGCCGCCGATCACCAGCCTGCTGCAGGTGGGCTATACCCCGGAGCGGATCATGGAGCGTGTGATGGACGGTTTTGCCCCGCAGGTGCTGGACAGCCATACCGTCAGCTATCAGTGCGACTGCAGCCAGGCCCGTGTGGAGCGTGCGCTGCTCAGCCTGGGCCGGGAAGAATTGCAGCGCCTTAAGGAAGAAGAGGGGACTGTGGAGGTCACCTGCCAGTTCTGCGATAAGGTCTATTCGGTAGATGTGGAGCGGCTTCTCAAGGGCCTTTCCGACAAGAAATCGGACGAATAAAAAAAGTTTGAATTTTTTTGAGGATTTGTATTGACAAATGCGTCGGGATGCGATAAAATAAACACCGTCGCCCGAACAAAGCGGTCGACAAGATCCTCAAAACATGCGGCTTTAGCTCATCTGGTAGAGCGCCACCTTGCCAAGGTGGAGGTAGCGAGTTCGAGCCTCGTAAGCCGCTCC
>CALXAH010000010.1 GCA_944386225.1 uncultured Gemmiger sp.
CCAGCAAAGTCGGCAGCTTTGTCCAAGCCCAGGCTGTGATGCGCCAGCAGGTGCAGGCCTGGATCGACCTTTGCAAGTCCAAGGGCTGCCAAATACTGGCCGTGGACCAGGAGCTGGAGAAAGGCAACACTATGCTGCTGGGAAAGGCATACAACACCCGGTTGCTGCAGGAGGCGGTGGCCATGATCCGCGCCGCCGGGCTGATCCCCATGATCTACACAGGCGCCAGCTGGTGCCTGTCATATATCGACTGGGCGGCAATCGACTGTGACTTCTGGGTAGCCTACTATGCGAACAGCTCCAAGACCAGCGATTTTGTGGCCTATGCAGACGGCACATTCCCGTCTGGCCAGTACGGTGATCTGCTGCGTGCGCTGCAGGCAGCGGACAAGCTGTGGGGTTGGCAGTACGGCTCAACAGGGAACCTTGGGCCGAAGTATGGTGTAGGAAGCGTCAATATCGACCGTAACTGGCAATATAAAGAAATGGAGGACAAACCCATGGAGTTTATTCCTATCACCGGCAAGCAGCTGGTCGTAACCAGCGAAAAATCCCCGGCCTGTCAGGCTTTTGGCAGCCCGGATGTGAACGACAGCAACTACAAGAACCTGGCCCTGGGTACCTATGACATCGTGGCCATGGGCGGCAGCATCACCATCGGCGGCATGACCGCGCCTTGGGTACAACTGGCGGATGGCTATTACTGCCTGGCTCTTTCTGATCGCTGCCGCATCGAGGACAAGCCCCAGACCCCGGCCGTGGATCTGACCGAGGTGCTGGCCTCGCTGGCCCGCATCGAGGCAACCCAGGCAATCCAGGGCAAGCAGCTGACTGAACTGCTCAGCGGCAATAACCTGATGCAGTACAAGCTCACCGCCGCTGGCGCCGCGCTGGCCAAGTAAGGAGGCGACACCGATGCAGCTCCCTGACTGGGCCGTGCAGTACTGGGTAGTTTGGGCCTTTGGCCTGCTGACAGCGGGCCTCGCTGCACTGTGGAGGTACGCTCTGGCGCAGCACAAACGGCAGAAAGCGCTGGAAACAGGCGTACAAGCCCTACTGCGCGACAGGATCATTCAGTCCTGCGACTACTACCAGAAAAAGCAGAGCATCTCGGTGCATGGCCGGGAGAACATCCAAAGTATGTACGCAGCCTATCACGCCCTGGGCGGCAATGGGACAGTAACTGCCCTGGTGAAGGATGTGAACGAGCTGCCCACTCATTTCTGAAAGGAGAAGACCTATGAAACTGAATATTCCCGTTCGGCTGAAAAATCCGGTGTTCTGGGCGCAGCTGGGCCTGGCCCTGCTCACTCCCATCCTGGCCTACTTCGGCCTGACCGGTGCGGACATCACCAGCTGGCCGATTCTCGGCCAGACCCTGATGGCCGCGGTCAGCAATCCCTATGTGTGCGCGCTGGCCGCGGTGAGCGTCTGGAACGCCATCAACGATCCCACCACCAAGGGCGTAGGCGACAGTGCCCGGGCGCTTACTTACGATTCCCCGGCGGAATAAGTTGTACCGGCTTGCACGGCGTGCAAAGTCCGTGCGAGTTAACATATTAGCTAACAGGTTAACTTAAAGTTAATTTGAAGTTAATTCAGAGTTATAGAAAGGCCCCAACCATCCGGACTTCCCGGACGGTTGGGGCCGCTTTTTGTTTGCTTCGGTCACATTACAAAGCAAAATCCCCCAGCCGCTACAACTGGGGGATTTTGTGGCTATCGCGCGATTTGGAAGCCTATCAAGATATAGGAACCAAGCGGCTTTATAACCATGCGTGGTGCCGGTGGTGGGGGTCGAACCCACACGCGGTTGCCCGCAACGGATTTTGAGTCCGTCTCGTCTGCCAATTCCAACACACCGGCATGATGTGTAACATGACCATTATAATATGAAAACAGGGACAAATCAAGGACATTTTGACGGAGAAAAACGCGAAAGGATGCAAATTATGCAGGTTGGTGGAACAGATGGGTAAAGAGACGAAAAAATTTATTGACAAATGCCAAAAGACGGTGTACCCTATTAAGGTATAGAATCCCAGGTTTCAGGAGGCCGCATATGCCGTCCCGCCAACCGCTTTCCCTTGAACTGCTGCGCCGGGGGGACGAAGCCGCCATGGCGGCGGCCATCGCCCGCATGATGCCCGCGATCCGCCGGGGCGCCGCGTTCTGCGCCGGCCCCGGTATGGAGTTTGAGGACGCCGTGCAGGAGGGGATTATCGGCCTGTTCCGCGCGATCCAGACCTACGATCCCGGCCGGGGCGCGTCCTTTGAAACCTACGCCGGCGTGTGCGCCCTTAATGCGCAGATCGCCGCCGCCCGCTCCGCCCGCAGCAAAAAGCACGGGCCGCTGAACGACAGCGTCCCGCTGGAGGAAAGCGGTACCGCCCAGAGCCCCGAAGAACTGGCCATCGCCGCCGAGCGGTACCAGCAGATCGTGCGGGAGATGGAGGTTCGTCTGTCTGAGTTGGAGCGTCAGGTGCTGGCCCTCTATCTGGCCGGGTGCAGCGCCCGGCAGATCGGGCAGCGATTGGGCCGGGATGAAAAAACGGCGGAAAACGCCATGGGCCGGGTGCGCCGCAAGCTGCGCCGCTATCTGCCCGAAGATCTGGTCTGACAGGCCCCACGGCCTGCCGCGATAAATGTGCCCTATGTAGCTTAACAGTCAGAGCGTTGGTCCCAAAACCAAAGGTGTCGGTTTGAATCCTTCCGCGGGCAAAAAATTTCCATTAAGGAGACAGAAATCATGTACGAAGACAAAACTTTAGTATGCAAAGACTGCGGTAAGGAATTCGTTTTCACCGCCGGCGAGCAGGAGTTCTACGCCAGCCGCGGCTTCGAGAACGAGCCCCAGCGCTGCAAGGCCTGCCGTGACGCCCGCAAGAGCGCTACCCGCGGCACCCGTGAGATGTACGAGGCTACCTGCGCTGCTTGCGGCGGCGTGGCCCGCGTGCCCTTCCAGCCCCGTGAGGACCGTCCGGTCTACTGCAGCGAGTGCTTCGCCAAGATGAAGGAGAACCAGTAATCTCCCCATCCGGCTGCATAGCTGAACAAATGCATGAAAAAGCGCTCTCCGTCCGGAGGGCGCTTTTTTGTATGTCCGGCCGGCGAAAAAGGAGAGCGTCCCGCGGCCGCCGGGCGCTGCGCGTTTCTTGCGTCCGGGCGGATTTTAGGGTACAATGGTACACACCGGGGCGCGGGCCGGAGATCGCCGCGCCCGCAAAATTTGTGCAGCGGGGGACCTTTCATGAACAAGACATGCAGACGCTGGCTGGCCGGCGTGGTGCTGGCGGCGATCGTGCTGGCGGCGCTGGCCTGGACCTGGTACGGGGTGCGCCAAACCGCCGACGGCCGCTCGCGCTATGAACAGATCAACGACGAATACAGCCGGGTGGTGGATCCGGCCGACCCGTCGGCGGGGCTGGTACAGACCTTTGCCTGGGAAAAAGGCGGTGCTGTATACGGGGTACGTCTGCTGTTTTCCATCCATGGCCGGGTGGCGCACGGTACCATGCACGCGGAACTGCAGGACAGTGCCGGAACCCGTCTGGCAGGGGGTTCCTGCAATATGACCGCCCTGCTGGACAATACCTTCTATACCTTTATATTTAAGGAAGGCCCGGTGAACCTGACCGCCGGGGAATCCTACCGGGTGCGGATCTGGTATGAGCCGGCCACGGCGGAGGACGTAGTGGGCCTGTGGGCCAGCGAGACGGTGCTGGCGGATATGCCGCTTACCGGCGGAACCGCGGACAGCGGGGAAGGCACCGCCGCTTTGCAGCTGGTCACCGACCACAGCGGCAGTTTTGCTTCCCGCGCGTTCTGGGTACCGGGTGCGCTGCTGGCGCTGGCAGTGCTGGGTGGCTGGTGGCTGCTGTTTGTAAAAAAAGCCGGGGCGGTGCCGGTATTCTGTGTGGCCGGCGCGCTGCTGGGCCTGGTGATGAGCCTGATTATTCCGCCGCTGGCCGGGCCCGATGAATATGCCCACGCCGCCACCGCCTACGTCCAGGCCAGCGAGCTGCTGGGCCAGGAGCCCTACGACGAGCAGGGCCGCCTGCGGATGCGGAAATGCGATGCCCCCTACATGACCGACGAAACCGGGGAACGGGGCGTATTTGCCTACAAGCGGATGGCCGGACAGCTGCTGGAGACCGGCCACGACGGGGCGCTTACAGCCGTTGCGGAAGATGTGCGCGCCGCCGAGTCCGGCAACCGGCTTCTTTACGTGCCCATGGTACTGGGGATGGCGCTGGGCCGCGGGCTGGGTCTGAGCTTTTACGGCATGCTCTGGCTGGCCCGGCTGTGCAATCTGGCGGTTTATCTGGTGCTGGCGGCGCTGGCGCTGTATCTGACCCCACGGGCCAAAAACATCTTTTTCTGCGCCGGGCTGCTGCCCATGGCCCTGCAGGTGGCGGGCTGCCTGTCCGCTGATATGATGGCGGTGGGACTGGTGCTGGTCTGGCTGGCCTGGTGTTTGCGGGGAATGGCGCAGCCGCTTCCCCCGGCAGGCTGGGTGGTAACGGCAGTGCTGGCGGCATTGCTGGCCCCGGCCAAAGCCATTTATATGCCGCTGGTGGGCCTGTGCCTGGCTGTGCCCGGGCAGCATCTGGGGACGCGTCCGGCCTGGAAAAAGGCTGCCGTTCTGGCGGCGGCCGCCGGTTCCTGGCTGTGGGCGAATGCCGGGTATATCCGGTATCAGATGCGGGAGTTTACCCCTAATATCTATCCGATTCTGCTGGCGGTCGGCCTGGCGGCAGCCCTGATCGCAGCCGGAGGGATCTGGCTGTTTATCCGGCGGCCGCGGCTGCGGCCCTGGCTGCTGCTGGCGCTGGCGGTGCTGCTGCTGGGCGGGCTGCTGGGCGGCCATCGGCTGTTCCAGTTCAAGCAGGCCGGTCCCACTGCCCAGCAGCTGGTGGAAGGGATTCTGCCCAACGGCGATTCAATCTACACCTACAGTGTGGGTACCATGCTGCGTTATCTGCCCCGGGTGGTCAAGCTTACGGTGGCCACCTTTGCTGCCAATCTGCCCGCCTATTGGCAGCAGATGCTGGGTACCGCGCTGGGCGAACCGGTGGTCTATTCGGTGGAGGTCAGCTGGCTGCTGACCCTGGCCATGACCGGGGTGCTGTGGCTGGCTGCCATGCCGGCCGCCGACCGCCCCCGCCGTCTGCCCGGCTGGCAGCTGTGGTGGGCACTGGCGCTGTGTGCGGGCTGTGTGGGCCTGTGCGTGGTGGCCTGCCTGACCTGGACCCCGATGAACTATGAACTGATCTTTGGCATCCAGGGCCGGTACTTCCTGCCGCTGGCGCCGCTGCTGGCCCTGGCCGCCGGGGAATGGCGGGGCGTGGTGCGCAGCCGGGATCTGTCCGCCGGGGTGCGCCTGGCCCAGATCGGCCTGTCCGCCGCGGTGCTGCTGGAAGCGATTTCCCAGCTGGCCGCCCTGTGAAAGGCTTGCCAAACCTGCCCCTTTGGAGTACAATACCGATATATATGCAAAAACGGGCGCTATGCCCCGGAAAATACTATATGAAAGCGAGAGATACAACTATGATCACGAAGGATTCCATCATCGGTGATATCCTGGATATGGACCGCAACACCGCCCCCTACTTCCTGGAGATCGGGATGCACTGCCTGGGCTGCCCGGCTTCCCGCGGGGAAACCCTGGAGCAGGCCTGCATGGTTCACGGCACCAACGTGGACGAGCTGGTGGCCAAGCTGAACGCCCATTTTGGCAACAACTGACCGGCCCGCGCCCCATCTGGACGCCCGCCTGTTGACTGCCGCCCGTCTGGTGCGGCCGGGCAGTGTGGCGGCGGATGTGGGCTGTGACCATGGCCGTCTGGCCGCCTGGCTGGCCTGTACCGGCCGATGCCCCCGGGTGATGGCCAGCGATCTGCGTCCCGCTCCGCTGGAAACCGCCCGGCAAACCTGCCGGGCCTTTGCCTGCGAGGATCAGGTGGACTGCCGGCTGGCCGCAGGGCTGGAGGGCCTGGAGCCCGGCCAGGTGCAGGATATCGTGGTGGCGGGCCTGAGCGCCGAAACCATGATTGAAATTCTGGAAGCCGCGCCCTGGGTGTTTGCGCCCGGCATGCGGCTGGTACTGGTTCCCGCCACCCGGCATGAGCTGCTGCGCCGCTGGCTGGCTCGCCGGGGGTTTGCCCTGGCCGCGGACATTCCGGTACAGTGCGCCGGGCGCTGGTACGCGGTGATTGCCGCGGATTATACCGGCGAGAGCCGGGAACCGGAGGAGACCTGGTGCCAGCTGGGGTATACCGGCCGCCATCCCGGCGGGGAAGGCTACAAAGCCGACCGGCTGGCCCGCTGGCGCAAGCGGCTGCGGGGGCTGCCCGATGAAGGGGAACGGGCCCGGCAGCTGGCAATGATCGAAGAACTGGAAGGATAGGGGGTGGCCTTCATGGCCCGTGTGGACGAGATCCTGGCCTATGTACAGCAGCTGGCCCCGCCGGAACTGGCGGAAAGCTGGGACAATCCCGGCCTGCTGGTGGACTGTGGCGCGGAGGTCACCAGCATCCTGGTGGCGCTGGACGTGACCGACGAGGTCATCGCCGAGGCGGAGTACCAGGGCTGCCAGCTGATCGTGACCCACCATCCGGTGATCTTCAAACCGCTGCGGTCGCTGGCGCGGGGGTCGCTGCCCTACCGCCTGATCAAGAAAAACATCTCCGCCCTCTGCGCCCACACCAACCTGGACGCGGCCGAGGGCGGGGTCAACGACATTCTGTGCCGCCTGCTGGGGGTGCAGGATGCGCAGCCGCTGGACAAGCTGGCCCGGATCGGCCGGGTGCGCACCACCAGCGCCGCCCTGCTGGCGGAACAGTGCCGCCAGGTGCTGGGGGCACATGTGAAGCTGGTGGACGCGGGTAAACCCATCAACCGGGTGGCGGTGGTGGGCGGCAGCGGCGGGGATTTTCTGGAAGCTGCTGTGGCCGCCGGGGCGGACGCGCTGGTAACCGGCGAGGCCGGGCACCACACGGCGCTGGACGCACGCCACGCAGGGATCAGCCTGGTGGCGGCCGGACACTACGCCACCGAGCTGCCGATCGTACCGGTGCTGGCGGACAAGCTGGCCCGGAAGTTTGCCGGCGTGCGGGTGCTGTGCAGCCGCCGCTGCAAGGACCCCTTTACCTATCTGTAACGGCTTGCGGGGCTGTGGGGGCAGGATGCTGTCTCCGCAGCCCCGTTTTGGCCATTGTCTTTTTTGTATGTGAGGTGAACCATGGCTCTGGATGCCGCTACGCTGGCGCTCTGCGCCCGCGAGTTGAAAACCACCCTGCTGGACTCCCGGATCGACAAGATCTTTGAGCCCACCCGGGACGAGGTGCTGTTGCTTCTGCGCACCCGCACCGATACCTACCGTCTGCTGCTCAGCGCCCGCAGCGGCTCCGCCCGGGTCTGCCTGACCGGCGAGAGCTTTGAAAATCCGGCCACCCCGCCGGGGTTCTGTATGCTGCTGCGCAAGCATCTGGCCGGCGGCCGGCTGCTGGATATCCGGATGGAGCCGGGGGAACGGATCGTCTTTTTTGATTTCCAGTGTGTGAATGAGATGGGCGACCTGGTCAAAAATACCCTGGCCGCCGAGCTGATGGGCCGCTATTCCAATCTGGTGCTGGTACAGGAGGGCCGCATCCTGGACGCCCTCAAACGGGTGGATTTTGAGGATTCCGCCATTCGCCAGCTGCTGCCCGGCCTGCCCTATACCATGCCGCCCCGGCCCGCCCGGCCGGACTTCTTCTCGGTAAGCAGCGCCGCGCTGGTGGCGCTGGCCATGCAGAAGGATCTGCCGGTGGCCGACGCGCTGATGAAAAGCTGCGGCGGGGTAGGCCCGGTCATCTGCCGGGAAGCCGCCTTCCGGGCGCTGGGGGACGGCCACCGCCCGGCCAATGAACTGACCGCCGCCGAGCAGTCCGCCCTGGCCGCCGCGCTGGACGCCATCCGGGACGATCATGCTGCCGGCGGGGTGCCCACCGCCGCCGCGGCGCCGGACGGCCGCCCGGTGGAGTTCAGCTTTACCGCCCTGACCCAGTACGGCCCCGATGCCTGCCGCACCTACCCGAACTTCAGCGCCCTGCTGGAGGATTACTACGCGGTCAAAGATCGGGCCGAGCGTCTGCGCCAGAAGAGCCGCGATCTGCTCAAAACGGTGCGCAACCTGCACGAGCGGGCGGTGCGCAAGCAGGCCGCCCGTACCGAGGAACTGGCCCAGAGCGAAGCCAGCGACGAGCTGCGCGTCAAGGGTGAACTGGTGCAGGCCAACCTGTGGCAGATCCAGCGGGGCATGGCCAGCGTCACGGTGGACAACTACTACACCGGCCAGAAAGAGACCATTCCGCTGGATGTGCGGCTGTCTCCCAGCGGCAACGCCCAGAAGTATTTCAAGGAATACAAAAAGAAACAGACCGCCGCCAGAATGCTGGCCCGCCTGCTGGAAGAAGGCGCCCGGGAGATCGAGTATCTGGAGACGGTAGTCTATGAGGTGGAGACCGCCACCGGCGAGCAGGCCCTGGGGGAGATCCGGGCCGAGCTGAAAAGCCAGGGGTATCTGAAATATTATAAGGTGCGGGACAAAAAGCAGAAGCCTGCCGATTTCTTCCGTTACCGTTCCACCGACGGTTTTCTGATCCTGGTGGGCCGCAACAACGCCCAGAACGACAAACTTACTCTGCATACCGCCCGGGGCCGGGATCTGTGGTTCCATGTGAAGAACGCCCCCGGCAGCCATACGGTGGTTATCAGCGAGGGCCAGCCCATCCCGGACTCCACCCGGGAAGAGGCCGCCCAGCTGGCGGTACTCCACTCCAGCCAGGCGGGGGGCGCCAAGGTTCCGGTGGACTACACCTTTGTGCGCAACATCCGCAAGACCGGCGATCTGAAGCCCGGTATGGTGCTCTACGACACCTACGAGACCGCCTACATCACACCGGATCCCGCGCTGCAGGAGAAACTGCGGGTGTAAAGAGGCCGTAAGGAGGAAGGCTTGTGGCGATTGCTATTTACACGCTGATTGACGGCACGAACTACGGCCAGCGGCTGCAGAATCTGGCACTTCAGACGGTGCTGGAACAGATCACCGGATCCCGGGTGGAGACGGTGGGCTACTACCGGCCGCTGTCCGGCAAGTATCAGGATACGCTGAGCCTGCGCAACCGCGTATCGTATCTGGTGTACGAGGCGCTGACCCTGCACTATCCGCCGGCCCGGCTCTGGCGGCGGTTCTGGCAGCGGACAGCTTTTTACCGGTTCAACCGGGACCGCATCCATCTGGCGCCCCGGCAGTTTGCCGTGGGGGAGGAGAATATTGCCGCCCCCAACTACTGGAGCGAGCGGTACGACGGTTTTATCGCGGGCAGTGACCAGATCTGGAATCTGGATATTCCCACCGTTACGCCGCTGGCCTTTCTGCGTTTTGCACGGCCCGGCCAGCGATACAGCTATGCGGCCAGTGTCTGCTGTGCGCCGGAGGTTCTGCATGAAACCGACTGGGCCCGGGAGGGCCTGCGGGAGATGGATGGCCTTTCGGTTCGGGAGGATGTGGGCCTGGATACGGTGGAACAGATTACGGGCCGCCGCCCCGTCTGGGACCTGGACCCGGCGCTGCTGCTGGATGCGGATGCCTGGAACCGCCTTCTGGCACTGCCCGCCGGACGCAGCCGCCGTCCCTATATTTTGGTCTATCAGATCGATTCCAGCGCGGATCCGGCGCTGGAACCCTGGGCCCGGGCCTTTGCGGATGCCCGGGGCTGGCAGCTGGTTCATGCCCGGGAGATCGGCTGCGGGCCTGCCGGCTGGGTACGGCTGGTGCGGGATGCTTCCCTGGTGGTGGCGGACTCGTATCACGGCCTGATATTTTCGCTTTTGTTCCGGGTGCCGTTCGTACTTAGCAGCAGCCGGGGAGAAGGGATGAACACCCGCTTGTCCTCCCTGCTGAACCGTCTGGAACTTCCGCCCCGGCACTACGACGGTATGCCGGACGCCGAGATTCTGGAGGGCGTGGACTGGCAAGCGGTTCATGCCCGGTTGGCCGACCTGCGCCGGGAGAGCCTGGAACACCTGACAAATACCGTCGCCCGTCTGGAAGGGAGAGAATCGGATGCCTGTGCTGTCACCCTCTGATTGCTGTACCGGATGCGGGGCCTGCTCTGCCGTTTGCCCGCGCGGGGCGATCCGGATGCTTCCCGACCGGCTGGGGTTCGATGCACCCCGCGTGGACAAAAGTCTGTGCGTGGAATGCGGAAGCTGTTCCAAAGCCTGTCCGGTGCTTGCGCCTCTTTCGCGCTGCCCTGTGCCGGAACAGGCCTGGGGTTTGTACGCCAAGGAACAGGCTCTGCGGGATGCCTCTTCTTCCGGGGGCGTATTCGGCCTGCTGGCCCGGCAGACCCTGGCAATGGGCGGGCGGGTTTTCGGCGCGGCCTTTGATGGGGGGCTGAACCTGGAACACCGGGAAGCCGGTGACGAGACCTCCCTGCTTCCGCTGCTGAAATCCAAGTACCTGCAAAGCCGTTGCTGGCCGGTTTATTCACGGATACGGCAGCTGCTGCAGCAGGATGTACCGGTTCTGTTCTGCGGCACCGGCTGCCAAACGGCGGGCCTGCGGCGTGCACTGGGAAAGCTGGCGGATTCCGATAAGCTGCTCTGCGTGGCGGTGATCTGCCACGGGGTACCGTCACCGCAGCTGTGGCACTCCTATCGCCGCTGGAGAGAGCGTCAGCAGCATGCTGCCATGACGAATATGGATTTCCGTGCGGAAGCCGGCGGCATCTGCCTGCGGGCAACCTTTTCAAACGGGTCCAATGTGCGCTATGGAGGCTGGAGCGATCCCTATATTCAACTGTTTCTGACCGATGCGTCCCTGCGGCCTTCCTGCAGCCGGTGTACCGCCCGCCTGGACGGGAACGGCGCGGATCTGACCCTGGGGGACTTCTGGGGTGCTGAAAAAATTCTGCCGGAATTTGCCCGGAAGGGGTTGTCTCTGGCTTTTGTCCAGAGCGAAAAAGGCCGTCGGGCGCTGGAAAGCATTCTGCCGCTGACCAGTTGGAAAACGGTGCCGTCCGAACCGGCGCTGCGGGAAAACCCCTCCGCCGTAAAGCCGGCACCCGAACCGCCGGAAGCGGAGGCTTTCCGCCGCGGCTGGGGCGCCTGGCCGTTTCCTGTTCTGGCGGCCGGACGGGGCTTTGTGCCGCGTATGCGCGCGGCTGCGGGCTGGCTGTTGGACGGGATCCGTCCCGCCCGCTGAAAAGTATGTTTCCGGCGAAGGCGGAAAAACAGCGTGCCGCCGCCGGGAATTGGCTCCCCTAACAAGGAGGACAAAGGTTTCATGCAGCAAACTACCCCAATACCGACCCTCTGGATACGCCTGCGCCGCTGGTTTGCGGCGCGGCCGGTGCTCTGCGCGGTGATCAGCCTGCTGGCCTGCGCCGGGGTGCCGCTGCTGTACCAGGTGCTGATCGAGTTTACCCGCATCCGCTCCTTTACCGTTACCCTGACCTATCTGAGCGGCCGGGTGCCCAACCTGCTGCTGGGCTGGGTGCCGCTGGCGCTGCTGTTTCTGGCGCTTACCCTGCTCACCCGGCGGCCCGCTGTGCCCGCCGGGATCATGGGGGTCATCCTGGCTACCGGCGGGATCTCCAATTATCTGAAACTTTCCTACCGGGACGAGCCGGTGGTGCCCAGCGACCTGTTCATCCTGCGGGATGCGGCCACCATCGGCACCGAGATGCGGCCCGCCATTACCCGGGAGATGGTGATTTTTGCCCTGGCGGTGATCCTGATCACCGTGGCACTTTCCTTTGTGCGGCTGCCCTGGCCGAAGGGTGGCCGGGGCTGGGCGCTGCGGGCGCTGTCCGGCGGGATGGCGCTGGTCTGCGCCTGCCTGTTCACCGTGCGGGAAATCTGGCACGAGCCCAGCATGCGGGCCCGGGGGCTGGGATACTTTTCCACCGGTCTGGCCGACGAATACTACCGGGGCACCTTTGTGCCCATCTTCCTGCATCTGGTGGGGGATCTGAAGATTGATCCGCCCGCCGGATACCGGGAAGCTTCGGTGGAACAGCTGGCGCAGGAGATGGCCGCCCGGGCAGGGGAACGGGACTCCCGTACAACGCCGGATATCCTGGTGGTCATGTCCGAAAGCTGGTTTGATCTGGAGCGGGTGATTCCCGGGCAATACTCCCAGGATCTGACCGCCAACTTCGACCGGCTGGCCCGGGAAGGGGTCAGCGGGTATTTCCTCAGCGAGGGCTATACCGGGGGCACCGCCAACATCGAGTTTGCGGCTCTTACCGGTTTCTGCACCGATCTGCTGCCCCAGGGCAGCACCGCCTACAGCGAGTACATGCACGAGGACTTCGCCGGCTATCCGCGTTATCTGAAGCAGCAGGGCTATACCAATGTGGCCATCCATCCCTACCTGCGCAGCTTCTATGACCGGGAGGACGCCTACGCGGATATGGGATTCGACGCCTTCTACGATATGGAGGACTTTGCCGACCCGGTCTACGCCGGCGATTACATCAGCGAAAAGAGCACCATCGACAAGCTCATCGATACCTATAAAAAGGAGACCGCCAAAACCGACGGCGGCGTCTTTATCCATACCGTGACCATCCAGAACCATGTGTCCTATACCGGAGGCATCTATCCGGACGGCTACCGGGTCACCGCCAGGGTGCCGGGGCTCAACAAGGAGGAGACCGCCCTGCTGGAGACGGTGGCCACCAACATGCGGGACATCGACCGGGCGCTGGGCCGCCTGACCGACTATCTGGAAACGGTGGACCGGGAGGTGATCGTCCTGTTCTTCGGCGATCACCAGACCGGCGTGGCCGATGACGATACCATCAACGTGAACGAGAAGGCGGCCTCCTATCTGGGCCTGCCCGACCGGGAGCAGATGGTGGAGAAGTACAAGGTGCCTTTCCTGATCTGGAGCAACCACGACAAGAAGGACGCGGTCACCGAGCCGCTCACCACCGCCTATATGCTGCTGCCCCTGCTGGGCGCTTATTACGATGCGCCCCGTCCGGCCTGGATGGACTGGCTGTACACCACCCTGCCGGAATGCCGGGGCCTGGCCCGGGGCTACGCCATCGCCCCGGATGGCAGCGTGGGCCTGCCGGAAGGGCAGATCAACGAACTGCTGAGAAAATACTGGACCGTCCAGTACGATCTGATGTTCGGCAAAGAGTACAGCCGGGATATTCTGTACAGCTGAGAGAAAAAAGGGCCGCCGGAGGGGCAGAAAACCGCTTCCGGCGGCCTTTTTCCGGCCGTTTGGGACCCGTTTGCGCAAAAGGGAGAAATTCTCAAAAAAAATTCTAACTTTTTTACAAAAAGGGGTTGCAACACCCGGCAGTGTGTGCTAAAATAAACCTCGGCTGCAAAGGACCCCGTGCACAATGGGGTACGGGGCCACGATATGCGATGATGCGGGAGGTTGCCGTAGCGATACGGGTTTTTCCGCGGAGTATGTCCGATCTAGAACCGGGCGAAAGAATTACTGACAGCAAAGGGATACGTTCTCACCGGCTTGCCGTGCGAACCAATGTCCAACTTAATTTGCTACAGGTCTGTCCGGGGGAACTGCCTAGCGGTTCACCGGCTTTTCTGATGCAAAAACGTGAAACACCCGGCGCTGTGTACAGTGGTTTATCGGCTCGCCTAGGCACCAAATTTTAACAGGAGGCGAACAAAATGGCAGTCAAGGAGAAAATCAGGATTCGTTTGCAGAGCTACGACCACCAGCTGGTGGACGCGGCTGCGGAAAAGATCGTGGAGACCGCTAAGCGCACCGGCGCCCGCGTGTCCGGCCCGATCCCCCTGCCCACCGACAAGGAAGTGGTGACCATCCTGCGCGCTGTTCACAAGTACAAGGACAGCCGCGAGCAGTTTGAGACCCGCACCCACAAGCGTCTGGTGGACGTCCTGAAGCCGTCCAACAAGACGGTCGAGGCCCTCATGGGCCTGCAGCTCCCCGCCGGCGTGGACATCGAGATCAAGCTGTGAGCGCGCACGGGCGCCTTACTTAACCGGTAAGGGCCGCCGGCGAGCCGCCAACTGCCGGAAACCCCGGCGCCCTTCGCAAACACCCGATCCCGAGCACCGCTCCCCAGCGGAGAGGTCATGTTGGCGCGAAAGCGCGTCAACCAATAACCTTATAGGAGGAAAAGAAAATGCAAAAAGGTATCATCGGCAAGAAACTGGGCATGACTCAGCTGTTCGATGAGAACGGCAAGGTCGTTCCCGTCACCGTGATCGAGGCTGGCCCCTGCACCGTGGTGCAGAAGAAGACCGTGGAAAGCGACGGCTACCAGGCCGTGCAGCTGGGCTTCGGCGACATCGCCGCCCGCAAGGTCAACAAGCCTGCCAAGGGTCATTTCGACAAGGCCGACGTGGCCCCCAAGAAGACCCTGCGTGAGTTCCGTCTGGCTGACATCAGCGCCGTGAACGTGGGCGACATCCTGAAGGCCGACGTCTTCGCCGCCGGCGACCACATCGACGTGGTCGGCGTCAGCAAGGGCAAGGGCTACGCCGGCACCATCAAGCGCTGGAACGGCCATCGCCTGCGCGAGAGCCACGGCACCGGCCCCGTTTCCCGCCATGCCGGTTCCATGGGCGCCTGCTCCACCCCCAGCCGTGTGTTCAAGGGCAAGAAGCTGCCCGGTCACCTGGGCGCTGAGCGCGTGACCATCCAGAACCTGACCGTCGTCAAGGTGGACGCGGAAAATAATCTGATCGCCGTCAAGGGCGCTGTGCCCGGCCCCAAGGGCGCCGTGGTCTGCATCTGCGACAGCGTGAAGGCGTAAAGGAGGAAAGCACAATGGCACAGTTTGACGTTTTGGATATGAACGGCAAGAAGGTTTCCACCGTAGAGCTTTCCGACGCCGTTTTCGGTATCACCCCCAATGAGAAGGCCGTGCACATCGCGGTCGTCAACTTCCTGGCCAACCAGCGCCAGGGCACCCAGAGCACCAAGACCCGCAGCGAGGTTTCCGGCGGCGGCCGCAAGCCCTGGCGTCAGAAGGGCACCGGTCATGCCCGTCAGGGTTCCACCCGCAGCCCGCAGTGGACCCACGGCGGCGTTGCCCTGGGCCCCAAGCCCCGCGATTACAGCTACCGCATCAACAAGAAGGTCCGCCGTCTGGCCGTGCTGAGCGCCCTGAGCGCCAAGGCCCAGGCCGGTGACATGATTGTGATCGACAAGCTGGCCTGCGAGGAGTACAAGACCAAGACCGTGGTCAACATGCTGGCCGCTGTGGGCGCTTCCAAGAAGGCCCTGATCGTGAACGACGCTGTGGACGCCAAGTTCGTCAAGAGCGCCGCCAACGTGCCCGGCGTCAAGACCACCACCGCTCTGAGCGTGAACACCTACGACGTCGTGAACGCCGACAAGTTCATCATCAGCGTGGACGCTGCCAAAAAACTCGAGGAGGTTCTGGGCTAATGAAAGCTGCACAAGACATCATCCTGGCCCCTGTCATTACCGAGAACTCGATGCAGGGTATTGCCAGCAAGAAGTACACCTTCAAGGTTGCGACCGACGCCAACAAGATCGAGATCGCCAAGGCTGTTGAGAGCCTGTTCGGCGTGAAGGTTGCCAAGGTCAACACCATCAACGTGCGCGGCCGTTACCGCCGCCAGGGCATGCATGCCGGCTACACCGCCGCTGCCAAGAAGGCCATCGTGACCCTGAAACAGGATTCCAAGGGCATCGATTTCTTCGAGTCCATGGTATAAAGAGCCCCCGAGGGCTTGCTTATGGGGATATGACCCCGATAATAATTCATAAGATCAAAAGGAGAAAATAGCCATGGCTATCAAAAAGTATAAGCCGACTACCCCGGGCCGCCGCGGCATGACTGTTACCGATTACAGCCAGCTGAGCAAGGTCGCGCCCGAGCGCAGCCTGCTGGAGCCTATGAAGAAGGCTGCCGGCCGCAACAACACCGGCCGGATCACCGTTCGCCATCACGGCGGCGGCAACCGCACCAAGTACCGCGTGATCGACTTCAAGCGCAACAAGTTTGACGTGCCCGCCACTGTCAAGACCCTGGAGTACGATCCCAACCGCAGCGCCCACATCGCCCTGATCGAGTACGAAGACGGCGTCAAGAGCTACATCCTGGCTCCGGACGGCCTGAAGGTGGGCGACACCGTGATGGCCGGCCCCAACGCCGACATCAAGCCGGGCAACGCGCTGCCCTTCGCCAACATCCCCGTTGGTACCACCATCCACAACATCGAGCTGTACCCCGGCAAGGGCGGCCAGCTGGTGCGCAGCGCCGGCAACATGGCTCAGCTGATGGCTAAGGAGAACGGCTACGCCCTGGTGCGTCTGCCCAGCGGCGAGATGCGCAACGTGCCTCTCAACTGCATCGCCACCATCGGTCAGGTCGGCAACCTGGATCACGAGAACGTGAACATCGGCAAGGCCGGCCGCAAGCGCCACATGGGCTGGCGTCCCACCGTCCGCGGTTCTGTCATGAACCCCTGCGACCACCCCCACGGCGGCGGCGAGGGCAAGAGCCCGGTTGGCCGTCCCGGCCCTGTTACCCCCTGGGGCAAGCCGGCTATGGGTTACAAGACCCGCAAACATCACAACCGCTCTGACAAGTTCATTGTCAAGCGCGCGAACGGTTAAGAGAGGAGAAGGAACATGGGTAGAAGTGTTAAGAAGGGACCTTATGTCCTGCCTGTTCTGCTGAAGCGTGTCCGTGAGATGAACGAGTCCGGCGAGAAGCGCGTGCTCAAGACCTGGAGCCGCTCCTCCACCATCTTCCCCGACTTCGTGGGCCACACCTTCGCCGTGCACGATGGCCGCAAGCATGTGCCTGTGTACGTGACCGAGGATATGGTCGGCCACAAGCTGGGCGAATTCGCCCCCACCCGGACCTTCAAGGGCCACGCGGGCGCGAAGACCACGAAATAAGAGAAGGAGGAACACAACCATGGAAGCTAGGGCACATCTTCGATACGCCCGCATCAGCCCCCGGAAGGTCTCGATCGTGCTGGATCTGATCCGCAATCAGCCTCTGGACAAGGCGCTGGCGATCCTGCAGTACACCCCGAAGGCCGCTTGTGAGCCCCTTCTGAAGCTGGTGAAGTCTGCTGCCGCGAACGCGGAAACCAACCACAACATGGACAAGAACAACCTGTACGTGGCCGAGTGCTTTGTCACCCCCGGTCCCACCCTGAAGCGCATCATGCCCCGCGCCCAGGGCCGTGCCTACCGCATCCTGAAGCGGACCAGCCACGTGACCGTCGTTCTGAAAGAGAAAGAGTAAGGAGGAGGTAAACAATGGGCCAGAAAGTCAATCCCCACGGTCTGCGCGTGGGCGTAATTAAAGATTGGGACAGCCGCTGGTTTACTTCCAAGAAGGAGTTCGGCGACACCCTGGTCGAGGATTACAAGATCCGTAAGACCCTGAAGAAGCAGCTGTTCGACGCGGGCCTGCCCAAGATCGAGATCGAGCGCACCGTAGACAACCAGACCGGCGCTCCGAAGGTTCGCATCAACCTGTACTGCGCCAAGCCCGGCATGGTGATCGGCAAGGGCGGCGCCGAGATCGAGAAGCTCCGCGTTCAGCTGGAGAAGATGATCGGCAAGAGCGTCAACCTGAACATCGTGGAAGTCAAGAACATGGACACCAACGCTCAGCTGGTGGCCGAGAACATCGCCGCTCAGCTGGAGCGCCGCATCGGCTTCCGCCGCGCGATGAAGCAGTGCATGGGCCGCGCTATGCAGCGCGGGGCCAAGGGCATCAAGACCCAGGTTTCCGGCCGTCTGGGCGGCGCGGACATCGCCCGCACCGAGCACTACCATGAGGGCACCATCCCCCTGCAGACCCTGCGTGCCGACATCGACTACGGCTTCGCTGAGGCCGACACCACCTACGGCAAGATCGGCGTCAAGGTCTGGATCTACAAGGGTGAGGTTCTGAAGGGCGCCAAGCCCGCATCCCGCAAGGAAGGAGGCAACAAGTAATGTTACTGCCTAAGCGCGTTAAATACCGCCGCGTCCATCGCGGCCGCATGACCGGTAAGGCCATGCGCGGCAACACCGTCAACCAGGGCCAGTACGGCCTTGTTGCCCTCGAGCCCGGCTGGATCGACAGCCGCCAGATCGAGGCCGCCCGTATCGCCATGACCCGTTACATCAAGCGTGGCGGTAAGGTTTGGATCAAGATCTTCCCCGACAAGCCCGTTACCGAGAAGCCGGCCGAGACCCGCATGGGTTCCGGTAAAGGTTCTCCGGAGTACTGGGTGGCCGTGGTCAAGCCCGGCCGCGTGCTGTTCGAGCTGGCCGATGTGGATGAGGCCATTGCCCGCGAGGCGCTGCGCCTGGCTATGCACAAGCTGCCGGTCAAGTGCAAATTCGCAAAGCGTGAAGAGGAGGTTGAAGCCTGATGAAAGCCGCAGAACTGCGTGATATGTCCAGTGCCGAGCTGAACAAGAAGCTGGCTGAGCTGAAAGAAGAGCTGTTCAACCTGCGCTTCCAGCACACCATCAATCAGCTGGACAACCCCGGCCGTATGGAGATCGTCCGCAAGGACATCGCCCGCGTGCTGACCGTCCTGGCGGAGAAAGCGTGAGGAGGAGTAAACGATGGAACGCAATTTGAGAAAGACCCGTGTGGGCACCGTTGTCTCCGATAAGATGGACAAAACCATCGTCGTGGCCGTCAAGGACAGCGTTCAGCATCCCCTGTACAAGAAGATCCTGAAGCGCACCGTCAAGTTCAAGGCGCATGACGAAAAGAACGAGTGCCGCGTGGGCGACCGCGTGCGCATCATGGAGACCCGCCCCCTGTCCAAGGACAAGCGGTGGCGCCTGGTCGAGATCGTAGAAAAGGCGAAATAAGCCTGATACTTTGAAAAGGAGGATCTGGCAATGGTTCAGATGCAAACGTATCTCAAAGTGGCCGACAACACCGGTGCCAAGGAGTTAATGTGCATCCGTGTGCTGGGCGGCTCCCGCAAGAGATATGCCAACATCGGCGACGTCGTGGTGGCTTCCGTCAAGAAGGCGGCCCCGGGCGGCACCGTGAAGAAGGGCGACGTGGTCAAGGCTGTGATCGTTCGCAGCAAGCATGGCCTGCGCCGCGAGGACGGCAGCTACATCCGTTTCGACGAGAACGCCGCCGTTATCATCCGTGACGACAAGAATCCGCGAGGCACCCGTATCTTTGGGCCCGTGGCGCGCGAGCTGCGCGAGAACGGCTACCTGAAGATCCTGAGCCTGGCTCCCGAATCGCTGTAAGGAGGTTTTAAGAATGAACAATCTTCATGTTAAAACCGGCGACACCGTTATGATCATCAGCGGCAAGGACAAGGGCCAGACCGGCAAGGTGCTCGCTGTGAGCCCCAAGGAGGGCAAGGTCATCGTTGAAGGCCGCAACATGGTTACCAAGCACGTCAAGCCTCGCCGTCAGGGCGAGCAGGGCGGCATCGTGAAGGCCGAGGGCGCTATGTATGCCTGCAAGGTCATGCCCGTATGCCCCAAGTGCGGCAAGGCCACCCGCGTGGCCCACTCCGTCAAGGACGGCAAGAATGTGCGCGTGTGCCGCAAGTGCGGCGCCGAGCTGTAAGGGAGGTAAGTGACACATGGCACGTTTGAAAGAAAAGTATGTGAATGAAGTCGCTCCCGCCCTGATGAGCAAGTTTGGGTACAAGAGCGTGATGCAGATCCCCAAGCTGGATAAGGTCGTTGTCAACGTTGGCTGCGGCGACGCCAAGGACAACGTCAAGATGATGGACGCCATCCTGAGCGATCTGGCTCAGATCACCGGCCAGAAGGCCGTGGTCTGCCGCGCCAAGAAGAGCGTTGCGAACTTCAAGCTGCGCGAAGGCATGCCCATCGGCGCGAAGGTCACCCTGCGCGGCGAGCGTATGTACGAGTTCGTGGATCGTCTGTTCAGCGTGGCTCTGCCCCGCGTGCGTGACTTCCGCGGCATCAACGGCAACTCCTTCGACGGCCGCGGCAACTACGCCGTGGGCATCAAGGAGCAGCTGATCTTCCCTGAGATCGATTACGAAAAGATCGACGCGGTGCGCGGCATGGACATCTGCTTCGTCACCACCGCCAACACCGACGAAGAGGCCAAGGAGCTGCTGAAGGCTCTGGGCGCCCCCTTCGCCAACTAAGGGAGGAAACGCACGATGGCTAAGACTTCTATGAAAATCAAGCAGCAGCGCGAGCCCAAGTTCTCTACCCGCGCCTACAACCGCTGCAAAATCTGCGGCCGTCCCCACGCCTACCTGCGCAAGTACGGCATCTGCCGTATCTGCTTCCGTGAGCTCGCTTACAAGGGCGAGATCCCCGGCGTGAAGAAAGCCAGCTGGTAAATTCGGCTTTTACCAAACAGGCCGAAACAGCCTGAAATTACGAAACGAAGAACC
Organism: uncultured Gemmiger sp.; assembly: GCA_944386225.1. Classification (GTDB taxonomy): domain Bacteria; phylum Bacillota; class Clostridia; order Oscillospirales; family Ruminococcaceae; genus Gemmiger_A. The sequence continues at coordinate 20,418 of CALXAH010000010.1, forward strand.
TTAAGGAGGTTAGTGGCATGCAAATCACCGATCCTATCGCGGACCTGCTCACCCGCATCCGCAACGCCAGCACTGCCAAACACCCTTCTGTCGAAGTTCCCGCTTCCAACCTGAAAAAGGCAATTTGCCAGATCCTGGTTGACGAGGGCTACATCAAGGGTGTGCAGATGATCGAAGACAACAAGCAGGGGACCCTGCGCCTGACCCTGAAGTATCAGGAGAACGGCGCCCCCGTTATCTCCGGCCTGCGCCGCGTGTCCAAGCCTGGCCTGCGCATCTACACCAACTGCGAAGATATGCCCCGGGTCATGAAGGGCCTGGGCACCGCGATCATCTCCACTTCTAAAGGCGTCATGACCGACAAGGCTGCCCGCGCTGCCAACGTCGGCGGTGAAGTTCTCGCCTTTGTGTGGTAAGAAAGGGGTATAAGACAATGTCGAGAATTGGAAGAAAACCCATCGTCATCCCCGCCGGCGTGGAAGTTGCCGTTGAGGGCAACGCCATCACGGTGAAGGGCCCCAAGGGTACCCTGCATTCCAACTTCCACCCCCTCATGACCGTTAAGGTCGAGGGCAGCGAAGTTCTGGTTACCCGCCCCAATGACGAGAAGCAGGCCCGCAGCCTGCACGGCCTGACCCGCACCAACATCAGCAACATGGTGGAAGGTGTTGTGAACGGCTTCGAGAAGAAGCTGGAAGTGCAGGGCGTTGGCTACCGTGTGTCCAAGCAGGGCACCGACCTGGTGATGAACCTGGGCTACAGCCATCAGGTCATCGTCAGCGAGACCGACGACATCAAGATCGACGCTCCCGATGCCAACACCATCATCATCAAGGGCATCGACAAGCAGAAGGTCGGCCAGTTCGCGGCGGAAGTCCGCGAGAAGCGTCCGCCTGAGCCGTACAAGGGCAAGGGCATCCGCTATGCGGGCGAGCACATCATCCGCAAAGAGGGCAAAGCCGGTAAGGGCAAATAAGGGAAGGAGTGAAAGACAATGGTTAATAAACCTGATAAGAACGTTGCGCGTCTGCGCCGTCACCGCCGTGTGCGCGGTAAGATCAGCGGCACCGCTGAGCGGCCCCGTCTGGATGTATTCCGCTCCTCCAAGCACATCTACGCCCAGATCATCGACGATGTGGCCGGCGTCACCCTGTGCAGCGCGTCCACCATGGACAAGGACTTCGAGGGCTTCGGCGGCAACATCGAAGCTGCCGGCAAGATCGGCCGCAAGATCGCTGAGCGCGCTCTGGAAAAAGGCATCAAGGTCGTCGTGTTCGACCGCGGCGGCTTCGTGTACCACGGCCGCGTGAAAGCTCTGGCTGAGGGCGCCCGCGAAGGCGGCCTGCAGCTGTAAGGAGGAGGATACAGATGGAAAGAAGAAATCGTGAAGTCGATGACGGCATGCTGGAAAAAGTCGTCGCCATCAACCGCGTATCCAAGACCGTCAAAGGTGGCCGCGTAATGAAGTTCAGCGCCCTGGTCGTTGTGGGCGACGGCAAAGGCACCATCGGTTTTGGCATGGGCAAGGCCGGTGAGGTTCCCGAAGCGATCCGCAAGGGCCTTGAGGCTGCCAAGAAGAACATGCACAAGATTGCCATGAAGGGCACCACCATCCCCCACGAGATCGTGGGCGAGTTCGGCGCCGGCCGCGTGCTGATGCGTCCGGCTCCCGAAGGCACCGGCGTTATCGCCGGCGGCCCGGTGCGTGCGGTTCTGGAAGCTGCCGGCATCAAGGACATCCGTACCAAGAGCCTGCGCTCCAACAACCCCTGCAACGTGGTCACCGCCACCTTCAACGGCCTGTGCAGCCTGGTCAGCGCTGAGGAAGTGGCTGCCAAGCGCGGCAAGACCGTGAAAGAACTGTTTGAGTAAGGAGGCAGCTAACAATGGCAGAAACCAAGAAGCCCGCGGCGAAGAAGCCCGCTGTTAAGAAGGCTGCCAGCCTGACCATCAAGCTGACCCGCAGCCTGTCCGGCCGCAGCGAAAAGCAGATCGCCACCGCCCAGAGCCTGGGCCTGAAGAAGATCGGCGATGTGACCGTGCAGCCCGACAACGCCCAGACCAACGGCAAGATCGCCAAGATCAGCCACCTGGTTCTGGTCACCAAAGCGTAAAGGCAAGGAGGTGCAAGCACATGAAGCTTCATGAATTAAAGCCCGCGCAGGGCGCGAACACCGCGGCCAAGCGCAAAGGCCGCGGCCACGGCAGCGGCAACGGCAAGACCGCCGGCTACGGCCACAAGGGCCAGAAAGCCCGCTCCGGCGTCAAGAAGGCCGGCTTCGAAGGCGGCCAGATGCCTCTGCAGCGTCGTCTGCCCAAGCGCGGTTTCAACAACATTTTCGCCACCGAGTATGCTACCGTTAAGATCAGCGATCTGGACAAGAAGTTCGCTGAGGGCAGCGTGGTGGACACCCAGGCCCTGCTGGACTGCGGCCTGATCAAGAAGAGCCTGGACGGCGTCAAGGTTCTGGGCAACGGTGAACTGACCAAGGCCCTGACCGTAAAGGTCGCCGCCTACACTGCCTCTGCCAAGGAGAAGATCGAAAAGGCGGGCGGAAAGGCCGAGGTGATCTGAGGTGTTTGAGACGTTCCGCAACGCGTGGAAGGTGGAGGAGCTTCGCAAGCGCATCCTGTATACGCTGCTGATCCTGGTCATCTTCCGCCTGGGCTGTGCGGTGCCGGTGCCCTACGTGGATGCATCGGTGCTGGACGCCTGGTTCGGCACCGGCAACATGCTGGACTACCTGAACATGATGTCTGGCTCTGCTCTGTCGCAGTGCACGCTGTTCGCCCTGGGCGTTTCCCCCTACATCAACTCCTCCATCATCATTCAGCTGCTCACGGTGGCCATCCCGGCCCTGGAGCGGCTGAGCAAGGAGGGTGAAGAGGGCCGCCGCAAACTCACCCGCATCACCAAATACGTCAGCGGCGGCATCGCCCTGGGTATGTCCATCGGTTACTACTTCGTGCTGCGCAACCTGGGCGCTCTGAGCGTCACCGGCTGGCAGGCCTGGTTCGTGGCCGTGGTCATCATCCTGTGCTTTACGGCCGGCGCGCAGCTGGCTACCTTCCTGGGCGAGCAGGTTGACAGCAAGGGCATCGGCAACGGTGTTTCCCTGCTGATCTTCACCGGCATTATCGCCAACTGGAGCACCGTGGTCACCGCTGTCAACAGCATCCTGACCAAGGCTGCCAGCCAGCCCTTGTACTACCTGGCCTTCCCGGGCGTGGTCATCCTCGCCCTGGCTGCCGTGGTGTTCGTGGTCATCCTGACCAACGCCGAACGCCGCCTGCCGGTGCAGTACGCCAAGCGTGTGGTGGGCCGCAAGATGTACGGCGGTCAGTCCAGCCACATTCCCATCAAGGTGAACATGAGCGGCGTTATGCCCGTCATCTTCGCCAGCGCCCTGTGCAGCATCCCCGGCACCATCGGCGGGTTCATCAACCTGGACGCCGCTGCCCACCCCTACTGGACCGCGTTCTTCAACTTCTTCAGTGCCCGCGGCTGGGGCTACATGGTGTTCTACCTGCTGCTGATCATCGGCTTCAACTACTTCTATGTGGCTATCCAGTACAACCCGGTTGAGATCGCCAACAACCTGCGCCAGAACAACGGCGCGATCCCCGGCTACCGTCCCGGCAAGCCGACCAGCGATTTCATCACCAAGGTACTGGGCAAGATCACCCTGGTGGGCGCCCTGTTCCTGGGCGTGGTCGCCGTGCTGCCCATTCTGCTGGGCAACGTGACCGGCCTTCCCATCCAGCTGGGCGGTACCAGCCTGCTGATCGTGGTAGGCGTGGCCCTGGACACCTCCCGCAGCATGGAAAGCTTCATGGTGATGCGTCACCACAAGGGCTTCCTGCAGTAAACTAACTATCGAAAGGGGACGTAAAGCGCTATGAATCTGATTCTGTTGGGCGCCCCGGGCGCCGGCAAAGGCACGCAGGCGGAAGTTGTCTGCGAAAAGCTGAATATTCCCGCCATCAGCACGGGTAACATCATCCGCGCGGCAGTCAAGGAAGGCACCGAAATGGGCGTTAAGGCCAAGAGTTACATCGATTCCGGCGCCCTGGTCCCCGACGATGTGATCATCGGCATCATCAAGGAGCGCCTGGCTGAGCCCGATTGCCAGAACGGCTTTATCCTGGACGGCGTGCCCCGCACGGTGGCCCAGGCCGAGGCTCTGGAGACCATGGGCGTGCGCATCGACAAGGTCGTGGACATCGAGGTCGCCGACGAGAAGATCATCGAGCGGCTGAGCGGCCGCCGGGTGTGCAGCGCCTGCGGCGCTTCCTACCACACCGCCTTCAAACCCAGCAGCCAGCCGGACAAATGTGACCGGTGCGGCGGGGCCCTGATCATCCGCAAGGATGACGAGCCCGCCACGGTGCTGGAGCGGCTCAAGGTCTATCACGAGATGACCGAGCCCCTGATCGACTTCTACCGCCAGCGGGGTAAGCTGGTGGTGGTGGAAGGCCAGGAGGAGATCGCCGATACCACCGCGCTGCTGATGAAAGCTCTGGAGGCGTAAACCGTGATCCAGATCAAAAATGCCCACGAACTGGCCGCCATGCGCCGCGCCTGCGCCATCAGCGCGGCGGCGCTGCGCCTCGCGGGCGAATCCATTGAGGCGGGCATAACCACCGCCGACCTGGATAAGATCCTGTTCGACTATATCAAGGGCAAGGGCGCCCGCCCCAACTTCAAGGGGCTGTACGGGTTCCCGGGTACCGCCTGCATCAGCATCAACGATGAGGTGATCCACGGCATCCCTTCCCACAAGCGCCAGATCCGCCCGGGCGATATCGTCAGCATTGACACCGGGGCTGCCATCGACGGCTTCAACGGCGACAACGCCTGCACCTTCGGGTGCGGCAAGATCGACCTGGAAGCCCAGCGGCTGCTGGACGTCACCCGTGAAAGCCTGCACCGCGGCATTGCCGCTGCGGTGTGCGGCAACCGGGTGGGGGACATCAGCCACGCGGTACAGTCCTATGTGGAGCAAAACGGCTTTTCGGTCGTGCGCAGCTTTGTGGGCCACGGAGTGGGCCGCGAGCTGCATGAGGACCCGGAGGTCCCCAATTTCGGCACCGCCGGCCGGGGCCCCCGCCTTGTGGGCGGGATGACCCTGGCCATCGAGCCGATGGTCAACCAAAAGCATCACTCCGTCATCACGTTACCCGACGGTTGGACGGTAAAAACGGCGGACGGCGGCCTTTCTGCTCACTTTGAGCACACCGTGGCCATCCTGCCCGCCGGCCCCGAGATCCTGACCCTGGGCTGGGAGGAGCCGACATGCAGTTTGTAAAAGGACAGCTTGTCCGCTCCCTGGCCGGGCGGGATAAGGGCCATACCTTCGCGGTTCTGGCCGTGGAAGGCCAGATTCTTCTCCTGGCGGACGGCTCACGCCGCACGCTCTCGAATCCCAAGCGGAAGAAGGAGAGGCATGTGGCCCCCACCGCCACCGTCCTGCAAGGCGAGTGTCTCGCCGGCGACAATCAGCTCAAAGCCGCCATTGAAGCCTTTGAAGGCCGGGCGGCGTGCGTGAACGCATGAGGAGGTAAGAGCTTGTCTAAAGAAGACGTCATCGAAGTTGAGGGTATCGTGGTCGAGGCTCTGCCCAACGCTACCTTCCGGGTGGAGCTGGAAAACGGCCACCGCCTGCTGGCACACATCTCCGGCAAACTGCGCACCAACTTCATCCGCATTTTGCCCGGCGATAAGGTCACCCTGGAAATGTCGCCCTATGATCTGACCAAGGGCCGCATCACCTGGCGCTCCAAGTAAGGCGCCCTGTCAAAAGGAGGTTTGTCATCATGAAGGTTAAGCCTTCCGTGAAACCCATTTGCGAAAAGTGCAAGGTCATCAAGCGCAAAGGCCGCGTGATGGTCATCTGCGAAAACCCCAAGCACAAACAGCGCCAGGGCTAAGCCCGGCTATGGGGCCAAGTGCGTAGAGTCCCGGCGCAGGCCCCGAGAAGGACATGGGATGGAAACTTAGGAGGTTCTAAGAACTATGGCACGTATTGCCGGCGTAGACCTGCCCCGCGAGAAGCGGGTGGAAGTGGGCCTGACCTACATTTATGGTATCGGACCCAGCACCGCGAAGAAGATCCTGGAAGGCACCCAGATCGATCCCGACACCCGGGTTAAGGATCTGACCGCCGATCAGGAAGCTCTGATCCGCGATTATATCGACAAGAACAACCTGGTTGTGGAAGGCGATCTGCGCCGTCAGGTCGCCCTGGATATCAAGCGTCTGGTAGAAGTCCAGTGCTACCGCGGCGTCCGTCACCGCAAGGGCCTGCCCGTCCGTGGCCAGCGCACCAAGACCAATGCCCGCACCCGCAAGGGCCCGAAGCGCACGGTCGCCAACAAGAAGAAGTAAGCACAAGGAGGAACAGAAATGGCAACGAAAGCTGCTGCTAAAAAGGGCGCTGTCCGTACCAAGCGGCGCGAGCGCAAGAACATCGAGCGCGGCGCGGCCCACATCCAGAGCACCTTCAACAATACCATCGTCACCATCACCGATACGCAGGGCAACACTGTTTCCTGGGCCAGCTCCGGCGGGCTCAACTTCCGCGGTTCCCGCAAGAGCACTCCGTTCGCCGCTCAGTCTGCTGCTGAGACCGCTGCCCGCGCTGCGATGGAGCATGGCATGAAGACCGTTGAAGTCTACGTCAAGGGCCCCGGCGCCGGCCGTGAGGCTGCGATCCGCGCCCTGCAGGCCACCGGCCTGGAGGTCAACATGATCAAGGACGTGACCCCGGTCCCCCACAACGGCTGCCGCCCCCCGAAGCGCCGCCGGATCTGATTGAAAGGAGAACCAACACTTATGGCTAAGAATATGCAGCCGATCGCCAAGCGCTGCCATGCGCTGGGCATTTCTCCTGCCGTGATGGGCTATGCCAAGAAGACCACCAAGCGTAAGCCCGGCAGCCAGATGAGAAAGAAGAAGAGCGAGTACGCTCTGCAGCTGGCCGAGAAGCAGAAGGTCAAGTTCGTGTACGGCATCATGGAGCGTCAGTTCCGTTCCTACTACGAGAAGGCCAGCCGCATGCAGGGCAAGACCGGTGAGAACCTGCTGATCCTGGTGGAACGCCGCCTGGACAACGTGGTCTACCGCCTGGGCTTTGCCAACACCCGCCGCGAGGCCCGTCAGCTGGTGAGCCATGCTCACTTCACTGTGAACGGCAAGAAGGTCAACATCCCCTCCTACCTGGTCAAGCCCGGCGACGTGGTCGAGGTTGCCGCTTCCAGCCGTTCTTCCGTCAAGTTCTCCAAGCTCACCGGTGAGGACGCCCCCCTGGTGACCCTGCCTGAGTGGCTGGAGCGCGAGAAGAACACCCTGAAGGGCACCGTTGTGAAGATGCCCGTCCGTGAGGCCATTGATCTGCCCATCGAGGAGCACCTCATCGTCGAGTTGTACTCCAAGTAAGCCGGTTGATCACTGCAACGCGAATACAAACAGCCGGCGGTTTTCCGCCGCCGGCTTACCAAGGAGGGTTATTGCATGATGGAGATTGAACGCCCCCGAATCGACACCGCCGCGCTCAGCCCGGACGGCCGCTACGGCAAGTTCGTTGTGGAGCCTCTGGAGCGCGGATTCGGCACGACTCTGGGCAACAGTTTACGGCGCGTCCTGCTCTCCTCTCTGCCCGGCGTAGCGGTTATCAGCGTTAAGATCGATGGTGTAGTTCACGAATTCAGCACCGTCCCCGGCGTTAAGGAAGACGTCACCGAGATCGTGCTGAACCTGAAAGGCATTGCCGCCAAGCTGTATTCCGACGGCCCCAAGACCGTCCGGATCGAGGCGGCAGGCCCCGGCGAAGTTACCGCCGGCAGCATCAAGCAGGCCGACGACATCGAGATCCTGAACCCCGAATGGCACATCGCCACCCTGTCCGAAGACGGCAAGCTGGTGATGGAGCTGACCTTTGACAAGGGCCGGGGCTACGTTCCCGCCGAGCGCAACAAGCAGGCAGTCCAGGAGAAGAACGACATCAACACACTCCCCATCGACAGCATCTATACCCCGGTGCTCAAGGTGAACTACACGGTGGAAAACACCCGTGTGGGCCAGATCACCGACTACGACAAGCTGGCGATCGAAGTGTGGACCGACGGCACCATCAGCGCACAGGAAGCGGTCAGCCTGGCCGCCCGGGTGCTCACCGAGCATCTGAACCTGTTCGTGAACCTCTCGGAAGAGGGCATGGGCGCTGAGATCATGGTGGAAAAAGACGACAAGGGCAAGGAGAAGGCTCTGGAGATGACCATCGAAGAGCTGGATCTGTCCGTGCGTTCCTTCAACTGCCTCAAGCGCGCCGGCATCAATACGGTTGAGGACCTGATCAACAAGTCGGAAGACGAAATGATGAAGGTTCGCAACCTGGGCCGCAAGAGCCTGGAAGAAGTCATGGCAAAGCTGGATTCTCTGGGCTTTACCCTGACGAAAGACGACGAGTAATTACAGCAAAAGGAGTGAAACGGGATGCCCGGTACCAGAAAGCTTGGCCGTACCAGCGACCACCGCAACGCGATGCTGCGCGCTATGGTGACCTACCTGTTTGAGAACGGCAAAATCGAAACCACCGTTACCCGTGCCAAGGAAGTTCGTTCCATGGCCGAAAAGATGGTCACCCTCGGCAAGCGGGAAGACCTGCACGCAAAGCGTCAGGTGTTCTCCTACATCACCAAGGAGACCGTTGCCAAGAAGGTTATTGATGAGTACGGCCCCAAGTATGCCGACCGCAACGGCGGCTACACCCGCATCATCAAGACCGGTATGCGCCGCGGCGACGCCGCCGAGATGGCGATTATCGAGCTGGTTTGATTTTAATAAAGACGGCTGCCTTTGGGCGGCCGTCTTTTCTGTTTTGACCAAACTTTATCAGGTTGATTTGTACAAAACGCGCATTTTGTACGCACGCCGGCGAGAAGAAACCGACAAGGCGCGGAAAAAGTTGTCTATAGGCGGAAATCGTCGCAAAAGCACTGTTTCTTTTGTAAAATATATGTTAAACTGAACATGAAATAGGCACCGTGTACCGCCGCGGGGGCGGCACGGAAAAACGAAGAGAAAAATAGGACGGGAGAAGATTCATGATTCACGCAGTATCGGAAAAGGACTTCTTTAGCCGCGAGGACAGCGTGGCCGACCTGGGGCTGATCGTGGCCCCCGGCGCCAAGGAGCTGGGCGAAAAGATCAACGGGCATCTGGTGCGCTGGGCCCAGCGGGTGGGGATGGACAAGGAAACCTTTATCATCCCCAGCGAGTGCCCCCGGTTCTCCTCCGGCGACGGCAAGGGCGTTATCAAGAGCACGGTCCGGGGCGACGATCTGTATTTCATCGTGGATGTGGGCAACTACAGCTGCAAGTACCGGCTGTTCGGCGCGGAAAACAGCATGAGCCCGGATGACCATTATCAGGACCTGAAGCGCCTGATCCAGGCCGCCTCCGGCAAGGCCCACCGGATCACCGTCATCATGCCGCTGCTCTACGGCAGCCGCCAGCACCGCCGCACCTACCGGGAAAGCTTGGACTGCGCCTACGCCCTGCAGGAACTGCAGCAGATGGGCGTGACCAACATCGTCACCTTTGACGCCCACGATCCCCGGGTGCAGAACGCTGCCCCGCTGATGGGCTTTGACAACGTGATGCCCACCTACCAGGTGCTCAAGGCAATGTTCAACAGCATCCCGAATTTCCAGCCCACCCGGGACAACTTCATGGTCATCAGCCCGGACGAGGGCGCCATGAACCGCAACATGTACTACGCCAGCGTGCTGGGCGTGAACCTGGGCATGTTCTACAAGCGCCGGGATTACTCCCGCATGGTCAACGGCCGCAACCCCATCGTGGCCCACGAGTACCTGGGCGAGAGCGTGGAAGGCAAGGACGTGTTCATCGCCGACGACATCATCTCCTCCGGCGAGAGCATGCTGGATATCGCCTACGAGCTGAAGAAGCGGGGCGCCGGCCATATCTACTCCTATGCCACCTATCCCATCTTCACCGGCGGCGTGGCCGAGTTTGACAAGGCCTACGAGGACGGCATCGTGAGCGGCGTGTTCGGCACCAACCTGACCTACCGCACCCCCGAGCTGCTCAGCCGCGAGTGGTTCCATGAGGTGGACGTGTCCAAGTACATCGCCTACTTTGTGGCCGCCATCAACCACGACATGTCGGTGAGCGCCATCATCGATCCCCACGAGAAGATCAGCCACCTGCTGGAAGAGCACGGCATCCGCTGATTGAACCGGGCCGCGGCCCGCACAAACCAACATCGAACCGGCGCACAGCCTTTGCCTGTGCGCCGGTTTTTTGGCGTAACCGCGCCACTCTACCAACAATCGGTTGACCAAAACCCCGCAGGCGGGGTAGGATGGGGGAGAGGTGAACGGCATGTATCAGATCGACAAAACCAGCTGGGGCGCGTTTGTGGCCCGGCTGCGCAAGGAAAAAGGGATGACCCAGAAAGAACTGGCCCAGCGGCTGCTGGTGTCCGACAAGGCGGTGAGCAAATGGGAGACCGGCGCCAGCCTGCCGGATACCCAGCTGCTGATCCCGCTGTCGGAACAGCTGGGGGTGACGGTAACCGAACTGCTGATGGGTAAACGGATGGAACAGCCGGCCCCGATGGCGCCCGACCAGGTGGAGGACCTGCTGCAGACGGCGGTAAGGGCCACCGGCCGGGAAAAGCTGCCCCGGGCCTGGCAGGAGGGCCCGCGCTGGAAATGGCGGTATGCGGCTGCGCTGCCCGTCGGTGCGGCGGGAACAGCCGCCGCCATCTGGCTGTCCCGGCGGGCGGACTGCCTGCCCTTCGTGCTGCCCGGCTGCCTGACCATGACCTTCCTGTGCGCATTCTTCGGGGCGTATGCCTGCTTCTTTGCCCCCACCCGGCTGCCGGCCTGGTACGATGCGCACCCCATGGAGCTGTTCTGCGACGGGCCCATCCGGATGCACCTGATGGGGCTGAAGCTGCACAACGGTAACTGGCCCCATGTTCTGCGCGCCCTCCGTTGGTGGTGCTGCGGAGCGCTGGCCCTGCTGCCGCTGCTGTGTGCCGCCGCAGTCTGGCTGCCCGCCCGATGGCGGGAAGCGGTGCCCCTGGTGCTGGCGGTGATGGCCATGGCGGGCCTGTTTGTGTTCCTGTACGGGGCCGGTCTGCGGCATAAAAATGATCCGCCTGCCCAATAAAACAACAAGCGCCCGGGCCGTCTGGCCCGGGCGCGTTTTTGCAGAGGGAGGCCGCCGTTCCGGTCAGGGCCGGGTGGCGGCGGTCAGATCCACCGTGGGGCCAAAGGGGCTGAAGCCCAGGCCCTGTACCGTGGGATCCACCAGCAGATACTGCTGCTGGCAGTAAAGCGGCGCAAAGGGGGCCGCGTTCAGGATGGCCTTTTCCAGCGCCAGCACCGTCTGGGCGTTCACCCGTTCCGGCTCGGCCTGGAGAGAGGTGAGCATGGCGTGCACACCGCTGTCGGAGAAGCCGGCCAGCTCCCCGTCAAAGCGGGCGGGCAGGTCCAGCAGGGCCGAGGAAGAGGGCTCCAGCGAGGCCAGCGCGATCTGATAATCACCGCTGGCCAGTGCGGCCTGGTATTCCTCCTGGGGCAGCTGCCGCACCGTGAAGAAGCAGGCAAACAGCTGCTGCCAGCGGGCGTTGATCGCCCCCACCAGCTGGGTGTATTCGCTGCCCTCCGGCGCCAGAATGCTGATACTGCGCAGGGTGGTCTGGCCCAGTTCCGCCATGCCCTGCTGGTACAGCGCCACCGGATCGGAGGCGGTAAACAGCGCGCTGCCCACCGTAGCCCGGTAGCTTTCCCCCGCATAGTTCACCGAGGGCGGGATCAGCCCCTGGGCCGGCTCGCAGCCGTCGGGCAGGGTCAGTTCCGCACTGGACGCCGCCGATGCCAGCGCCTGCCGCACCGAGACGTTGGCCAGCGGGTTATCCTCGCCGCCGCAGTTGAACAGCAGCCCCCAGGTGCGGCTGGTGTAGGCAATCTGGGCCAGATCCTCCGCCGCGGTGTCGCTCAGCTCCGCGCTGCTGGAACCGTCCCGCACCCGGTCGGCGGGGGAGGCGGTGTCCTCCGGATCCCGCAGTACCAGCCGCAGGTTGTTGATCGCGCCGCCGGAACTGCCCCGCCGCAGAAACAATCCCTCGCTGGTCCAGTTGTACAGATAAAAGGGCCCGTTGCCCATCACCGAGCTGGAGGACAGCCCGTAGGAGCCCTCGGTGCTTTCAAAGAACTCCCGGTTGCAGGGCATGGCCCCGGGCAGGCACAGTTTGGTCAGAAATTCCGGGTCGGCGGTTTCCAGGGTGATGCGCACCGTGCGCTCGTCCACCGCCTCCACCCCCAGGGCGGACGGATCGGCCCGGCCTTCCCGCACGGCGTCGCTGCCGGCAATGCAGCTGAAATCGTCCGCGTAGGGGCTGCCGGTTTCCGGGTCAAACACCCGCCGGAACCCGTACACATAATCCTCCGCGGTCACCGCCCGCAGGTAGTCCTGGCTGCGCTGCCGGTACCAGACCCACTCCAGATCCTCTTTCAGGGTAAAGGTGTATACCTTGCCGTCCTCGCTCACCGTCCAGCTTTCCGCCGCGTCGGGCTGGGGCTCGCCGGATGCGTCCAGACGCATCAGCCCCCGGAACAGGTGCATCACCGCGGTCACGTCCTCGCTGCTGACCGCCAGCTGCGGGTCCAGGTTCACCGGCACCGCGTCCACCCGCCAGGTAAAGGTGTTCAGATCGGCGCCGCAGCCGGTCAGGCCCAGCGCCAGCAGCAGTATACAAAAAAGGCTCCAAAGCCTGGTTCGCTTCATGGCAGATCTCCTTATCCCACAGGATCGGCACGGCCTTTGTACAGCGCTGTGCCGCATACAAATTCACTATACCAAATATCACAGGCCAAAACAAGGCCGAACGCCGCTTTCTGTGCGGGATTTCGTTTGCATCCGGCAGACAAAGCGGCTATAATGAGAATGCCCGGCCACAACATCCTATGCCGGGCGGTAAGGGAGGATGCGGGATGCAGCAGTACTATGAACCGCTGGCTTCGCGGGTACGGGGCCGCAAGGTAGCGTTTATCGGGGCCGGTGTCAGCCATCGGGAGCTGATCGGCCAGTTTGTGGAGATGGGCGCTCAGGTGACCCTGTGCGACAAGCGCACCGCCGGCCAGATGGGCGAACTGGCGGGCCAGCTGGCCGCCAAAGGGGTGACCCTGAGCCTGGGGCCGGACTATATGCAGGGCTTTGCGGGGCAGGACATGATCATGCGCACCCCGGGCTTTGAATTCTTTACCCCGGAACTGCAGGCCGCAGGCAAGGCCGGCGCCGAGATCACCAGCGAGATGGAGCTGTTCTTTGAGCTCTGCCCCTGCGAGATCGTGGCGGTGACCGGTTCCGACGGCAAAACCACCACCACCAGCCTGATCGCCGCCATGCTGCGGGAAGCCGGCCGTACCGTCCATCTGGGCGGCAACATCGGCCGGGCGCTGCTGCCTATTATTGGGGAGATCACCCCGGCGGATATCGCGGTGGTAGAGCTGTCCAGCTTCCAGCTGATCAGCATGCGCCGCAGCCCAAAGATCGCGGTGGTCACCAACGTGACCCCCAACCACCTGGATCATCATAAGGATATGCAGGAGTATATCGACGCCAAGCGGAACATTCTGCTGTGGCAGACCCCGCCCTGCCGGGCCGTGCTGGGCTACGAGAACGAGGTCAGCCGCTCCATGCAGGCGGACTGCAAGGGCGAGCAGGTCTGGTTCACCCGCCTGCGGGAGACCGACAACGGCGCCTTCCTGCGGGAGGACGGTATGCTCTGCATGGCCGAAAAGGGCACCGTAACCCCCATCCTGCCCAAGGACGAGGTGCGGCTGCGGGGCCTGCACAACATCGAAAACCTGCTGGCGGCCACCGCCGCGGTGTGGGGCCTGGTGCCGGTGGCGGACATTGCCGCCGTGGGCCGGGAGTTCGCCGGGGTGGAGCACCGCATCGAGCCGGTGCGTACCCTGGACGGGGTGCAGTGGTTCAACGACTCCATTGCCTCCAGCCCCACCCGCACCATCGCGGGGCTGCGCAGCTTTGACCAGAAAATCATCATCATCGCCGGTGGCTATGATAAAAAGATCCCCTACGAGCCGCTGGCCCCGGAGATCCTGGCCCACGTCAAGGCGCTGGTGCTCATGGGCCAGACCGGCCCGCTGATCGAAAAAGCGGTGCGGGAGTGCCCGGGCTTTGCCGAGAGCGGCCTGGTCATCGAGCACGCCTCTGACATGGCCGAGGCGGTGGCCGCCGCCCGCAAGCTGGCCAAACCGGGGGATATCGTAAGCCTGTCCCCGGCGTCCGCCAGCTTTGACCTGTACCCCAACTTTGAGGTGCGGGGCCGCCACTTCAAGGAACTGGTGAACGCTCTGTGATCGCTCCGCTCACCGGCCCGGCGCCGCTGGGCCCGAACCCGGGGGCGCTGGCCGCTACCATTGCGGTCAATCACCGGCTGTACGCGGATTGCCCCTCTCTCTGCCGCACCTTTGCCGCCAGCGAAGGGGGTCTGGTGCAGCTGCGGGGGGACGGGGCTCTGGCCGCCGGCCCCGCCGACAGCGAGGAACTGGCGGGCTTTCTGGCCTTTGCCGGGGTGCGGGCCCTGCGCAGCGACGGGCCCATGCCGGAGGGCTGGCAGGCCGGGGAGCCGGTGTGCCAGCTGGCGCTGACCGGGCCGCTGCCCGCGCTGCCCGCCCCAAAGGGGGCGCGGCTGACCGAAGAACCCTCCCCCCGGCTGGCGGCGCTTCTGCAGCCCGGCCTGACCGGGGAGGAGCGGGACAATTTTTACGCCGACCTGTGCACCCGCCGCAACCACGGCCTGGGGGCGCTGGTCACGGCGGTGGAGGAGGGCGGCGGGCCGCTGGGCTGCGCCGCCCTGCTGCTGGAACCCGGCACCCGCACCGGGGTGCTCACGGCGGTGGCGGTGGCCCCCGCCGCCCGGGGCAGAGGCCTGGGCCGGTGGCTGGTGGCGGAACTCTGCCGCCCCTACGGGGGCTGGCGGCTGCTGCTGGAGTGTGCCCCCGCCCTGACCGCCTTTTATGGCCCGCTGGGCTTTACCCAGCCAAACGATATCCCCGCGCCCCGCTGGTGGGTGCCGGCGGATCAGGATAATTGTAAAATATAAGGAGAATTATACGGAATGTTGAAGGAATGGTTCGGCATCAGCGACGCGCTGCTGGCCGTGGATAGGCAGGCGCTGGAACTGTGCGCGCCGGAATTTGCCAAGGTGGACGCCATCCGCGACCACAACCAGCTGAAGATGCTGCACGCCTTTACCGAAAACCGGGTGGCTGCCACCCATCTGGCGGGCAGCACCGGGTACGGCTATGACGACGCGGGCCGGGATAAGCTGGACCGGGTATTCGCGGATCTGGTGGGGGCGGAGGACGCTCTCTGCCGGCCGCATTTTCTCTCCGGTACCCATGCGCTGACGGTGGCGCTGTTCGGCTGCCTGCGGGCGGGGGATACCCTGCTGGCGGTGACCGGCCGCCCCTACGATACCCTGGAAGGGGTCATCGGCATCGACGGGGCCGGGGCAGGCTTCGGCAGCCTGGCCGAGTACGGCGTGAAGTACGACGAGGTGCCGCTGGTGAACGGCCGGGAACCAAACTGGGAACAGATCGCCCAAAAGGCCCCCGGAGCCACCGTCTGCCACATCCAGCGCAGCCGGGGCTATGCCAACCGCCCCGCCTTTGATCTGGAGACCATCGGCCGTATTGTAAAGACGGTCAAGGCCGCCAACCCGGACGCGGTGGTGCTGGTGGACAACTGCTACGGCACCTTTACCCAGACCGAGGAGCCCACCGCTGTGGGGGCCGACCTGATCGTGGGCAGCCTGATCAAGAACGCGGGCGGCGGTATCGCCCCCACCGGCGGCTATATCGCGGGCCGGGCCGATTTGGTGGAGAAGTGCGGCCACCGGCTTACCGCCCCGGGCACCGGTCGGGAGCTGGGCTGCACCCTGGACACCCTGCGGCAGCTGTATCTGGGCCTGTACTACGCCCCGGGCGTGACTGCCGAAGCCCTCAAGAGCAGCATCTACGCCAGCTGCCTGCTGGAGCTGCTGGGCCGTACCGCCACCCCCCGGTACAACGAGCCCCGCAACGACATTATCACCAGCCTGGACACCGGCAGCGCCGAGGCGCTGGTGGCCTTCTGCCAGGGCATCCAGGCGGGCAGCCCGGTGGACAGCTTTGTGGCCCCGGAACCCTACGCCATGCCCGGCTACGAGAGCCCGGTGGTCATGGCGGCGGGGGCCTTTACCCTGGGCAGCAGCATCGAGCTGAGCTGCGACGGGCCGCTGCGTGAGCCCTACACCGCCTATCTGCAGGGCGGGCTGAACTTTACCGCCACCCGTGCCGGTATCCTGGTGGCGGTGCAGCGGGCGTTCCGGCTATAAAATGTAATATTCTGGCGCTTTTGTCCGTATTGTGAAAAACAGAACAGCCCTTGCGGGCTAACGGAGGTACGGCGATGCAGCCGAAGGAATTTATTCTCAGAAAAAAGGAACACAAACGATATCTGAATGCCCTGATGCGGATGCCCGGCACCCAGCTGCACAAACAGCTGGTGCTGACCCGCGCCATGACCGCGGTGATCTTTGTGGTGATCCTGGCGCTGGCCTTTCTGGTGCAGCTGCCCGGGGCTCTGCAGGATCCGGGCCGCCTGCAGACGCTGGGCAGCACCACCCTGGTGGAGATCGTTCTGCTGGCGCTCCTGGCCTGGTTCATGCCGCCCTGGAGCCTGCGCCGACGCCAGATGCGGATGGAAACACTCAACGGCATCAAGGGCGACCGCTTCAAGGAGACCAGCCGCGTCTGGGTGGAGGACGGCTTCTACATCCGGCAGACCGGTCAGGCCGCCGCCAACCGGCTGCCGCTGGCCGGGCTGCAGTGGGCCCGGCTGGGGGAGGGCTGCGGCGTGGTGCTGCAGTTTGAAAACGGCATGTGCGACTATGTGCCGGTGCAGGCTTTCCACGCCGGATGCCCCGCGCCCGCCTGGTGCCGCTGGCTTATGGAGCAGGCGGACGCCGCCCGGCAGCAGGATCTGGGCGAGCCCACCCCGCCCGCGGTGACCGACGGGGAAGGGCAGGTCTGCTTTACGCTGGACAGGGAAGAACTGGCCGCGCTGCTTGCCGAGATGAGCAGCCTGGTAATGCGCACCGGCAGCTACTGGCGGTTCCTGGCGCCCCAGCTGGCGGCGCTGGTGCTGGTGCTGGCGATGCTGATCCCGCTGGCCTTTTCCGAGCCGCTGCTGGCGGCGGTGCTGGGGCTGATGCTGGCGCTGGTGGTGGTCATGCGGCTGCCCCCGGTGCAGCGGGCGCTGGTGCGCCGGCAGGCCAAGCGGCCGGAGCTGGCCCGGTTCCTGGGCCCCCAGAGCCTGACCCTCACCCCGCAGGGGGTGCTGGTGCGCCGGGCGGACGGGGACAGCCTGATCCGGTACGAGATGTTCCGCCGGGTGCTGGCGGGCAGGCAGGGGGTCTATCTGGTGATGCGCAGCGGGGTACAGGCCCATGTGATCCCCAACGCGGCCTTTGCGGACGAGGACGCCCGGCAGGCGTTTCTCCGTCAGGCGGAGGACATGATCCATTCCTGAACCATAAAGGAGGCAGAAACCATGAACGGAACCGAACTGATCCGGGCACGCCGCAGCGTGCGGCGTTTCAAGGCAGGGCAGCCGGTGCAGCCGGAACACCTGCATCTGATGCTGGAAGCGGCCATGATGGCCCCCAGCGCCTGCAACACCCGCCCCTGGGAGTTTGTGGTGGTGCGCAGCCGCCCGGTGCTGGATTCCATCATGGAACTGCATCCCTATACCAAAATGCTGGCCACCGCGGCGCTGGCGGTGGTGGTCTGCGGCCGGCCGGACCGGCAGCAGGGCCGCTGCGCCGAGTTCTGGCCCCAGGACTGCGGGGCCGCCATCGAAAACCTGCTGCTGCAGGCGGTGGAACTGGGCTACGGCGGCTGCTGGTGCGGCTGCTGGCCGGTGGAGGACCGGGCCCTGGCGCTGAAAGAGCGGCTGGGCACCCAGGGCATGCCGCTGGCGGTGGTGGCACTGGGGGTGCCGGACGAGGCGCCCGCCGCCCGGGGCTTCTACGACCCGGCCCTGGTGCGGGAGATCTGACAGAAAAAACCGGCAGGGGGCGCGCTCCGTATGGAACGCGCCCCCTGCCGGTTTGTATGTGTGCAGTGAAAATGGCGAAGGATCAGCCCTCTTTGGCAAAGAAGGCGATGCCGCAGGCGCCGGGGCCCGCGTGGGTGCCCACCGCCACGCCGATATGGTACAGCGGGCAGGAGGGCAGTTTCAGGTTGGAGGTCAGGTACCGGTGCAGCGGCTCCGCCCCTTTGCGGCGGGCGGTGTAGCCCAGCACATAGGGCATGGAGCTGTCCAGCCCGCCCTGTTCGTCCATCAGCTTGAACAGGGCCACATAGGCGCCGGGCAGGCCGCGGGCCTTGCCGGCCAGCACCACCTTGCCCTCCACCACGCTTACCACCGGCTTGATGCCCAGCACCGCGCCGGCAAAGGCCGCGGCGGCGGGCAGACGGCCGCCCTTGCGGAAGTATTTCAGGTCGTCCACAATGGCCAGCAGACGCACCCGCTGCTTGGCCTTTTCCAGTTCCTCCACAATGTGGGGGGCGCTGTGGCCCTCATTCCGCAGCTTCAGCGCCAGCTCCACCAGCAGCCGCAGGCCCAGGGTGGCGTTGCGGCTGTCGATGAAGTGGACATCCTCATACTCCACCGTCTGGGCGGCGATGCGGGCGCTCTGCAGCGTGCCGCTCAATTCGCCCGAGATCAGGATCACAATGGTGGTGTCCCCGGCGGCCATGGCCTCCTCAAAGTGGGGGATAAAGGCGTCCGGGCTGGGCTGGCTGGTGGTGGGCAGCTTGTCGCATACCGCCAGCTTGGCGTAAAACTCGTCGGGGGTCTGGTCGATGCCGTCCCGCAGTACGGTGCCGTCCTCAAAGGTCACGGTCAGGGGAACCACCTCCACCCCCAGGCGGGCGGCCTCGGCGGGCAGGATGTCGGCGGAAGAGTCGGTCAGGATGCGGATCATAAAGCTCGTTCTCCTCTCAGATTTCTCTTGGTTCAGGCGGGCTCTCCGGCCCGGGTCAGGTCGTTTGTTCCGGGGTGTGCTGCCCGTTTTCTCCGGACAGCTCGGTAAAGAAGCCGTGCAGCCGGGCCAGCGCCTGGCACAGCGCGTCCAGTTCCGGGCCGGTCAGCCGGGTGCTTACCTGATGCACCAGTTCTTCGTGGAACCGGGCATGAGCCTCCAGTGCCCGCAGCGCGGGCTCGGTCAGCTGTACCACCACCCGGCGCTTGTCCGGCAGCGGGCGCAGCCGCACCAGGTATCCCTTGCGCTCCAGCGTCTTGACCGCGATGGTCAGGGTGCTGGCGGTAACCCCCAGCCCGGCGGCCAGCTGCCGCATGGTCACGTCGGCTTCGCCCTGCTGGCGCACCGCTTCCAGCACGTGCATCTCGCTCACGCTCAGCCGCTTGCCCTCCAGGCAGCGCAGGTTTTCCTCCTCCAGGCGCAGCACGTCGTTGAATACATTCACCAGAAAGGCGTTGATCTGTTCCTCCTGCCGGGTCATGGCAGTCTCCCTCCAATCTGTTTGAAGTTCAAACAATTCCGATTGTAGCGGCTGTCAGGGCAAAAGTCAAGGCAATTTTGATATTCAAACTATTATTCGCGCATTTTTCACATTCCCGCCGCTTGCGCCCGGGTGCCGGGCGCGTCTATACTGGAAGAAACGGACGAAAAAGGGGAGAAAATCGGATGAACCGATACAAACGGGTTCTGGGCCGTCTGGCCGGGCCGCTGGCCGTGCTGGCAGCAGGGGCGGCGGCGCTGGCGCTCTTTTGGGGCTTCAGCGGCCATCGGGCGGTGATGAACGCCCTGGTGCAGAAGATAAGCCGCCCGGTGCGCGGCGCGGTAAGCGCCGTGCTGGATCCGCTGCCCTTCAGCGGCGCGGAACTGCTGATCACCCTGGCGGTGCTGGCCGGGCTGTGGATGCTGGCGGGGGCGGTGCGCCGCGCCGTGCGCCGTCAGTGGCTGGCGGCGGGGCGCCGGCTGGCGATCCTGGCGGCCGCCGGGGTATGGATCTGGGTGGGGGTCTGCCTGTTCTGGGGGGCGGAGTATTACGCCGACACCTTTGCCGAAACCGAGGGCATCCAGGTGAAGCCGGTTTCGGTGGAGCAGCTGGCGGCCACCGCCGAATGGTTTGCCCAGCAGGTAAACGCCACCGCCTCCGGGGTGCCCCGGGATGAAAGCGGGGACTTTTCGGTAAGTGTGGAGGAGATCTTTGACCGCTGCGAAGGGCTGTACGACGGGGTCAGCCAGCGGTATCCCAGCCTGGCCGGGCCCCAGCGCAGCCCCAAACCGGCGGTGTATTCCTATATTATGAGCCTGACCGGATTTACCGGGTATATCTTCCCCTTTACCGGCGAGTCCACCCTGAACGTGCACTGCCCGGCTGTGTTCCTGCCGGTGACGGTGGCCCACGAGTTTGCCCACCAGCGGGGGGTGGCCCCGGAACAGGAGGCCAACTACGTGGCGGTGGCCGCCTGTGCCGACAGCGGCGACCCGGTATATGAATATTCCGGCTGGCTGTTCGGATTCCAGCACCTGTCCAACGCGCTCTGGTCTGCCGATCCGGAGCGCTGGGCCCAGGTGTACGGAACCCTGTGCCCCCAGGCGCTGCAGGATCTGGCGGTGAACAACGACTACTGGGCCTCCATGGAGGGCCCGGTGCAGGCGGTGGCGGAAAGCACCTATACCGGCTTTCTGCAAAGCTACGGTCAGGAGATGGGCATGCGCAGCTACGGCGCCTGTGTGGATCTGCTGGTGGCCCGGTGGTGCCCTGCCAGCGCCCGGTAAAAGGTGAAATATGTGGAAACTCCTTGTTTTTTATCAGGGGTATGATATAGTATAGTTATCTGTGAGATTTTACGCGTTTTACATAAGGAGCACCCACTATGCGACATGATTTTTCCCGATACTTTTCCGGCAGCCGGCTGGCCCGTCTGCCCCTGTACAAGGCGGCGATGGCCGTTTGCTGCGCAGGGCTTCTGGTGGTGAGTACCGGCACCGGCATCGCCTACGCGGCAGCCACGGCCCTTTCACCGGAACCGGTGGTCGTGCCGGTGGCCACCCCGTCGCCCACGGCCACGGCGGAGCCCACCGCCGATCCGTCTCCCACCCCCAGCCCGGATGTGCCGCTGACCCTGGTGGCCACCGTGGTACAGCAGGATCTGGGCCTGGAGGTGCTGATGCCCGCCCCCCAGACCGACGGGGAGGAACAGGACCCGGCTGCCAGCCCCGAAACGGAAGCCGACAAGGGCGACAAGGAAGATATGGTACCCGCCCTGGGCGTTGAGTTTGTGGCGGTAGTGGCCGATGAGGACGGAAAAGAGACCGAGTATCCGGTTGACCCGGACACCGCTACCGTGCTGATCGAGGAACTGGATCCGGGCGACTACACCGTATCCCTGGCCCCTGCCGAGGGCTACCAGGTGCCCGAAGCCCAGACCGTGACGGTGGAAAAGAAAAAGGTCTACAAGGTAGATATTGAGAAGGTTGAGGAAGAGATCGTCCAGGCGGATGAGATCAACGAGGCGGAGGAAGACAACAGCTATGGCAGCAGCGGCAGCGCCGGCGCCGGCGGCGGTACGCTGACCGATACGGTTTCCTATGCCGAACCCTCTTCCACCACGGTGCCGGTGATGGCCCAGGCCTATGCCAAGAACGGCAACGTGAACAGCGAAGGCTATGTGTACTACAGCGACGGCTCCGTCAGTCCCTACAAGGCGGTGCTGGACAGCAGCAATACATACATCGTAAGCCTGAGCCTGGATAAGAATAAGGTTGCAGCGGCTTCCAGCCAGGCCGCGGGCGTGTCCGCCCAGGCGCTGGGCCACTGGTACGCGCCGCTGAGCGGCATCCTGCGGGAGGACGATTCCTCTGTGGTGGTGGAGCCCACGCCCGATGGAAGCACCGCACCGGAAGCCACTGTGAGCCCGGATCCCACCGTCACTCCGACGGCGGAGCCGACCGCAGAGCCGACCGCTGAACCTACGGCCACCCCGACCCCGGCGCCCACGGCGACCCCGGAGGTGACCCCCACCCCGACCGCAACCCCGACCCCCACCCCGACCCCCACCCCGGCGCCTACCCCGACCCCGGTTCTGGACGAGAGCATCGTGGTATTTGACACCGCCAGCAATACGCTGGTTCCCAACAGCAACTTCAAGCTGACCGCCAGCCAGGTGCAGGTGGGCACCACCACCCAGTATACCGGCTGGCAGACCATCGGCGGCAAGCAGTACTACTACGATCCCGCCACCCATCAGCCGGTGACCGGCGTACAGGTGATTGCGGGCGAGATGTACACCTTTGGCGCGGACGGCGCCATGGGCGTCAACCGCAAGGGCATCGACGTGTCCAAGTACCAGGGCGTGATTGACTGGAACAAGGTCAAGGCGGACGGTGTGGAATTTGCCATCATCCGCGTGGGTTACCGCGGCTACGGCACCGGCGCCCTGGTAGAGGACAGCCAGTTCAAGAACAACATCAAGGGCGCTACCGCCGCCGGCATCAAGGTGGGCCTGTACTTCTACAGCCAGGCTATCAACGAGCAGGAAGCGGTGGACGAGGCTGCCATGGTGCTGGCTTTGTGCAAGGGCTATCCCATCACCTACCCCATCTTCTTTGATACCGAGAAGGTGGCGGGCGCCACCGGCCGCGCCGACAACATCAGCGCCGCCCAGCGCACCGCCAACGCAGTGGCCTTCTGCAACGCCATCCAGAGCGCGGGTTACTCCGCGGGCGTGTACTCCTACCGCGACTGGTTCTACTACTACCTGAACTTTGCCAACATCCAGAAGTACAAGATCTGGATCGCCCAGTACCGCACCACCCTGGACTTCAAGTACCGCTACGATATCTGGCAGTACTCCTCCAGCGGCACGGTCAACGGCATCAACGGCCGCGTGGATATGAACATCGGCTACTGATTTTCCGGCACACACAAACAAACGGCGGGCCCGTTCTCGGCTAGAGAACGGGCCCGCCGTTTTTGTTTTATTCAGTTCTGTTTGCCGAACAGCCGTTCCCGGATGCGCTGGCCGGTGGGGGTGGCCGCCAGGCCGCCCTGAGCGGTCTCCCGCAAGGCGCAGGGCAGGCTTTCGCCCACCTCCCGCATGGCGCCGACCACCTCATCCACCGGGATCACGCTCACGATCCCGGCCAGGGCCATGTCCGCGGCGGTCAAGGCGTTGGTCACGCCGCCCGCGTTCCGCTTGATGCAGGGCACCTCCACCAGACCCGCCACCGGGTCACACACCAGCCCCAGCTGGTTCTTGATGGCAATGGCCGCCGCCTGCTCCGCCATGGCCGGGCTGCCGCCCCGCATCTGCACCAGCGCCGCCGCCGCCATGGCGCTGGCGCTGCCGCACTCGGCCTGGCAGCCGCCCTCCGCGCCCGCAATGCTGGCCTGGTTCGCAATCACCATGCCGATGGCCCCGGCACAGAACAGCCCGTCCACCGCCGCGTCCTCGTCGGCCAGACCCTGCTCCAGCAGAGCCAGCACCGCGCCGGGCAGAATGCCGCAGCTGCCCGCCGTGGGGGCCGCCACGATCCGGCCCATGGCCGCGTTGTATTCCGCCACCGCCAGGGCAATGGCGATCGCCCGTGCGCCCACCGGGCCGCAGAGTGCCCCACCCCGGGCCAGGTACTCCCGCATCTTCCAGGCGTCGCCGCCGGTCAGCCCGCTGGTGGAGCGCAGGTCTTTGGCCGCCCCGTCCCGGGCAGCCGCCTGCATGACCTCCAGATTGCGGCGCATCCGGCGCACCAGGATGTCCGGGGCGGTCTCGGTCTGGGCCGCCTGATCGGCCAGGGCCAGTTGCCCGATGGTCATGCCTTTGGCGGCAGCCTGTACCGCCAGTTCGTGAATGGACGTATAATCCAGCATCCCGTGCCCCTCCTCAGTTTGTGTTGTTGGCGGGGATGGGCACGATCCGCAGAATGCCCGGCACAGCCCGCAGCTCGTCCAGCAGCGCCGGCGCCACCGCCCCGTCGGTCTCGATGGTCATTACCGCTTCCGCCCCCTTGTGGGGACGGCTCAGGCGGAAGTTGCCGATGTTCACGCCGGAATCCGCCA
The DNA here is from genome assembly GCA_944386225.1 of uncultured Gemmiger sp. Taxonomy (GTDB): domain Bacteria; phylum Bacillota; class Clostridia; order Oscillospirales; family Ruminococcaceae; genus Gemmiger_A. The sequence continues at coordinate 44,619 of CALXAH010000010.1, forward strand.
CCCGGCCGGTCACCGCCGCGATCATGCCCGGTACATCCCGGTGCAGCACGATCAGGGTATCCCGCTGGCCGGTGACGCAGGTTTCCATCTCGTTGATGCGGCTGATCAGGATATTGCCGCCGCCCACCGAAGCCCCCTGCACCTGGCAGGACGCGCCGCTTTTGCCCCACAGTTCCAGAATGGCGGTGTTGGGATGGGCGCCCGCCAGGCTGCGGGTCTCAAAGGAAAAATCCAGCCCCGCCTGCCGGGCCAGGGTCAGGCTGTCCCGGATGCGGGCGTCGTCCGGTGCAAAGCCCAGAATGCCCGCCACCAGCGCCTTGTCGGTGCCGTGGCCCCGGTAGGTCTGGGCAAAGCTGCCGCACAGGCCGATCCGGGCGGTGCGCACCGGCTCACCCAGGATCTCGGTGGCCACCCGGCCGATCCGCACCGCCCCCGCGGTATGGCTGCTGGAAGGGCCGATCATCACCGGCCCGATGATATCAAAAATGTCCATGAAATGCCCCTTTGCCGCAGACTTGTCCGTATTATTGCGTACACAGGCGGAACAAAATGCCCTGCCTTTTCGCCCGGACAGGTTTTTCCTGCTATATTGTACCCCGCCTGCGTACAAAAGTAAATGCCGGGCCCTGTTTTTGCAAAAGGAAACCGGGCCCGCGCAGCAGGCCCGGTTTTTCTCATACCAGCAGATCGGCGTATTCCGGATGGGTTTCAAACCAGCGCACCGCGTAGGAGCAGGTGGGCCGCGCCTTGCGGCCCTGGGCCCGCAGGGTGTCGGCGGCGGCCTGCAGCAGCTGCCCGGCCACCCCCTGCCCGCGCAGGGAAGGATCCACAAAGGTATGGTCAATCTCGGCCGCGCCCTCCCGTTCGGGGAAGGTCACCTCGGCCAGCAGGCGGCCGTCCTCGCCGGTGGCGAAGATGCGGCCCGGTTCCTGACGGAATTCCATAGCTATCACCTCACCCCCAGTGTACCAGACCCGCCCCATGCCCGCAAGGGGAAATCTGCCGGCGGCCCAAAACAGAGGCAGCCGCCCATGGAACTGCGTCCACAGGCGGCTGCCTCCAGAAAAGAAAAGAAGAAAAGAGGATAGCGTTGTTATTCCAGCCCCAGGGTGATGGCGTTGACCGCTTCGGTCAGGTCCACCGCCAGAGAGCGGTCCACCAGGCCCAACGTCGCGCCGTCCAGGGTGGCCAGACAGCTTTCGCCGTCGTACTGGTAAAGCACCACCGTCAGGCTGGGCCAGGTCTCGTTGTCCAGGTGTACGGTAAAGGCGATCTCCTGCTTCTTGGCGGGTTCCTCGCTGTTGAATTCGCTTACCGTCAGCGCGTCCACCGCGCTGCTCACCTCGTCAAATTCCACCTCGGTGTCGTTGATGGTCCAGGTATCGCCGGAGTGGGTCAGGGTATATACGGTGTCATCCAGGGTAAAGCCCACGCTGGTCACCGCGTCCCAATCCAGGGCCAGCACCTCGTCCGGGCGCAAAGCGTCATAGTCGGTGGCGGTGATCTCCTCGTAGGACGTCTCGTCCACCTCATACACGATGGGGGAGTCATCCATCCGCATATAGCCGTTGCCGTCCTCGTCCTGCCCGAAGGCCAGCACAAAGCTGCTCTGGGCCTCGTCGGCGGTGCAGGTCACGGTAAACTGAAGGGCGGGCGCATCCAGCCCCCACTGGGCCAGATCCTCGTCGGTGGCGGTGTAGCTTACGTAATTGGCCCGGTCCAGTCCGTCAAAGGTGCTGATCAGGCCGGTCACCTTACCGGTGTCCAGCGCCTGGAAGCTGCCGTCCTGGTTCAGGTAGTAGTCGTAGGCATCGGTGTAGGTCAGTTCCTCGTCCGGGCGGTATTCCACCGTCAGGCTGGCCTCGCCCTCCACCGTGATGCTGTCCATGGTGGAGTAGTCGGGAATGGTATCCTGGGCCATCAGCTCATCCCGGTCCTCGGCCAGATATTCCGCCGGGTCGTCCTCGATCAGGTAGACCGTGCCGGTGCCCAGGGTCACATACCGCTTGCTGTCCATGGTGGAGTAGTCGCCCAGCTCCAGCACCGTCTCCCCGTCGGCGGTGGTCAGGGTCACCGTGCCGGTGGGGCTGGCCAGGCCGTACTGGGTAAAGTCCTCCACATCCTCGATGATAAAGCTGGCGGTCACGCTTTCAAAGTGTGCCAGCAGATCGGCCATCTTCTCCTGGTCGATCGGAAAGTCCGCGTCCGAGGCATCCTGCCAGACCCCGTCGGTCTGGGTAAAGCTCAGGCTGGTTTCGCCGTTTGTCCAGGAGATGCCGGTCAGATCATCGGAGGAGAGGGCCAGGATCTCCTCGCTGGTGGCGGAGATGCTGTCCATGTGGCGCTCCACCCCGGTGGCGATCACGATCGCCAGGCAGAGCACCGCCAGAATCAGCAGCAGAATGGTCAGCTGTTTTGTCCGCTTCATAGTTTCTTCCTCCTGCGCAGAATTTCGTCAATACCCAGCAGCAGGAAGCCCACCGGGATCACGCCGATCATCACGATCTTCAGCCAGGTGGCGGCCGAGGAGGAGATGGTCAGGTAGTTGTAGTCCAGGGATTTGGCGCGGATGGACACCGCGTCGATGTTCAGCAGCGAGAAATCGCTCGCCGTCTCGTAGTTGCTGCGGGCCAGCTCGTCGGTAAAGGTCTCGGACAGGGCCTGTTCCCCGTGGCCGCTGAGCAGGTAGACCTGGGGCAGATCCTCCCGCACCACATAGTCGATGGCCGAGGTGATCTGACCCTCGCCGTCAAAGGACTGGGACACCGATCCGGTGGTGTAGTAGCTGCTGGTATCGTATTCGTAGATGTCCTCGTAGGCGATGTACCGGCTCTTTTCACCGGATTCCACCACCAGCGAGTTGTTGGTCACCGTCTGGTCGGTGTACTGCTGGGCAAAGGTGGGGTAGACGTCCGGGTCCTTCTTGACCACGGTGATGTGCTCGGACAGGTCACCGTACCGGTCCAGCAGTTTTTCGATGACGGTGTCCTCTTTGCCGGCCTGCACGATCCAGTAGATGGTCACATCCTGTTCCAGGTTGGTGGCCACCACCTTGGTGTCGGCGGTCAGGGAATAGAGCTGTGCCGCCGAGATATCCAGCTGGGTAAAGCGGGAGGGCAGCAGCCCTGCCAGCACGTTCACCGCGATCAGGATGGCCAGCACCACCAGGCACAGCACAAAGCTGTATCCGCCCACCTTGGCGGTGCGGGTGCCCAGCGCCTGCCGGTTTCTGGCCAGGGCGCTGTGCAGCTTGTTTTTATAACTGTTCTTCATCCGTTATACCTCTTTTTCTCCCAGGACTGTACGCACAGGAACAGGAAGAACGCGGCCACGCTCAGGTAGTATACGATGGCGGTCACGTCAAAGACCCCGTTCACAAAGGTGTAGAACCGCTCAAACAGAGACAGACGGCTCATCAGGTCGGGCAGCAGGGTGGCCAGAGAATCCGGGTTTACCAGCCAGACAACCCCCACCGCCGCCAGGCAGAGCACCAGCACCAGGATGCCCGCCGCGTCGGAGCAGGTCAGCCGCCGTACCAGCAGCGCCAGCAGGGCAGCGATCACCACCAGCGCCACCAGGTTGAAGGCGGTGGAGGCGATGTAGTCGGCCAGGGAGGCGCTGTAGCAGCAGAAGAGCATGACCACCACGCAGAGCCCTGCCGCCATGCCCTGGGATTCGGTCAGGGAGGAGATGAACATGCCGATGGCGATCAGCGCCAGACCCAGGAACACAAAGGCGATGAGCGCGCCGTAGGAGGTGGGCAGGTAGACTTCGCCGTACAGGGAGAAGATCAGCGGGTAGACACAGGCTACCAGCATGGGAATCACAAACACCAGCGCCATGGCAAAATACTTGCCCAGGATGATGTCGGTGGAAGAAAGGGGCAGCAGGGAGAGCAGCTGGTCGGTTTTCTGCTTTTTCTCCTCCGCCAGCACCCGCATGGTCAGGATGGGCACCAGGGCCACAAACCCGATGCAGAAGGTGCCCAGGGCATACTCAAAGTTGGCCACCGCCGCGTTGATGTTGTAGAGCATCGCGCCGATGCCGATGAATTCCAGCAGGAATGCCCCGAATACATAGGCCAGCAGCCCGTGGCTGTACAGGCCGGCCTCGTGCTTAAATACCGCTTTCATGGATGGGCTCCTTCTTTCCGGACGGTTCGTCCTCGGTCAGTTCGATAAAGATGTTCTCCAGATCCGCCCGCACCGGGGTCATCTGCAGAATGGGCCGTCCGGCTTTGGCAAAGGCCAGGAAGATGGCCCGGGCGGCGGCGTTCGCGTCGCCCTGCAGGGTCAGCTCGGCCCGGCAGCCGCCGGCCGCCTCGTCCGCCTGAACTTCGCAGCCGGTCACCTCCCGCACGCCGGCCAGCAGCCCCTGCACCTGGTCGGGGGTGGCCTCGGCGCACAGGGTCATCCGCCCGGCGGCGGTGAGCATCTTTTCCAGGTTCTGGGGGGTATCAAAGGCCACCAGTCTGCCGTGGGCGATGATCAGCACGCTCTCGCAGATGGCCTGCACCTCGCTCAGGATATGGCTGCTCAGGATTACGGTGTGCTTTTCGCCCAGCTGGCGGATCAGGTCGCGGATCTCGATGATCTGCAGCGGATCCAGGCCCACGGTGGGCTCGTCCAGAATGATGTAGGGCGGGCTGCCCAGCAGCGCCTGGGCGATGCCCACCCGCTGCCGGTACCCCTTGGACAGGTTGCGGATCAGCCGCCCGGCCATCTCGTCCAGCCGGGTCTCGGCCACCACCCGGGCTACCTCGTCCGGGATCTGTTTGGCCGGGATGCCCTTGGCCTGGGCCACAAAGCTCAGGTACTCCCAGGGCGTTTCGTCGGTGTACAGGGGCGGGATCTCGGGCAGATACCCGATCAGCCGCTTGGCCTGCCGCGCGTCCTCAAAGATGTCGTGACCGTCGATGGTCACTTCCCCCGCGCTGGCGGCCAGACACCCGGTCATGATGTTCATGGTGGTGGATTTGCCCGCGCCGTTCGGCCCGAGGAACCCATAGATATGGCCCGTTTCCAGGGTGAACGAGATGTCGTCCACCGCGGTGACGCTGCCGTATCGTTTGGTCAAGTGTTCAACCGTTATCATGGCAGATACCTCCGTAGTTCTTGGACTTTACTGTATCACGCCGGGCTGAAACCAAACTGAAAAAACCGCCCCCCGTCTGTGAAAGTTCCGCGAAACTGCCCGTAAGCGGGAACGAAAAACCGGACACACCGCGGTGTGTCCGGTCAGAGTTTCAATGGCGCAGGGCGGGCAGCGATACGTAAAAGGTGTTGACACCCCTCTCGCTGGCAGCCCAGATGCGGCCCCGGTGGGCGGTCACGATCCGGTGGGCGATGGCCAGCCCCAGCCCGCAGCCCTCCCCGTGCCGGTGCTCCGGGTCGGCCCGGTAGAACCGCTTGAACAGCTTGGGCAGTTCCTGCGGGGGGATGGTGTCGCCCCGGCTGGTCACCGCCAGCACCGCCCGCCGCCCCTCCCGGTGCAGGGAGATGTGCACCACACTGGCGGGCGCGGCGTATTTCTGCCCGTTGTCCAGCAGGATGGCGGTCACCCGGCGCAGCTGGTCGGCGTTGCCCCGCACCCGGATGCCGGGCGCAAGGCTGGTGTCCAGCCCCAGCCCCTTTTCAAAATACAGCGGCTCAAAGGGCAGCAGGGCTTCCTCCACGGCGGCGCTCCAGTCCACCGGGCAGCGGGCCGCCCGCTCCGGCTCCCGGTCGGCCCGGGCCAGTTCCAGCAGCCGTTCCACCAGATCCTTCATCTGGCGGGACACGGTGCGGATATCCCCGGCCAGCCGGTCTTTCTCCGGCCCGGCGCTCTCCGGTGCGCAGAGCAGCTCCGCGTCGGTGAGAATCACGGTCAGCGGGGTTTTCAGCTCGTGGCTGGCGTCCGCCACAAATTGTTTCTGCTGCACCCAGGCCCGCTCCACCGGGCCCACCGCCCAGCGAGCCAGCAGGATACTCAGCACCAGAAAAGCCAGGAACGCCCCGCCGCAGATCAGAAGGCAGCTTTCCAGCAGACCGTTCAGGGTGCGGGTTTCGCCGGATATATCGGCGAACACGATGTAGCCGGTCTGGGGCATGTCCACCCGCAGAAACCGCAGCCCATAGGCCTCCAGCATGCCGCTGGCCGCCTCCTGCTGCAGCACCTCGTTCACGGCCTGCTGCAGAAATTCCGAATCGGACAGGTCGTAGTAGCCGCCGCCGGTGCCCTGCACCTGGCCGCCCTTGTCCACCTCCAGCACAAAATAGGGCAGCCGCATGCCGGAAAATTCCTCGTCCGGCGCCTGGGGCCGGGCCGGGTTCAGGGCGATCTGCCACATGGTGCGCAGGCTTTCCCGCTCCAGGCTTGCCCGGGTCAGCCCCAGCACCGCTGCCAGCACACAGAGCAGGATCACCGTCACGATGCTCATGGTGATGCAGACAAACTTGATCTTGAGCCGCCGGATCATCCCTGCGCCACCTCCAGATGATAGCCCACCCGGCGCACCGCCGCGATGTTCACGTCGGACCCCAGGCTTTTCAGCTTCTTGCGCAGAAAGCCCACATAGACCTCCACGCTGTTTTCCCCCGCGCCGGATTCAAAGCCCCACACCCGCGTCAGGATGACCTCTTTCGGGATATTGCCGCCCCCCGCCTGCATCAGCAGCCGCATCACGTCAAACTCCCGGGCGGACAGGCGCAGGCTTTTTTCTCCGCAGCACAGGGTGGCCGCGTCCAGATCCAGGGCGGTGTTGCCGAACCGCAGCTGATCCACCTGGCCGCCCTGCCGCCGCAGCAGAGCCCGCACGCAGGCCAGCAGTTCGCCGATCTCGAAAGGTTTGGTCAGGTAGTAGTCCGCCCCGGCGTTCAGCCCCTCGATCCGATCGGAAAGATCCGAGCGGGCGGTGAGCATCAGAATCGGCACGGCGCTGTGCTTTCGGCGCAGATGCCGCGCCAGCTCAAAGCCGTTCAGCCCCGGCATCATCACATCCAGGATCAGCAGGTCGTAGATGCCGGTGTCGGCGTATTCGGCGCCGGTGGCGCCGTCATAGGCAAGCTCCACCGCAAAGCCCTTGCGCTCCAGCAGGGTTTTCAGCGACTGGGCCAGCCGCTTTTCGTCCTCCACAATCAGAATCCGCACACAACGCACCTCATTTCTTCCCTTATATTGTAAAGACAAAAGCTGAAAAGAAGCTGAAAGTCTTGTGTAGATTTGGTGGAAAAAAGCCGCACCCCGAAAGGTGCGGCTGTGCGGATTTATTCCACTGTCTGCAGATACTCGTCCATGGCGCGGGCCACGTCCTTGGAATGGCGTACCGCCTCCACCACGGTGCGGGCGCCGCTTACCACGTCGCCGCTGCCGAAGATCCCCGGGCGGCTGGTGCGGCCCTCCTCGTCCGCGGCCAGCAGGCCCCGGTCGGTCACGGCCAGGCCGGTGGTGGTATTCACGATCTTGTCCTTGGGGCCCTGGCTGGCGGCGATCACCACGCTGTCCGCCCGGAACAGCTTCGGCTCGCTCAGCCCGGTTACCTCGTTGTTTTCGTCAAAGGTGGCCTGCTGGTAGAGCACCCCTTCGTCGGTGATCTCCACCGGGCGGGCGCCGTAGTGCATCTCCACCCCGTCGGCCACCGCGTATTCCAGTTCCCGCACGCTGGCGGCAGCCTGGTTGCGGCGGCAGAACACATGCACCTGCCGCACCCCCTTGCGGATGGCGGTGCGGGCCACGTCCATGGCCGAGTTGCCCGCCCCGATCACCACCAGGCTGCGGCCCAGATCGTATACGTCCGGGTTTACCAGGTAGTCGATGGCAAAGTGCACATGGCCCAGGCTCTCGCCGGGGATGCCCAGCTTTTTGGGCCGCCATACGCCGGTGCCGATAAAGATGGCCTTGTAGCCGTCCCGCTGCAGGTCGTCCACCGTCAGCGCCCCGCCGATCACCGTGTTGGGCCGGATCTTGATGCCCAGCTGCACCAGCTGGGCCTGGTACCGGTCCAGCACGCTCTTGGGCAGGCGGAACTCCGGGATGCCGTACCGCAGCACGCCGCCGATCTTGTCCCGGCTTTCAAACAGGGTCACGTCGTAGCCCTTCTGGGCCAGCAGCACCGCGATGGTGATGCCCGCCGGGCCGGAGCCGATGATGGCCACCCGTTTGCCCCTGGCGGCCTGCCGCTGCAGCTGCAGCCGGTCCAGATGGGCGTCGGAAATGTAGTTTTCAATACTGGAAATGTGCACCGGCGCGCCCTTGCGGCCCAGTACACAGTGCCCCTCGCACTGCTTTTCGTGGTCGCACACCAGCGAGCAGATCACGCTCAGCGGGTTGTTTTCAAACAGCATCTGACCCGCCTCTTCGGTGCGGTGCTCCAGAAACATCCGGATCATGTCCGGGATCGGGGTATTGATGGGGCAGCCCTTGCGGCACTGGGGAACCTTGCAGTTCAGGCAGCGCCGGGCTTCGTTTACCACATGGATGGCCATGCGTACTCCCTCCTGACTGTAAAGATAAAGCGGACGGCCCGGCCGTCCGCTTTTATAGTTATACCAGATTCGGCTGCTTCATGCAAGAAACGGTGTTCTCCTCCAGGGCTGCCTGCAGCCGGCGGGCCAGTTCCCGCATGGGGGCTTCGTCCAGCTTGACGGTGCGGCGGTCGTAGGTCACCAGACCGTTGATCTCGTCCTCCACGTCGGACAGCTGGGTATAGATGGCGGCGCACAGCCCCCTGGAAACCACCGGCAGCACCCGCCGCTCGTACAACTCCCGGATGGCCCGGCCGAACTCCTCCCGGGTCTTGCAGGCGCTGTAGCCGTAGGTCTTGTCCGGGTGGAACATATGCCCCTCCACCGGCAGGCAGCAGCCGCCGAATTCGCTCAGCACCAGCGGCTTTTCGCCCGCGTCCAGCTTCCAGGGGCCAAAGTAGATATGGCGGCTGTCCACATCGGTCTCGCCGCCCCGGAACCAGCCGGAGGTGCTGTCGATAAACCGGCTGCCGTCCAGCCGGCGCAGCCGCCGGAATGCCCGGGAGGATTCAAACTGGCCCCAGCCCTCGTTGAAGATGGTCCAGTACAGGATGCAGGGGTGGTTTTTCAGCTGGGCCACCGTGGCCTCCATCCCGGCCAGGAACGCCGTCCGGGCCGCCGGGTCCCGGTGCATGCCCGCGTCGCGCCGCCGGTGCTGGAACCCCACGGTGGGCAGCACCGTGTCCCGCAGATAGCGGTAATCCCCGTTGTTCACCATGTCCTGGAACACCACCATCCCCAGCCGGTCGCAGAGGGTATAGAAGATGTCCGGCTCCACCTTGATGTGCTTGCGCAGGGTATTGAAGCCCAGCGCCTGCATGGTGCGGATGTCCTGCTCATAGCAGGCGGGGCTGGCGGGGGTGAACAGCCCGTCGCTGTAATAGCCCTGATCCAGTACGCCGTGGAAGAAATACGGCTTTCCGTTCAGGCACAGCCGGGCATAGCCGCCCACCCGGCGGATCTCCAGGGTACGCAGGGCAAAATAGCTCTCCACCCGGTCGGCCCCGGCCTCGATCACGCAGCCATACAGGTAGGGATCCTCCGGGCTCCACAGCCGGGGGGAGGGCGGCGAAACTTCCGCCCGGCCGTTTTCCAGCGGAACCGTCAGCGGCCCCTCCGGGGTATGTACCGTCACGGTGCCGGTCAGCGCCGGGTCGCCGGTGTCCAGAATGGCCCGGGTGCTGTCCGCCTGCACATCCAGCCGTTGGATATATCGGTCGGGCACGCTCTCCAGCCAGACGGTCTGCCAGATGCCGGACACCGGGGTGTACCACATGCCGCCCCGGTTCATCGTCTGCTTGCCGTAGGGCAGCACCGGGCTGCGCAGATCGTCCCGCACCCGCAGCACCAGTTCGTTTTCCGCCGCCAGCGCCCGGGTGATGTCAAAGGTCATTTGCTCATAGCCGCCGGTGTGGCTGCCCACCGGAACCCCGTTCAGCCAGGCGTCCAGCACCTGATCCGCCGCGCCGATCTGCAGCAGCACCCGCCCCTTTACAAAACCGTCGGGCAGGGTGAACCGCCGCCGGTAAAACAGGTGCCAGCCCTCCGGAAAATGGGTGTGCACACCGGACAGCAGGCTCTCCGGGCAGAAGGGCACAAGGATCGTCCGGTCGTAGGCGGCGGGCGGGTCGGCTTCTTCCCGGGCGGTGAACTCCCACCGGCCGTTCAGGTTGAAAAAGCTGTTCCGCCGCAGCCGGGGCCGGGGATAGTCCGGCCAGGGGGTGCCGGTCAGGGCCTCGCCCTCGGGGGTGTAAAGGTCATAAAACATAGGGCTCCTCCTATTCCGATTGGGGATAGCAGCGGTGCAGATACCGCCAGAACAGCCCGGCTGCCCGGGAGTGCTCCGCCTGGTGCAGCCGCACAAAACACAGATAGCTGCGCCAGTCCGACAGCAGGGGAACCACCGCCAGGCCGGGGGTGCGCTGGCGCCGTACCGCCTGTTCCATCAGGATCGAGATGCCCATGCCCTTGGCCACCAGATCCAGAATGTTGTCGATGTGGTCGCCGGTGAACAGCACCCGGGGCTCAAATCCGGCCCGGGCGCAGAGCTGCCGCACCACCCCGAACAGCCGGGTTTTCTCGTTCAGCTGCAGAAAGGCTTCCTCCCGCAGTTCCGCCGGGTCGATCTGCGGCCGGCCGCTCAGCGGGTGGCCCGCCGGCAGCACCACCGCAAACCGGTCCTCCATCACCGTGAGCAGGTCAAACCGGTTCGGATCGGCCCGGTTCAGCCGCATATAGGCCACGTCGCACCGGCCGCTTTCCAGCTCCTGCAACAGGTCGATGCTTTCGCTCTCCGACACCTGCAGCTGGATAAGCGGGTGTTCCCGGTGAAAGCCTGCGATCACGTCGGTCACCCCGTGCATCCCCATCACCGGGATGGCGCACAGCCGCAGCGGCGTCTGTTCCCCGTTGTAGGGGGCCATGGCCCGGCACAGCTGTTCCTGCGCCGCCACCACCGCCTGGGCCCGGGGCAGCAGTGCCTGGCCCGCCGCCGTCAGGTTGGCCCGGCGGGCCGTGCGTTCAAACAGCTGCACCCGCAGCTCCTTTTCCAGTGCCAGAATCTGCTTGGATACGTTGCTCTGGGTGGTGAACATCAGCTCCGCCGCTTCGGTGTAATTGCCGGTGGCCGCCACCTGCAGAAAGTATTCCAGCCGTTTGGTTTCCGTGCCGTCCGCCTCCTTTTTTGTGTATTCCATTTTGGAATAGTATACCACGAAAGTTGAATTGCTCCAAGCCCCGGCCGGGACTACAATACAAATGCTGACAAAATTCTATCAGGAGGTGCGCCCATGAAACAGCGAATTGTGGTGGGGGTCAGCGGGGCCTCCGGCATGCCGCTGGCGGTGGAGGTGCTGAGCCAGCTGCGCCGGCAGCCGGATGTGGAGACCCATCTGGTGCTGTCCCGGGCGGCGGAGATCACCCTGCGGGAGGAGAGCAGCCTTACGGCGCAGCAGCTGCGCGAGCTGGCGGACGTCTGCTACGACAACGGGGATATCGGCGCGGCGCCGGCCAGCGGCAGTTTCCGCACGGCGGGGATGATCGTGGTGCCCTGCAGCATGAAAACCGTGGCGGGCATCGCCACCGGATACAGCGACAGCCTGCTGCTGCGGGCCGCCGACGTAACCCTGAAGGAACGCCGCAAGCTGGTGCTGGCGGTGCGGGAGTGCCCCTTCTCCACCATCCACCTGCGCAACATGCAGGAACTGAGCAGTATGGGGGCGGTGATCCTGCCCATGGTGCTCAGCTTTTACAACCGCCCGGACGGTCTGGAGGACTGTGTGCGCCATCTGGCCGGCAAGATCCTGGATCAGTTCGGGATCGAGGGCGAGCGGTTCGCCCGCTGGGAAGGGAGGCGGCAGACGTGATCCGGATTCGCCGAAGTCTGTTCGGGCGGCCGGTCACGGCCCGCATCACCCTGCTGACCCGGGACCTGCATGTGCTGCTCACCGGCGGCAGCCTGCCCCATATCGGGGCGGTGTCGGTATACAGCGGCGGAATGCCCGAGGGGGCGATCCAGCCCGACGGCCACCGGGAACAACTGCTTACCGACCGGTGGGCGGAGGCCCTGTCCCGGCAGTTTGACTGCCGGGTGGCGGTGGTGGGAGGCGTGCATTACGACGCGCTGCGCCCGGATCAGATCGGGATGGTGGTAACCGCCGCCGATGAAATGCTGAACGAGGCGATCCGGGTGATCGCCGCTATGAAAAAGGAGGAAGTAGAAAATGAACAGGGTAAATGACCTGCGTTCGGCGCTGGCGCTGCTGGAAAGCCTGCCCGGCCAGCTGGTGCAGACCGATGTGGAAGTAGATCCGATGGCGGAACTGTCCGGTGTATACCGGCATGTGGGCGCGGGCGGCACGGTGCAGCGTCCCACCCGGGAAGGCCCGGCCATGGTATTCAACAAGGTCAAGGGGCATCCCGATGCCCGTGTGGCCATCGGCCTGCTGGCCAGCCGCACCCGTGTGGGTCATCTGCTGGGCTGCGACCCCAAGCGTCTGGGCTTTCTGCTCAAGGAGTCTGTGGCCAATCCGGTGCCCCCGGTGACCATTCCCGGCGAGCAGGCCAAGTGCCGCGAGGTGGTGCATCTGGCCACCGATCCGGATTTCGATGTGCGCAAGCTGGTGCCCGCCCCCACCAATACCCCCGAGGACGCGGGCCCCTACATCACCCTGGGCATGTGCTATGCCTCCAACCCGGAAACCGGTGAGTCGGACGTGACCATCCACCGGATGTGCCTGCAGGCCAAGGACGAGATCTCCATCTTCCTGCAGCCGGGCGCGCGGCATATCGGCTATTTCCGTGAGCTGGCGGAGGCCAAGGGCCAGCCGCTGCCCATCTCGATCAGCATTGGTGTGGATCCGGCCATCGAGATCGCGGCCTGCTTTGAGCCCCCCACGACCCCGCTGGGCTACGACGAGCTGCAGGCCGCCGGCGCCATCCGCAACCAGCCGGTAGAGCTGGTGCAGTGCCTGACCATCAACGAAAAGGCCATCGCCAACGCGGAATACGTGATCGAGGGCGAGATTCTGCCCGGCGTGCGTGTGCGGGAGGATCAGAACTCCAACACCGGCAAGGCCATGCCGGAGTTCCCCGGCTACTGCGGCCCGGCCAATCCGGAACTGCCCATCATCAAGGTCAAGGCGGTCACCCATCGACGCAACCCCATCCTGCAGACCTGCATCGGGCCCAGCGAGGAGCATGTGTCCATGGCGGGCATCCCCACCGAGGCCAGCATCCTGGCCATGGTGGAAAAGGCCATGCCCGGCAAGCTGCAGAACGTGTACTGCGCTTCCAGCGGCGGCGGCAAGTATATTGCGGTGCTGCAGTTCAAGAAATCGGTTCCCTCGGATGAGGGGCGTCAGCGCCAGGCTGCTCTGCTGGCCTTCAGCGCCTTTGCGGAACTCAAGCATGTGTTCCTGGTGGACGAGGACGTGGACTGCTTCGACATGAAGGATGTATTGTGGGCCATGACCACCCGTTTCCAGGCGGACAAGGATCTGATCTGCATTCCGGGCGTTCAGTGCCACCCGCTGGATCCTTCCAACCAGCCGGAGTACGCCGCCGGTATCCGGGCCCGGGGCGTGGCCTGCAAGGCCATCTTCGACTGCACCGTGCCCTTTGACCAGAAGCGCCGGTTTGAGCGGGCCAAGTTTATGGACGTGGATCCCGCCCGCTGGGTACCGGAACTGTTTTGAAAATACGGAAAGTGAGTGAGGAGATCGTATGCCGATCGGAGTGATCATCGATGCCGCCTCGGTAGCCCTGGGCGGTATTCTGGGCGCGCTGGCGGGCCATAAACTGCCGGAAAACCTGAAGGTTCAGCTGAACATCGTGCTGGGTCTGTGCTCTGTGGGCATGGGCATCAGCGCCGTGGGGCTGATGAAAAATATGCCCGCCGTAATCTTTGCCATCGTGCTGGGTTCCGGCATCGGCCTGGCCGTGGGTCTGGGCGGCTGGATCAACAGGGGCGCCGAGGCCATGCAGCGGCCGGTTGCCCGGCTGCTGCACAGCCAGAACAGCAGCATGAGCCAGGAGGAGTTCACCGCTACCCTGGTTACCGTTATCGTGCTGTTCTGCGCCAGCGGCACCGGTATCTACGGTTCGCTGGACGCGGGCATGACCGGTGACAGCACCATCCTGATTTCCAAGTCCATCCTGGATCTGTTCACCGCGGCGGTGTTCGCCTGCAACCTGGGCTATGTGGTTTCGCTGGTGGCGCTGCCCCGGCTGGTGATCTTCCTGGCTCTGTTCTTCGGGGCCAAGGGCATCCTGCCCATGATCACCCCCGATATGATCGCCGATTTCAAGGCCTGCGGTGGTTTCCTGATGGTGGCCACCGGCCTGCGGATGACCAAGATCAAAGCCTTCCCCATTGCGGACATGATCCCGGCCATGGTGCTGGCCATGCCGTTCAGCTGGCTGTGGAGCAGCTGCATCGTACCCCTGCTGGGCTGATGCGACATCCCCGTACACCGTAACCATACAGCAAAGCACCCCGGAACAACGGTTCCGGGGTGCTTTGCTTATTGCAGGGAGATGGTTTCCAGATCGTAGGGAACCTGCAGATCACCGGTATAATACCGGCTTCCTTCCGCCATGTACAGTTCCTTACGCCGGTCGTAGTGCTTGTCCTCGGTGTGCCAGAGCACCAGATGGGGCACCCCCAGGCTTTGGGCCAGCTCGCAGGCGTCCTTGACGGTGCTGTGATGCTTTTCGTAGGGCTTGAACCGGTCCCGGTCGCCGTACAGGCAGAACGCCTCGCTCAGCAGCCAGTCGCTGCCAGTCACGTAGGGCTCGCACAGCGGATTGTAAGGCTCGTCCCCCAGGCAGGTGAGCTTCTTGCCGGGCCACCGGGCGGTGAAGCCGTATTGGGGCGCCTTGGTGGAGTGAATGTCGAAAAAGGTAAAGGCGCTGCCCAGCAGGCTGGCGGTTTCCCCGTCGGCCACCGGATGCAGGGCGATGCGATCGCCCTGCAGATCGCTGAACTTTTTCTGCAGGGTCAGCCGGCAGAGGGTGCGGATGGTTTCGATCAGCCCGGCGTGGCACCACAGGTGCAGGGTGCCCTCGTATCCACCATTCAGCATCAGGGTGCCGATCTTGCGCACGATCCACACCACACCCAGCAGGTGGTCGCAGTGTTCATGGGTCACGATCAGGTGCCGGATGGCCGCCGGGTCGATGCCCGCCTTTTCCAGCTGCACCAGAATGCCGTTGCCGCCGCCCGCGTCCACCAGAATGTATTGCGCGCCGCACTGCAGCGCAAAGCAGGTGTTGTAACAGTGGGTCGCCAGCGCATTGCCGGTGCCCAGAACGATCAGCTTTTCCATCATTCGATCCCTTTCCTTCCGCCTTGTATGCCGCGGCTTGCAATGCCCGGCAACAACAGTATAGGCCCGGAGAACGGCTGGTGTCAATCAACAGGGGCAGCTGGTTTGTACTTTGCGGCAAATTGCCGTATACTGATGAAAAGCTCTTTTGCAAGGGCTGCAGATCCGGAAGGAGGATACCGATGACACAGGTTACCGGCGGCAACGACTCCGCCTATGCTTTTTCCTGTATGGAACCGCTGGCCGGCAGCCCGCTGCGGGGCGGGCACATCGCGGTGCTGGGCTCCTCGGTGGCCCGGGGCGAGGCCTCGGAGGGCTGGGCCGTGGGGGAGTATCTGGCGGCCCGGCTGGGCACGCAGCTGACCAAAGAAGCGGTCAGCGGCACTACGCTGGCGGATACCGGGCCGCAAAGCTATGTGCGGCGGCTGCGCCGGCTCGACCCGGATGCCCGGTATGATCTGTTCCTCTGCCAGCTGTCCACCAACGATGCCACGCTGCGGCTGCCGCGGGGCGGAATCGCACCGGGGCGGGATCCGGCAGAATTTGATGCGTCTACCACCCTGGGCGCGCTGGAGACCATTCTGGAATACGCCCTGCGTACCTGGCATTGCCCGGCGGCGGTATTCACCGGCAGCCGGTACGACAGCGGAGAGTACGCCGCCCTGGTGGCCTGCCTGCCCGCGCTGCGGCGCAAATGGGGGATCGGTGTGCTGGATCTGTGGAACGGGGAAGGCTTCAACGATATTCCGGATGCGTCCCGCCGGCTGTATATGCGGGATCCAATCCATCCCACCAAAGCCGGATACCGGGACTGGTGGGGCCCGGAGCTGGAACGGCAGCTGCTGGCATTTTTGAAGAGATAAGAAAGATTTTGCATCTACCTGGCTAACCTGGACAGCGAGGGCTTCAATCCCATTGCCTGACCGCACAACCCTATACGTTCCGCCAAATGGCGGGAGAATGCCTGAAATGCGCATTCTCCCGCCATTTTTTTGTTCTGCCGAAAAAATATGCTTGACAAACCGGGGCGGGCGGGTGTAAGATACTTAAAACAATTTAGTTAAATTATTTTAATTAAATTGTTTGAATCAAAAATACGGGAAAGAAGGATTTACTTATGTTTGAGAAGGTCAAGAAGATCGTTGTGGATACCCTGAACTGCGAGATGGAGGACGTGACCATGGAGGCCCGTCTGGCGGAGGATCTGGAGGCGGACAGCCTGGACGCGGTGGAGCTGAACATGGCCCTGGAAGACGAGCTGGGCGCCGGCGTGCCGGACGAGGAGCTGGCCAACATGAAGACCGTGGGCGACATCGTGAACTATCTGGAGGCCCACGCCTGATCGGGCGGCGGCGAGAGGAGGGCTTTGCATGACACAGCCGGAGCTGTTCGCGCTGATGGATAAATTTGCGGCGGGCGGGCTGACCCGCCTGGAATACGAGGCGGGCGGGGCCCGTCTGGTGCTGGAAAAATCGGCGCCCGGGCAGGCAGTGCCGGCTCCGGTTCCGGCGGCGGTTCCCGCTGCGGCGGCCGCGCCGGAACCCCCGGCCGGTGAGGAAGGCGCCTGCATCAAGGCCCCGCTGGTAGGCACCTTCTATGTGGCGCCCCAGCCGGGGGCCGCCCCCTTTGCCGCTCCGGGCGCCCGGCTGAAAAAAGGCGAGCCGGTCTGTGTGCTGGAGGCCATGAAGATGATCAATCAGGTGCCCGCCCCCTGCGACTGCGAGGTGCTGGCGGTGCTGGCAAAAGACGGGGAACTGGTGGGCTTTGATGCGCCGCTGTTCCGCATCCGGGAGCTGTAAACCATGCTGAAACGAGTGCTGATCGCCAACCGGGGCGAAATCGCGGTGCGGATCATCCGCGCCTGCCGGGAACTGGATATTGAAACGGTGGCGGTGTACTCCACCGCCGACGCGCAGTCGCTGCCGGTGCAGCTGGCCACCCGGGCGGTCTGCATCGGGCCGCCCCGCGCCGCCGACAGCTATCTGAACCAGACGGCGGTGCTTGCCGCCGCGGTGGAAAGCGGCTGTGACGGGGTGCACCCGGGATACGGCTTTCTGTCGGAAAACGCCGACTTTGCCGACCTGTGTGCCCGCTGTGGGCTGAAATTCATCGGCCCTTCCGGGGATGTCATCCGCCGCATGGGCAACAAGGCCGCGGCCCGGGCGCTGATGCAAAGCGCCGGGGTGCCGGTGGTGCCCGGCTCGGACGGCCCGGTGCCCGACGCGCAGACGGCGGCCCGGGTAGCCGAAACGATCGGCTATCCGGTGCTGCTCAAAGCCAGCGCCGGGGGCGGCGGACGGGGGATGCGCCGGGTGTATGATCCCGAAAACCTGATTTCCGCCTTTGAAGAAGCCCGGGCCGAGGCGGTTGCCTGCTTCGGCGACGGGGAGATGTATCTGGAAAAACTGATCCTGAATCCGCGCCATATCGAGTTTCAGATCCTGGCCGACAGCCAGGGCAACGTGGTGCATTTAGGGGAACGGGACTGCTCCATCCAGCGGCGCAACCAGAAACTGATGGAGGAATCCCCCAGCCGGGCCCTCACCGACCAGCTGCGTGCCCGGATGGGCCGGGACGCGGTGCAGGCGGCCCGGGCCTGCGGCTACGAGGGCGCGGGCACGGTGGAGTTCGTGCTGGACAGCGCGGGCAACTACTATTTCATCGAGATGAACACCCGCATCCAGGTGGAGCATCCCATTACCGAGATGGTCACCGGCCTGGATCTGGTGCGGGAACAACTGCGGATCGCCGCCGGGCTGGAACTGCCGGTGCGGCAGGAACAGGTGACCCTCACCGGCCACGCCATCGAAGTGCGGGTCAACGCCGAGGATCCGGCTCATGATTTCCGTCCCGCGCCGGGGATTACCCGGTTTCTGCATCTGCCCGGCGGCTGCGGGGTGCGGGTGGACACCGCTTTGTACAACGGCTGTGAACTGAGCCCCTGGTACGATTCGCTGGCGGCCAAGGTCATTGTCCACGCCCCCACCCGCCTGCAGGCCATCCGCCGGATGCGCCGGGCGCTGGAAGAACTGGTGGTGGAGGGCTACCCCACCGGGGCCGACCTGGCCCACATGATCCTGTATCACCCGGATTATCTCAAGGGCGAGTACGATACCGGCTTTCTGGAACAGAATCTGGAAAGCCTGCTGCGGCTGAGCCGCGTGGAGGAGGCGAGCGAATGAACGACTGGTTTGCCGCCCGGCGGCAGCGGATGCTGCGGCTCAAGGTGCGGCGGGAGGGCGAGCGCCCCTTTACGCCCCGCCTCTCGGCCGCCGCGCCGGTGTTTGAACAGTGCCCCCGCTGCCGTGCGGCTGTGACCCGGGCCCGCTGGGAGAAAAACCGGCTGGTCTGCCCGGAATGCGGATTCCACCGTCCGGTGGGGGCCTACCGGCGGCTGTCCATGGTGCTGGATCCGGGCACCTTTCAGGAACTGGATCCGGAACTGGCCGCCGGCGACCCGCTGGATTTCCCCGGCTACGGGGAAAAGCTGGCGGGGCTGCGCCGCCGCACCGGCCTGCGGGAAGCCGCCGTGGCCGCCAGAGGGCGGATCGGCGGGCTGCCTGTGGTGGTGGCGGTGCTGGACAGCCGGTTTCTGATGGGCAGCATGGGGGTGGCCGTGGGGGAGAAGATCGCCTGCGCCGCCGAGACCGCCGAAAAAGCCCGGCTGCCGCTGGTGATCTTCTGCGCCTCCGGCGGGGCCCGGATGCAGGAGGGAATCCTCTCCCTGATGCAGATGGGCAAAACCGCCGCCGCCGTGACCCGCTTCCGGGAAAAGGGCGGGCTGTACATTGCGTACCTGACCCATCCCACCACCGGCGGGGTCACCGCCAGCTTTGCCATGCTGGGGGACATCACCCTGGCCGAACCGGAAGCCCTGATCGGGTTTGCCGGGCCCCGGGTGATCGAACAGACCATTGGCGAAAAGCTGCCCGCGGGATTCCAGCGGGCGGAATATCTGCAGGAGCACGGTTTTGTGGACGCGGTGGTGCCCCGGGACGAAATGCGGGACACCCTGGCAAAGCTGCTGCGCCTGCATCAAAAAGGAGGTGCGCGCCGTGACGCAGAATGACGCCATTCCCGCCGCCCGGCGGGTGGCCCTGGCCCGGGAGCCGGGCCGGCCCGGCGTAAGCGGGGCGGTGCAGGCCCTGATCACCGACTTCTTTGAACAGCGGGGCGACCGGCTTTGCGCCGACGACCCGGCGGTGCTGGCCGGGGTGGGTCTGTTTCACGGCCGCCCGGTCACGGTGCTGGGCACCCGCAAAGGAACCGACCTGGAACAGAACCTGGCCTGCCATTTCGGCATGCCCACCCCGGAAGGCTACCGCAAGGCGCTGCGGGCCATGGAACAGGCGGAGAAATTCGGCCGCCCCATCCTGACCTTTGTGGATACGCCGGGGGCCTATCCGGGCCTGGAAGCCGAGGCCCGGGGCCAGGGCGCGGCCATTGCCGCCTGCCTGGCCCGGATGAGCACCCTCACGGTGCCGCTGATCGCGGTGATCCTGGGAGAAGGCGGCAGCGGCGGGGCGCTGGCCCTGGCCATGGGCAACCGGGTGCTGATGGCGGAAAACGCCGTGTATTCGGTGCTCTCGCCGGAGGGGTTCGCCTCCATTCTCTGGAAGGACAGCGCCCGGGCTCAGGAAGCCTGCGAACTGATGAAGCTTACCGCCGCCGATCTGCTGGAACTGCAGGTCGTTGACCGGATCCTGCCCGAACCGCCCGGCGGCGCGCACACCGATCCGGCGGCTTTCTGGCGCACCGTGGATACGGCGCTCCGGGATGAGCTGCGCCGGGCGGAAAAGCTGGCCGACCCGGCCCGCCACCGGCAGCGCCGGTTCCGGGCCATGGGCAATGACTGGCTCAGCGCCGGAAAGGAAACGATATGAACGGATTGCAACTGTTGGGAACCGGGCGCTGCCTGCCGGGCCGCCGGGTGACCAACGAGGATTTTGCCCGCACCCTGGATACCAGCGACGAATGGATCACCGAGCGTACCGGCATCCGGCAGCGGTATTTCTGTGTCGAGGGGGAAACCGCCGTCTCGCTGGCGGTGGGCGCCGCCCGGCAGGCGCTGGAGGATGCGGGCGTACAGCCCGGGCAGGTGGGCCTGTGTATTGCAGCCACCTTTACCGCCGACCGGCGCACCCCCGCCCTGGCCTGCGAGGTGCAGGCCGCGCTGGGGCTGCCCCAGACCGCCCTGTGCCTGGACATAAACGCCGCCTGCACCGGTTTTGTGGCCGCGCTGGAAACCGCCCGCTGCCTGCTGCTGGGCGGCCAGCTGGCTGGCCCCTTTGCCCTGGTGCTGGGGGCGGAAAAGATCAGCAGCCTGCTGGATTTCTCCGACCGCAGCACCTGCGTGCTGTTCGGGGACGGGGCGGGCGCGGCCGTGGTGCGGCTGGAACCGCAGGCCCCCTGGGCGGCAGTATTCGGCACCCGGGGCGACGGGCAGGTGCTGCACGGCGGCGGCCCGGAGGATCCCTATCTGGCCATGGACGGCCGGGCGGTGTTCCGGTTTGCGGTGGAAACGGTGCCGGTGTGTATCCGGGCGGTGCTGGACAAAGCGGGGCTGACCCTGGACGCGGTGGATCATCTGGTGCTGCACCAGGCAAACAGCCGCATCATCCACAGCATCGCCAAAAAGCTGGAACAGGCCCCGGCCCGGTTTTACGAGAATATGCAGCGGTACGGCAACACCTCGGCGGCCAGCATCCCCATCGCACTGGACGAAATGCGCCGGGCGGGGCAGCTGTGCCCGGGCCAGACGGTGCTCTGCGCGGGATTCGGCGCGGGGCTTACCTGGGGCGGCGTGCTGCTGCGGGTATAACAAGGAGGAACTATGCGTTTGGATACAATCCTGGGAATCAAATATCCCTTTATTCAGGGCGGTATGGCCAACATCGCCACCGGCGAATTTGCCGCCGCCGTTTCCAATGCGGGGGCGCTGGGCCTGATCGGGGCGGGCGGTATGGACGCCGAGACCCTGCGCAGCCACATCCGCCGCTGCCGGCAGCTGACCGATAAGCCCTTCGGCGTGAACATCATGCTCATGAACCCCGCCGCCCCCGAGATGGCCAGGATCGTGGTGGAGGAACAGGTGGCGGTGGTCACCACCGGCGCGGGCAACCCGGGCGCCTATGTGCCCATGTGGAAAGAAGCGGGCATCAAGGTGTTCCCGGTGGTGGCCGCCACCGTGCTGGCCCGCCGTCTGGCCGGGCTGGGGGTGGACGGCGTGATCGCCGAGGGCACCGAAAGCGGCGGCCATGTGGGCGAGATGACCACCATGGCCCTGGTGCCCCAGGTGGTGGACGCCATGAAGGAGTTCGGCATTCCGGTGATCGCCGCGGGCGGCATTGCGGACGGCCGCCAGCTGGCGGCTGCCTTTGCCCTGGGGGCGGTGGGCGTACAGCTGGGCACCTGCCTGCTGGCCAGCACCGAGTGCCCCATCCACGAAAACTACAAACAGGCGCTGCTGGCGGCCAAGGATTCCGATACCGTGGTCACCGGCCGCAACGGCGGCACACCGGTGCGGGTGCTGAAAAACAAGATGACCCGCGCCTACCTGAGCCGGGAAAAGGCCGGGGCCGACAAGATGGAACTGGAACAGTTCACCCTGGGTTCCCTGCGGCGGGCCGTGTTTGAAGGCGACACCGAAACCGGCAGCCTGATGGCCGGGCAGGTGGCGGGCATGCTGCGCGAGGTGCGCCCGCTGGCCGATATCTTGGAAGACCTGTGGCGCGGCTGTGGCGATACGGTTGCCCGTCTGGACAGCCAGGTGCAGAAGTAAGGAGGAAAACGGCATGAAACTGGCGCTGTTGTTTGCGGGCCAGGGGGCCCAGCACGCCGGGATGGGGGCGGATCTGTACGAGCAGTTCCCGGCCTTCCGGCAGGTATTGGACGAATGCGCCGCCGGGGTGGAGTTCGACCTGAAATCCCTCTGCTTTGCGGGCCCCGACGAAACCCTGAACCAGACCCGGTACACCCAGCCCTGCATGGTGGCGTTTGCCGCCGGGGTCACCCGGGTGCTGCAGGAGGCCGGCGCGCAGCCGGCAGCGGCAGCGGGCCTGAGCCTGGGCGAGTATTCCGCCCTCTGTGCCGCGGGGGTGTTCAGCCCCCGGCAGGCGGTGGAGCTGGCGGCGTTCCGGGGCGCGGCGATGGAACAGGCGGTGCAGGGCCGTGCCAGCGGCATGGCCGCCGTGCTGGGCCTGGACCGCAAGACCCTGGCGGACGCCTGCGCCGGGGCCTCGGCTTTGGGTGTGGTGGAGATCGCCAACTACAACTGCCCCGGCCAGATGGCCATTGCCGGGGACGCCGCTGCCGTGGAGCGGGCCTGCGAACTGGCCAAACAGGCGGGGGCGCGGCGCTGTGTGCCGCTCAAGGTATCCGGGCCGTTCCATACCTCCCTGATGGCCCCCGCGGCCAGCGCGCTGGCGGAGCGGTTCACCCGGGAGCCTTTCGGAGAAATGAACTTCCCGGTGTATTTCAACTGCCTGGGCGGGCCCATGGGGGCCGGGGACACCGTTCCCGCCCTGCTGGAAAAGCAGGTGCGCTCCAGCGTGTACATGGAGGATACCCTGCGCCGTCTGGCGGATGAGGGGTTCGACCGGGTGATCGAGATCGGCCCGGGCCGGGTACTGTCCGGCCTGTGGAAAAAAACGGTGACCGAGCGCAAGGTGCCGGTGCTGGGGGTGGAGACCGCCCAGGAACTGGCCGAGGCGGTGCGGATGCTGCAGGAGGAAAACTGAATGGAACAGATGGCAAAACGGGCGCTGGTCACCGGCGGCAGCCGGGGTATCGGCCGGGCGGTCTGCCTGGCGCTGGCAGCCCGGGGTATGCGGGTGGCGGTGAACTACGCGGGCAACGCGGCCGCCGCCGAAGAGGTGGTGCAGGAATGCCTGCGCCGGGGCGCGCCGGATGCCTTTGCGGTGCAGGCGGATGTGTCCGACATCGAACAGGCCCGGGCGCTGGTAGCTGCCGTGAGTGAACGGTGGGGCGGCGTGGACGTGCTGGTGAACAACGCGGGCATCACCCGGGACGGGCTGCTGATGCGGATGAGCGAGCAGGATTTCGACGCGGTGCTGGCCACCAATCTGAAAGGGGCCTTTGCCTGTATGCAGGCGGTCATGCGGCCGATGATGAAGCAGCGCTGGGGCCGGATCGTGAACCTGTCCAGCGTGGTGGGGCTGCGGGGCAACCTGGGCCAGGCCAACTACGCCGCCAGCAAGGCGGGGCTGATCGGCATGTCCAAGAGTGCCGCCAAGGAGCTGGCAAGCCGCGGCATCACGGTGAACTGCGTGGCCCCCGGCTTTATTGAAACGGATATGACCGCCGTGCTGCCGGAATCGGTGCGCACCGCGCTGCTGGGGCAGATCCCCCTGGCGCGACTGGGCGCGGCGGAGGAGGTGGCCGCGGCGGTGGCGTTCCTCGCTTCGCCGGAGGCGGCGTACATCACCGGCCAGGTGCTCTGTGTGGACGGCGGCATGGCCATGTGAACAGGAGGCGCAAGATGGAAAAACGACGGGTAGTAATCACCGGCATGGGCGCGGTGACCCCGCTGGGGCTGACCCTGGCGGACAGCTGGGCGGCGGTCAAACGGGGGAAATGCGGCATCGGCCCCATTACCCTCTATGATCCGGCCGGCCAGAAGGTAAGCCTGGCGGCGGAGGTCAAGAACTTTGACCCCACCGCGTTTCTGGATAAAAAGGAAGCCCGCAAGCTGGACCGGTGCGTGCAGTTTGCCCTCTCCGCCGCCGACCAGGCGGTGGCGTCGGCAGGGCTTCGGATGGAGCAGGAGGACGCCGGGCGCTGCGCGGTGTTCTTTGCCAGCGGTATCGGCGGTTTCACCACCATCCAGGCCGAGTGCCTGAAAGGGGCCGAAAAGGGCTACGACCGGGTGTCCCCCTTCTTTATCCCCATGGTGATCGCCAACATGGCCGCGGGCAACATTGCCATCCGGCACGGGTTCGGGGGCATGTGCACCTGCCCGGTAACCGCCTGCGCCTCCGGCACCAACGCGGTGGGGGACGCCTTCCGCCATATCCGGGACGGCTACGCCGAAGTGGCGCTGGCGGGCGGCACCGAAGCCTCCATCACCCCGCTGGCCATGGGCGGTTTTACCTCCCTGCACGCGCTGCATACCGGCGATGACCCGGCCTGTGCGTCGGTTCCCTTTGACGCGCGCCGTTCCGGCTTTGTGATGGGGGAGGGCGCGGGTGCGCTGCTGCTGGAGGAATACGGGCACGCGGTGCGCCGGGGCGCCACCATTCTGGCGGAGGTGGCGGGCTACGGCGTCTCCTGCGACGCCCACCACATCACCGCCCCCCTGCCGGACGGTTCCGGCGCGGCCCGGGCCATGACCCTGGCGCTGGCCGACGGCGGCATATCGCCGGAGCAGGTGGGCTATATCAACGCCCACGGCACCTCCACCCAGCTGAACGACGCGGGGGAGACCGCGGCGGTCAGGCTGGCGTTCGGCGCCCACGCGGCAAAGCTGGCGGTCAGCTCCACCAAGTCCATGACCGGCCACCTGCTGGGGGCCGCCGGGGCGGTGGAGGCGGCGTTCACCGCGCTGGCGCTGCGGGAAGATTTCCTGCCCGCCACCATCCACTACGAGCAGCCCGACCCGGCCTGCGACCTGGACGTGGTGCCCAACACCGGCCGCGCGGCCCGGGTAGAGTACGCCATGTCCAACTCGCTGGGCTTTGGCGGGCATAACGCCAGCATTCTGCTGAAAAAATGGGAGGACTGAGCATGACACTGGATTCCAACGAGATTATGCAGGTGCTGCCCCACCGGTTCCCTTTCCAGCTGGTGGACCGCATCACCGCCTGTGAGCCGGGCGTGCGGGCCGAGGGCCGCAAGTGCGTGTCGGTGGGCGAGCCTTTTTTCTGCGGGCATTTTCCCCAGCTGCATGTGATGCCCGGGGTGCTGATCCTGGAGGCCATGGCCCAGGTGGGGGCGGTGGCGCTTCTCACCGAGGAAGAAAACAAGGGCAAGATCGTGCTGTTCGGCGGGGTAAAAAACGCCCGGTTCAAACGGCCGGTCACCCCCGGGGACGTGCTGGAGATGGAGTGCACCCTCACTGCCCGCCGCGGCCCGGTGGGGGTGGGCAAGGCGGTGGCCCGGGTGGACGGGCAGCTGGCCGCCACCGCGGAGCTGACCTTTGCCGTCCGTTGATTTGTGCGCCCGGAGCAGGTATAATAATGGAAAACGGTGTTTGGGAAAGGATGTCGTTTCCATGCTGGACGAGGCGTTTGCCCGGGTGTATACAAAATTCAAGCTGCATTTCTACCGCAAGGTGTTCGAGCGGATCCATGACCGGGAGGCCAGCCTGACCACGGTGGAAAGCTTCTGCATGGAGATCATCCAGGCGCTGGATAATCCCACCGTCAACGAGTTTGCCAGCTTTGTGCAGATTTCGCCCCCCAACGCGGCTTACAAGGTGAACAGCCTGATCCAGAAAGGGTACCTGCGCAAGGTGCAGTCTGCGGACGACCGGCGGGAATACCATCTGGAACCCACCCAGAAATACCTGGACTACTACAACATCAGCTACAGTTACCTGTCCACCGTGATGGACCGGATCAAGGCCCGCTTTGCCAAGGAGGACGCCGAAAAGATCGAGCAGATGCTGGATGTGATTTCGGAAGAACTGATGCCGGAGATCCGGCTGCCCTCCCAGCGGGAGAAATAAAACCGAAAACCGGCCGGGGAGCACGCTCCCCGGCCGGCTGCCGTTTCAGGGGGACACCGCCTGCTGCAGCAGCCCGATAAAGGTGCGCATCTGCGGGGTGACCCATTTGTTTTTATGGTAGACCAGCTGGCTCCACATCTGCACCTTGGGGCAGTCCACATCCAGGCAGACCAGGCTGCCCGCCTCCAGGCGGGGCTGCACCACATACCGGGGCAGGAAGGACACCCCGCCCCGGCGGCAGAGCAGTTCGGCAATCACATCGGTGTTGCCGGTTTCCAGAAAGGGATGAAGCGCCAGCCCGCGGGCGGCCAGGATCTGTTCCAGGTCGTACCGGTAGCTGACCCCCCTTTCGGTCAGAAGAAAGGGTTCGGCCAGTACCCGCTTGAGCGGGATGCGCCGCCGCCTGGCCAGCGGATGATCCGCCGGGGCCGCAAACACGATGGGCTCGGGCCGCTGCAGCACCTTGATCCACTCGGGGAAATCGGTCTTTTTGTCCAGAAAGAAAAGCAGATCCACGTCGTTCTGGCGCACCATGTCAAACAACTCGGCAATCCGCCCGGTGTGGATGCTGGCCTCCACCAGCGGGCACAGGCGATGGAATTCCGGCAGCAGGGGCACCAGCGTGCTCATGAACAGGGATTCCGCCGTGCCGATCCGCAGGCTGCCTGCCGTCTGGCCCGGCTCCTGTAAAAAATTCTCCGCTTTGCGGGCGGCCTTCACCAGTTCCATGGCGCGGGGCACAAACTGCGCCCCGTGCTCGGTCAGCTTGGTGCGCCGTCCGATCCGCTCGAACAGCTGGGTGCCCAGCTCCTGTTCCAGCTGCTTGATCTGCACCGTGACCGCCGCCTGGGAATAGCCCAGCTGCTGCGCGGCCCGGGAAAAGCTCTGCAGTTCCGCCACCCGCAGAAAGGTGACCGCCGTGCGAACCTCCATAGTATGCCTCTTTCTTATTAAAAAAGTAAACGATTGAATAAAAAGCTTTCGTTTTACAAAACGATAATTCAATGGTACACTGTTTCGAAGTGAAAGGCAACTACGAATTCGGGAGGATGCGGGTCAATGGCGGTGTTCGGGGCGATCTACAATCTGCTGTGGGGGGATCTGGTGCAGATCCCGCTGCCGGGGGGCAGCCGCCTGGGGCTCAGTCTGCTGGTGCTGATCCTGATTCCGGCGGGGCTGTACTTCACGGTACGCACCCGGTTTTTGCCGTTCCGCCTTTTCCCCGAGATGGTGCGGGTCACCCGGGACAAGGGCGGCGACCGGGAACAGCAGGGCATTTCCGGCCTGCAGGCGCTGATCGTGTCCACCGCCTGCCGGGTGGGCATGGGCAACCTGGTGGGGGTGGTGGCCGCCATCTCCGCCGGCGGCGCGGGGGCGGTGTTCTGGATGTGGCTCATCGCGCTGGTGGGTTCCTCCACCGCCTTCATCGAAGCCACCCTGGCCCAGCTGTACAAAGAGAAAGACCCGCTGTACGGCGGCTGGCGGGGCGGCCCCGCCTACTACCTGCACCGGCTGTTCACGGGCGGCAGAAAACGGCGGTACTCGTTGTTTGCGGTGCTGTTTGCGCTGTCGGGTCTTGTGTGCTGGTGTGGTATCAGTCAAGTGATCGGCAACTCCATCTCCTCCTCGTTTGAAAACGCGTTCCATATCCCGCCGCTCTGGTCCACCGTTGCGCTGGTGGCCATGGCCGCGGTGGTGGTGCTGCGAAAAAACGCCACCGTGCGGGTGCTGGATGTTGTGGTGCCGGTGATGGCCGCCTGCTACTTCTTTCTGACCCTTGTACTGATTATAATGAACGCCGGCCAGCTGCCCGGCGTATTCGCCCGCATCTTCTCCGAGGCCTTCGGGCTGCGGCAGGCGGTGGGCGGCGGCCTGGGCGCGGTGATCATGAACGGCGCCAAGCGGGGCTTGTTCTCCAACGAGGCGGGATCCGGCTCGGCCCCCTGCGCGGCGGCCGCGGCCGACGTGAGCCATCCCGCCAAGGCGGGCCTGCTGCAGGCGCTGGGGGTGTTCATCGACACGGTGGTGATCTGCAGCTGCTCCGCCATGATCATGCTGCTCACCCCCGAGAGCCTGACCGCCGGGCTGGAGGGCATGGATCTGCTGCAGGCGGCCATGCGCTACCACCTGGGGGGATTCGGCGTGATATTCATTGCGGTGATCCTGTGGCTGTTCAGCTTCTCCACCTTTCTGGGGGTGCTGTTCTACGCCCGCTCCAACGTGGCCTACCTGTTCGGGGACAACTGGCTGTCCCAGACGCTGTACAAGCTGGTGGCGCTGGCGATGCTGTTCATCGGCGGGCTGGCGGCCTACCAGTTCGTGTGGGATCTGGGGGATGTGGGCATCGGCCTGATGACCATTTTTAATATGATCGCCCTGATCCCGCTGGCGCCCCGGGCGCTGGCAGCCCTGCGGGACTATGAGGACAACCATCTGAACAAAAACTGAACACAGCGGGGCCGCTCTGTCGGGCGGCCCCGCTGTGCTGTTTGTTTATGTGCGGCCGTACCGGTGGCCGTTGCCCTGCCCGCTGCCCTGGCCGTTGCCCGACCCGGCGGCGGGGCTGTCCTCCGCCTGCAGCTGTGCCAGCAGATCCCGGATCTGGCGCATGGTCATGGCGCCGATTTCCTGGGCAGAGTAGGCGTCGGTGCAGGCCAGCACCTCCTGATAGGCCCGGTATTTTCCGCAGGAAAGCCCCAGCGCATGGGCTTCGTCCGCCTGCAGCGGGATGGTGCGGCTGCGGAAAAAGCTGCGCAGCAGATCCCGGCAGGCGTTCAGGGTCACCCGGATCAGCCAGGCCTTTTCATGCTCCGGACCCCGAAAGGGCGCCGTATGAAGGGCATACCGCAAAAACACCGTCTGGAAAATATCCTCGGTGTCCGCGTCGTTCTTCAGATGCAGCACACAGATCCGTTTGACCATGTCCGCATATTCTTCAATGGCCCGGTTTACCTCTTGCTCACTCCGCATGAAACACCCCGCCTGTCGTCAGCTGTTTCTTCCCCTCCGCCCGGCCTGCCGGCCGCATCCGGTGGCGTAGTTGTCGCACACGCCGTCGCCGTCCTCGTCCACAAAGCCCGCGCCGCGCCCGGCGGCGTAGTTGTCGCACACGCCGTCGCCGTCCTCGTCCACGAAGCACGCGCCGCGCCCGGCGGCGTAGTAGTCACATACACCGTCGCGGTTTTCGTCCGTAAAGCCCGGGCCGGCCAGGCGGCCCGCGGGTGTTTCGGCGGCAAAGGCGCTGGCGGCGGCCACACCGGCCAGCAGAACGGCGGCTGCAATACTCACGGCAATTTTCTTCATCTTCCTATACCTCCCGGCTGCTCATTTGAGCGATTTTACCCCTAACACGTCCGGGAAAGGCAAATCCATTCACACAATACAAAATTTTTTCAGTATAGCAGAAAATCCCCGCCGCGGCCAGCGAAAACCGCCTTTTTACAGGGGTTGCCGGCGCAACAGACGGGCGCCGCCGCGCCCCGTATAATGAAACCCGAAAAACGCCCGGCACTCCGACAGGATTCCCCCGTTGACGGCCTGCGGCCCGTAGGGTATACTCGAAGAAACGAGGCCTTTGGAACCGCATCTTTCCGGGGGCCGCCCAGCCTGTCATGTGCTCAAAAAAGGAGAATGACCATGGAACTTCTGCAGCTTAAACCCGGCTTTTATTTCACCGGCGCACTGGACCCGGATCTGCGTGTCTTTGACGTGATCATGTACACCGAGTTCGGCACTACCTACAATTCCTATGTGCTCAAAACGGCGAACCACACCGTGCTGTTCGAGACCGCCAAGGTCAAATGCCTGGACAGCTGGCTGGAAAAGGTACAGGCCATCACCCCCATTGAGCAGGTGGACTATCTGGTGGTCAGCCACACCGAGCCGGACCACAGCGGCAGCGTGGAAAAGCTGCTGGAGTTGAACCCCCGCATCAAGATCGTGGCCACCGGCTGCGCCATCAACTTTTTAAAAGAGATCGTCAACCGGGATTTCTACTCCATCGCCATCCGGGATGGCCAGACCCTGACCCTGGACG
Source organism: uncultured Gemmiger sp. (assembly GCA_944386225.1). Lineage (GTDB taxonomy): Bacteria > Bacillota > Clostridia > Oscillospirales > Ruminococcaceae > Gemmiger_A. Next base: position 74,670 of record CALXAH010000010.1, read on the forward strand.
ACAAGACCCTGGAGTTCATGGTGGTGCCCAACCTGCACTGGCCCGACACCATGTACACCTATATCCGGGAGGACAAGGTGCTGGTGACCTGCGACTCCTTCGGCTCCCACTATGCCTGCCCGGACATCCTGGCCAGCAAGGTCACCGACCGGGACGGCTACCTGCGGGCCACCAAATACTATTTTGACTGCATCATCGGGCCTTTCAAGTCCTTCATGCGGGACGCGCTGCGCCGGGTGCGCACCCTGGATGTGGCGATGATCTGCCCCGGCCACGGCCCGGTGCTGGACACCGGCATCGACTGGATGCTGGACACCTATGAGGAATGGTCCACCGTGATCAATCCCAACCCCCGGCCCACCGTGATTATTCCGTACGTGAGTGCCTACGGCTACACCGGCCGCCTGGCCGAAGCCATCGCCGAGGGCATCCGCAGCGCCGGGGAGATCGACGTGCGCTGCTACGACATGGTTACCGCCGACGCCGGAAAGGTGGCCGAGGAACTGCTCTACGCGGACGGCTTCCTGCTGGGTACCCCCACCATCGTGGGCGAGGCGCTGAAACCCATCTGGGACCTGACCACCGGCATGTTTGCGGCTACCCATGGCGGCAAGCTGGCCGGCGCCTTCGGCAGCTACGGCTGGAGCGGCGAGGGCGTGCCCCATATCATGGAGCGCCTGGGTCAGCTGAAACTGCGGCTGGTGGACCCGCTGCGGGTGCGGTTCAAACCCAACGAGGACCAGCTGGCCGAAGCCCGGGAATACGGCGCGGCCTTTGGCCGGGCTTTGTTGGCGGACCTGCGCCCGGTTCAGCGCGCCCCCAAGGAGAAGGTGCGCTGCACCATCTGCGGCGCGGTGTTTGACAAAGGGGTGGAGATCTGCCCGGTCTGCAAGATGGACGCCAGCCACTTTGTGCCCGCCACCGAGGCTGCCCCGGAACCGGAACCCAAGGAGCCCGAGCAGGTGCGCTGCACCGTCTGCGGGGCCATCTTTGACGGCGACAAGCCCCGCTGCCCGGTGTGCGGCGTAGGCCCCAACTACTACGAGCCGGTAAAACCGGTGGAAAAGCCCGCCGCTTCCTCCGGCGGCCCCCGCAAGCTGGTCAAGTGCCTGGTCTGCGGCGAGATCTTTGACTCCTCGCTGGACACCTGCCCGGTGTGCGGCGTGGGCCGGGACAAGTTCGTGGAGGTGGAGCAGGAGACCGTCTCCTACCGGCACGACAGCCAGAACACCTATGTGATCCTGGGCAACGGCTGCGCCGGTGTGAACGCCGCCGAGGCCATCCGGGAACGGGATACCACCGGTAAGATTATCCTGATCTCCAACGAGGGGCCTGCCTACCAGCGGCCCATGCTGACCAAGGCCATGTTCTCCGGGCTGGACGAGGACCAGATGGCCCTGCATCCCCAGGGCTGGTACGACAGCCGGAACATCGCCCAGATGCTGCACCGGCAGGTGGAGCGCGTGGATGCCGGGAACCGCACTGTGGTGCTGGACGGCGGCGAGACGGTGGGCTATACCAAGCTGATCTTTGCGCTGGGCAGCGAGTGCTTTGTGCCGCCCATCCCCGGCCATGAGCGGGAGGGCGTGATCGCCATCCGCCGCCTGGCCGATGTGCGCCGGGTGCAGGCCATCTCCCCGCTGAAACAGGCGGTGGTGATTGGCGGCGGCGTGCTGGGCCTGGAGGCTGCCTCCGAGCTGCGCCGCAACGGCTGCGAGGTCACGGTGCTGGAACTGGCCCCCACCCTGATGGGCCGTCAGCTGGATGACGCCTCCGCCAAGCTGCTGCTGGCCAGGTGCGCCGACTTTGGCGTGCGGGTGGAACTGGGCGTGCAGATCACCGCCCTGGAGGGCGATACCCGGGTCACCGGCGTGCGGCTGGGCAGCGGGGAAGTGATCCCGGCCCAGCTGGTGGTGGTGTCCTGCGGCGTGCGGGCCAATACCGCCATTGCCCAGGCCGCCGGTGTGACGGTGGACCGTGCCATCGTGGTGAACGAGGGCATGGAAACCAACCTGCCCGGCGTGTTTGCCTGCGGCGACTGCGCCCAGCTGAACGGCGTCAACTACGCGCTGTGGCCCGAGGCCCAGGCCCAGGGCAAGGTGGCGGGCGCCCGCGCGGCGGGCGACGCGGTCACCTACACCGCCGAACAGCCCATCCTGTCCTTCCACGGTATGGGCACCGAGCTGTTCTCCCTGGGCGATCCGGGCAAGCGGCCGGATACCCATTACCGCACCCTGGAACTGCGGGACGACGCCCGCGGTCACCTGGCCCGCTACTACTTTGCCGAGGGCAAGCTGTGCGGCGTGAACCTGGTGGGGGATGTGTCCGGCATGGCCGACGCCATCGCCGCCATGGCGGAACACCGCGCCTTGAAGGACTTCCTGGCCTGATCCTTTTCAAGTAAGCCAAAACCGCCCGCGCTCAGCTGAGCGCGGGCGGTTTTTCGTCATTCGGCGGGCTGGGTGTAATACTGGGCCTGGGCCTGCCACAGCCGGTGGTACAGGCCGCTTGTGTCCGCCACCAGATCGGTGTGGCTGCCGGTCTGCACGATGGCCCCCTGGTCGAATACTGCGATGGTGTCGCAGAATTTGCAGCTGGACAGCCGGTGGCTGATATACACGGCCGTGTGATCCCCGGCGATGGCGTCGAACTTTTCATAGATCTCCGCCTCCGCAATCGGGTCCAGGGCGGCGGTGGGTTCATCCAGGATCAGGAAAGGTGCGTCCTTGTACAGGGCCCGGGCGATGGCCACCTTCTGGGCCTCGCCGCCGGACAGGTTCACCCCTTCCTCCATATCCTTGTACAGCCAGGTATCCAGCTCCTGGGGCAGCTTGTCCGAGGGCAGATTAAGGCCCGCATCAGCCAGGCAGCGGGCGGCCTTTTCCCGGTCGTAGTCCGTGGCCCCGGCCACGTTTTCGCCCAGCGGCAGGGAGGGCAGCTGAAAATCCTGGAATACCACCGAGAACAGGGCGATATAATCGTCGTACCGGTACTTGCGGATGTCGATGCCGTTCAGCAGGATGGTGCCCTCGGTGGGGTCGTACAGGCGGCAGAGCAGCTTGATAAAGGTGGTCTTGCCGCTGCCGTTGGGGCCCACCACCGCCAGGCGGCTGCCCACCCGGAAGGCCACGTTCACATGCCGCAGCGCCCAGGCATCGCTGCCCGGATACCGGAAGGACACATCCCGGAACTCCACCTGATACTGCCGGTCAGACCGTTTTTCGGTGGTCAGGCTGCCCTGGTACATGGGGTTGGGCAGGTCCAGAAGCTCGAAGGTCAGCCGCAGGAATACCCCGTTGGCCCGGATGTAGCTCAGCGTCTGCAGCGCCAGCGAAATGCCGCCGAACAGCTGGGTGGCGGCCCCCACATACTGGGTCACCGCCCCCACATCGAAGGCCCCGGCCCAGGCTTTCAGGCAGACATACAGATACACCACCCCGGTAAGCAACGCCGAAAGCGCCTGGGACAGCCCCTGCAACAGCCCCATCCTACCCCGGGACAGCCGGGCGATGGGGGAGCGGGGGGTGAAGCCGTGCTCCCGCATATAGCGGCGGCAGACATTTTCCTGCTGGCGGTAGATACGCAGATCGGCGGCGCGGGGCAGTTCGATGGCCATGAAGCCAAAGAAGCTGAAATACCGGTTGCCCTCCCGCATGGTGGCGGCCTGCTGGCTCAGCAGCAGGTCGGCCCGGCTGCCAAAGGCGCCGGATGCCAGAACGGTGGCCACCATGGCGGCCAGCACCCCCGCCATGCACAGCGGGCTGTTCAGCACGGCCAGCGGGCTGTGCGCCGGCACGTTGGTAAAGAACAAAGTCAGGGTAAAGCCTACCCCGGCCAGTACCTGCACCGCCGCCTGGCAGAACTCGATATAACATTGCACCGCGCGGTGTATACCATAGCCGCTCCAGTTGTCGTTCTGCTTTATCTGGCTGTACAGGTCCTGCACCTCCTGCCGGTCGCAGTCGGCATAGTCCAGCGCGGCCATCTTGTCCATCAGCAGCTTGTGCTTCTGTACGGTCAGCGCGTTTTCCTCATACTGGGCCCAGCGTTTCAGCAGCCCGTTGGCCAGCGCCATCACCGCCGTCAGCCCTACCGTCAGCGCTGCCCAGAAGGCCAGCCGCTGCGGATCCCGTCCGCCGGCCAGCTCCGCGATGACCCGGGCGGACAGCCAGATGGTCACATAGGGGGCCAGCGCCTGCCCGGCCGCGCTCAGCGCCGCGGAAACAAAATACCCCGGCCTCCCGTGCATACAAATCCGCCAGATCCGCCAGTTCAGCCGCCAGGCCTCCCGGTATCCGCAGGCGTTTTCGGTATTACTCGCCATCTGCCTCGCCTCCCTCCTGATAATAGCGGCTCTGCACCTGGAACAGGCTGGCATAGCCGCCGCCCCGGGCCAGCAGTTCTTCATGGGTGCCCTGCTCGGCAATGCGGCCGCCCTCCAAAAACAGGATCCGGTCACAGAACCGGGTGGATGCCAGCCGGTGGCTGATAAACAGCGAGGTGCGATGGGCGGTCATCTCGTTGTATTTGCGGTAGATATCGTCCTCCGCCAGCGGGTCCAGCGCGGCGGTGGGCTCGTCCAGGGCCAGGATGGGGCCGTCCTTGTACAGGGCCCGGGCCAGCATCAGCCGCTGAACCTGCCCGCCGGACAGTTCCACCCCGTCCTCGTACACCCGCCGCCCCAGCTTGGTGTCCAGCCCGCCGGGCAGCGCCCGGACGGCTTCGGTCAGTCCCGCCTGGGCCAGGCACTGCCATACCCGATCGGTGTCGATGCCCTCAGTGCGCTGGGCCACGTTCTCCGCCACACTGGCCTCCAGCAGGGAAAAGTCCTGGAATACCGCCGAAAACAGGGCGTAGTAGTCCTGCCGGTTCAGCTGGCGTACATCCTGCCCGTTAAACAGCACCCGCCCCTCGGTGGGATCCAGAAAGCCGCAGACCAGCCGCACCAGGGTGGTCTTGCCCGCGCCGTTCAGCCCCACGATGGCCAGCTTTTCCCCGGCATGGATGGTAAGATCAATACGGTGCAGGGTGTCTTTTTCCGCCCCGGGATACCGGTAGCTTACCTGTTCCAGCTTGATTTCGCAGGCCATCCCCGGGGTGCGCCGCACCGGGGTGCCGCCGGTCAGCCGGAAGGGTTCCGGCCAGTCCAGTACCTCCCGCAGCTGGGACAGCTCCAGCGACTGCCGGTGCAGTTCGGCGCTTTTTTCCAGGATGCCGCCCACCCACTGAGTAAAACCGCTCACCGCGGTGAAGTACAGCAGAAACTGGGAGGCAGGCAGCCCCTGGCGCAGCGCCAGCGCGATCAGGTAGGCATAGGCGATGCCGTCCCGGGCAAAGGTCAGCGCCAGGTCAGCCACATCGTTCCACAGCAGGTGCCGCTCCAGCCGGTTCAGATAATCCCGGTACAGCCGCATCAGCCGTTCCCACACCTCGTCCATCCAGGCCCGCAGCCCGAAGATGCGCAGATCCTTGGCAAAGGGCCGGCCGGTGACGGTGGTGCGCAGATAGTGCATCTGGCCCAGGTAGCGCTCCTGTTCGTCCCGGTGGTCGTAGACCCACCGGGCGGTGCGCCGCCGTACCCAGTAGCCCGCCGCTGTGGTGGCGATCACCACTGCCAGCAGCGCCGGGTGCAGCCCGGACAGCAGCGCCAGATATACGGCAAACCCCAGCAGGCTGGCCAGCAGATCGGTCAGGGTGGTCCAGATCGCTTCGGCGGTTTCGGAATTACCGGTGCAGGAGTTGGCCGCCCGCTCCAGCCGTTTGAGAAAGGTGGAGTCCAGCGTGTTCACAAAGGAGGTGCCGGCGATCTTGTCCATGGTCATCCGCAGCAGCTGCATCCGCACGGTGATCCGACCGTACATGGCGTTAAAAGACAGATAGGATCGCAGCCCGTACAGCACAAACAGCACCGCGCTGAACAGCAGGATGGTGCCGGCCAGAGTGGTCAGGGGGGCGCGGTTCTCCACCTTTTGCAGTACCAGCGGGGCCAGCAGCAGCTGGGCGACGGTGCCGCCCGCCGTGGCCACGGCGATGCCGATGCAGTAGAAGGGGATGCTTTTGGCCTCCTGCCAGGCAAGCCCCAGCATGAAGCCCAGGTTCTGCCGGGTGGAATACCGCGGCTTTTTGGTTTGTTCCATTGCGTTCACCTCTTGCCCCTACTCTAGCACAAGAAAAAATCCCCGGCGGTTTCCGGGGATGAATGGCGGTCTGCGGGGGACGAACTGCATTATACCTGCGGGATCAGGATTTCGGTGGTAAAGGCGCCGTCCTCGCTGTTGCGGCTCAGGTACCCGTCCAGACGGTCGATGATCTGGTCGATGCGCACCAGCCCGAAGCCGTGGCCCTCCCCCTTGGTGGTGGGAAACAGCCGCCCGATCCGGGCCTGCTTGCGGCTGGCGGTAAAGTTGGTGAAGCTGATGTACAGCTGGGTGCCCTTCATGTCCATGTACACGCGGATCATCCGCTGCCCCTCCGGCAGCGCCAGGCTGGCCTCGATGGCGTTGTCGAACAGGTTGCCCAGAATCACGCACAGGTCCAGTTCCGACATCCGCAGCTGCACCGGGATGTGGGCGTCCGCCTGCACCGGGATGTTCCGGGACCGGGCCAGACTGATCTTGCTGTTCAGGATCGCGTCCGCCATGGCGTTGCCGGTCTTGATCACCGTGTCCACCGTGTTCAGGTCGGTGTCCAGTTCATCCAGATAGGCTTTCAGCCCGTCCAGGTCACCGTTTGCGGCCAGCGCCTTCATCACCTGGATGTGGTTGCGGTAGTCGTGCCGCCAGCCCCGGATCTGCCGATACATGTTTTCCACTTCCCGGTAGTGGGTGTCGATCAGTTCCCGCTGGTAGGCGGCCAGCTGCCGGTCAATGCGCCGGGAAAACCATCCCATACCCGTTACCCCCTCTGTATGATCGCCCGGTTGATCCGCTCATAGGCGCCCCGGGGCAGCGGCAGGGTGCTGCCGTCGGCCAGGGTCACCGCCGTGCGGGTCACCCGGGCCACGCTGCCCAGGTTCACCAGCGCCGACCGCCCCAGCCGGAAAAAGTTCTCGTCCAGCTGGCTTTCCAGTTCGCTCAGGGTCATCTTGACGGTGTAGTCTGCCCGGGCGTGGATGGTCACATAGTTGCCCTGCACCTCGGCGCAGCGGATCTGGTACACCGGCAGCCGCACCATCTCCCCGGCCAGCTCCAGGGTCAGCACCTTTTCGTTGCGGCGCAGCTTTTCCGCCGCCCGGTCCAGTGCGGCGAACAGCTTGCCCTCGTCCACCGGCTTCATCAGGTAGTGCAGCGCCTCCACCTCGTAGCCGTCGGCAATGTAGTCGGAGTACCCGGTGATGAACACGATCTGCACCCCGTCGTTGTCCCGCCGCAGGGTGCGGGCCATGGTCACCCCGTCCATTTTGCCCATCTCGATGTCCAGCAGCAAAATCTGCACCCGCTTATCCTCCGCGTACTGGAACAGAAAGCTCTCCGCCGAGGGGTACAGCGCCAGCTGCACCCCATGGCCCCGGCCGGCGGCCCAGCGGCGCACCAGTCCGGCCAGGTAGTCCCGGTCGGCGGCGCAGTCGTCACAGATGGCAAGACAAAGATTCACGGTGGGCCTCCTTTGTGCCGGCGGGCGGCGTACATACTCTGTTTGCTAGTATACACCGCCCGGCAAACCGCGGCAAGCGGAAAACTCAACCGGCGGTTGGGTGCTTTTTGGGCCGGGTTGGGGTATACTGGAAGCACCGAAACCAGGAAAGGATGAACCCAGGATGGACAACCAGAAAACCGGCGCCCTGATCCGGGAACGCCGCAAACAAAAACAGCTGACCCAGCAGCAGCTGGCCCAGCGCCTGCACGTGACCGACCGGGCGGTCAGCAAATGGGAACGGGGAGTTTCCCAAAGTTAAAGATACCACATCAATCCCACGCGGACTTTTGCTCAACCGATACAGCCGGAGGGCTGGATAACAAGAAAAGGCGGTATGCGCCCCGTGGAGGGGTAGCGTACCGCCTTTTCTTGTGGGGGTTTCCAAAGGGGGCAACGCCCCCATTTGGCACACGACTTTGCGAAGCAAAGTGTAGTGTGTTATACGCTCTGTCGGCGTTGCCGTGAAAATGCCGTTGCCGCCGGGGAGGGCAAGGGCATTTGAAGCGGCAGGAAAACAGGGCTGTGCTTGCGTGGCGTGGAGCCGCAAGCGCAGGTCTGGACTCATCAGCAGACAGGGCGTATATGAAAGCCCCAGTTCCTCGTCCTACGCTCCAACTTGTGGACAAAGTGTCCCGAAGTTGTGGCCACACTCCCGGAAAAGTAGCAGGACAACGGGCAACCGTCAAGGCTGAAATGAACGGGTTTACACCCGGCCTTGACCTCCGCCCGCTGTCCCGCTGGATGGGTGGACAAGGCGGCCAATCCCTCAAAGTGCTTGGCCGCTCTCTTTCTGATTTTGAGGTATTCAGT
>CALXAH010000011.1 GCA_944386225.1 uncultured Gemmiger sp.
TATTGCCTGCGCTCGATGTGTGAGAGTGCAATCGTGACCAGTCGGTGATCCAGGAGTTTGAGAAGTTTATGCAGGCGATCCAGGTGTCGGGCAACGCCGCTGAGGTAAACCGGTTTTATCTGGACCGGCTGGGCGACCATGCAGACCTGATGCCCGGTGCGGCAGAGGTGCTGCGGGAGTTGTCGGAGGTGGCAACCCTGGCAGTGGTCTCCAACGGCGTGGCGCGGGTGCAGTACAGCCGGCTGGAACAGTCCGGCCTGGACAAGTATATGGACGGCGTATTTGTGTCTGAAAAGCTGGGGGTGGAAAAACCCAGCCGCAAATTTTTTGAAACGGCGCTGCGCACGCTGGGCGTGGAGCAGCGGGAAAAAACACTTGTGGTAGGGGACAGTCTGGCTGCGGATATCCAGGGCGGCATCAATGCCGGTCTGGCTACCTGCTGGTTCAATCCGGCCGGGCAGGAAAATCCCGGTTCCATCCGCCCCACCCACACGATCACCACGCTGGAGGAACTGTATTCTCTGGTCATGGAGGAGGATGAACTGCAAAATGTGGGCTCCCGTAACCGAAGACATCAGATTTGATTCTGCTATGCCGGGCCGAAGCATTACCGGCCATCTGTTTTACGATGCGGAAAAGCCGCCGCGTGCCATTCTGCAGATCAGCCATGGCATGTGCGAGTATATCGGCCGCTATGCTGATTTTGCTGCCTATATGGTGCAACACGGTTTTGCCGTGTGTGGTAATGAACATCTGGGCCACGGCGCAGGCTGTGCACCGGAGGATCTCGGCTATTTCGGCCCCGGGGACGGGATTGGCTGCGTACTGAAGGATCTGCGCACTATGAACCGGATGGCACATGAACGCTGGTCAGGGCTGCCGCTGTTTCTGCTGGGCCACAGCATGGGCAGCTTTTTTGCCCGTGAGTACGCCGCGCGTTATCCCGGCACACTGGATTATCTGATCATCAGCGGAACAGGCGGCCCGAACCCCGCCTCGGCGGCCGGACTGGCGGTGATCCGGATGAGCATGGCTATAAAAGGGGACAGAGCCCGATCCGGATTGGTCAACAAGCTGGCGTTCGGCAGCTATCTGCGTCATGTACCACACCCGGACACCCCTTATGACTGGATCAGCCGTGACAAGGAAATCGTCAGCCGATACGCCAAAGACCCACTGTGTACCTTTGTTTTTACGCTGAACGGCTTCCAGGTGCTGGTAAGCGTCCAGGATCTGGTAAACCACAAGGACTGGGCATCCCGGCTGTGTGCCGGTCACTGTCCGCCAATCCTGCTGGTATCCGGCGATGAAGACCCGGTGGGCGCGTATGGAAAAGGTGTACGCCAGGTGTACGAGATGCTGAAGCAGGCAGGGGCACCGGACGTTCATATAAAACTGTACCCGGGTGCCCGGCACGAAGTGCTCAATGAAACAAACCGCACGCAGGTCTATGAGGATATTCTGACCTGGTGCGAACGATATTTGTAAGCAAACGAACAAAAAAGCTGCGGCGATCAGCCGGGCGTCGGTGCTGACGGTACCGGGGTCCGGCTTTTGCAGGCGGCTTGACCAAAAGATAAAGGACTTTTCAATCATGCTGTTATCGATGCAAGACCTGGGGAAAAGCTTTGGTGAGCAGGTCATCCTGCAGGGTGTGACAGCCAGCGTAGAGAAAGGAGACCGCATCGGTATTATCGGAGAAAACGGGGCTGGCAAGACCACCCTGCTTCGGATACTGTGCGGCGAATATCTCCCCGACGAGGGCGAGTTTTCTCTTACGCATGGCGTAACGTTGGGATACCTGGAACAGAACGGAAAGCTGGACCCGGACAAGGATGTATACGGCGAAATGCGCAGCGCCTATGCCCCCGTGCTGGAGGCGATGGCGCAGATGCAGATTTTGGAAAAAAAGCTGGCCGCCGCCCCCCACAACACGGAGCTGCTGGAACAGCATGCTGCCCTCAGTGCTGTGATTGACGCCGCAGATGGCTACCACATTGACATCCAGATCAAAAAGGTGCTCAGCGGCATGGCGTTCGGTCCCGAAACCTATGAGAAGCCGGTTTCGGTGCTGAGTGGCGGCGAATATACACGGCTGCGTCTGGCCCGTCTCCTGCTGCAGAAACCGGATGTTCTGATCCTGGACGAGCCCACCAACCATCTGGATTTTGAAACGATGGAATGGCTGGAAAATTATCTGCTGGCCTATTCCGGCGCGGTGCTGGTCGTCAGCCATGACCGGTATTTCCTGGATCGGGTGTGCAACCGGATCTGGGAGGTAGAAGACAAAAGCCTGATACCCTATAAGGGCAATTATTCTGCCTATATGCCGCAAAAAGAACAGGCTGTTGCGCTTCAGCAGAAACAGCACGACGCGGATGTGCAGAAAGCAGCCAAGCTGGAGGATTACATCGCGCGCAATCTTGTGCGTGCCTCTACGACCAAAATGGCGCAAAGCCGCCGTAAACAGCTGGAAAAGATGGAGATCACGGCGGCCCCACGTACCTCAGTGCGGGAGATGAAATTCCGGTTTGAGTATGATATTACGCCGTATAATGAGTTGCTCACCGTCAAAAACCTGAGCATTGAGATCGGCGGCCGGACACTTCTGGAGCCCTGCAGCTTCCAGCTGCTTCGGGACGAGCGGCTGATTATTGCCGGCCCCAACGGTACCGGCAAGTCCACCCTGCTGCAGGTGCTGGACGGGCACAGAAAGCCTTCGTCCGGTATGGTGCGGCTGGGACAGGGGGCACGTCCCAGCATCTTTACCCAGCAGCAGGCACGCCGCGCCGGGCGGGTCATTGATGCCATCTGGGATAAATATCCCCGCTTTACAGAGTTGGAGGTTCGCAGCCATCTGGCAAGGTTCAATTTCCGGGGCGAAGATGTGTTCAAGCCCTGTGCCAACCTGTCCGGCGGCGAACTGGGGCGGCTTCGTCTGGCGGAAATGGTACTGGAACGGCCTAACCTGCTGTTTATGGACGAGCCTACCAACCATCTGGATATCTACACGCGTGAAAGCCTGACCCAGGCACTGGCTGCCTATGAGGGGGCGCTGGTGCTGGTGACCCATGACCGATATCTTATGCAAACGCTGGCATGCCCGATTCTCTACATAGAGAATGGAAAAGCCGTTCGGTATGAAACTTTTGATGCGCTTATGAACCGCAACAAAGCGGAGGAAGCGCCCGCAATGAAAGAACCGGCAGCACCTTCCCGGCCGGCTTATGGTAAGGAGCAGCGCAAGCGGCGTGCTGATCTCCGTGCTCGCCTGAAAGCGGTGGAAGACGAGATCGAAACGGTCAGCGCCCGGGTTGTGGAATTGGAAAATGAGATCAACTCGCCGGAGGTTCTTCGGGATCACATCCTGCTGCGGGATAAATGCGACGAGTTGGAAGATACCCGTTTTCGCCAACAGGAATTGTTCGATGAATGGGAAAAGCTGCTGGAAGAGCAGGAGCAGATGGAAAAGGAGGAATAGTCTTGCCGCCGCGCGACAGAGAGCAGCTGGAATCGCCCCGGCTGATCATCCGCGGCTTTACGCCCGAGGATGCCGCCGACCTGCACGAGATCCTGGGAGATGCGGAGACCATGAAATATTCCGAGCCTGCCTATGATTTTGAAAAAACCAAGAGGTTTCTGGCCTCCTTCTGCATCGCCCGCGGCGGCGCGAAGGCAGCGGTCCACAAGCAAAGCGCCAAGGTGATCGGATATATGCTGTTCAACGAAACAAGCCCCGGAGAATACGAATTAGGCTGGTTCGTTAACCGGCGCTTTTGGCGGCAGGGCTATGCGTTTGAAGCCTGCCAGGTTCTGATTCGCTATGCATTCAACGTATTGGGGGCGCAAAAGGTTTTTGCTGAAACCATCGACACGGTAAGATCCATTGGCTTGATGCGAAAACTGGGAGTGCACCCGGAAGAGCCTCGGCGTGATCTGCTGAACAAAACCACGCTGTATGTCTACACACTGAAAAACACAGATAAGGAAGTGTTGGTATGAAGTTTGAAAAAACGGTGGTTCTCTCCTTCAGCCCCACAGGCGGTACTGCAAAGGCGGCGCGCTTGCTGGCGGAAGGCCTGGCTCAGCCGGTGGAATTTCTGGATGTGACGGCGATGGCTGTGGAACGAGAGTTCCAGCCCGGTGTTCTGGCGGTACTGGCGGTTCCGGTGTACGGCGGCCGTGTTCCGGAACCGGCGCTGGAACGCATCCGGGCCTGCCGCGGCAACGATACACCGGCCATTCTGGTTGCTGTGTACGGAAACCGCGAGTTTGAGGATGCACTTCTCGAACTGGAAGAGACGGCCCGGAACAGCGGCTTTGTGCCGGTGGCCGGCGCGGCGCTGATAGCAGAGCATTCCATCTTCCGCAAGGTGGCGGCGGGCCGTCCGGATGACAAGGACGCCGCCGCGATCGCAGATTTGGCAGCGGCTATCTCTGCACGTCTTGAGGCGGCAGGCGACGTGGGGCAGGTTCCCGCACCGGAGTTCCCGGGAAACCGGCCCTACCGTAAATTTGACGGAGTGCCGATGAAGCCCAAGGCGGGCTCCGCCTGCATTCGCTGCGGACGTTGTGCCGTCGGATGCCCGGTGCAGGCAATTCCGGCTTCCGCGCCGGATCAGACCGATACCTCCCAATGTATTACCTGCATGCAGTGTGTGCGCAACTGCCCCGTTGGTGCTCGGCAGCTGAACAAACTGATTTTTGTCGCGGCTGAAGCCGGTTTTGTGGCAAAAAACAGTGCCCGCAAAGAACCAAAACTGTATCTGTAAGCGTGCTTAGAAGGCCCGCCTGCTTTTGAACGGCAGACGGGCCTTTTTACGTGTATTCTTAAAACATATATTGTGATGCAAGATCGGACTTGACAATGTCGATATTCGATAATATAATGAAACTGCAGAATGTCGATATTCGATATTGAGGAGGCCGGGAGGTGCTGCATGCCACGGGAAAAGTTCAAGACCCTTACGGAGCAGATGTATTATATCCTGCTCTGTCTGGCGCAGGAATGCTGCGGCATGGACATTATGGATAAGATCCCGGAGATGACCGGCGGGCGGGTAAGGGTTGGCTCCGGCACTCTGTATAATCTGTTGGAGCAGTTTCTGGATGTGGAAATGATCCGGGAAACCCGCTGTGAAGGCCGGCGGCGCAGCTACATCCTGACCGAAAAAGGCCGCCGCTTACTGGAAGAAGAATACCAGCGCCTGTGTGCGCAGGCACAGGACTATCGCCGGATCCTGGGCGAGGAGGTGCCCCGATGAAGAACAAAAAATGGGAAATTCCGATGTTTTCCTTTTACGATCATACCGGTATGGAGCGCCATCTGGAAAAACGGGCACGGCAGGGCTGGCTGTTGGAAAAAATGTCCGGCCTGGGCTGGACCTACCGGCGTATTCCGCCGCAGCCCCTCACCTATACGGTCAGCTACTTCAACCAGGAATCCCTTTATGAGCCGGAGCCTTCCGAGCAGCGGCAAAGTTTTCAGGATTTCTGTGAGCATGCAGGTTGGAAGCTGGCCGCCGCATCGCCTTGGGTACAGGTGTTTTACAACGAACGTCCCGACCACGTCCCCATTGAAACAGACCCGCAAATGGAATTGGTCAGTGTCCATCGGGCGGTAAAAAAGACGCTGCCGGCCTATATTCTGATCATTCTGGCCGGGCTTTGGCTGGGGGGAAGTTGGCTCTGGCAGTTTCTGCAGGACCCGATTGACCTGTTGGTCAGCCCCAATTGGGCAGTGACGAGCTTCTGCTTCGGCCTGCTGTTTGTTTATATGGTTACCGATCTGATCTGTTACTACCGCTGGCGCAGAAAAGCAATCCGGGCAGCCGAACATGGCGAATTTCTGCCTACTCGCGGCTTATATAAGCTGCATTATGTGCTGCTGATACTGGTCGCTCTTAGCCTTGTCTACTGGGCCCTGATGGTGACAACGCCCGGCCTGCGGGGCTTTTTCCTGGCGTATCTGCTTCTGATAGCGGTATTGTCGGTACTGACAGCCTGGGTGCGGCGTACGCTCCAGCGCCGCCGCGTTTCGGCCGGTGTTAACCGGGCAGTTACGCTGGCCGTCAGTATCGGGCTCTCGCTGGCGTTGTTCAGCGGGCTGTTTGCCGGTATGTTTGCTGCGATCCAAAACGGCTGGGTGCGTCTGGATGGAGATATTCACAGCTCTACAACCTACGAATGGAATGGCCGGACAATGGTTGCGTATTCCGATCCGCTTCCTCTGACGGTGGAAGATCTGACCGGTATCACGGCTGAAGGGTATTCCTGCCACCTGGAAACGGAAGCTTCGCTCCTGCTGAAACGGGAAGAAGGTGAGCAGCGGGCCCGTTACGATGTAGAAGAGGACCTGCCGCGGCTGGAGTACATCCGATACACCACCCGATTTTCAGGTGTTTACGACCTGTGCCTGAATGAGTTGCTTCGTGATTACGAAGACTGGAATATACCGGGAACCCCTTCGGAACAATGGATGCAGTACCGGCCCAGCGATGCGGCTGTGTGGGGGGCGCAGAATGCCTGGCAGCTGTATATGGGCAGCGAACCTATGTATTGCTATGTCCTCACCTGGCCCGATACCATTGTCCAGCTGGAGCCTGACTGGCTGCTGAATGAAAACCAGATGGCAATTGCCGGGCAGAAACTGCGAAAGAAAAGCGACGGCGTCGGCCGAACAGAGAGTATCTGTTTGGCCGGCGCCGCTATTTTATTTCAGGTAATCCCGCAGGCGAGCCAGATTTTCCCGCATGTCATGCACACCCAGGTCATAGGCCGCTTGCAGCTTTGCCGGATCCTTTTCGATCCGTTTTACCGCAACTGGCCGGGACGGCCGGATCACAAATGCCTTTCCGTCCTTTTCCCATTGCTTCAGAACCTCAATAGAGCGGTTATATAAAATATGCCGCTCCCGCAGCCGTTGGGCAACTGCCGGATAACGCCGGCCATACAACCGGGTCAGCAGCGGAGACATGGGCGTTTTGCGGTATTCCATGTCCCGGGTCAGAATTACAATCAAACGGTCACAGCCCTGCCGGGAAAGCCACTCAAAGGGAATACTGTCCGAGATACCGCCATCCAGATACCGCTGTCCGCCGATTTCCACCGGGCGGGATACCATCGGCATGGAACCGGAAGCCCGCAGCACGTCCATCTGTTCAAATACGCTGCGAATCTGTACATATTCCGGCTCACCGCTGTCTATATTGGTGATTACGGCGTAAAAAGGAATGCCGGAACGTTGAAACGCCTCGTCATCAAAGGGATCCAGCCGGCGGGGAACTTCTTCATAGGCGTACCGGGTGCTTACAATGTTGCCCTCCCGCAGAAGAGGCAGGATCCCCATATAGGCCCGATCCCCATTGAACCGCTTGTTATACCGGATCACGCGGCCTTTCTGCGCGGACAGATAGTTTACCCCAAACAGTGCCCCGGCGGAAACACCAGCCACGCAGTCGGCCTGAACGCCTTCTTCCAGAAACACATCCAGAACACCAGCGGTATACATGCCCCGCATGGCACCGCCTTCCAAAACCAATCCTGTTTTCATCGCGTTCTCTCCTTATCCATTCCTTGTATCGTAATTCCAATTTGAAGGTTTGTCAAGCCGGGGATGGCTGCCTTTGAACATCCACGCTGTTTTGACAGCCTTTTTCCTGCGGTGGGTGTACACTCAAGAACAGGGGAGGGGACACGCCGGTATGAAGATTGTTGTCTATCTGGATATCCTGTTGCTGATCAACTTCCTTACAGGCTATCTGCTGCTTTGCGCTGCGGCTCGTCTGTCAGGTGGAGAAACGTCTTGTATACGGCTCCTGGCAGGGGGAATAGCTGCTGCAGCCGCCTCACTGCTGGTTCTGTTGCCGCCGCTCCCTGTACCGCTGCAGTTCCTGAGCAAGACGGCAACAGCAGCAATGATTGTGCGCGCAGCATTTATCTGGCGGGGTTGGCGGATGTTTGGAAGACAAACTCTGTGGTTTTTGCTTCTAAACCTGCTTGCTGCCGGGAGCTGTCTGTTGCTTTCGCTTCGTTATGGAGTGCCGGATCTGCAGGTCAACAATCTGACAGTATATCTGAACCTGTCACCCATGTTATTGCTGGGGTGTATCCTGGTTGTCTATCTGACTGTGCGGATATTGCTGTTCTTGTTTGGTGCTCCGCGCCCGGCGGAAATCTGGCAGTTAAGCGCGCCGCTGGAACCAGGACGCACACTCAGCCTTCCCCTTCTGCACGACACCGGATTTTTCCTCAAAGATCCATATAGTGGTGCACAGGCGATTCTGGTGGAGTATGCCTCCTGTGCCGGACAGCTTCCAGCGGATCTGCGGGCCTGTTTGGAGGGGTGCTTTTATCAGGAGCAGTGGCCGGAACCACCGCCTGGCCGGGCGGTACGAATTCTGGAGTGCCGCACCGCTTCCGGTCGACGCCTGCTGCCTGCGCTGTGCGTAAAAGATGCAGTGCTCTCCCGGCAGCACCAAAAAATCCGGCCTGGGGAACTGACCATTGTATTCAGCCCGGAACATAGTATGGGCGGAAGATTCTGCGGCTTGTTCGGTACAGATCTGCTGACCGGCCAGCCGGCAACACGAAAAGGGGAGGATGGAAGATGGATTTCGGTAGGGTAAAAACAAAAATCAAAGGGATGTGCCTTCACTTGTGGAGGGCGCTCCGCATGCCGGATCCGGTTTATTATATCAATGGGCCGGAAACGCTGCCGCCGCCGCTGACGCCGGAGGAGGAAAAAATGGTGTTCGCCGGACTGGAAGAGGGCAGGGCCAGCTGCCGGGATATTCTTATTACCCACAACCTTCGGCTGGTAGTCTACATAGCCAAAAAGTTTGAAAGCAGCAATCTTCCGGTGGAGGATGTAATTTCAATCGGAACCATCGGCCTGATCAAAGCTGTCAATACCTTTGCGCCTTCGAGGAACATCAAGCTGGCCACCTATGCCAGCCGGTGTATTGAGAATGAAATCCTGATGTATCTGCGTAAAGCATCCAACCGCCGTCAGGAAACCAGCATTGATGAGCCGCTGAATACTGACGGAGAAGGCAATGAGCTGCTTCTGTCCGATGTGCTGGGCACTGACCAGGATCAGATCAGTGTACAGCTGGAGCAGGATGCGGAGCGGGATATGCTGCGCGCAGCGGTCAACCGGCTGGATGAGAGGGAACGCTGCATTATGCAGATGCGCTTTGGCCTGGAAGACGGGAAAGAACGCACACAAAAAGAGGTAGCCGATGCCATCGGTATATCACAAAGCTACATTTCACGTCTTGAAAAACGTATTATTCGCCGCCTGCGTCTGGAACTGGAAAGTGCTACCTGATCTGATAGGGGAGGAAAAACTTTATTTCCGCACTGCATATCATAAAAAAAGAGAGAATGGCGTTATTAAACGCACATTCTCTCTTTTTGCGTCATTCAGCGGAAATGGTAAAATACAAGATCTTACTTCACCATGTTGGCGATCTCTTCAGCGAAGTTGTCCTCGCGCTTCTCCAGGCCCTCGCCCTTCTCGTAGCGAACGAACTTCACGATCTTGATTTCGCCACCCAGCTCCTTGCCAACCTTCTCGGTGTACTTGGCAACAGACAGGTCGGGATCCTTGACGAACTCCTGATCCACCAGGCAGTTCTCCTTGTAGAACTTGCCGATGCGGCCCAGAACCATCTTCTCCTTGATGGCATCGGGCTTGTTGGCATTCTTCGGATCGTTGGCGATCTGAGCCAGCAGGATCTCCTTCTCCTTCTCGATCACAGAAGCGGGAACCTCGCTCTCACACACGTAGCCGGGGTTGGCAGCGGCGATCTGCATGGCAATATCCTTGCCGTAAGCGGCAAACTCAGCCTTGGCAGCCACTTCGTCGCTGGTCTCGAAGTTCACCAGCACAGCGTGGGTGCCGCCGGCATGGATATAAGCGGCGCAGACGCCTTCGTAACGCTCAAAGCGGCGAATCTTGATGTTCTCGCCGATAACCAGGATCTTGTCCTTCAGAGCGGCCTCAACGGTGTCATCGCCCATCTTGCAGGCCAGCAGGGCTTCCACATCGGCGGGAGCCTGCTTCGCGATCACGTCGGCCACGTCCTTGACGAAGGTCTGGAACATGTCGTTCTTGGCCACGAAGTCGGTCTCGGCGTTGACCTCCAGGATCACGCCCACCTTGCACTCGCTGCAGTAGCTGGCGTACACCATGCCCTCAGCGGCGATGCGGCTGGCTTTCTTCTGCGCGGCGGCCAGGCCTTTCTCACGCAGGTACTCGATCGCCTTCTCAAAGTTGCCGTCAGCCTCGGTCAGGGCCTTCTTGCAGTCCATCATGCCACAGCCGGTCTGCTCGCGCAGGTTCTTGACGTCTTGTGCAGTAAAAGCCATTTGTCTATACCCCTTTCTAATCCTTTACGTTTACCCGAATCAGGCCTCAGCAGCCTCTTCCACGGTCTCGGTGCCAGCGTTGTTCTGCTCGCCCTGACGGCCTTCCAGAACCGCGTCGGCCATAGCGCCGGCGATCAGCTTGACAGCGCGGATCGCGTCGTCGTTGCCGGGGATGACGTAGTCGATCTCATCGGGGTTGCAGTTGGTGTCCACGATAGCCACGATGGGGATGTTCAGCTTGCGGGCCTCGGAAACGGCAATGCGCTCCTTGTGGGGGTCAACGATGAACATAGCCTTGGGCAGGTCGTTCATGTTCTTCACACCGCCCAGGAACTTCTCCAGCTTCTCGATCTCCAGCTGCAGCTTGACAACTTCCTTCTTGGGCAGCAGGTCGAAGGTGCCGTCCTCGCTCATCTTCTTCAGCTGATCCAGACGGTCGATGCGCTTGCGGATGGTGCGGAAGTTGGTCAGCATACCACCCAGCCAGCGGGCGTTCACATAGTGCATGCCGCAGCGGGTAGCTTCGTCACGGATGGACTCCTGCGCCTGCTTCTTGGTGCCGACGAACAGGATCTCACCGCCCTGAGCGGACAGATCACGGACAAAGCTGTACGCCTCGTCCAGCTTCTTCACGGTCTTCTGCAGGTCGATGATGTAGATGCCGTTGCGCTCGGTGAAGATGTACTTCGCCATTTTGGGGTTCCAGCGGCGGGTCTGATGACCGAAATGCACGCCGGCTTCCAGGAGCTGCTTCATAGATACGACTGCCATAATAAATCCTCCAATTTTTTGTTTTACCTCCGCATTGCATGCATGCTTCCCGACCTGTAAAAAGGCACAGGGAAACACTGCAATGCGTGCGTATTGCCGTAATAGCATAGCACAAGCCGTTTTAGATTTCAAGCATTTTTTTGAAAAACAGCCCGGAAAAACGCTTTTTATCATTCCGTGCACAAATTTATTTCAGCGGCCCAGCACCTGTGCCAGTCGTTGCCGCAGGGATATACCGGCCTGCGGTGCCGGCTTGGGCAGATCGGTCTGCACCAGAATCACATCACTGCCCAGATTTACAATATCCTGCCAGGGGATTGGTACATCCGGATCCCGCCCCAGCAGGCCCAAAAAACGCGGCCTGCCGTATAGCACCAGAGCCTGGATACGGGCATTCTGCGCATCAAACTCCAGATCATCCACCCGTCCCAGATTGTCACCGGTACGGATCTGTACCACGTCCTTGCGGGTCAGTTCTCGCAGAGTCAATCAACTCACCTCCTGCCTATAGATAGCAAAAGGGCTTTGTATATTAGAGACGAATCGTGTATAATAGAAAAAACCGCCGTTCTGCGGCGGCAGATTCCCCGGCAGAAGGAGGCGCAATTCCCATGTATAAGGCGATCGTACTGGATCTGGGCGGCGTGGTGGTGGACTTTGACCCCCGCGGCTTTTTGATGGAACGGCTCTGCAACGAGAGCCGCGAAAATCAGGTGTTTGATCTTGTTTTCGGCAATAAACTCTGGCAGGACCTGGATGCGGGCCTTGTGACCCGCCCGGAGGCCAATCGGCGGATATTGGAGCAGGCCCGTGAACAGGGCCTGACTTTTGAAACCCAGGCCATTCTGGATGACTGGCCTCAGATGCTGCATACCCGCCGCCGCACGGTGGAACTGATGAAGCATCTGAAAAAACAGGGATACGCACTGTACTACCTGTCAAACATCGCGCCGGACACTCTGGAAATGATGAAGGAGCGGGATTTCTGGCACCTGTTTACCGGTGGCCTGGCTTCCTGCGAGGTGCAGATCAACAAACCGGATCCGCGCATTTACCAGGAATTTCTGCGCCGCACAGGTTTGTCCAGCGATTCTGTCGTTTTCGTGGATGATAATAAGGCAAATGTTCAGGCTGCGTTTGAACAAGGAATCGCGGGTATTCACTATAAAGGTTACAATTCCTTTGTCAAGGCTCTGGGCGCTTGTGGGATTCATCTGAAAGAACAGCTTGTTTCCCGCTCTGCCAAAGAGTAATCCGTCTGATAAAGCCGATGCCTCTCGCCGGGCGTCGGCTTTTTGTTTTACAGCTGGCTTCGGATGCGATCCATCGCACTTTTTTCCAGGCGGCTGACCTGCGCCTGGCTGATGCCGATTTCACGGGCTACTTCCACCTGTGTTTTGCCTGCCATATAGCGCAGCGCCATAATGCGCCGCTCCCGGGGAGAGAGTGATTCCACCGTATCACGGAACATGATTCCGCTGACCCAGCTGTCTTCGCCGCCATCGTCGCCCAACTGATCCATTACATACAGCGGATCGCCTCCGTCGGTATACACCGGCTCATACAAGCTGACCGGGTCCACGACCGATTCCAGCGCCAATACTACGGTCGGTTCCGGCAGACCTATCTGCCGGGCGATCTCGTCGGTGCGGGGTTCCCGGCCCAGCTGTTTCTGCAGGGCTTCCCGGGCCTGCATGGCCTTGTAGGCGGTATCCCGCACAGAACGGCTTACCCGCACTGCATTGTTGTCCCGCAGAAACCGTCGGATCTCTCCGATGATCATGGGGACCCCATAGGTGGAAAACCGCACATTCAAATCCGGGTCGAAATGGTCGATGGCTTTGATCAGGCCGATACAGCCAACCTGAAACAGGTCGTCGGCACTTTCGCCGCGCCCCGCAAATCGCTGCACCACACTCAGCACCAGCCGCAGATTTCCCTGAATCATGGTCTGCCGCGCCTGCATATCGCCGGCCCGCGCTTTGCGCAGCAGTTCGATCTTTTCCTTTTCTTTCAGCACGGGCAGCCGCGAAGTGCTCACTCCGCAGATTTCCACCTTGTTGTACATCGTTACCTCCCGCGGCCCCGGCGATTGCACGGAGCCTGCCCGTTCACAGTATGGCCGGAGGGGCGGTCGCAAAATCACGGGAGGTTCTGGCAAATATTGCACCCGGTCCGACGGGCCTGCATAGGATAAGGCAAAGGAGGCGGTAGGGATGACCATCAAGGGGATTGTGATGCTGCTGATTTTCGCTGCGATCATCGCGGCGGCAATTGTGTATGGGATTGTGCGGGGACGGCTGCGTTCCGGGCCTGTGCGCCGGTATTATCCGCAGCCGGATTTTACCCGTCGGGCAGGGTTTCAGGTGGCGGAATATCCGGTCAATGACATTCTGACCTATACCGGCAGCTGGCTTTTGGCGGGCGGTGTGGCTGAACTTGAGTTCCGTGTCCAGCCGGACTGGAAATTGTGGCTGCGAGTGGCACAGGAGGGACGTTCACTGCGGCTGGATCAGTTCGACCGACAGTATGAAACCTACCAGACGGTATATTACGACGGCATCCGGGTGGTGCTGCAGCAGACCCCAGGCGGTGCCGGATTGGCCACCTGGGTACGGGACGGATTTACCTATGCCCTGTACCTGCCCCGGGGTGAGATGGGTCTGCTGAACGGTCTGACTGTGGAGTTTGTGGAGGGCACAGCCTCCAGCGACAGTTGATTGCGCTGGCGAGCGTTTCCGGCGGCGGAAACGCTTTTTCTTTGGGGAAAACTGCACAAAACCGGGGATATGGGAATATAGTGAAAATATATTTCCAGGGAAAGAGGTTCCGGCTTATGCAAAGAAAATGCCGCCCGCTTGTATGCCGCTGCCCGCGCCGCCGTACAGTTGCGCTTTTGCTGGGCGCCGCTGTAGTCTGTTATATTCTCTTCAGCGCCGAGGCCCGGCTGCGCCCGGTAATCCTGACCATGGCGGAATATGAATGCCGCCAGCGGGCCATACAAAAGATGAACACCGCCGTCACCGATATCATGACGGCAGAACCGCAGCTGTTTGACGGGCTGTATCAGATAGAACGGGATTCACAGGGGGCGGTACTGGCGGTAACCGGCGACGCTGCGGCCATCAACCAGGTCAAGGCACACCTGACCCAACAGGTGTCGGCCGCCCTGGATCAACTGCGGGAACAGACCTTTTATGTCCCGGTGGGCTCTCTGCTGGGCTGGCAGCTGCTGGCAGGCCGGGGCCCTTCCATCGGATTTCAGGCCATCCCGGATTCTTATGTGAACAGCGACATCATCACTACGCTGGACACCGCCGGGATCAACCAGACCGAATTGCGGGTGTTTCTGGTACTGCAGGCTGATATGACCGCCATTCTCGGGGGATACTCTGCGGAAGTGTATGTGGAGAACCAGATCTGTATTGCCCAGGTGCTGATTGTGGGCCAGGTGCCGCAAACCTACGTGCAATAACCGCCGGAATATGCTATACTGTTCCTGCCTGCGGCGGTATGGCCGGTTCCGGGCAGAAATCGGGCTGTGGCGGATGATCCGGCACAAGACACGGGAGAAACGGATATGGAACAGAGAGAACGCATTGATTATCTTGTGGATACATTGAACCAGGCGTCCGAAGCCTATTACGGCGGAAAAGAAGAACGGATGACCAACTTTGAGTGGGATCAGCTGTTTGATCAGCTGGCCGAACTGGAGGCGCAAACCGGATATATCCGACCGGACAGCCCGACCCAGACCACCAGCCACGCGGAGGGGGAACCGGATGCCGCCGGCGAAAAGGAGCCGCATGAATATCCCGCGCTCTCCCTGGCAAAGACCAAGGATGTGGCGGAACTGCAGAAATGGGCGGGCGACCGGGCGGTGTGGCTGTCCTGGAAACTGGACGGCCTGACCCTGGTGCTAACCTATGACGGCGGTCAGCTGGTCAAGATCCTGACCCGTGGCAATGGTACCGTCGGCAGCAATATTACCTATATGAAGGAAGCTCTGGTCGGCGTGCCGCTGACTGTAGAGGAAACCGGCCATCTGGTGGTACGGGGAGAGGCCACGATTTCCTATACGGATTTTGAGCGCATCAATGATACACTGGATGACGATGACGACAAATATGCCAACCCCCGCAATCTGGCTTCCGGCACGCTGGCGTTGGATAAAACCAATCTGGATAAGGTGAAGGAGCGTCGGGTCACCTTCAATGCCTTTACGTTGGTTCATACCGATCGGGAAATCCTGTCCTGGGGGGATCGGATGGACTGGCTGGACAGGCTGGGGTTCATTACAGTGGAACGGCAGCGTACCGACGCAGCAGGCCTTCCGGATGCGATCCAGCGCTTTACCGACAAAGTGGATCGGGGAGAGATGGATCTGCCGGTGGATGGTCTGGTGCTGACCTATGATGATACGGAATACGCCTCCACCGGCAGTGTGACCGGCCATCATGCCACCCGGGCCGGGTTTGCCTATAAGTGGCAGGACGTAAAAGCCGTGACTATGCTGGAAAGTGTAGACTGGTCCTGTGCTGCCTCCATCATTACACCGGTGGCGGTATTTGCTCCGGTACAGCTGGAGGGTACCACCGTGACCCGTGCCTCCCTGTGCAATATCAGCGAGATGGAGCGGCTGGGCATCGGTGAAAACGGCAAGACCGAGATCGAGGTCATCAAAGCCAACAAGATCATTCCCAAGTGCGTGGCAGTCCGCAAGGCGGAAGGGACATTTACGATTCCCTCGCAGTGCCCGGTGTGCAGTGCTCCTACCGAGATCCGGGTAAACGGCAAAGGGGATACCAAAACCCTGCGCTGTACCAATCCTGCCTGCCCGGCCAAGCACCTGAAACGATTCTCCCGGTTTGTGAGCAAGACGGGCATGGATATTGACGGGCTGTCCATCCAAAGCCTGCGGGTATTCGTGAACCAGGGCTTTATCCGGGATTACGCGGACATCTACCATCTTAGTGAGCACAGGAACGCCATTGTGGATTTGGACGGCTTTGGCGAGAAATCCTATGAAAACCTGACAGCTGCCATCGAAAAAAGCCGCAACGCCCATCCGGCAAACTTTCTGTTCGCTCTGTGCATTCCGATGATCGGGGTGGATGCCGCCAAAAAGATCCTGGCGGCATTGGGCAGCGAAGGGTTTGCCAAGCGGGTGGAGGAAGGTCTGCCGTTCGATGACGTGGAGGGGATAGGCCCCGAGCGTTCCCATGCGCTGCAAAGCTGGTTTGCAGACGAGGAGAACCGGGCTGTCTACCACAAGCTGCTGAATGAACTGCATCTGGAAACGGTGGAGCCCCGGAATACCACCGGCGGCCGCTGCGCCGGGATGACCTTTGTAATCACCGGCAGCGTGCACATCTTTGTCAACCGGGCCGCTTTCAAAAAGTACGTGGAGGCCGAGGGCGGCTCGGTAGCAGGCAGTGTTTCCGGCAAGACCAGTTTTTTGGTCAACAATGACCGGGAATCCACCTCGTCCAAAAATAAAAAGGCGGCCGAACTGGGAGTGCCCATCCTGTCGGAGGAAGAATTTATCGGGCAGTTCGGTCAACCCTGATCCGGATAGTTACGTATATTATACAAAAGCGCGGAGACCTTTCCATGGCCTCCGCGCTTTTCTTGTTCTAAATCCGTCCGCCCGGCCATATAGTGGGAGCATGGAGAGCGAGGCGAAAAGATGGACGAGTATTACCAGGTTATCCGGTGGCTGCCGGAAGAGCTGCAAACCCGATTGACCATGCTGCCATCCGGTGAAGCGCCCGGTGTACGGGAAATCCGGCTGCGCAGCGGCCGCCCGGTGGAACTGCGAGGCGAACGCACGCTCTATCCGGACATAACCGGCGGATTCTGTACCGATCCCTCTGGGTCTCCGCCGCTGAAGCATTCCCGGTTGCAGGAATGTTTCTATGCATTGTGCGGTCAGTCGGTTCACAGCCGGGCACCGGAACTCCGGAAGGGGTTCGTCACCCTGCCCGGTGGTCACCGGGTTGGTGTGGCGGGAATTCCGATCCGGGAAGAGGGCGGCGCAATTGCAGGCTTCAAAACCGTCAGTTCACTGAACCTGCGGATTGCGCGACGGTGTGTCGCTCCTCTGCCCGAGGAGGCGGCACAAGTTCTGCAGAATTTCACGGGGCTCCTGGTGGCAGGCCCGCCCGGAAGCGGAAAAACTACCCTGTTGCGGGCTGTTGCCGAACAGTTGTGCCGAACAGGAAGGACGGTGGCGGTTGTGGACGAGCGGTGCGAATTGTTTCCCTGTGCGCAGCAGGGGTTTACCTTCGAGTTACCCCTGCATTGCGATGTGCTTTCCGCCTGGCCGAAAGCGCAGGGAATCCTGCAGGCGGTGCGTACTCTGGGCCCGGATGTGATTCTGTGTGACGAACTGGGGGATGGGGAAGAGGTCCGCGCGGTCATGCAGGGGCTTCATGCGGGGGTGCGGTTTGTGCTTACGGTGCATGCTGCAAGCCGGGAAGACCTTTCCCGCCGCCCGCCTCTGCGGGAACTGACCTCCACCGGCGCTTTTGACAGGCTGATTCTGCTGGAAAGCTGTCTGCGTCCGGGGCGGGTACGGCAGGTGAGCAGTCTGTGAGCGGGTGGATACTGCGTCTGGCCGGAACGCTTCTGGCACTCTGCGCCGGGTACGGTTGGGGTGCCACACGGGTGGAACAGGCGTGCCGTCATACCCGCGCACTGGACGAGCTGGCCCGTGTGCTGGATTTCATCCGTGCTGCGATTTTATACCGGGAGATGGACTCCGGCGAAATTTTGCGTCAGCTTCATGCGGAGATGCCGTTGTCCTGGCTGCCGGGAAGCGGTGAAATGCTGTGTGCGCTGCGTCCGCCGCCGGTGCTGCCGCAGGCCCAATATGCAGTGTTTGCCGAATGTTTTTCCGGCCTGGGCCGCTGCAGTACCCGGGAAACCGTTCGCCGCCTGGATTATTGCCTGGCGCGCTGCGCGGAGTTTCAATCCTGTGCCAAACAGGAAGAAGAAAAAGCAAAAAAACTGTACCGGCAGGCGGGACTGTGCCTGGGTGCCCTGGCGGTGCTGTTTCTGCTGTGAAAACAAGGGATCGGGAGGCGGCATTGCATGGATATTGACCTTGTATTTAAGATCGCGGCTATCGGGATTATTGTGGCGGTGCTGAACCAGCTTTTGATACGTTCCGGGCGGGAAGACCAGGCCATGATGACTACCTTGGCGGGGCTGATAGTGGTGCTTTCCATGATGGTGAAGGAGATCAGCGAACTGTTTGTCACCATCAAAACGCTGTTCAACCTGTGAGCGCCGCGCAGATAGGCGCCGTGGCCGGCGTTGCCATCGTCACGGTTGTGCTGGCGGTTCTGCTGCGGCCGTATTCGCCGGTGTATGCACTGCTGGCATCGCTGGCCGGCACGGTCGTGCTGCTGGCCTGGATGCTGCCCTACGCGGCCCAGGCGCTGGAATGGCTGGATACCTTCTCGGTCTATCTGCGTCAGGAAGAATTTATCTGCCTGATCCGGGCGGCGGGGATCGCACTGGTAGCGCAGACGGCGCAGGATCTGTGCAAAGATGCAGGAATGACGGCAATGGGGGCTAAGGTGGAATTGGCAGGACGCTGCATGATCCTGCTTTCCGCGCTGCCCATGCTGCAGCAGGTGGTGGATGTATGGAGTCGGTTGCTTCAATGAAAAACGGATGCAAAATGCTGTGGCGGTTCCGGCTGCGGCGCCTGATGGCCGTGCTGCTGCTTGTAGCGATAGGGGGGGCGCTGTGCCCGGCTGTGTACGCGGAAGAAATGGATACACCTCCTCAAATTCAGGACTACCTGGACGAGCCTGGAATGAGCGCGGAGGAATTTTCTTCCGTGACTCTGTCCGAGCTCCTCGCCGGCGTTTGGAAGACGGTTTCCGGTGAATTCCTGGCTCCGTTTCGGCTCTTGGGCCAGATCGGGGCACTGCTTTTGCTGGCTTCAGCCGCCCTGACCTTTGCTCCTTCGGAGGGCTGGCGGCAATGTATTGAACTCATCGCCGTAGCGGGCTGCTTCCTTTTATCAGCCGACGGCATACTGGAACTGGTCAGCCAGGTGTCCGCGGCTATCTCGGACTGGCGCCTGTATCTGGCGGGTTTTCTGCCGATTTTCGCCGGGGTTATGGTAAGCTGTGGCCAAAGCGCCGGGGCCCTGGTTTGTACGGGGCTGTTTTTTTCCATGGCATCCTTGTCTGCACAGTTGATCTGCGGTGTGGCTATGCCGCTGGTACGGGTCTATCTGGCACTGAACAGTGCTGCCGGTATCAGCGGTGTGCCGCCTCTGCAGGAGGCTACGCAGGGTTTGACCCGGTGCGTTCGCAGCCTGCTGCGAGGAATATCAATCGGCTTTGCTGCGGTGCTGGGCCTGCAGAACACGCTGGCCGCCCAGTCGGACAACCTGGCTATGCGGGCGGGAGGCGCTGTGCTGAGCAGCAGTATTCCGGTGGTTGGGGCCGCGGCCCAGGATGCCCTGGCCAGCGTGTTGGCCGGGCTGCGGGTGGTGAAAGGTTCACTGGGGTTTGCGGCGATTGCCGTGTTGGCAGCCGCGTTTTTGCCGTTGTTTGCGCGATGCCTTGTAATGCGTCTGGTTTTGGCGGCAGGCGGCCTGCTGGCCAAAGCCTTTGGATTGTCCCGCAGCGGCGCTGTACTGGAAGGCGCGGCGGAAGGGGCGGGGCTTTGCCTGTCTTTTCTGGTGTTTTTCTTTATGCTGGTCGTGCTGTCCACCGCGCTGATGATCGCGACCGGAACAGGAGGTTTTTTCGGATGAACGAACTTCTTCGCCAATGGGCGGGGGGGATCTGCGCCGGCTGTATGCTGGCCGGCGCTGTCCAGGTGTTGATGCCCTCCAGCCGGCATACGGCAGTCATAAAAAATATCGCTGTGCTGTATATTGTACTGGCCATCCTTTCTCCGGCAGAGCTTTCTGTAAAGCTGTTTGACATTACAGAGAAAACCGGCATTGAACCCAAGGTTCTCTACGACACAGAAGCGCTTGAAAACGACGCGACGGAAGGTGTGCTGGCAAAAACCTTTACAGATCAGTTGGAGGCTTTCGGCGTGCAGGCGGAGGTGGCTGTGAGCCTGGACGTATCCCAGGGGGAACAGGCCGTTACCGTGCAGGCCTTTGTTCCCACTGATGCGCAAAGCCGGGCGGCGGAGCTGCTTTTGCAGAAATGGGTTGGTGAAAGGGGGACGGTGGTATGCCGCACACAAATGGCGGAATAGATTGCCAGGCATTGGCGAAACTGGCGGCAAGCGCCGTCAAAAAGCCAGGGCTGCTGTTTGCACTGGGATTGGCTGGTATGGCGCTGATTCTGTTTGCCGATTTGTTCGACCCTGCCGGCAACGAAGCTTCCCGGCAGAGTGAAACGGGGCAGGCAGTCTCCGGCTCCGCGGAACTGGCCGAGTACGCGGATCGGCTTTCTACCCGGATGGAAGACCTGCTCTCCGGCGTAGAGGGCGCCGGAGAAACCCGGGTCATGATCACCCTGGAAAACAGTGAGGAAACCGTTTACGCGCTGGACGAGAAACAGGGCGGTGCGGAAAGCTACGAGTGGAGTCATGTGATCCTGGATGACGGTACAGGTGATTCGGCCCTGGTGGAAACCACCTGGCTGCCCGAGGTACGCGGCGTGGCTGTGATTTGTCAGGGCGGGGATGATGCTGCTGTTCAGGCGCGTCTCACAGAAATGGTCTCGGTTCTGTTGGGGGTATCCACCAACAGGATCAGCATAGCAAAAATGAGTTGACGGAGGCAATGAAGATGAGAACTGGAAAGCATAGTCAGAAACTTACGGTGCTCACGCTGGCGGTAGCGCTGGCAGTGGCGGTGTACCTGAACTGGGAGTATGCCCGTACGGGTGATATCGCGGCGGAGCCTGATGCCGCCCAGACTTCGGCTTCGGCAGAAGATGCCGTGGTGGTGGATGCGCTTCCGGTGGCGGATCAGACCGTTGCAGGCGAAGAGTCGGCCACCGGAGACAAAAACTACGGTGAAGCGCAGCTGGTGAGCGTGACCGAGAGCACCGGCACGGAGTTTTTTGAGCAGGCCCGCCTGAGCCGGACCAAATCCCGGGACGAGGCGCTGGATACCCTGCAGAAAAGTCTGAAAAATGCCAAGCTGACCGATGAGGAAAAGGAAACTCTCACCGCACAGCTGTCGGCGCAGATTGACAGCATCGCCGCCGAGAATGAGATTGAGACACTGCTCAAAGCCAAAGGCTTTGTGGATTGTGTGGTGTTCATCGGCGAAGATACAGTGGATGTAACGGTCATGACCACCAATGCACAGCTGGGACAGAGCGAGGTGGCGCAGATCCGCGACGCGGTACTGGAACGGTGTGAAGTGGCTGCGCAGGATATTACCGTGGTGGAGGTGCGTTGACCGTCTGGTACAGACCTGCCGGAAAATCGGTTGCGAAATGTGAATAAGAGTGGTATAATAGGCAACAACAATGAAAAAGAACGGCAGGCGGCTCCGCGGGGGCCGATGATCCGTTTCGCAAAGATTTTGTAGGAGGGCTTTTCCATGGAAGTGAAAGACCAGAACCTCGTGGGCGGAAGTCTGCAGATCTCTACCGATGTGATTGCCAAGATCGCCCGTCTGGCCGCGCTGGAGGTAGACGGCGTGCGGGAGGTCAAAGCCTGCCCGTACAGCATGAAAAGCCTTTTGGGCCGGTTGGCGGTGCCCAAGCCTGTAGAGGTTACCCTGCAGGACGAAGTGGCCGAGATCACTGTAAATGTGACCATTGCCTACGGTGCCCGTATTCCGGCTTTGAGCGAGAAGGTTCAGCAGAATGTCAAGGCGTCCGTGCAGAACATGACCAGCATTACCGTCTCCCGCGTCAATGTGGTGATCACCGGCGTGGGCGTGGAAATGCCGGACGAGGAAGAATAAAGCCAACAGGAAAGGACGCGTCTCTCCGTCGGCCGGGCCCGGTTGCTGCGGGAACCTTACCGGCGGGGGGCGTATTTTGTGTATAAGGAGAAAGTATGGAACAGAAACTGCCCCGGCGTGCTGCCCGGGAAAATGCCTTTATCGCCGCGTTCAGCACCTCGTTTGATGTGGGAACGCTGGAAGAAGTGATTGAGTTCAGCCGTCAGGACGGCGAATATCCGGTGGACGCCTTCGGCGAAGCGTTGCTGCGCGCCTGCACTGCTCATGCCGCTGAGATTGACGCATTGATTGAGCCCCGGCTCAAGGGCTGGACCATGGCACGTCTGCCGCGTGTCAGCCTGACTCTGGTGCGGCTGGCCATTGCCGAGATGCTCTATGGCGAGGAAAAACTGCCCGGCGTGGCAATCAACGAAGCTGTGGAACTGGCCAAGAAGTACGGCGGCGAAGAAGACTACCAGTTCGTCAACGGCCTGCTGGGCTCCATTGCCCGTGACATGGCGCAGGACAGTGAGGCACAGCCTGTATGCTGACGCTGGGCATCGACACAAGCAATTACGCAACCTCCCTGGCGGTGTTTGACACCGTCGCCGGGGAGGTTGTTTGTGATAAAAAGAAATTTTTGCCTGTCCGCCCGGGGCAGCTGGGCCTGCGCCAGAGCGAGGCGCTGTTTCATCATACCCAGGCGCTGCCCGAAATGCTGCGGGAGCTGGCATCCCGGGTTGACCTGACCGCGATCGGCGCGGTGGGCGTATCGGAAAAGCCCCGCCCCGTGGAGGGATCCTATATGCCCTGCTTTACGGCAGGGATCAGCGCTGCCTGGGCCTTTGCGGCCGGACGGGGGATTCCGGTTCATTGTACCACCCACCAGCAGGGGCATATTGCTGCGGCCATCTTTGCGGCGCGGCGCCCGCAGCTGTGGGAACAGCCGGTGCTGGTGTTCCACATTTCGGGCGGCACTACGGATCTGCTGCTCCGACGGCCGGACGGCAGTGTGGAAACGCTGGGCACCAGCAGCGATCTGTATGCGGGCCAGGCTGTGGACCGCATCGGGGTTCGGCTGGGATTTGCGTTCCCGGCAGGGGAGCAGGTCTCCCGCCTTGCAGCCGAATGTGAGGAAGAAATACGGCCTCGTGCTACGGTGCGGGGGCTGAATTGCAGTTTGTCCGGGCTGGAAAACCAGTGCGCCCGCCTGCTGGAGCAGGGCAAAACCCCAGCGTATGTCTGCCGGTATTGCCTGCTCTGCGTGGGCGAAACCGTGATCCGGATGACCCGGGAGGCTCTGCGGCTGTATCCCGGCTTGCCGGTGGTCTGTGCGGGCGGTGTCATGAGCAGCCAGGTGATCCGGGACTATGTGCAGCGCCGTCTGCCGGATGTCTGCTTTGTGCCCGGGCGCTTTTCATCCGACAACGCCATCGGCGTGGCGGTTTTGACCGCCAGAGAGGAGACAGTATGCCCCAGGTGATCGGCGTAACCGCCCTGAACCGATATGTTAAGTCGGTGCTGGAGGGAGATGCCGCTCTGGCGGATCTGGCCCTGCGGGGTGAGATAGCAAACTTTGTACGCCATGCCAAAAGCGGCCATTGCTACTTTTCTTTACGGGATGCCCAAAGCAGCGTCAAGGCAGTCATGTTCAGCCGGGATGCTGCCCGCCTGGCGTTTCGCCCGCAGGACGGTATGCAGGTTGTGGTCCGCTGTCGGGTCAGCCTGTATGAGCGTGATGGCGCGTTTCAGGTGTACGTGCGTGACCTGATGCCGGATGGCGTTGGCGCCGCCCAGATGGCTTTTGAAGAACTGAAAGCCCGCCTGGCTGCGGAAGGGCTGTTTCGCCCCGAAACCAAGCAGCCGCTGCCGCCTATGCCTTCCTGCGTGGGGGTGGTTACTTCCGGTACCGGGGCGGCGCTGCAGGATATTCTGCAGGTGATTGGCCGTCGCTGGCCCTTGACCCGGTTGCTCGTTGCACCGGTCAATGTGCAGGGGCGTGAGGCTGCCGCTCAGATTGCCGGCGGGATCCGCGCCCTGGATGCGGATGGCCGGGCCCAGGTCATAATTGTAGCCCGGGGCGGTGGTTCCCGGGAGGATCTGTGGGTGTTCAACGACGAGGGAATTGCTCGCGCCGCTTTTGCCTGCCGCACCCCGCTGATTTCCGCGGTGGGGCATGAGATCGACTTTACCATTCTGGATTTTGTGGCGGATATGCGGGCACCCACTCCCTCTGCGGCTGCGGAACTGGCGGTGCCCGATCAGGTGCAGATTCGCCGCTCACTTGCAGAGATTTATGATAAAATGCATAAAAATATGCAAGACAGACTGCATTTATGCTATAATGATACTGTTACGGCCCGTCAGGAACTGGCGGATCTTTCTCCTCGGCGTGGCATTGAGCAGAGAAGAACCCGGCTGGAAAGTACCTGTCGCCAGTTGAGCGGACAGATGGAAAACTGTTGCCGGGCCGCGCAGACCCGTTTTGCCCACAGCCTGCAGGTGCTGGATTCACTGAGCCCGTACCGGGTTTTGGCACGTGGTTATTGTATTCCGGAAACCCGGTCCGGCAAGAGTGTGCGCCTGGCTGAGCAGCAGCCAGGGCAGCAGTTCTGGCTGCGCGGCGATGGCTGCCGTGCCCGGTGCCGGATAGAAAGCGTTGAGGTCAAACAGAATGAAAACACCGAAAAACTTTGAGCAGGGGATGGGCCAGCTGGAGCAGTTGCTGGATAAACTGGCTGACCCGGATACTACGCTGGATCAGTCCATTGCCCTGTACGGTCAGGCGGCACAACTGGTCCGGTTCTGCGAAGAATCGCTTGCTCAGGCCAAGCTGCAGATTGAGCAGATCGACCAGACGCTGTTGTCCGCGTCGCCCACACAAACGGAGGAGGATTGACTATATGGATATGCCGGAGTACGCGCGGTATCAAAAACTGGCGGAAGACCGCCTGCAGGCACTTTGTGAAATCTATCTGCCGGAAGATTCGCAGGTTTGCCGGGCTGCCCGGTACAGTCTTCTGGGCGGTGGCAAGCGGGTACGGGCCGTGCTGGTGCTGGCGGTATGCGATATGCTGGGCGGCGATGTGGAGGCTGCGTCCTGGCTGGCAGGCGCGGTGGAGATGCTGCATGCCTATTCCCTGATCCATGACGACCTGCCCTGCATGGACGACGACGATTTCCGACGCGGGCGCCCTTCCTGCCACAAACAGTTTGGGGAGGCCACCGCGCTGCTGGCCGGCGATGCGCTGCTGACCACCGCCTTTGAAGTGATCGGAGACGCGCCGCTCTCCGCGCAGGCCCGTGCAAACGCGGTGCAGGCACTGGCTCATGGTGCCGGTGCGCGAGGAATGGTACTGGGTCAGGAACTGGATATTGCCTGGGAGGGTAAGCCTGCCAGCGACGAGGTTCTGCGCCGCATCCATCGAAATAAGACCGGTGCGTTAATCAACGCGGCGGTACAGATGGGTGCCGTAGCTGCGGATGGAAGTGCCGAACAGCGGCAGGCATTGGAGAACTTTGCCTACGGGCTGGGGCTTGTGTTCCAGATCGTGGATGACGTGCTGGATGTGACTTCCACGGCGGAACAGCTAGGCAAGCCCATCGGCAGTGATGCAGAAAACGGCAAGACTACCTTTGCAACCTTGTATGGCCCCGAAGGCGCACAGCGCCTGGCGCAGCAGGTCAACGAACAGGCCTGCGCAGCCCTGGATGGTTTTGGCTCCCGTGCGGTTTTCCTTCGACGGATGGCCGGGGTGCTGCTGGAACGTAAAAAGTAAGGAGTGAGCGAAACAGGTATGGAGTGGATCAAACTCGTTTACAGCTGGAACATCATACTCAGCATTGCGCTGATAGGATGGCTTGTGGCCCAGGTGCTCAAAACACTCATCAATTTTTGGGTGATCGGCGAGTTTGACCTGGAGCGTATGTGGGGGGCGGGCGGTATGCCCAGCGCCCATTCCAGCACGGTCTGTTCCATGCTGATCGCCACCGGCCGGTATGTGGGGGTGCATTCTCCCATGTTTGCTATGGCGTTTGTACTGGCGGTAATTGTCATGTATGACGCCATGGGTGTCCGGCGGGAGACCGGCGAGCAGGCCAAGGTTCTCAACCGTATCCTTAACCAATGGATGGATGACAATGCCCGCAATGCGCCAATCTTTGCGGACAAGAAACTCAAGGAGATGGTTGGCCATACACCTTTTGAGGTGCTCAGCGGTGCAGTGCTGGGCATTCTGATCGGATTTGTTCTGCCGGTCAATCTGTAATCCTGTATTCGGAGGTCATGCGTATGCCCTATCCGCTTCTGGACCGGATCAACAGTCCGCAGGAGCTGAAAAAGCTGTTTCCGGAACAGCTTCCCCTGCTCTGCCAGGAGATCCGGGATTTTCTGATTCAAAGCGTATCCCGTACCGGCGGTCATCTGGCCTCCAACCTGGGCACAGTGGAACTGACGGTTGCGCTTCATTATGTTCTTAACACCCCGCAGGACAAATTTGTCTTTGATGTGGGGCACCAGTGCTATACCCACAAGCTGCTTACCGGCCGCCGCAGCGGGTTTGAAAAGCTCCGTCAGGAAGGCGGGCTGTCCGGCTTCCCATCGCCGGCAGAAAGTGAGCACGATGCGTTTGTGGCCGGTCACGGCAATACGGCTATCTCGGCTGCCATCGGCATGGCTCAGGCAAAAAAGCTCAAAGGCGAGCCGGGCAAAGTGGTGGCGCTTGTAGGGGATGGCGCGTTTACCGGCGGCATGGTTTACGAGGGTATGAACAATGTGGATACTCTCAATAATCTTATTGTCATTCTGAACGACAATAAGATGTCCATTTCCAAAAACGTGGGTTCAGTGGCCCGCTACCTTACCGGGCTGCGCACCAATCCCCAGTACAATCAGGCAAAAGCCCGGATGGAAACCTTCCTGGATCATATTCCGGTGCTGGGCGGTTTTCTGGTTCGGGCTCTGCAGGCTTGCAAGCGGGCGTTGCGCCGTACAATTTATCACTCCACCATGTTTGAAGAAATGGGGTTCCAGTACATTGGCCCGGTGGACGGCCACGACGCCGCGCATTTGGTGGAACTGCTGCAGAACCTGCAGAAACAGGTGGCGCCGGTTTTCCTGCATGTGGTAACGGTAAAGGGAAAGGGCTTCCAACCCGCGGAGGAAAATCCGGGCGAGTTTCATGGCGTCTCTTCGTTCGATAAAGATCATCTGCCGGATCCGGATGTGGCGCCTGCCGAATCCTTCTCCACCCGGTTTGGTATGCAGCTGGTCCGGCTGGCGGAACAGGACGGCCGGATCTGTGCCATTACTGCCGCCATGAAATACGGTACCGGCCTGCAGTATATGTATCGCCGTTTCCCGGAACGTTTTTTCGATGTGGGCATGGCGGAACAGCATGCGGTTACCTTTGCCGCCGGTCTGGCCAGCCAGGGTCTGCTGCCGGTGGTAGGGATCTATTCCACGTTCCTGCAGCGCTCTTTTGATCAGATCATCCACGACGTTCGGCTTATGGGGCTGAATGTGCTGCTTGCCGTAGATCGCGCCGGTCTGGTGCCGGGCGATGGTGAAACACATCAGGGCATTTATGACCCTGCCTATCTGAGCCAGGCGGGCGTGCCGGTCTGGTCTCCCTGCAACTATGCGGAACTGGATTACTGGCTGGCGGAACTGATGAAGGAACCGGACGGCCCTCGTGCCATCCGGTATTCCCGCGGCGGGGAAGACCCGGTGCTGGCGGCGCTGGGCTGCTCCGGCAAGCCGTATGACCGGCTTATCCGGGCGGAAAACGCCCGCGGCGCTTTGATCAGCTACGGCAGTGAAACAGCCGACGTGCTGGTGGCCCGGGAACAGCTGGCCGCCGATGGGCAGGAAGTGGATGTGTATAAGCTGGTACAGCTCTATCCGCTGCCCGACGGATTGGTGGAGGATCTTTGCCGGTATGACACCCTGTTGTTTGCGGAAGAGTGCGTAGCTACCGGCGGTATCGGCCAGCAGCTGCAGGCCGCGCTTCTTACAGCCGGCTGGCACGGCCGGTTCATTCACCGGGCCGTTGCCACCAACAAGATTGACCACGCGGATGTTTCCCGCCTGAAGGTTCAGCTGGGTCTGGACGCGGCGGCTCTGCGAAAAAGCTGGGAGGACGTATAATTTGAAGATACGGCTGGATCAATACCTGTGCCAGAACGGTCTGGCGCAGAGCCGGGAACGGGCCAAAGCCCTGATTATGGCGGGTGTGGTGTTTGTCAATGAGCAGAAATGCGACAAGGCGGGCGACATGATCCCGGAGGATGCCAAGGTAGAGGTGCGCGGCCACGATATCGGGTATGTAAGCCGCGGCGGTCTGAAGCTGGAAAAGGCCATGCAGGTGTTCCCGGTACATCCGGCAGGTAAAGTCTGTATGGACATCGGTGCTTCCACCGGCGGCTTTACTGACTGTATGCTGCAGAACGGTGCCACCAAGGTTTACGCCGTGGATGTGGGGTACGGCCAGCTTGCCTGGTCGCTGCGCACCGATGCACGCGTTATCAATATGGAACGCACCAATATCCGCAACGTTACGCCGGATATGCTGGCGGAACCGATAGAATTTTTCAGCGTGGATGTGTCCTTCATCTCACTCAAGCATATCTTTCCTGTAGCTGCCCGGATCTGTGTGCCCCAGGCCGACGGTGTTTGCCTGGTCAAGCCGCAGTTTGAGGCCGGCCGGGAAAAGGTCGGCAAAAAGGGCGTGGTGCGGGAGCCTGAGACTCATCTGGAAGTGCTGCTGCAGGCGATGGAACACGCCACGACCAACGGCTTTTCGGTGCTGGGTCTGGATCATTCACCAATCAAAGGCCCGGAAGGCAACATCGAGTTCTTAATGCATGTGCAGCGTTCGGAATCCCCGACGGCGCTGGATGAGAGTGTGGCCCGGGATCTGGTGCGGCGCGCCCACGAAACCCTTGATTGATTTTCGCGGGAGGCATCAAGCTATGACCGTATACCTGGTACTCAATCAGCAGAAGCCGGAGGCTTTACAGGTTGCCCAACAGGCGGCTGCCATCCTGCAGCAGCAGGGGGCCTGCGCTGTCTGGCCGGAGCTCGACCCGGCCCGGGACGAGGCAGCATTGGCCTCTGCGGATGCTGTGCTAACTATTGGCGGCGACGGCACTATTCTGCACACGGCCCGGCGTACCCAGCCATACGGAATCCCGATTCTGGGGATCAATCTGGGACGGGTTGGATTTTTGGCTACCTGCGAGATTGAGGAGATGCCCGTCAAACTGGCACGTCTGGCGGCTGGTGATTATCAGCTGGACAGACGGATGCTGCTTCGGGCCCGTTGTGACACCTGGGAACAAACCGCCCTCAACGATGTGGTTTTATACAAAGGTTGGCGCATGCAAACCATTGAGTTTGCCATATGGTGCGACGGCACATTGGTAAACCGGTATCGGGGCGACGGTGTGATCGTAGCCACACCCACCGGCTCCACGGCCTATTCCCTGAGCGCAGGCGGCCCGATTCTGGACGCCCGTATCGGCGGTATGGTTGTTACGCCTATCTGCGCCCATAGCCTGCAAAGCCCTCCTATGGTATTCAGTGCCCAGCGCCGCCTGACCATTCGGGTGGGGGAATATACCGGCAACGATCCTGTTTGCGTGTCGGCAGACGGATCCGGCGATTACAGCCTTACCCCCGGTGCTCAGGTGGAAATCAGTCTGGCAGACAGCCATCTGGATCTGATCAGCTTTAACCCGGCCGATCAGTTCATGGCCATAGATAAAAAACTGAAAGGTCGGTGAACCAACCGTGAAAAGCAAACGTCAGCAGGTGATCCTGCAACTGATCGAAGAACATCCCATCGACCGGCAGGAGGAGCTGCTGCAGCGGCTAAAGGAGGCCGGCTTTGAAGTGACCCAGGCCACGGTCTCCCGGGACATCCGGGAACTGGGGCTCATCAAAACTGCCGCCAGC
Source organism: uncultured Gemmiger sp. (assembly GCA_944386225.1). Taxonomy (GTDB): domain Bacteria; phylum Bacillota; class Clostridia; order Oscillospirales; family Ruminococcaceae; genus Gemmiger_A. The sequence continues at coordinate 29,994 of CALXAH010000011.1, forward strand.
GGTGGGGGATACCGCTATGTCACTCCTGCAAATCAGAATGCCTTTACGCCGCATTCTGCCAGCCGCTTCGAAACGATTTTCCGGGAATCGGTACTGCGAGTGGACCATGCGGGCCATGTGGTGTTGGTCAAATGCTATTCCGGCATGGCCAACGCGGCCTGCGGTATGTTCGACGCTATGCCTTGGAAAAATGTAGTGGGGACACTTTCCGGCGATGATACATTTTTAATCCTGATGCGTACGGAAGAAGATGCCAGGACCATTACCCAGCAGTTAAACCAGTATGTTTCGCCCCATATGCCGGGCGCAGCGAGGTGAACAGCCCAAATGCTTTCCAGCCTGAAAATTGAAAATGTGGCGGTTATTGAAAAGGCGCAGGCACAATTCACCGCCGGACTGAACGTGCTCACCGGCGAAACAGGCGCCGGCAAGTCCATCCTGATTGATTCCATCAACGCGATCCTGGGCAATCGTACATCCCGGGATCTGGTGCGCACCGGCGCGGCCAAAGCCTGTATCTGGGCTACCTTCACCGATCTTTCCGCCCGCACCCGCGCTTTGCTGGAAGAGGCCGGTTATGAAGCGGAGGACGAACTGCTTCTTTACCGGGAGATCAGTGCGGAGGGAAAAGGCGGCTGCCGCATCAATGGAATGCCCGCTACTGCGGCAGTGCTTCGTGAGATAGGCGGCAGCCTGATCAATATCCACGGCCAGCACGACAGCCAGAGCCTGACCAACCCGGCCCGTCATCTGGCGCTGCTGGATACATTCGCACAGGATCAGGCTCAGTTGGAGGAATATCAGCAGCTGTACCGTCAGTTGATTCGCGTCAAACGCCAGATGGACGCCCTGGAGATGGACGAGACCGAAAAGCAGCGCCGTATCGAGGTGCTGCAGTTTCAGCTGCAGGAGATCGAAGAAGCCCGTTTGCAGCCCGGCGAGGAAGAGCAGCTGCAGGCGCGCCGGCGGGTTCTGTCCCATGCGCAGACCATTGCACAGCAGTTGAGCGCGGCCTATGCGGCCGTATCGGGAGATGACGACATTCCCGGCGCAGCGGACGGCCTGGGGGCTGCCTGCGGTGCGCTGGAGCAGGCGGCCGCTCTGGATCCGGATCTGCAGTCTCTGGCCGAGAAATTGAACGAATACTATTACGGCGTGCGGGATCTGGCTGAAGAACTGGCCCGCCGCCTGGAAAACACCGACGCGGAACCGGGCGAACTGGACCGCATTGAAGAACGCCTGGACTTGATTTATCGCCTGCGTCAGAAATACGGCACCGATTTGGTAGACGTGCTTGCTTTTGCCGACAAGGCCCGTACCGAACTGGAGACCATTCAGACCAGCCAGCAGCAGCTGGAGGAACTGGCCATCCAGAAACAGCAGCTTTACAAGCAGGCGAAACAGGCCGCTGAAACGCTTACAAAAGTACGCCTGGCGGCGTTTGACGCCCTGCAGGGGCAGCTGGTGGAAGCCCTTACCTTTCTGAACATGCCGGGAATCCGGTTTGTGCTGCAGCACAGCCGCGGCCCGCTTGCCCTGGCCGGGCAGGATTCAGTGGAGTTCTATATCTCCGCCAATGCCGGCGAAGATCCCAAACCGCTGGCCCGGATTGCATCCGGCGGTGAGTTGTCCCGTATTATGCTGGCACTGAAGAGTGCCTTGGCGGATAAGGACGATATCCCCACGGTGATTTATGACGAGATCGACACCGGTGTTTCCGGTCTTGCCGCCGGGCGCATTGGGGAGAAACTGCGGCAGACTTCCCGCGGCCGGCAGGTTCTGTGTATCACTCACACCGCGCAGATCGCCGCGCTGGCGGATACCCATCTGCTGATTGCCAAGCAGGTGGAGGGGGCTCGCACCTATACCCAGATTCACCCGCTGGACGAACAGGGACGTGTGGAGGTGCTGGCCCGGATCATCTCCGGCGACCATGTGACCGAACTGAGCCTTGCCAATGCCCGGGAGATGCTGCAGCAGGGGAAAGCCTGACCGGGCGTATTTCCCGGAAAATACAAGGAGGCGTATATGGAGCCGCAGACCACCGTTACCGATCAGATCCGAAAAAATCTCAAATACCTTTCTCTGCTTGCGCGGGAGTACCCCACAATTGCGTCAGCCTGCAGCGAGATTATCAACCTGCAGGCAATTCTGCGCCTGCCCAAAGGTACTGAGCACTTCATGAGCGATCTGCACGGGGAGTATGAGGCGTTTACCCATATACTGAACAATGCCTCCGGCGTTATCAAAGAAAAGGTAGATCGGGTTCTGGGCCCGTCGGTACCGGATGAGGAACGCGCGGAATTTGCCACCCTGATCTACTACCCGGCCCAGAAACTGGACGAGCTGAAAGCCGGCTGTGAGGATCTGGATGCCTGGTACCGCAAGACTCTGTACCGGCTGATTGATGTATGCCGTATGGTGTCCTCCAAACACACCCGAAGCTTTGTGCGCAAACGGCTCCCGCCTGCGTTTTCTTATATCCTGGACGAGCTTCTCCACGCGCATTTCGAGGATCATGACAAGGAATTTTATTACGAGCAGATCCTGTCCTCCATCATCGACGTGGACCAGGCGGATGAGTTTATCGAAGCCCTCTGCCAGCTGATCAAAACACTGGCCGTGTTCAAGCTGCACATTGTGGGGGACATCTTTGACCGCGGCCCCCGCCCGGATATCATCATTGACCATTTGATGGCCCATCACTCGGTAGATATCCAGTGGGGCAACCACGATGTGGTGTGGATGGGGGCGGCGGCGGGCAGCCCACTGTGCATTGCTACGGTGTTGCGTACCACGCTTGCCTACAACAACCTGGAAGCGCTGGAAGACGGCTACGGGATCAACCTGCGTCCTCTGGCCCTGTTTGCGGAGGCTGAATACCAGAACTGCGACATCCACCGGTTTTATCCCCATGTGGACGAGGCACGGGGCCCTTATCATCCCTCGGAACTGGCCCGCGTGGCCCGGATGCACAAGGCGATTTCCTTGCTGATGTTCAAACTGGAATGCCAGGTGATCGACCGGAATCCGGATTTTGAACTGGCGGAGCGGGATTTCCTGCGCCGCATTGACTACAACACCCGCACGGTTGTGATCGAGGGAAAACGATATCCTATGCTGGACATGGATTTTCCCACTGTGGACCCGGCAAACCCGGCACAACTTACCGCCAGCGAGCAGCAGGTAATGAATACGCTCTGCCGAAGCTTTACTCAAAGTGAGCGGCTGCAGCGGCATGTCCGTTTCCTGTACGCCAAAGGCGGCGTTTATCACATCGAAAACGACAATCTGATGTTCCATGGTGCGGTGCCGCTGGCCGAAAGCGGTGGGTTTGCCATTGAGACCTTTGAAAACCGAAGCTATGCAGGCCGCTCTCTGATGGATTACTGTGATGAGAGGGCACGCCGGGGCTTTTTCGCTCCGGAAGGCAGTATTGCCCGTCAGAGCGGCGAGGATTTTTTGTGGTATCTTTGGTGCGGCAAACTGTCTCCGCTCTATGGCCGGGATAAAATGACCACTTTTGAACGTCTGTTTGTAGCGGATGAGGCTACCCACAACGAACGGAAAAACCCGTATTACCGCTTTATCAACGATACGCGTATGGCCCGTGCCATTCTGGCGGAATTTGGCCTGAACCAGGGGCATTGCCACATAGTCAACGGCCATGTGCCGGTACGTGCGGTGGAGGGGGAAACCCCCATCAAGGGCGGTGGAAAGCTGATCGTGATCGACGGGGGATTCTGCCGTGCCTATCACGAAAAGACCGGCATCGCCGGATACACGCTGGTTTACAACAGCCACGGCTTGAGCCTGCGGGTACACGAGCCCTTTGAGAGCACCGAAAAAGCCATCCGGGAGAACAGGGACATCCTGTCAAGTGTGGATGTGTTTGAAACCACCGAGCGGCGGATTCTAGTAGGCGACACCGATGAGGGCCGCAAACTTACCGCCAACGTGAGCGACCTAAAGCTGTTGGTGGCCGCCTATAAATCCGGTCTGGTAAAAGAAAAGCAATAAACCGTGTAAAGTCGGGAGGTGATACCTGTGCAGCTGGAAGAATACGAGCCGGGAACCCCGCTGCCCTTTGATGGCACCGACAACTTCCGGGAACTGGGCGGTTATCCTGTGCGGGACGGCCGCCGGGTGCGGCGTGGGATTTTCTGGCGTGCCGGTGCGCCGGCCAAACTTGTTTCCGAACATGACAGGCAGCTTTTTGATAGTCTGGGCATCCGTACAATCTTTGATTTTCGTTCCGCCGCGGAGCGGGAGTATCTGCCGGATCCGGCTTTCCCGGGGGTAACGCTGTATGAGATTTCTGCGATTCTGGACGAAAACGGTGTCGAAGTAAACTTTGATCCCCGGGAGCTGGCAGCTCAGGGCCGTGATGCTGCACGCCGGTATCTGGAAGAAGGGATTCCTCAGATTTACCGGCGGTTGCCATTTGATAACCCGGCGTACCGTAAACTGTTCGCCTTTTTGCTGGCGGAAGAAGTGCCGGTCCTGTTCCATTGCACCGCGGGAAAGGATCGCACAGGTATGGCAGCTGCGCTTATTCTGCTGGCGCTGGGGGCAGACCGGGAAACAATCCGTCAGGACTATCTGCTTACCAATCGCTGGCGCGCCGCCACCATCCGGGCAGCACAGGCCGCACAGCCGGAACGGGCCGACGATCTGGCCCTGCTGATGGGGGTGCGGGAGAAGGACTTGGACACGGCGCTGGACGCCATTACCCGCGCCTATCCGGATTTGCGGGATTATTTTGCGGCAGAACTGGGTCTGGATGCCGCTGCGCTGCAGACCCTTCGTTCGATATACCTGGAGTGAATGGGCGTTCGCCTGCACTTCAGCTGTTAATATTACACAACAAAGGAGAGATTACCTATGAGTACAGCTCACAACCGTGCCGAAAAAGGCCAGATCGCGGCAACAGTCTTGATGCCGGGCGACCCTCTGCGCGCCAAATTTATCGCCGAGACCTTCCTGACGGATCCTGTACTGTTCAACGATGTGCGGGGCATGCTGGGATACACCGGCACCTACCAGGGCAAGCCGGTCAGTGTAATGGGCAGCGGTATGGGTATGCCCAGCATCGGCATTTACTCCTACGAGCTTTATACCCAGTACGATGTTCAGAACATTATCCGTATTGGCTCGGCCGGCTCCTACACCCCCAAAGCTGCGCTCTTTGATGTGGTTCTGGCCACCGGCGCCTACTCGGAAAGCAGCTTTGCCCGCACCCAGAGCGGCTGTACCGACGATACCATTCTGCCCAGCGAGGCACTGAACGACCGTCTGCGTGCCAGCGCCCGGGCGCTGAATATTCCCCTTATTGAGGGCATTATCCATTCCAGTGACGTATTCTATCGCCATGATGACCGCACCAATCCCACCTACTGGGAAGCTCTGCGGGATGAAAAGGGCTGCGTAGCTGTGGAAATGGAAAGCTTTGCGCTGTTCCACAATGCCCGCGTACTGGGCAAGAATGCCGCCTGCCTGATCACCATTTCGGACAGCTTTGTGGACAGCCGCGTTACTACCGCCGAAGAGCGGCAGACCAGCTTTACCAACATGATGAAGATCGCACTGGGGGCTGTGGAGTAATGGACAACAGGGAACTGGTGCGTATGGCCATTGCAGCCCGCGAAAACGCCTATACGCCCTATTCGCATTTCCGGGTGGGCGCGGCGCTTCTTGCCAAGGACGGGCGCGTATTCACCGGCTGCAACATCGAATGCGCCAGCTACAGTCCTACCAACTGTGCCGAGCGCACAGCCTTGTTCAAGGCGGTAAGCGAAGGTGTGCGGGAATTTTCCGCAATTGCCGTAGTGGGCTGGAAGGAAGGGGAGACCTGCACATCCTTTGCCACTCCCTGCGGTGTATGCCGGCAGATGCTGTTTGAATTCTGCGGGCCCGAAATGCCGGTAATTATGGCCAAAAATGAAGACGAAATCATGGTTATGACACTGGGAGAACTGCTTCCGGTCGGCTTTGGCCCCAAGGATCTTCTCTGATCCGGAACCCACATCATTCGCCCCTTTTTGTGGGTTGTTAATATTTTGTAACTGCCGCAGTTTGTGACAAACTGTTGAAATTGGCGGAATAAAAGACTATACTTTTACTGTTACCGCGGTACAGATTTTACCATACCGCGTATCCGTCCCTGCCGGATGCTGTTTGCGTCCGCGTGGGAAAAATCGAACAGGAATAGGAGAGTACAAGCATGAAAAAGATTATTGCTCTGATTCTGGCTCTTGTCATGGCTCTGTCCCTGGTGGCCTGCGGCAGCGCCGGCAGCGAAGCCGGCTCTGAGTCCATCAAGGTCGGCATGGTTACCGACGTGGGCGGCGTAAACGACAAGTCCTTCAACCAGACCTCCTGGGAGGGCCTGCAGGCTCTGGCCGCTGAGAACTCCAATGTCGAGGTCAGCTACCTGGAGTCCAAGACCGATGCGGACTATCAGTCCAACATCGAGACCTTCATTGACGAGGGCTACGACCTGATCATCTGCGTAGGCTACATGCTGGCTGATGCCACCCGCGAGGCGGCCGAAGCCAACCCCGATCAGAAGTTCGCCATTATTGACGACTCCACCATCGATCTGCCCAACGTGGCCTGCCTGATGTTCTCTCAGGCTGAGGCTTCTTACCTGGTGGGCATCGTGGCCGGCATGATGACCGAGACCGATACCGTGGGCTATGTCCAGGGCATGGTTTCCGATTCCATGAACCAGTTCGGCTGTGGCTTCATCGCTGGTGTTAAGGCTGCCAACGAGAATGCCACTGTTCTGCAGTACAATGCCAACAGCTTCGGCGATCCTGCTGCCGGCGGCACCGCTGCCAAGGACATGATCACCAAGGGAGCTGACGTTATCTTCCACGCTGCGGGCGGCACCGGCAACGGTGTTATCGAGACCTGCAACACCGAAGGCATCTACGCCATCGGCGTAGACACCGACCAGTCTTCTCTGGCCCCCAACACCGTGATCACCTCCGCCATGAAGCGTGTGGATACTGCTGCACAGGACATCTCTCTGGCTGTTCTGAACGGCACCTTCACCCCGGGTGTGCATCTGTACAGCCTGGAGAATGGCGGCGTTGACCTGGCTCCCACCCGCGATCTGCTGCCTGAGGACGTGATCACTGCTGTTGAGGACGCCAAGGCCAAGATCATTGCTGGCGAAGTCACCGTGCCCTCCACTCCGGAAGAGCTGGGCGGCGGTCTGTTCACCCTGGCCGAAGAAGCTGCCTAAGAGAAAATTCTCTCTTTGAAAATCAGCAATTGAAAAGTGCCCGGCGCATTTTTGTGCCGGGCACTTTTTCTGTGATTTTTCGGTATATTCTGCAAATAAATATCGTGAAATGTGCCGGAAATGACAGCGCAATATACAATTTAAGTTGAAATTTTTCCTGTTTTTTAGTACAATAGAAAAGTCATGAAGACTGTTTTATTGTTGAATTGGAGGACATTTGCAGATGAGACCTATTTCAATGGAAACTGTTGAGGAGAAGCGCCGTGAAATCCTGGCTACAATTCAGGATCGCACCGCTTCTCACGAACAGAAGGTTACCTATCTGGCGCGTCACGCTGAGAACTTTTTGACCGTAATTGATGAGCCGGAAGAACTGGACGCGCTGATGCGCTGCCCGCAGCCGGAACGCTGCATCTGCAATCTGTTTGAAGGAGACGCGCCTTACCGGCCCCGCTATATTTGCCCGGACTATCCCAAGTTCCTGAAACAGGGCAGCGAATTTTTGCAGCTGGAGGCACCGAAGGATCTGTGGGAGGCGCTGAATAACCTGCTCATCCTGTATCATAACGTGCCCAGCATCACCAACTATCCGGTGTACATTGGTGATCTGGACAATCTTCTGGAGCCTTATGTAAGCCAGGTGGATGATGAAACGGCAAAAAAGGCGCTGCGCCTGTTCTTTATCCAGGTAGACCGCACCATTCTGGATTCTTTCTGCCATGCAGATATCGGCCCTGCGGATACTCGCACCGGTCGGCTGATTATGGAGGTGGAAGCCGAACTGGAGGATGCCGTTCCCAACCTGACAATGCGTGTCAGCGAGGATACTCCCGATGAATTCCTTCTTGCCGGTGTGAAGTGTGCGTTGCGTTCGGCCAAGCCCAGCTTTGCCAATGACAGAATGTTCCGGGGTGAACTGGGCGATAACTACTGCATTGCCAGCTGCTACAATGGCCTGTATAAAGCAGGCGGTTCCTATACCCTGTGTCGGCTGCTGCTGCACGGTATTGCCAAGCGTTCCTCCGGCATCGAGGACTTCAAGAAAAACCAGCTGCCGTATGTAATGGATGTGATGGCCCGGTATATGGATGCCCGCATTCGGTTCCTGGTAGAGGAAAGCGGCTTCTTTGAGAGCAATTTCCTGGCCCGCGAAGGATTGATTCAGCGGGAGAACTTTACCGCGATGTTCGGCCTTGTCGGCCTGGCGGAGTGCGTGAATACCCTGCTGGAGAAAGAGGGCCGCGAGGGTCGGTTTGGCCACAGTGCTGAGGCGGATGCGCTGGGCGTGGAGATCATGGATCAGATCGCCGCGTTTAACCGGGCGCATCAGGCACCCTATTGTGAGGCCACTGACGGTCACTTCCTGCTGCATGCACAGGTGGGCATTGACAGCGACAAGGGCAGCAGCCCCGGAACCCGCATTCCTGTTGGGGAGGAGCCTGCTGAACTGGTGGATCATCTGAAAAATATCAACCTGTTCCACAAGTATTTCCCCTCCGGAACCGGCGATATTTTCCCGGTAGACATGACTGTACACAAAAATCCTCAGTTTGTTCTGGATGTGATTCGCGGTGCTTTCCAGCTCGATATCCGGTACCTGTCTTTCTACAGCAGTGACAGCGATGTGGTTCGCGTGACCGGCTATCTGGTAAAGCGCTCTGAAATGGAAAAGCTTGCCGCCGGACAGAATGTGCGTCAGAACACCACCGGCCTTGGCCTGGGTGCTTCGACCAACTGTAAGGCACTGGACAGACGGGTACGCTGATTTGGAGGCGCTGGTCAATAAAATCATCCCGTTCAGTTCGGTGGACGGTCCCGGAAACCGCACCGCCATATTTCTCCAGGGATGCAATTTTTCTTGTCTGTATTGCCACAATCCGGAAACAATCCAGCTATGCCGTGCCTGCGGCATCTGCGTGGATAAATGTCCTACGGGCGCACTTCGTTTGGAAAACGGCCATGTTCAGTATGACCCTGCCGTCTGCGTTTTCTGCGATACCTGCTTTAAAAGCTGTCCGCACAGCGCTTCGCCCCGGGTACGCAGCATGACGCCCCGGCAGGTTATGGAGGAAGTATCCCGCAACCAGCCGTTTATTCGAGGTATAACCGTTTCAGGCGGGGAGTGTACCCGTCAACGCGATTTTCTGGCTGAACTTCTTACATTGGCCGGGCAGGCCGGGCTGGATACGCTGCTGGACAGCAATGGAAGCTACGACTTTTCTACCGACCCGGAACTGATGGCGGTCACCGATGGGGTAATGCTGGATGTGAAAGCATGGGATCCGGCAGAACACCGGCGGGTTACCGGACAGGATAACCGGCAGGTTCTGGCGAATCTTTCCTGGCTTGCACAAGCGGGCAAATTGGAGGAAGTTCGCACCGTCGTGGTTCCGGAACTTTTTGATCCGGAGCAAACGGTGCGGGAAGTATGCCAAATCATCGCACCGCATATTGCAAAGCGAAACACGCGCTATAAAATTATCTGCTATCGGCCTTTCGGGGTTCGGCAGGAATATCGCGGGCTTACCCCTCCCTCCGGGGAACTGCTTGCGCACCTGTGCCAGCTGGCTCAAAGCTGCGGAGTGCCCAATGCGGTTGTTGTATAAAAGTCCCGCAAGAATTGAAATTCCCGCATAGATCTGCCGCTCTGGCCGGCACGTGCGGAACAAGTTAAAAGACAGTCTGCAAAGGAGGCATACATTTGGCGAAGGAACGACACGTTGACCTTGGTACCACGGTCATCGAAATGCGGAACATAACCAAAAAATTCGGCAATTTCGTCGCAAATGACGGGATTAACCTGACGGTACACAAAGGGGAAGTCCATGCTATTTTGGGCGAAAACGGTGCCGGTAAAAGTACTCTGATGAACCAGCTGTACGGTATGTACCCGCCCACATCCGGCGAGATTTTTGTCAATGGCAAAAAGGTTGTACTGGACAACCCGAAAAAGGCCATTGAAGCGGGCATCGGCATGGTGCACCAGCACTTTATGCTGGTGCAGCCGTTTACCGTTACGGAAAATATTGTGCTGGGCATGGAGCCCTGCAAGGGCGTCAGCCTGGATATGGCCACGGCCCGTAAAAACGTGAAAGCCATTTCGGAGAAATACGGGCTGGAAGTGGATCCGGATGCCCGTATTGAAGATATCTCGGTAGGTATGCAGCAGCGCGTGGAAATCTTGAAAGCGCTGTATCGCGGCGTGGATATCCTGATCCTGGACGAGCCCACTTCTTCCTTGACCCCGCAGGAGATTAAGGAACTGATCGATATTATGCACAGCCTGACGGCGGATGGCAAGTCCATTATTTTGATTACCCACAAACTGAAAGAGATCAAGTCTTCTGCAGACTACTGCACCATTATCCGCATGGGCAAGTACATCGATACCGTGGATGTGGAGGCGGTGACAGAAAACGATCTGGCCAGCATGATGGTGGGCCGCAATGTCACGTTTACCGTTGAGAAGCCGGAGAAAGAACCGGGGGAACCCGTACTGCAGATCAAAGACCTGCATGCGCTGGATTACCGCAAGCTGGAAGCCCTTCGCGGCCTGAATCTGGAAGTTCGCCGGGGTGAGATTCTGGGCATTGCCGGTATTGATGGAAACGGCCAGACCGAGCTGGTGGAATGCATCACCGGCCTGCGCCGTGCAACTGACGGTTCCATTACGGTCAATGGGATAGAGGTTGCCAATAAGCCTCCTCGCTTTGGCTTTGAAAACGGCGTGTCCAGCATTCCGGCTGACCGGCAGAAACATGGCTTGGTGCTGGAGTTCTCGGTTGCCGATAACATGATCCTGCAGAATTTTGCCGATGAACCGTATTCCCACCACGGATTCCTGGATCAGGCGGCAATCCGTAAGTTTACCGAGGAGAACATCGAGAAATTTGATATCCGGCCCCGGGATTGTGCTGTCAAACCGGCGGGTACCCTTTCCGGCGGTAACCAGCAGAAGGTCATTATTGCCCGCGAGGTAAACAATGACAAAGATCTGTTGATTGCGGTAAACCCCACCCGCGGTCTGGACGTGGGTGCAATCGAATATGTGCACCGCTATATCGTGGAACAGCGCAACAAAGGCAAAGCTGTGCTTCTGGTCTCCTTTGAACTGGATGAAATTATCAGCCTGTCCGACCGGATCGACGTTATCTACGAGGGACGCATCACGGGCAGTATGCCGGGCAAGGACGCAGATGAAAACGTCCTGGGCCTGCTGATGGCGGGAGGTAAGAAGCATGAGTAAAGTGAAGAAAGCTCTGGAAAGCAAACTCGCCATCACGGTCTTTTCCATTGTTGTTTCGTTTGTGGTGGGCGCGTTCTTTCTGGCAATTATGGGCATCAGCCCTATCGAGGCGTACGCCAAGCTGTTTTCCAGCATTTTCAGTACGCCCAAAAACATGGCATACTGCGTGGTCTATGGTACTCCGCTGATCTTTACCGGCCTTGCGGTGGCGTTTTCGTTCCGTACCGGTGTGTTCAATATCGGTGCTGAGGGTCAGTTTGTGGTAGGCAGTATGGCTGCCTGTGTGGTAGGCATTCTGGTTCCGGCTCCGTCCATCGTGCTGGTTCCTCTCTGCTTTATTGCCGCGGCGGTAGCTGGTTGCCTGTGGGGTCTGATTGTGGCCTTCCTGAAGGTCAAGTGGGGCATTAATGAAGTGCTTTCCATGATCATGTTCAACTGGATCGCCTACTACCTGTCCAACTATATTGCCGGATTCTCCCTGATTCACAGCGACGGCAATGCAGAAGCTACCAAAAACGTGCAGGATGCAGCCCGTATCCTGTTCCCGGAATCCTGGCGTGACGCTCTCTGCCCCTCCTCCAACTGGGGTATCTTTGTGGCACTGGCAGCTGTGGTGGTTGTGTATATCATCCTGGAAAAGACCACTCTGGGCTATCAGCTGAAGGCTGTGGGCTTTAACCGGCACGCAGCGGAATACGGCGGCATCAATGTAAGCCGCAATATTTATACCGCAATGGCAATCTCCGGTGCTCTGGCCGGTATCGGCGGTGCGGTGCAGCTGCTGGGCATGGGCGCCCGTATCAGCATCTTCACCAGCCAGGAAAGCTATGGCTTCCAAGGCATCAGTGTTGCTCTGATCGGCGCCTCCAATCCCATTGGTGTATTCTTTGCAGGCATCTTCTATGGTGCACTGAAATACGGCGGCAGTAAGCTGAACCTGATCGGTGCCCCGTCCGAAGTGGTCAATATCATCATGGGTACCGTGGTATTCTTTATTGCGATTTCCCATGTGTTCCGCTTTACCCGCATACGCAAGAGCAAGAAGAAAAAGGAGGGGGCTCAGTAATGGACGCTTTTATCAATGATCTGGGCATCATCCTGTATGCCACACTGCTGTATACGCCGCCGCTGTTGTTTGCCGCTATGGGCTCCTGCTTCTCTGAGCTGAGCGGTATTGTCAATATCGGCATAGAAGGCATGATGACTATTGGCGCCTTTACCTCTGCCACGGTTGCCTATTATACCGGAAATCCCTGGATTGGTTTTCTGGCAGGTGGCCTTGCCGGCCTGGCGTTTGGCGCACTGCATGCGCTGGCAACCGTGAATCTGGGCGCGGATCAGACCATTTCCGGTACTGCCATTAACTTCCTTGCGCCGGGTGTTGCGATCCTGATGGCAAAGGCGCTGTTCAATTCTTCGGACACAATCCCCCTGGATCCTACCGCCAAAATTCCGCTTCTGTTCAGTGATGTATTCACCAGCGGCACGGTTTGGAGCAATTTCTTTAAGAATGTTTTCAATACCTACGCCTCTACCTATCTGGTGTTTATTGTCCTGATTGTGGTGTGGTTTGTTTTCTACAAAACCCGTTACGGTCTGCGCCTGCGGGCTTGCGGTGAGCATCCGGCCACCTGTGCCACGCTGGGCATCAGCGTAACCCGTACCCGGTTCTCTGCCGTGTGCATTTCCGGTTTCCTGTCTGGTCTGGGCGGTGCCTGTGTGACCATGGCTACTATGAACCAGTTCCGCCCCACCTCTATCGTGGGTCAGGGCTTCATTGCTATCGCGGCGGTTATCTTTGGTAAATTCCGCCCGCAGGGTGCCATGATTGCCTGTCTGCTGTTTGGTATGTGCTCCGGCCTCAAGGTCGTGGTTGGTACCAGCAATGCTGCAGTTTCGGCGCAGCTGATCTCCATGATTCCGTATGTGGTCACCGTGATTGTGCTGATTCTGTTCGTGGGCAAATCCCGCGTACCGGCTGCCAACGGCAAACCGTATATCCAGGCTAAATAAGCGCATTTCGTCGGATCCCGGCCCCCGGACTCCCTCCGGGGGCTTTATGTTTTTTAATAAAGGAGGCTTGGCCTGTATGAGAATGTTCGATGTTATTGCGAAGAAACGCGATGGCGAAACCCTTTCCAAAGAAGAACTTCAGTTTGTAATCGACGGATATGTTTCCGGGCAGATTCCAGACTATCAAATGAGTGCTTTGCTCATGGCGATTTATCTGCGCGGTATGACCGATCAGGAAACCGCACAGCTTACCGATATCATGGCGCACTCCGGCGATATGGTGGATCTGTCTGCCATTCACGGCGTTAAGGTGGACAAGCATTCTACCGGTGGCGTAGGGGATAAGACCACGCTGGTTATTACGCCGATTGTGGCAGCCTGCGGCGTAAAGATTGCCAAGATGAGCGGCCGCGGTCTGGGACATACCGGCGGTACGGTGGATAAAATGGAATCGGTGCCGGGTACCCGTACCAGCCTGGACCGGCAGGAGTTTTTTGACCAGGTGAACCGCATTGGCATCAGCGTGATTGGACAAAGCGGAAATCTGGCGCCTGCGGATAAAAAGATCTATGCGCTGCGGGACGTGACCGCTACGATCGGCTGTGTGCCGCTGATTGCCAGCAGTATCATGAGCAAAAAGCTGGCTGCCGGTTCCGACTGTATTCTGCTGGATGTGAAAACCGGTAATGGCGCGTTCATGAAAACGTTGGAGGGTTCCATTCAGCTGGCACAGGCCATGGTTGCCATCGGCACCCACAATGGACGAAAAGTTGCAGCCCTGATTACCGATATGGATACTCCGCTTGGCTATAATATTGGCAATAGCCTGGAAGTGATTGAGTCGGTGGAAGTACTGAAAGGGCATGGCCCTGCGGACCTGACGGAGGTTTGCTATCAGCTGGCCGCCAATATGCTGCTGCTGGCTGGAAAAGGTACCCTTGCTGAATGCCGCAAGATGGCGGAAGAAGCGGTTGTCAGCGGCGCTGCCTACGAAAAGCTGAAACAAATGTTTGCGGCACAGGGCGGTGATGTTTCGGTGCTGGATGATCCCGATAGCTTTGCCAAGGCCAAGTACAGTCGTGAGATCCGTGCGGATCAGAGTGGCTGGCTATATGCCACCAACACCGAAATGATCGGCAATGCCAGTGTACTGCTGGGCGCTGGCCGCATCAAGAAGGAAGATGCCATTGATTTTGCCGCCGGTATCGTGCTGCATAAAAAGGCGGGCGATAAAGTAGAGAAAGGCGATCTGCTGGCTACCTTCTATGCAGAGGATGAGGCCAAATTCGCCCCTGCGGAGGAGATGTACCGGGGGGCACTGACCTTCCGGGACGAGAAACCGGTTCTTCCTGAACTGGTCATGGCCCGCGTGACCGAAGATGGCGTAGAGCGATTCTAAGGATGTATAAAAAGGAACTCCCTGCGGCTTATGCCGCAGGGAGTTCCTTTTATAATTGATAGGGAAGGGGATTACTTCATCAGTTCGCAGACAGACTGCGCATACGCTACAGGATCCTCGATAGGAAGGCCCTCGATCAGCAAAGCCTGATCAAACAGCAATTTGGTATATTTATCCAGCTTTTCGGTATCGCCGGATTCCTGCGCTGCTCTCAATACAGCAAACACAGGATGCTGGGCGTTGAGCTCCAGTACCTTGTCGCTCTTGACACCTTCCGCGCCCGGCTGCTGACGCAGCACCTTTTCCATTTCGATAGACAGAGGGCCTTCGCTGGACAGGCAAACTGGATGATTTTTAAGCCGGGTGCTTACCTTGACCGCCTTTACCTTGTCACCCAGAGCCTTTTGCATAGCCTCAAACAGATCCTTGTTCTCGGCATTGGCTTCCTCTGCGGCCTTCTTTTCTTCTTCGCTTTCCAGCCCCAGATCGCCGCTGTTTACATTCTTGAATTCCTTTTCCTTATAGTTGCGCAGCACCTGCAGGCAGAATTCATCCACATCCTCGGTCAGAAGCAGCAGATCGTATCCCTTTTCCAGCACCAGTTCGGCAGCCGGCAGTTTGGCCAGACGATCAGCGCTTTCGCCGGCGGCGAAATAAATGCACTTCTGATCTTCCGGCATGGCTTCCACATACTCGTCCAGCGTTACCATCTTCTGCTGTTTGGCACTGAAGAAGAGCAGCAGATCTTTCAGCAGTTCGCTGTGCATTCCGTAATCTGCGTAGCAGCCAAACTTCAGCTGACGGCCAAAATTTTTGAAGAACTCCTCGTATTTTTCGCGATCGTTGTTCTTGAAGGCGTTCAGCTCGTTCTTGATCTTCTTTTCCAGGCTGTTGCGGATCAGTTTCAGCTGGCTGTCCTTCTGCAGCATCTCACGGCTGATGTTCAGGCTCAGATCCTGGCTGTCCACAATGCCTTTGACAAAACTGAAATGGTCGGGCAGCAGATCCGGGCACTTATCCATGATCAGCACGCCGGAAGCATACAGCTGCAGGCCCTTTTCGTAGTCACGGGTATAGTAGTCAAAGGGGGCGCGGCCCGGGATAAACAGCAAGGCGTTATAGGTGGCGGTACCCTCGGTGCGGCTGGTAATCACACGGGCCGGATCGGTGTAGTCAAAGAATTTTTCTTTATAGAAGTGGTTGTATTCTTCTTCCGTCACTTCGCTTTTATTGCGCCGCCACAGGGGAATCATGCTGTTCAGGGTTTCCAGCTCGGTATAGGTTTCATACTCGGGCTTGTAATCTTCACCGGCGTCAGCGGGCTTTTCCTTAGCGCGGGTCTTTTCACGGTACATCCGGATGGGATAGCGTACATAATCGCTGTATTTCTTGACGATATCCACCAGGGTGTACTCATCCAGGTACTGGTCATACTGATCCTGTTCGGTGTTTTCCTTGATAACCAGGATAATCTGAGTGCCGGCTTCCGCCTTTTCGGTCTGGGTCAGCGTATAGCCTTCAGCACCTTTGCTTTCCCACATCCAGGCCTCGTCGCTGCCGAACGCCTTGCTGATCACGGTTACACGGCTGGCAACCATAAAGGCTGAATAAAATCCCACGCCGAACTGACCGATGATGTCGATGTCCTCAGCATGGTTTTCGGCCTTGAAATCCAGGCTGCCGCTGCGGGCAATGGTGCCCAGGTTCTTTTCCAGTTCTTCCTTGGTCATACCGATGCCGTTGTCGGTAATGGTCAGGGTGCGATCCGCCTTGTTTACCGTCAACAGAATCTGGAAATCGTCCTTTGTCAGTTTGACGCTGTTGTCGGTCAGGCTGCGGAAATACAGCTTATCGATTGCGTCGCTGGCATTGCTGATGAGTTCCCGCAGGAAGATATCCTTGTTGGTGTAAATGCTGTTGATCATCAGGTCCAGCAGCTTTTTGCTTTCCGCTTTGAATTGCTTCATAGCCATCTGAAATACGCCCCTTTTATTTGAAATTCTTTTGGAACAAAAAATAGATTAGCACTCTTTATATTTGAGTGCTAATCTACTATACAACATTTTTGAGGAAATGGCAAGAGACTTTACAAAAAGTTCAGAATTTCCATTTGTAAGGGCTGCGGAGAAGGCTTGTCCATCCGATTGGCGCTCGCCGGCTGAGACAGTCAGAATTCTTTATTTGCGTAGATGCGGCAGCTCAGGAAAAAGCAGATTACAGGGATCAGGATGGCAACTGCCAGTACGCCCAGTGCCCAGAGCAGGGGAAAGGCGGCAATGGAGGCAAGCACAGCCACTAATCCGGCATCATCCAGCATACCAATTTGCCCGCCCAGGAAGATGATAAGGAAGAATCCGATGAAAATCAGGAAGAACAGGCTTCTGGCCTTTTCCACACCGGCACGGAAGGTCATGGCCAGCAAGATGGAAATCATGTCAATGGCGATCACTCCAACGACCACAGAGGAAACCGCCATATCTGACGCCAGAGTCTCACCGGGATGAAGCAGGCAGACCGCCGCCCCCACAACGCCGGCATAGATGGTGCCGGGCAGAATCCAGGAAATAGCCAGCAAAAATTTGCCGCCCACAATCTGCCGGGATGACACCGGTAAGGTACGGGCATAAAGATTCCAGCGGCAGCTTTCGTCCAGGGAGAAGCTGCTCAACGTATAGAAGCCCAGCAGCCACGGGGTCATAAACAGGAAAAATGGCATGTTGAGAATCAGGCTCAGCGCCGCGTACAGTACCAGCACCAGCATCAAATTCTTTTTATACATTCCCAGCAGACCATACCAGTCTTTTAGAAAAAGGCCTTTCATTTTGTGTCCCTCCCGGTAAAAAACTGCATAATGATATCAATGTCTGCTTTGCCGAACACAGCGTTCGGCAGCTGCTGGCGCACTTGTTCCGGATTGCGAACCAGCGTTTCCCGCCCAAACGCGTGTTCGCGGCTGTGTACGATCCATTCAGCGGGCAGCCGGGCCAGATCCTGGGCGCTGCATTGAATGAGAGCATAGCTTTCCAGCAATTCGTCCTTGTCTTTCTGGAACAGAAGCTGCCCCTTGTGGATATAGGCTACGCTGTCGGCAATCTTTTCCAGATCACTGGTGATATGGCTACTCAGCAGGATGCTGTGATCCTCGTCCTGGATAAACTCCAAGAACATATCCAGAATCTCGCTGCGCACCACCGGATCCAGACCGCTGGTGGCTTCGTCCAGAATCAGCAGACGGGGGTGGTGTGCCAGCGCGGAAGCCAGACTCAGTTTCATCCGCATCCCGCGGCTGAAATCTTTGACCATTTTGTCCTCTGTCAGCTGGAACTGGCGGCACAGTTCCTGAAACCGGGCGGAATCCCAGCCCTGTTTATACATTCCCTGCAAAATCCGTTCAATCTGCCGGGTGGTAAGTGTGGCCGGGAAATAGGCGTCCTCAAATACGACGCCTATCTGCGACACGGCTGCCGCTCCGGGCGCGCCGTCCAGCAGCCGGATCTCTCCGGCGTCCCGATGCAGAATCCCCAAAATACATTTCAGGGTTGTGGTTTTTCCGGCCCCGTTTTCACCGATCAGCCCCACAATACTGCCTTTTGGTACTGTTAAATCCAGATCCCGTAAAGAAAAATCCTTTTTGGCGAAGGTCTTGCATAACCCCCGAACCTCAATGACGTTTTCCATACTGCGTCATTCTCCTTCTGTCAACAAAGCCAATGTAGCCCGCACCTCATCGGCAGAAATGCCGCCAGCCCGCGCAGTATCCAGCGCCTGCTGAAGCAATTCTTCGACCCGCCGAAGGGTCTCCTCCCGGTGCAGTTCCGGGTTGGGCGCGCTCACAAATACGCCCTTTCCCGGCACGGTATACACAAATCCTTCCGCTTCCAGTTCTTCGTACGCTCGTTTGGTGGTAATTACGCTGATACGCAGTTCCTTGGCAAGCAGCCGGATGCTGGGCAACGCCTGGCCGGATGCCAGTTCTCCGTTCAAAATCTTCTCCTTGATTTGGCCGGTGATCTGGGCATAGATTGGCAGGCTGCCGGTGTTGCTGATGTAGATCTCCATCAGGCACCCTCTTTTCCTGTAGATTGCAGACTGTACATATCTGCTATATACAATATATACACGGTATACACAGTTGTCAATAGGGTTACGGAAAAAGAAAAGCCCGGCGGCCATTTCATAAATGAAATGGTACCGCCGGGCTCAGCCAAGAAATCGTTCTTTATCGCAGGAAAAGATGAATCATTTTGTCGTACAGTTTGCTGGTATAGGGGAAATATCGCAAGGGCAGGTCGATCCAGCAAGCTTTCTCCACAATGCTTTTAGTGTGGCTGAAGGTATCAAAGCTGAATTTGCCATGATAGCCGCCCATACCACTGTTGCCCACGCCGCCAAATGGCATTTCGTGGGTGGCCAGATGAATAATGGTATCGTTTACGCACCCGCCGCCGTAGCTGCAACGGCGCAACACCTGCTCCCGAGAGTGCTTGCTTTTGGTAAACAGATAGAGCGCCAGAGGCTTTGGCCGGGCATTGACAAACGCAATGGCTTCTTCCAGGGTATCGTAAGGGATTACTGGCAGGATGGGCCCGAAAATCTCTTCCTGCATAGGTTTGCAGTTTTCCGGATCCGAAGCGTCCACAAGCGTAGGAGCAACCCAGCCGGAGATTTCGTCGGCGCAGGTCTGTCCGCCGCAGAGCAGCTTCTCATCCGCCAGCAGGCCTTGCAGACGCTCAAAATGCTTGCGGTTGATGATGCGGACAAAATCCGGATTGTGCACAGGATCCTCACCCAGCATTTTGATAAACTGCTTTTTCAGCTCTTCCACCAGTTTGTCTTTGACACTGCGCTGTACCAGCAGGTAATCCGGCGCTACACAGGTCTGGCCTGCATTCAGTACCTTACCGAAAGCCAGCCGCCGGGCGGTAAGGGGGATATCCGCCGTTTCGTCCACAATGACGGGGCTTTTGCCGCCCAGTTCCAGCGTGACCGGGGTCAGGTGCTGGCTGGCCTTTTCCATAACCAGTTTGCCTACCGTTACGCCGCCGGTAAAGAAGATATAGTCGAATTTCTGATCCAGCAGCGCGGAGTTTTCTTTCCGGCCGCCTTCCACAACCGCTACCCAGCGGGGGTCGAAGACTGCGGCAACCAGTTCAGCCATGGCACGGCTGGTGGCCGGGGCATAGGCGCTGGGTTTCAGAACCACGCAGTTGCCTGCCGCTATTGCACCGATTACCGGATCCATGCTCAGCAGGAAAGGGTAATTCCAGGGAGCCATGACCAAAGTGAGGCCATAGGGCTCTTTCATCATATAACTGCGGGCAGAAAACTGCGCCAGGGGAGTGGCTGCCCGTTTGGGACGCGCCCACTTTTCCATTTTGCGAATGGTGTGGCCCAGTTCGTCCAGTACCAGGCCGATCTCGCACATGTAACTTTCGTAATGGCTTTTGTTCAGGTCCTGCCGCATTGCTTCGCAGAGGATGTCCTCACGGCGGCGAATCTCTGCCTGCAGCCGGATCAGCGCCTCTTTTCGAAGTGTGACCGGCAGTGTGGCACCGGCGGCAAAATACTCTCGCTGGGCCTGTACAATAGTTTCAATACTCATTACCATACCTCCTGCAGCAGCGCGCGGATATCGCTTGCGCCGGCTTCCCGGGGATTCACAATAATGGCGCCGTCGTTCAGGGCGCGGGCAATCACCGCGTCAAAATCGCTTTCCTGCACCTTGCCGGTGTCCCGCAGCCGTGCCGGAAGTTTGCAGGTCTGCGCCAGACGGCCGCGTAAACCTTCAATTGCCTGAATAGCGGCCATAGGCCGTTCCGGCGCGGGGGTTGCCGCATAGATCTCGGGGCCTGCCAGCGGCAGCAGCAATTCGCCGTACCGGCTGCCGCATTTGGAAAGATTATACCGCATAACCGCCGGCAGCAGGATGTTCATAGCCTCGCCGTGGGGTACACGGCACACGCCGCCCAGTGCGTGCCCGATAGCATGAACAAGGCCCACCATACTGTTGGAGAACGCCGCGCCCGCCAGCAGGCTGGCATTGGCCATTCCCTGACGGGCTGCCAGATTATCCCCGTCGTCCACGGCGTCGGTCAGGTGAGCCATAACCAGACCAATGGCTTTTTCCGCAAAAGCATCGCTGATGGGATTGCGCTGCAGACAGCTGGCGGCTTCTACCGCGTGGCAAAGAGTATCCATACCGGTAGCCGCCGTTACCCGCGGGGGCAGGGTGCGGGTCATCCGGGGATCGAGCACCGCCACATCCGGCAGCAGATGATAACTGATGAACTCCATTTTTACCTGCCGGTCCGGGTCGGCAATCACCGCGACCAGCGTAGCTTCACTGCCGGTTCCGGCAGTGGTGGGGATCGCCACGTAAGGAATATGCTGGCCGCGGGGCAGTGCTTCACAACCCATGTTCTGGCGCAGATCCTCGGTTCCCTGCGCAAGAACCATGCCTACACCCTTGGCGGTGTCAAGCACACTGCCGCCGCCTACAGCCACCAGACTGTCGCAGCCGTTGCAGCGGAACAGTTCGGCTGCCCGGTTGACCACCTGAATGGAAGAGTCGGCAGGCACATCGTAAAATTCAGCAGCCGGATGGCAGCCGCTGGCTTCCATGGCCGCCTTGACCTGACCGGCAACACCGAAGCGTACAAGCCCCGCATCGCTCATCAGCATAGGCGAATGGGCACCCAGCCCTTCCAGTTCGTGTGCGATATGTTCCAAAGCGCCGCCGCCGCTTAAAATCTTGGCAGGCAGCTTGAACTCAAAATATTCCTGCATTTGCTTGCGCTCCTTTCTTTATTTTGCCAACAAAACCGCCAGATATACCCGAATTGCCGGCACCTCATGGGCTGGCACCTCTTTTAATATGCGGCGTGCCCAGAAGCGGGGGAACAGGTATCCCTCTGCGATGTCCACGCAGCGCACAAATCCCATAACGCTGCTTACGTTCCCGCGCAGTACAAAACGATGCTGTGCATATGCGCCTGCCACACCCAGTCGCCCGGTACACAGATAAAACGCATCCTGCACACTCTTGAAACGGATCGCCACATCCGGTTGTACGGAGCTGTCAACCGGAACAAGGCCTTTGCTTTTGGTGTGGTGAAGCCGCAAAACAGGCCCGCCCGGCAGCTCCATGCTGATGCAAAATCCCTCCGGCCACTGCGCCATCTCACCGCGCACACGGCTGTCGCATCGCTCCAACCCGCGCAAAGCCCGGGACAGGCAGGTCAGTACCAGCGAACAAACAGCGCGCTGACAGCGCAGCTTTACGCGGTACAAGCGCTCTTTTTTCATCGGCATGACGTACCTCCTTTGAAAAATAGTTTTAATTTCAAATTAAACGGAATGCACATTATTGTATCACCAAATGCAGGCAATGTCAAAGCCCGTCGAAGGCTAATGCTGGAAAAAGAATCCGGCGGCAGGAGGCAAATATTCGCTGGTTTTGCACGCTTTCATCTGATATACTGGAAATACAGCCGCCCCATGCAGGCGGTGATTGTCTGGCGGGGGAGTATCATGAAGCGAGTTCTTGCATGTCTGGCAACAATTATACTGGCGCTGTGTTTGGTTCCGGCGGGGAGTGCTGTCTGGGAACTTCCGTTTTCAGTGGATTCCCAGGCAGTGTATCTTGTACATGTAAACACCGGTACGGTTGTGCTGGACGTGAACGGGTCGCAGCGGCGCAGCCCTGCCAGCCTGACCAAAATGGTCACGGCGCTGTTGCTGATGGAAAGCGGCGAAGACCTGGATACAGTGGTGACCATTCCTGAGCATCTCCAGGCAGAGTTTGACTTTATCCAGTCGGAAAACGGCTCCGATGCAGACCTGAAAATCGGGGAACAGATCACCCTGCGCAACCTGCTGTACGGCATGATGCTGCCCAGCGGTAACGATGCGGCTTCGGTGATCGGCGATTATCTCAGCGGCGGTGATCTGGACGCATTTGCTGTACAGATGACCGAATATGCGGCCGCATTGGGCTGTGAAGATACCCGCTTTTCCTGTGCGCACGGGCTGGCGGATATGGAGGACGGAAACTGGTCTACCGCCCGGGATATGGCGTTGATTCTGCGGGCTGTGTCCCGGAATCAGGCGCTTCTGGATGTGATGGGTACGGTGGAATGGTGGATGCCTCTTTCCAACATGCACACCGAGCCCAAAACCTACACCGACGCAGAAACACCGGCCGGCATGGCATATCGGGTGCGGAATACCAACAGCATGCTGGCAGAGAACAGTGCTGTCTATCGCAGTTACGTTGTGGCGGGCAAAAGCGGCTTTACCAATCAGGCGGGCCGCTGCTTTGCCAGCTTTTCCCGTCAGGGGGAGGACAGCTGGATTCTGGTGGTAATGGGCGCACGCCGGGAACTGGATGATGGCGTTACCTATGCATCCCGGGATACAGTGGCCATCCTGGACTGGGCACTGGAACGCTTTGCAATCGGTCAGGCACCGGAGGAAACCGGGCCCCTGGCCGAAGTTCCGGTGCTCTGGAATGATAAGACTGATACGGTTTCGGTCTGGCCTGCCCAAACGATTACAGCATTGCTGGACAAGGAACAGCCGACAGAATGGCAGCTCGCTCTGCCGGAACAGCTGGAAACTCCGCTGAAAGCCGGTCAGACAGTGGGAGAAGCTGACCTGTACATAAACGGCGATTTAATCGGAACCGTTCCGCTGGAGGTGCGTGATGACCTTTCCCGCAGTTGGTGGCTGCACTTCACGGGTACCCATACCACCGGACAGATTGTTTTGTTGATTGCAGCCGTACTGCTGGCCATTCTTCTTGTTGCGGCTGTTGCTGTTTTGCGCCTGCGGTGCATGATCCGAAAGCGCCGTCGCCGAAAAGCTGCCGCAGCCGGGCGTTATCTCTACCGCGGGTAACCAAAAAGGCGGTTTGAAAAACCGCCTTTTTACTCAAATCTTCTGGAGCAGCCTTTTCAGAAACAGCCGCATACGGGAATAGCCATGCTGTTTGTCCGTTTTCAGGTCTTCCAGAAATTCCCACTTAAGACGGCTTCCGTCGAACCACAGAGTACTGCCCTCCTTTTTTGTAAGGCGGCAGGGAAGAGGCGGGTCTTTGGCGGCCCAGCTGGGAATTGCCTGCCAGACCAGCCCTTCCTCGCCTGCATCATGGCCGCGGACTTCCATAACAAGGCAGGCCGCCTCCCCGTAACAGTAGCGGGAAAAAATCACGTTACCATCTATATAGATGGTAAGCAGATCCCGATATTTGCTTACATATTCCTTTTCGTATCGCCGCCCACAGAGACCCTCCGGGATGAGGCTGTTCAGACCGTTCATACGTTGCCTCCTGTTTTGTACAGTTCATCTGGATTAATTGTAGCAGAAATTCGACATTTCGCCAACAAAATCTGCAAAAATGCTTGACCGAGTGCCTTTGTGGCGGTACGCTATAAGTACGACCAAGAAATGTAAACAAGGAGAATCTGTTATGCTGAACCAGTATATTGATCACACCTATCTGAAACCCTTTGCCAAAAAAGAGGACATCCTGCGCGTATGCAGTGAGGCACGCCAGTACCAGTTTGCTTCCGTCTGCGTGAACCCCTGCAACGTGGCCCTTGTCCATGAAGCGCTGGCCGGTAGCGGTGTTAAGACCTGCAGTGTAATCGGGTTCCCGTTCGGTACCCACACAACTGCCATCAAGGTAGCCGAAGCGGAGGGTGCCATTGCAGACGGTGCGGACGAAATCGATATGGTCATCAATGTGGGCCGTCTGCTGGACGGTGACGAGGATTTTGTGCAGGCAGAAGTAGCGGCGCTGGTAGAAGCCTGCCACAGCCGTGGCGCACTGCTCAAGGTGATCATTGAGACCTGCTATCTGAACGAGGAGCAGATTGCCGCCATGTGCCGTATTGTGGAAGATACCGGCGCGGACTTTATCAAGACCAGCACCGGCTACGGTTCCCGCGGCGCCGATCCCCATGACATCGAGCTGTTCAAAAAGTATCTGAAAAAGCCGGCCAAGATGAAGGCTTCCGGCGGAATCCGCACCACCAAGGATGCGCAGATGTACGTGGATATGGGCTGTGCCCGTCTGGGCACCAGCAACGGTGTGCAGATCATGGAAGGCGCACAGGGCGGCGAAGCGTACTGATTGTAAAAACTGATTATGAGCAAAAGAGCCAGCCGGGGATACCGGCAGGCTCTTTTGCTGGCAGACAGTATCATGCGCGCTTGTGATGGCTTTTGGGGGGCAGCTTTGCGGAAAGCGGTGCGGCCCGGCGGAGCATAAGCTGGCTGACGCCCAATGCGGCGGCGCTGATGAGCAGAACCAGATAGAAACTTACTCCGCGGTTGATACACAATGAGGCCGCCAGATACTGGCCGGGAAATACGGCGGCGAATACGGTGGAATAGACAAGTTCGTTTGCTCCCATTGAGCCGGGGAGCGGCAGCATGTCCACCGCGATGTAGACGGAAGCCTGCAGAACCAGCACGGTAAGCAGGTCGGCCCCTCGCAGGCCGAGACCGCGATAAATGAACCAGGTCAAAACAAATAAGGTGCTGCGCTGCAGAAATGTCATGCCCACAGCCGTCAGAATGCAGCCGGGATGGCCGCGGAAATACCGCACCACATTCTGGTATTCTTCTACCGTGTTCATCAGCTTTTCATGACGGGCAGGGGAGGGCTTGAGCAGATGCAGCTTCTCCAAAAGAGCTTCCAGCCCGCTTACGACCCGGCGCGAGAAACGGGGGGTGACCATGACGAATACCAGGATGGCCACCAGCAGTATGTTCAGGCCGAGCCCCAGATAATACAGCCAGAGCAAGCCGCCGAAGGCGCCGCGCAGAATATTGCCGGCGACTGCCATCAGTGCCAGGCCCAGTATAACCAGAACGAACTTGTACAGTACAGCCACTACCATGAGAACCGGTGTGCTGTCCGCAATGCGCACACCTTCCCGTTTCATGTAATAAACCTGTGCCGGCTGGCCGCCGGTAGCAGATGGTGTAATGGCAGAAAAGAAAAAGCCAACAAAGGACCAGCGAATACACTGAGGCGGATGCACCGGAATATTCAGCGCCCGAAGCAGATACCAGATAATCATACCCTCGCCCGCTACAAACAGCAGTGCTGCCAGGATGCCGGGGGCCAGCCATGTCAGCTGCACCGCGGCAATAGCCGCCAGCACCGCCCGCATATCGTTGGATTTGAGCAGCACAAAAATCGTGGCGGCAATCAGAATCACAAGAAACAAAACGCTGCCTAAATATTTACGCTTCATATGCGCGCCTCTTTTCATACATCAACGGCCGACGGCCAATATACCCGGCCAGGGAACCTTCATATACCAGCCGCGTTCCGGGCAGCTCATAAAAGTCGCGGGGCGTTACCAAAGAAAAGTGCTTGCTGAACAGATGCATGCCGTTTTTGCTC
The DNA here is from genome assembly GCA_944386225.1 of uncultured Gemmiger sp. Classification (GTDB taxonomy): domain Bacteria; phylum Bacillota; class Clostridia; order Oscillospirales; family Ruminococcaceae; genus Gemmiger_A. The sequence continues at coordinate 56,323 of CALXAH010000011.1, forward strand.
AGTACGCGGGCCAAAAACGAACTGCAGGTGAAATGGTTCTTTTGATAAAAGGGCCGCCCCATCAGAATAAACGGAAGCCCCAGCACACAGTAGTGAAAGTGAAACCGGCGCTGCCAGCAAAGACGCATTTCCCGGCGCAGCCGTTCCTTAAACGCAGTGGTGCAGGGGTAACTGACCACCCGATAGTTGGCCGTGGGAAAGACCTGAAGAATACGGTGCGCATCCTCCTGCACAAAACCGGCGATGACCGGAACCGAAGGTACGCGTCGCCCTACGCTGTAGGTCTCGTGAAGATCCGGGTCAAAGGCCAGCGCCACATGACAGTATTCGATACCGGTTGCCTGCCGGATAATGCTGGCGAACAGGCCTGGTGTGCTCACAAGCACAAAATACAGGTTTTCCATACAGAGTTTCTCCTTACTGGAACTGCACCACCCGGCGGGCCAGACGATAGCCGGCCAGGGTAAGCCATCGGCCAAGACTTCCCGGCAGATAGGTAAAGCCGCTCAGACAATGGTAGCGCAGCTTTTTGTACAGGGACGGATCCAACCGGTCCATATACTCCCATAATTCCCGGCGCTTTTCCAGCGCCTCGGGGGTGCCGATCAGAAGCAGATGAATCGAGGAAATCGAGGTCATGATGGAAACATTGCGGGTCATATAGCGGGCCAGTTTGGGGCTGCGTACAGTTTTCAGATCCACGCTTTCCGCTACCAGCTTGTTCACCTTGATCTGCTGGTCGATCCGGCGCATCAGCACACTTTCGTTTACCGACTGATCATCCCGTCCCAGAAAATAGTGGTACAGATCCATATCCAGATAACAGATTGTCTCTACCAGGGGCAGAGGTTTATAGGCAAAAAGATTGTCCACATAGAAAGTGTGAATGGGCAACCGTACCCCGCTGTCCCGCAGCAGCTGCGTGCGGAAAATCAGGGCATGCATAATCAGATACTGGGATGGCCCGAACCGGCCGGTGTCCTCCCAACCGCAAATTCTGTTGGCGGGGAAGATGTTTCCGTAGCCCATGGAATTTTGCCGGCCTTCGTGCAGGTGATCGTATACATAGTTGCATACCACCATGTCCACACGGGTTTCGGTGCTGTGCCATGCCTCCAGCCTGTCCAGAAGACGCTCCAGGCTTCCGGTATCCAGCCAGTCGTCCGAGTCCACAACCTTATAATACAGCCCAGTTGCGTTGTCCAGACCGGCATTTACGCCGGCGCCGTGGCCCTGATTGGGCTGATGAATTACCTTGACGATATCCGGATGCTCCTCTGCGTAACGATCCGCAATGGCTCCGGTATTGTCTGTGGAGCCGTCGTCCACCAGAATGATTTCAACCCGGTCGCCGCCGGTGAGCAATGTATCCACACAGCGGGCCATGTAATCCTGCGAATTGTAGCAGGGCACCGCAAAAGTCAGAAATTTCATACTTACGCCTCCTGTCAGCACGTTCCGGGCGATTCAGCCGTGAACGTGTCTTGCCGGCCTTTTTCGTACAGTCTTATATACGACAAAGCAGAAGCTTTGTTTTCAGAGCATTCAAAAGATTTACAAATGCTTTGCTGCTCTTAAACCGGAAAACCCTCAAAACCCTGCGTTATAGCTTGTTTGTTGTGCAAATGGCACAATCTGTACTATAATTTTAACGCTTTTTTTCTACAGCGCTGTTTTTTCGGGTTCTGCAGACAGAAAGCTCTGAACCAAAGAAGACGCCTGTTCTTTGAAAATGAAAAAAGATGCAGATTTTTTTGCGTTTTCCATTGCTACCCGTCGTTTTTTGCCCTATAATACAAACCGTCGGGAAAGTTAGATCGCCCGGAATTGAGGGCAAGAAAGGGAAGATCCGTATGGAAAAGAAACCGTTTATCACGTTGGAACAGGCGCAGCGCATTATTGCGGATGTGCCGACTCCGTTTCATATCTATGATGAAAAAGGCATCCGGGAAAATGCCCGCCTGCTGAACAAGGCTTTTGCCTGGAACAAGGGGTATAAGGAATACTTTGCCGTCAAGGCAACTCCCAATCCGTATATTCTGAAAATTCTGCAGGAGGAAGGCTGCGGCGTTGACTGCTCGTCCTATACCGAGCTGATGCTGGCAGAGGCCTGCGGCTTTTCCGGCCAGGATATTATGTTTTCCTCCAACGTAACGCCCGTGGAGGATATGCAGCTGGCTGCCCGTCTGGGTGCTTACATCAATCTGGACGATTACACCCATGTGGAGTTCCTGGAGCGGGTGGCCGGTATCCCGGAGACCATCTGCTGCCGGTATAACCCGGGCGGCGTTTTCTCCATGGGCAACGATATTATGGACAATCCTGGCGAGGCCAAATACGGCATGACCGAACAGCAGATGGTGGATGCCTATAAAAAGCTGATGGCCAAGGGGGCCCGGCATTTCGGTATTCATGCGTTCCTGGCCAGCAACACGGTCAGCAATGAGTATTATCCCACCCTGGCGGGCATTTTGTTTGAACTGGCGGTTCGGCTGAAAGACGCTACCGGAGCCCATATCAGCTTTATTAACCTGTCCGGCGGCGTGGGTGTGGACTATCGCCCGGAACAGCCCGCCAACGATATCATGGTCATCGGGGAGGGCGTGCGCCGGAAGTTTGAGGAGATTCTGGTTCCGGCCGGCATGGGCGACGTGGCAATTTTCACCGAACTGGGCCGGTTTATGCTGGCGCCTTACGGACATCTGGTGAGCACCGTCCTGCATGAGAAGCATACCTATAAGGATTACATTGGGCTGGATGCCTGCGCCGCCAACCTGATGCGTCCGGCCATGTATGGTTCCTACCATCACATTACCGTTCTTGGCAAAGAAAATGCGCCCTGTGATCATAAGTATGATGTGACCGGCGGCCTGTGCGAAAACAATGACAAGTTTGCCATCGACCGGATGCTGCCGGAAATCCAGATCGGCGATATCCTGGTGCTGCACGATACCGGGGCGCATGGTTTTTCTATGGGCTATAATTATAACGGCAAGCTGCGCAGCGCCGAGGTGCTGCTGCGGGAGGATGGTTCCCACAAGCTGATCCGCCGTGCCGAAACGCCGGAAGATTATTTTGCAACTTTTGACTTTGCGCCGTTCTTCAAAAAATAACCATAACGGGCAGACCGCGAAATACGGCCTGCCCGTTTTTATGTGCGAAAAAGTATTGACATTCCCCCGGGTGGAAGGTGTATAAACAGGTCAAGAAAAGCGACCTGCTTCCGGGCAGGACGCTGGTCAGGAGGAAACAAGCGATGCTTTCGATCGAACACTTTTCCAAAACCTATTCCGGCGGCAAGCGTGCCGTGGATGATCTGAACCTGGTGGTTCATGCCGGGGAGATCTGCGGCTTTATTGGGCATAACGGGGCAGGCAAAACTACGACTCTGCGTGCGGTGGCCGGTGTCATTTCCTATACCGAGGGGACCATCCGGGTGGACGGCAAAGACCTGCACACCAACCCGGTGGAGGCAAAAAAGGTGATGGCCTTTCTACCGGACAACCCGGATCTCTATGACTACATGAAGGGAATTGATTACCTGAACTTTATCGCGGATCTGTATGATATCCCGGGGGATGACCGCACCCGGCGCATTGCACGGTATTGTGATGATTTCCAGATCACAGAGGCGCTGGGAAGCCCCATCGGGAGCTATTCTCATGGCATGAAACAAAAACTGGCTTTGATCAGTGCTCTGATCCGTAAGCCCAAACTGTTAATTCTAGATGAGCCGTTTGTGGGACTGGATCCACAGGCATCGCATCTGCTCAAAGGGTATCTGGCAGAGCTGTGTGCCCAGGGCGGAGCGGTGTTTTTCTCCACCCACGTACTGGAAGTAGCGCAGAAGCTTTGCCACAAGGTAGCTATCATCCAGGAGGGAAAACTGATCCGGTATGGTACTATGGAAGAGGTAGTGGCTGGCGAATCGTTGGAGGAGGTTTTCCTGCGTCAGACAGCGGGAGGTGCCGACCATGCGTAAATTCGGTGCTCTCCTGAAGGTAAGCTTTTGGGGTATGCTGTATGCCATGAACCTGGCCGGTGGAAGCCGGAAACGCCGTATCTCCGGTGCAGGGGTGCTGGCCCTGGCGGGAGGTTTGATGCTGATGCTTTCCGCTTCCTACAGCTTCAGCTTTTCCGCCGCACTGGCACAGCAGGGCGCGGTGGATATGCTGCCGGTGCTTATGTCGCTGCTGGCGGTTATCCTGTGCGCAGCTTTCAGCTTGTTCGGGGCGCAGGGGATACTGTTCAGTACACGGGATATGGATCTGGCGCTCTCCTGGCCGGTTCCGCCTCTGCAGCTGGTTGTATCCCGTGTGCTGGCGTTGTATCTGGAGAACCTGTTTCTTCTGGGCGTTTGGATGCTGCCTGTATGGCTGGCGTGGATGCTGCAGGGAGGCTGTATGCCTGCTGCCTTTATTGCGCTTCCGGTCAGCGTTCTGCTGCTGGCTTTTCTGCCCTGTGTTTTGGCCATGGCCGTCGGATTTGTGCTGGCCCTTGTTTCTGCCCGCTTCCAGCACAATGCATTGCTCAACAATCTGCTTTACCTGTTGTTGCTGGCGGGTATTTTTGCAGGATCATTTTCTCTGCAGAGTCAGATATTCCAGGTGCAGAGTTCCTTCTTTACATCCTGGCTTATGCGCCCATTTCTCTGGTTCACCGGAGCCTTGAAGCTGCAGGATGTTTCGCTGGCAGCGCTGGCGGCGGTTTGTGTGCTGCCGTTTTTGCTGGTTGCCTGGCTGATCAGCCGGCGATATGCTGCTGTTTTGACCTTGCTGGCCAGTCACCGGGCACACTTCGATTACCGGCTGACCCGCCAGCATTCTGCCGGACGTATGCGTGCGCTGATTGGGCGTGAATTCCGCCGTTATTTCGGTATCAGCATCTACCTGTTCAATACCGGGATTGGCTTGCTGCTGCTTGCGGTAGGCGCGATTGCTGCAGTACTGCAAAGGGACCAGCTTCAACATTTGATGGCTCAGTTTGGCTCCGAAGCAATACCCATGACAGCCGCTTTGGCGCTGACTGTTGGCTTTATCCTGGCGATGACGCAGCCCACCAGCTGTTCCATTAGTCTGGAAGGCGAGCAGCTCTGGATCATAAAGAGCGCACCTTTACGTCCCTGGGAACTGTTTGGAAGCAAAGTCGGAATGCAGCTGATTTTGGTGTTTCCGGTGCTTGCGGTCTGCGTTCCCGTTATGGGGTGGGCGCTGGGAATACCAGCGGCACAGAACCTTGCCCTGCTGGCAGCCGCCGCAGCGATGGCGTTCTGCGTGGCGCCTATGGGGCTTGTGGTGAATCTGCATTTTCCCAAACTGGATGCGCCGAATCCCACCGTAGTTGTTAAGCAGTCTGCCGCTACGCTTGTAGGGCTTCTGGCCGGATTTGCGCTGCTGCTTCCCGGTGCTGTGCTGTATAATCTGATACCGCAGGCGCTGAACGGCTGCGGTTGGCTTTCCGCTGCTGCGGTGCTATATCTGCTTGCGGGTGTCCTTTTCTGGCGCTTTTTGCTTACCCGAGGCGTTTCCATGCTGGAAGAACTATGAAATTACCAGCCAAGACCCTGGCCACATTGTATACAGTGCGGCCAGAGTCTTGGCTTTTTTGCGTCCGACCTGAACACAGGATTCAATTTCTCCAAGAAATGAATTGGCCCTTGCATTCTGCAAAGCAATGTGATATACTTTGGTACATTAAATCAACGGCGTGTTAAAGGGCGCGCCGTTATGGGGAGGAAATACGCAGATGAAAAAGGGTTTGGCTATTCTGGTCGGGGGCTGTATGCTGGCCCTCAGCCTGGCGGGTTGCGGCGGGGCCGGTTCTTCCGCTGCAGGGGGCTCGTCCAGTTCTCCGGCCGCCGGTTCTGACGGTTCCAAGGTGTTTCAGGTGGGCGTGCTGCAGCAGCTGGAGCACGAAGCGCTGGACGCTGCCACACAAGGTTTCCAGGACGCCTTGAAGGAGGCGCTGGGTGACCAGGTGGAGATTACCGTGCAGAATGCGCAGAACGATTCCAATACCTGTACAACGATCGCAACCAGTTTTGTTTCCAGTGGTATGGATCTGATTATGGCCAATGCCACCAACGCCTTGCAGGCTGCGGCGGCCGCAACCGATACCATCCCCATTCTGGGCACTTCGATTACCGAATACGGCGTAGCGTTGAGCCTGACGGATTTTGACGGTACCGTGGGCGGAAATATCTCCGGCACTTCTGACCTGGCGCCGCTGGATCAGCAGGCAGCTATGCTGCAGGAGTGGTTCCCAGACGCTGAAAAGGTGGGCCTGCTGTACTGCTCCGGCGAGCCGAACTCCCAGTATCAGGTGGACGCAGTAAAGGCTGAGCTGGAGGGGATGGGCTACACCTGCACGCTGTATCCTTTCTCGGATTCCAACGATCTGGCTACCATCGCCACCAGTGCCGCCGCGGAGAGCGACGTGATCTACGTTCCTACCGATAACACGGTGGCGGCCAACACCGGCATTGTGGACGGTATCTGCCGTCCCGCCAAGGTTCCGGTGATTGCGGGTGAAGAGGGCATCTGTGCCGGCTGCGGCGTGGCTACCCTGTCCATCAGCTACTACGATATTGGCTATAAGACTGGTGAAATGGCTGCCCAGATCCTGACGGGTGAGGCGGACATCTCCACTATGAAGATTGAATACGCGCCTCAGTTTACCAAGAAATACAACGCTGCGATCTGCGAGGAACTGGGCCTTACCGCTCCGGAAGGCTACGAAGCCATTGGCTGACCAAAAAGAGATAGGTGAACGGAACAGCGGGAGAGAGCGTGGCTTTTCCCGCTGTTCCTTCCGCATACAGAATGTACATGCAACGGGGGAACGATCGTGAGCTTTTTCCAATCTTTCTTGAACGCCATGCCCGGCGCGGTGGCGCAGGGGCTGATCTGGGGCATCATGGCCATGGGCGTCTATCTGACCTATAAGGTGCTGGATGTAGCTGACCTGACGGTGGACGGTTCCATCTGTACCGGCGGCGCTACCGCTGTAATGGTGGTGCTGGCAGGGCACAGTGTCTGGCTGGCACTGCTGTGTGCGCTGCTGGCAGGCCTTTTGTGTGGCCTTATTACCGGTTTGCTGCACACCTTCATGGGGATCCCTGCTATCCTGGCCGGTATCCTTACCCAGCTTTCCCTGTACTCCATTAACCTGAAGATCATGGGCAAGTCCAACCAGTCTGTTAATGTGGATCAGTTTGACGTTCTGATCTCCCTGCGCTGGGTCAAAGAGCTTTCTGTACGTAACCCGGTGCTGGTGGTGGCGCTCTTTACCGTTGTGATCATCGCGCTGCTTTACTGGTTCTTTGGTACAGAACTGGGATGCTCCATCCGGGCTACCGGCTGCAATCCTCACATGAGCCGCGCCCAGGGCATCAATACTAACCGGAACGTGGTGTTGGGCCTGATGCTTTCCAACGGGCTTGTGGCGCTTTCCGGCGCACTGCTCAGCCAGTATCAGGGATTTGCGGATCTAAACATGGGGCGTGGCGCCATCGTGATTGGTCTGGCCGCGGTTATCATCGGCGACGCTATCTTCGGGCGGATTTTCCGCAACTTTGCACTGCGGCTTTTAAGTGTTTGCCTGGGCGCTATCATTTACTATCTGGTGTACCAGTTTGCGGTGCAGCTGAAACTGGACCCGGATCTGCTCAAGATGCTCAGCGCCATGGTGGTTGCCGTGTTCCTGGCGATTCCCTATTGGAAAAGCAAATACTCCCGCATTAAGGTGAAGGAAGGAGGCGCTGACCGTGCTTAAACTGGAACATGTGGTAAAAGTGTTCAATGCCGGTACCGTTAACGAAAAGGTAGCGCTGAATGACCTTTCCCTGGAACTGAAAGACGGGGACTTCTGCACAGTAATCGGCGGCAACGGCGCCGGAAAAAGCACCATTCTGAACGCAGTGGCCGGCACCTGGTTGGTAGACAGGGGCCGTATCACCATTGACGGCAAGGATGTGACCCGTTTGCCGGAGCATAAGCGTGCAGCCTTGCTGGGCCGCGTGTTCCAGGATCCCATGACCGGTACAGCTGCCGACATGGAGATTGAGGAGAATCTGGCATTGGCTGCCCGACGTGGTCAGAAACGGGGCCTTGGCGCTGGCATTACCCGCAAAGAACGGGAAGAGTACCGGGAGATGCTTAAGATTCTGGATCTGGGCCTGGAAGACCGCATGACGGCGAAGGTTGGTCTGCTGAGCGGTGGCCAGCGCCAGGCACTGACCCTGTTGATGGCGACCTTGAAAAAGCCCAAGCTTCTGCTGCTGGATGAGCATACAGCGGCGCTGGATCCGAAAACCGCTAAAAAGGTGTTGGAACTGAGCGCCCGGATTGTGGAAGAAAGCCGTCTGACCACGCTGATGATCACCCACAACATGAAGGATGCCATTCACTATGGTAACCGTCTGATTATGATGCACGAAGGACAGGTAATCTTTGATGTTTCCGGTGAGGAAAAGAAAAAGCTTACCGTACCGGATCTGCTGGCCAAATTTGAGGAGGTCAGCGGCGGCGAAATCGCCAACGATCGCATGGTTCTTTCCTAACCATTTTTGGTTCCAAAAACAGGCACGCGCCCCGGCTGACTTCCGCAGCCGGGGGTGTGTGCTTATTTGTCAAAAGCGGACCCTGTTCAATGAAGATAATTTCGGGTATAATAAAATGCATACCGATTATCCCGACATTCCGCCGGAGCGTGGAGAAAAGAAAGGGCAGCGAAGCCAATGGCAAACAAAGCAAAAACAATTTACGTGTGTTCCAACTGCGGCGAGGTAAGCCCCCGCTGGATGGGGCGGTGTCCCTCCTGCGGTATGTGGAATACAATGACCGAAGATGTAGAACAGCCTGCACCTGCCCCGGCGAAATCCGGCCGCGGCGCTGCGGCCAGGGTGCCGGGAGTTACCAGCCTGGTGCCGCGCCGTCTCAGTGAAATCAGCACCACAGAAGAAAAAAGCCGGATCATTACCGGCATCGGTGAGCTGGATCGTGTTCTGGGCGGCGGTATTGTGGTTGGCAGTGTGGTGCTGCTGGGCGGCGAGCCCGGTGCGGGCAAATCCACCCTGTTGCTGCAGCTGTGTGGTGCAATTTCTTTGCAGTATCACGTGCTGTATGTGACCGGCGAAGAATCCGTGCGGCAGATCAAGCTGCGTGCCAACCGTCTGGGCGTTCCGCAGGACAACATTTCGCTGGTAAGCGAAAACGAAATTGATGAGATCTGCGGCCTGATCGAGCAGATGAAACCGCAGCTGGTGGTAATTGACTCGATCCAGACCATGCATTGCGGAGATATTGCCTCCTCCTCCGGCAGTGTTTCCCAGGTCAAAGAGTGCTCATCCCGGTTGCTGTCAGTAGCCAAAAGCCTGGAAATCCCTACTTTTATTGTAGGGCACGTGAACAAGGACGGCGCTATTGCGGGCCCCAAGGTGATGGAACACATTGTGGATACGGTGCTGTATTTTGAAGGCGACAAAACTCTGCCGTACCGGGTGCTGCGCGCTGCCAAAAACCGGTATGGTTCTACCAATGAGATCGGCATGTTCGATATGACCGGCGAGGGCCTGGAAGAAATCTCCAATCCGTCCCAGCTACTGCTGGAGGGGCGCCCGCTGGGGATCAGTGGCAACTGCGTGGCCTGTACCATGGAAGGTACCCGCCCGATTCTGAGCGAGGTGCAGGCGCTGGTTACCAAGAGCGGCCTGGGCACGCCACGGCGAACCAGCAGCGGCTTTGACTACAACCGGGCCAACCTGCTGCTGGCTGTATTGGAAAAGCGCGCAGGCTTTTTCTTTGGCACGCTGGATGTATATATCAACATCGTAGGCGGTTTGCGCTTGGACGAGACGGCCTGTGATCTGGCCGTCTGCCTGGCGATGGTCTCTTCGCTTCTGGATCAGCCGGTGGGGGATACGACCATCGCGCTGGGAGAAGTCGGTCTGGGCGGTGAAATCCGCAGTGTGACCCATTTGGAATCCCGGCTGCGTGAGGCAGCCCGGATCGGTTTTACCCGGGCGATTGTGCCGCAGCACAGCCTGTCACAGGTGGATCGCTCCGGTCTGGAGAGCATCCGTCTGATCGGCGTGCGCTACCTGCGGGATGCTATTGCTGCACTCAAACAAGGAGAGAACCCCGCGTAAGGTATACCACCCCCGAAAAAGGGCCACACTCTTTTTCGGGGGTGTTTTTATGCGCGCCAAACGGGTGATTGCGCTTTTTGCCGTTGCGTTGCTTCTGTATTCGGTGGTTTTGGGGCGCTTGTTCATCACGGCTTCCAACCGGCAGTACGGTCAGACCGCCATGGCCCAGACCGTTACCACCCTTACGCTGTCACCCCGCCGCGGGGATTTCTTTGACCACAATGGGAATAACCTTACCGGATACGGCACGGAGTATTACGCCCTGTCCATTCCGTCAGAAGGAAGCTATACGCGGTTGTTTGACTATGTTTCCTATCGGGAACAAACGCTGCTGTACCAGCGCCGCAACGCTACAACGCCGTTCTTGATCCAGGTCAGTGCGGATCTCACGGATCAGGGTATCTATACCTATGCACGGACAGGGCGGTACTGGCCCATACCGGTGGCTGTACACCTGTTGGGGTACCTGGACGGGGATGGAAACGGCGTCTCCGGGCTGGAACTTGTTTGCAATGAGCAGCTTTCCGACAGTGGTGGCTCGGATTATGTTCAGTGCATTACCAATGCCAGCGGGCAGCTGATGGAGGAACAACCACCCCGCCTGACAGAGACGGGAACGCAGGCAAATGGCATAATGCTTACACTGGATCTGGGAATTCAGCGAGCCTGTGAAGCTATTGCACAGCAAACCATTCAAAAAGGGTGCGTTCTTGTAATGGAACGCCGTACAGGCCGCATCCTGGCCAGCTGCAGCATGCCGGTCTTTGATCCGGATAATGTGGCCGCCAGCATTGAGGCGAACGATACCTCTTTGCTGAACCGTCCGCTTTGCGCGTTCAACGTCGGGTCGGTGTTCAAGCCTGTAATGGCGGCGCTGGCTCTGGAAAAGAATCTGGGCTGGTTCACCTGGGAATGTACCGGCAGCACCGAGATCAACGGGCATGTCTATCATTGCGCAGGCAATGCTGCGCACGGTGTTGTCAATCTGGACAGTGCTCTGACCGAAAGCTGCAACTGTTACTTTATTCAACTGGGGCAGCTTCTGGGCGGCAGGGCGATCCAGGAAATCGCGGCACGCTTTGGCTTTGGCGAAACCCAGACCCTGGAGGAAGGGCTGAACGCGTCAGCAGGGAACCTTCCCGACGCGGCTACCTTGCAGAATAAAGGTCAGCTGGCGGGTATCAGTTTCGGCCAGGGAGAATTGCTGGCGACGCCTTTGCAGGTTCTTTCCATGATGAACGCCATTGCCAATGACGGCGTTTTTCTGGAATCGTCGGTACTGCTGGGTGTCTGCACAGCGGACGGCTCGCGCGTGATTGACCCGGCGGATCAGACCGGACAAAGACAGACAATCAGCGAGTCGGTTGCCGACAGATTGCAGGGAATACTGTGCCGTGTGGTGGAAGAAGGAACCGGCCGCGCGGCCTCTCAGGTTCCCGGTGGTGCGGCAGGCAAAACCGGAACCGCACAGACCGGCCGCTATACAGAAGATGAAACAGAAATTATGGATCTGTGGTTTGCCGGTTGGTATCCGGCGGAAGATCCGGACTATACCATTCTGGTATTGCAGGACACCGCCACCAACACACCGTACAGCTGTACCGAGATCTTTGCACAGGTATGCCAGGCGCTGTATTGGCTGGAAAACAGTTGACAACCACAGCCGGGAAGAATATAATCAATGTGTATGAAAAAGGCAGAGAAGGGGCCAAGACATTGGCTGCCGCCTACAGAGAAGAGCCGGTTGGTGCAAGGCTCGGCAGGCAGTTCGCTCAAGCCACCCCGGAGCCTCCGGCGAATCAAACCGGACGTAAGCGCGGCGTTAACGCGGCAGAGTGGCGGTAAACACCATATGCCGCAAACCGGGTGGTACCACGGAAGCGTTCAGCCTTCGTCCCAGTAACAGGGGCGAAGGCTGTTTTTTGTGGCTCTGTTCGTAATAAGAAAAGGAGAAATCACACAATGCAATGGACTGGATTGAATGAACTGCGTGAAAAGTACCTGAGCTTTTTTGAAAGCAAGGGCCACCTGCGCCTGGGCAGCTTCCCGCTGGTTCCGAAGGACGACAACAGCCTGCTGCTGATCAACAGCGGTATGGCCCCCATGAAGAAGTGGTTCCTTGGCCAGGAAGAGCCGCCCCGTCACCGGGTGACCACCTGCCAGAAGTGCATTCGTACGCCGGATATCGAGCGGGTAGGCATTACCGCCCGTCATGGCACCTACTTTGAAATGCTGGGCAACTTCAGCTTTCAGGACTATTTCAAGCGGGAGGCTACTGCCTGGGCCTGGGAATTCCTGACTAAGGTGCTGGAGATCCCTGCCGATCTGCTGTACATTTCGGTGTACGAAGAAGACGACGAGGCCTGGGATATCTGGGTTAACGAAGTGGGCATTGATCCCAGCCATATGGTGCGCTTCGGCAAGGAAGATAACTTCTGGGAACACGGTTCCGGCCCCTGCGGCCCCTGCAGCGAGATCTACTTTGACCGTGGCCCGGAGCATGGCTGCGGCAAACCTGACTGCAAAGTCGGCTGCGACTGTGACCGTTATATGGAAGTATGGAACCTGGTGTTCAGCCAGTTCGATTCTGACGGCAAGGGCAACTACACCCGCCTGGAAAAGCCCAATATCGACACCGGCATGGGCCTGGAGCGTCTGGCTTGTGTAATGCAGGGTGTCGGCAACCTGTTTGAGGTGGATACCGTGCAGGCCATCCTGCATCATGTGGAGCGCATCAGCGGCAAGACCTACGGCCAGAACGAAAAGACGGATATCTCCATCCGCGTGATCACCGACCACATCCGCTCCACCACCTTCATGGTCAGCGACGGCATCCTGCCCTCCAATGAGGGCCGCGGCTATGTGCTGCGCCGCCTGCTGCGCCGTGCTGCCCGTCATGGCCGTATGCTGGGCATCAACCGCCCGTTCCTGACCGAGCTGGTGGACACTGTTATCCATGAGAACAAGGCCGGTTACCCTGAACTGGAAGAGCATGCCGACTACATCAAGAAGGTTATCAGCACCGAGGAGGATCGGTTCTACAAGACCATCGATCAGGGTATGGCGATCCTGAGCGGCCTGATCGACAGCATCGAAAAGGCGGCCCAGGAAGGCAAGAAGAAGATCCTGTCCGGTCTGGATGCGTTCAAGCTGAACGATACGTTTGGCTTCCCGCTGGATCTGACCAAGGAGATTGCTGCCGAAGCGGGCATCCTGGTGGATGAGGAAAACTTCCGCATCGAGATGAAGAAGCAGAAGGAAAAGGCCCGCAAGGATCGTCTGAGCCGTGATATTTCCGGCTGGGCTGCCGATATCTTTGGCGAGCTGGATGCGGCCCCCACCATCTTCACCGGCTATGACACCCTGGCCGAGGATGCCAAGGTGCTGGCCTTGTCCGATGAAGAAGGCCTGAAGGATGCGGTTTCTACCGATGACGGCGCCAAGGAAGGCATTTTGGTGGTTCTGGATCATACCCCGTTCTATGCGGAAATGGGCGGTCAGGTGGCTGACCAGGGTACTCTGACCAGCGGCGATACCAGCCTGAAGGTTTTGGATGTAAAGAAAACCCCGAAGGGATATTTTGTCCATACCTGCGTGTTGGAAAGCGGCATGATCCAGGTGGGGCAGACCGTGACCGCGGCGGTGAACAAGGGCCGCCGCCGTGCCATCGCCCGCAACCACACCAGCGCCCATCTGCTGCAGCAGGCGCTGCGCGATGTGCTGGGCAATCATGTACACCAGGCTGGTTCCTACGAGGATGACGAGCGGGTGCGTTTTGACTTTACCCACTTCAGTGCCATGACCCCTGAGGAAATTGCGCTGGTGGAGCACATTGTAAATCAGAAGATCTTTGCCGCTATGGATGTAACCGTGCGCAACCTGCCGTTGGCGGAGGCCAAGAAGATGGGAGCCATGGCACTGTTCGGTGAGAAGTACGGCGAGATCGTTCGCGTTGTGGACATTGAAGGATATTCCACCGAGTTCTGCGGCGGTACCCACGTAAAGAATACCGCGCAGCTGGGGTGCTTCAAAATCCTGAGCGAGTCCAGTGTGGCGGCGGGTGTACGTCGTATTGAAGGTACCACCGGCATGGGCGTTCTGCGCCTGCTGGACGAGCGTACCGCAATGCTGCATCAGGTAGCTGATGCGCTGAAGGTCAACAACATGCATGACCTGCCTCTGCGTGCTGTGACCATCGCGGGTGAACTGAAGAGCACGCAGCGTGAACTGGAAGCGGCCAAGGCTGCTTTGGCTGCCAATAAGATCGACGGTCTGTTCGAGAATGCTCAGGACGTGGATGGCATCAAGATCATGGCTGCATACTTCTCCGGTACCGGTTCGGATACCCTGCGCAGCATGTGCGACAAGATCCGCGACAAAGCCCCTAATACAGTAGCGGCCCTGGTTGGTTCCAGCGACGGCAAGATTACCCTGGCGGTATCCTGCGGCAAAAATGCCCAGGAGCGTGGCCTGAAGGCTGGCGCCCTGGTCAAGGCGATTGCGGCTGTAGCCGGCGGCAACGGTGGCGGCAAACCGGACTTTGCCATGGCTGGTATCAAGGATGCCACCAAGGTTGATGAGGCCCTGGCTGCCGTGGCTGGCATTGTGGCCGGCGCACTGAACAGCTGATATCGAATCGGACGCAAATCACCTGCCTTGGCCTTGCACAGTTTGTATGGCCGAGGCAGGTGGAAGCCGTGCGAAGCACGGGAACAGTATAATATTGAAAGGAGTGAATCCAGCGCTATGGAGAATTGTTTGTTCTGCAAAATTGCGGCAGGGGAGATCCCTTCCAACAAATTGTATGAGGATGACCAGATTCTTGCGTTCTATGATATTGACCCGCAGGCTCCGGTGCATTTCCTGGTGATTCCGAAGCAACATGTGGATTCCGCTGCTTGTCTGGAAGAGTCCGACAGCACACTGGTCGGGCATGTATTTGCCGTAATTGCCCGCCTGTGCAAGGAACTGGGCTGTGAGAATGGCTACCGGGTTGTCACCAATGTGGGGGAAGACGGTGGCCAAAGTGTAAAGCATCTGCACTTTCATGTGCTTGCCAAGCGCAGTCTGGCCTGGCCTCCGGGCTGATTTGGATTCGGGAAAGGAGATAGTTTATCATGTCGGATACCTATACTCTGCAGGTCGCTGGTGTTACCCGTGAACTGCCTATCTGTAAGATCAACGATCATCTGTCTATCGCGGCATTTATTATGTTCAGCGACGTGGAACTTACGGTTGCCTGCGCAAAGGCGCTCCTGGAAAAGTGCCCGGAGTTCGATGTGATCGTTACCGCTGAGGCCAAAGGCATTCCCTTGGCCTATGAGATGAGCCGCCAGAGCGGGAAGCTCTACATTCCAGCACGTAAAGGCGCAAAGCTTTACATGAGCGAGCCGGTGGTTGTGGAAGATCAGTCTATCACGACGGCGGCCAAACAGACACTGGTTATCGACAAGAAGGATCTGGATGCCATGAATGGCAAACGTATTCTGATTGTAGACGATGTTATCAGCAGTGGTGGCTCTCTGCATGCACTGGAATCGCTGGTGGGGCGCAGCACTGGTAATGTGGTTGCCCGCGCCGCTGTTCTGGCGGAGGGTGATGCCGCGGAACGTGACGATATCGTGTTCCTGGAAAAGCTCCCTTTGTTTGAAAACTGATCCGGAATGGTGATTCGCAGAAAACTTGCATTGCTGGGCTTGTTCTTTCTGCTTTGCCAACTGGCCGCAGTACAGATGCCGCCGGGCGTATGGTTTGCCCTGACGGCTGGCTGTGCTGTGGCCATTTTTGCGTTTTGTCGTATGCGGGAAAGGAAGTATCATCTTCTGCTCCTGTTTTTAGGTGCGGTTGTGATGGTGTGGATTCAGCAGCTGTATGTACAGCGGGTCCTGTACCCGGCAGCAGAACAGTATCGGGGCGGTGGCCTTTCTTTGCTGGCTCGCATAGAAGAAACAGGGGAATGCTATGAGGATGACCGTGTGAGCGCACGGGTAACGGTGCTGGAAAGCAATGGTCGCGACTGCTGCTATACCGCTTATTGTTCTGCCTTTCCGAATTCTGAACCAGGTGAATTGGTACGCGGAATATTTGATGTCTCCAGCCTTACCAATGACGAGTATCGTCTGTCACACCTTGCGGATGGAATCTATTTGGAACTCTCATACTTGTCAGGTGCAGATTGGATTGGCGAGCAGCATACATTTTTATTGCTGGTTCAGCAATGGCGACTCATGCTCTCCAGAAAGATCCGGCAATTCATTTCATTTGACGCCGGCTCTTTGCTTTGTGCTATGACCTTGGGGGAACGCACCGGCCTTTCGGAAGAATGGGAGATTCTTTTCCGTCAAGCAGGCGTTTCCCATCTTTTGGTGGTTTCCGGCCTGCACCTGAGTCTTGTCTGCGGAATTTTGACCGGCTTTCTGAAAAACAGTCGGTTGCGTGCTGCGGCAAATTTGGTTATATTTCCGCTTTATGCTGTACTTACGGGATTTTCTCCTTCGATCTTTCGGGCGGGAACCGCCTTGGCGATCAGCAGTGTAGGCGCATTGTTTGCTCTTCCAGTTGACGCATTTACTTCTTTGGGTGTGGCTGCTTTGCTTCTGGGAATAACCAATCCGTTTGCGTCCTGCGATTTGGGGCTGCAGTTATCTTTTGCCGCAACATTGGGAGTTCTCTGTGCCGGAGCCTTATATACACGTCTTGCACGGAACCGGTATCCGGCACCAATTCGTCTGCGAGTCCTGAACACCCTCCTTGTGCCGGTTTTTGCCGCCTGCTTCTCGCTTCCGGTTCAACTTGCACAGGGGCTTGAATTAAGCGGTGTTTCGGTGCTTTCCAATCTGCTCTGTCTGTATCTGATCCAGCCAATCCTGCTCCTGGGGATGCTGTGTGCGATATGTGCTTTGATACCATTCCTGATAGTGCCTTTGCAGATCCTTTCCCGTCTGGCGGAGATCCTGATCCGGCTATTGATTGCTATTCTGCAAACTACAGCGTCGCTGCCGTATTCGCGGATGGTTCTGGAAAAAGAATATTACCTTTTTGTCTGGGCGATCTTGTTGGGGCTTGCGCTCCTCTTTTGGTTCAGCCCTCGCCATTGGAAACGGATGCTTGTGATACTTCCACTGTGCACATTGTTTGCCGCAGGAATTGGCAGGTTTGCCTCCCTGGGGCTGGTTCATGTTGCGCTGTTGGGAAGCAGTTCCTCGCCTTGTCTGGTCGCCTGGCAGGAAAGCAATGCCGTACTTGTGTTTCAAGGCGGCTACAGTGCGGTGAAAGAAGTACGGGAGTATTTACAGGTTCGCAATCTGGAACTGCAACTGGTAATGGATATCCGCCGCAACAACGATTCTGATCCGCTGAGTGAGATTGAATGCCCTGTGGTTCGGGTGCAGGAACTTCCGAATGGAATGCAGACAAGCCGCCAAGTTTCTGATATACTGTTAGAAAGCTGCCGAACTAAGGACGGCAATTTGGCGCGGCTGAGTACAGGCGGCTATTCAGTTGTTTTGTGCAGCGGCACAGTTCGTCTTGTACAGCCGCTGCAAGCCAGTGTCTGGGTGTTGGGAAACTCCGGTGAGGACAGCGATATTCAGGCGGATACCAAAATTTCATCCGGACGTTTGGCAGGCGGAGATATTCTGTATGGTGATGGAGACATTCTGGCAATACGTCCGGGGCAAAGCGCCCGATTAATTGAGGTTTACCATGTTGATGAATGAAAAGGATTGGAAAAGTGCCCTGAAGGCCGATACACCTGTGTTCTGCTTCTGGGGCGAGGAAGAATACTCGCTTCATAAAATAGCCCGTCAGACCCTGCAGGCGCTGACAGAACAACAGGATGAGGTAACAGTTCTGCCTGGCCCGGCGCCTACCATAGAAGAAATTGTTATGGCGGCCGGTACCATTTCTTTTTTTGGTACCCGGCGTGTAGTTCTTATGGAACGTCTGCGCCCGGCGGATTACAGCGACAAAGACCTGAAGGATCTCTGTGATGTGTTGTCCAGCCTGGAAAGCGCTGTATTTATTATTACAGTGCTGCTGGAGAACGCCAAAGATGCGAGCGCAAAACGCGTCAAAAAGCTGCTGGAGCAGTGCGGCAAAAGCGGCTACTGTGCGGAACTGAAAAAGCCCGGGCCGCAGGATCTGTGCCGCATGCTGATCCAACGTGCCAAAGAACAGGACACACAGCTGGACATGACAACAGCGCAGGTTATTCTGGATCGCTGCGGCAGCGATCCGTTTGCGCTTGGTAATGAAGTAGACAAGCTGGCAGCCTCCTGCGGGTATACACAGATTACCCCGGCTTTGGTCGCGGAACTGGGCACCCGCAGCCTGGAGGCGGATGTTTGGGAGATGGTGCGCTCCATGACCGCCAAAAACGGCGGCAAAGCTCTGGAAAAGCTGCGGATCCTTCTGGAACAGCAGAATGAACCTCTGGCAATTTTGGGGGCATTGTCCGGCAGTTATATTGATATGTGCCGGGCGGGGGCTGCCCAGGCGGCCAAGCACAGCAGCGAAGAACTATACAAGGAATTCCACTATTCCGGCAGCCCTTACCGTATCAAGGCTTCTATGGATGCCGCACGCCGCTACTCCACCGGGCAGCTGGATCAATGCATTGAGATCCTGATGGAAGCCGATCTGGCCATTAAGCAAACGCCGGTGGACGCTGAAATCATCCTGCAAACTGCATTCTGCCGCCTGGCAGCGGTGGGGGTGAGCCGATGATGCAAGAACGGCTGCGCGTCCGTCAGGTGATCGTGGTGGAAGGGCGGTACGACGCAGCGGCCCTGGAACCGTTGGTGGACGGGCTGATCCTTACAACAGATGGATTTGGCGTCTTCAAGGACAAGGAAAAGCAGCAGCTGCTGCGGGAACTGGGTCGGGCGAGAGGCGTATTGATACTCACAGATTCCGATGCTGCCGGCTTCCGAATCCGGCGATTTGTAGAGAACGTGGTGGGTAAGGAGAACACCCTGCAGGCATATGTGCCCAGTCTGCCCGGTAAAGAGAGCCGCAAAGCTGTTCCCGGTAAAGAAGGGCTGCTGGGGGTAGAAGGAATGGATGCCGCGGTACTGCGGGCTGCTATCCTGAATGCAGGGGCGCAGCAGTGTGAAGCCCGTGAGGGCCGGGCGATTACCCATGCCGATTTGTTTGCCTGGGGCTTGTCCGGCCGCCCCGATTGTCAGCAGCAGCGTTTTGCATTTCTCAAGCGACTGGGGTTACCGGTGCGGCTTTCAAAAACAGCGCTGTGCCGGGTTCTCAATTCCCTTTACAGCTACGAAGAGGTGGAACGTATCGCCCAAGAAGAAACAGAGCGGACAGATGAATAAAACCGGACGGACACCTTTCAGGCCGTGAAGGTGTCCGTCCGGTTTTTTGTTGGGATTCAGCGCAGCTCTCCGCGCTGTACCTGCTCGCAATACCAGGGCAAGGGCAATTCAAATGTCTGTCCGCTTATTCCGGCCAGTTCCGGCGCGGATACTTCCGGAACATGCAGCCGCCAGGCACACAGCGCCTGATAGCGGAAATGAAGTTCCCGGTTCGCAGCGTTGTTGCCATACTTGCTGTCACCGAGGATAGGGCAACCAATCGACGCCATATGCGCCCGGATCTGGTGGGTTCGCCCGGTAATCAGCTGCACCTGCAATAAGGCGAGGCGTCCGCTTACGGCGAGGGTTTTATAGCGTGTTTCCACCGGCTTTGCTGCGGGGCCCGGCTGCGGGACAATTCGCACAACGCCCTTTTGGGGATCCTTTATCAGATAGCCACCCAACACCCCTGCGGCCGGATCCGGCCGTCCGAAGGTTACGCATAGATACTCTTTCTGTAGCTCCCGACGGCGAATCAGATCGATAAGAAGTGTTTCCGCCCGATCGGTACACGCCAGCAACACAAGCCCGCTGGTTCCTGTGTCCAGTCGGTGGCAAAGCCGCGGTACAGCCGGTGTACCTTCTGCTGCTTTGCGGGCCCGGGCTATCAGGCTGTCGCCCTGCGGCGCGTCCACCGGCAGACCGGCGGGTTTGTTGACCAGCCATATCTGCTCATCCCGGTATACGAATCGCAGCGAATCCGGCGCCGCCAGCCAGGAATCCGGAATATACAGGCATATCTCATCGCCTGTTTGTACCCGGGTGGACAGAGGCTGCTTTTTTCCGTTCAGCTTGATCTTGTTCTCGCGCAGTGCTTTGTTCAGACGGCCCAGCCCAAGCTGAGGAAGCTGATTCATCAGGTACTTGTCCAGACGAACCGGGGTAGAACTGTCTACGCAGATTTTTTTCATGATACAAACTCCAATTCCGCACCGCGCAGCGCGGCGGCGTCTTCCGTATCCAGTGTTAGCATGATATATCCCGGATCGCTGTCGTCCACCGTCAGAATTTCATAGCGGACGCCATCGGCTACAACTGCCGATGCACCGTCCAGCCAGCGGCGAAGCAGGGGCGTATCGTCAAACATAACGGTGCAGTTGTCCCAGGTCAGTACGCCGCGATCCCAGTTGGCGTCGGTATACTCCAAAATGGAAATGGGGTAATTCTCGCTGTACACAAGCGCATCGGCTCCCGTATATAGCATCCCGGGAGCGATAATATAATGGCCGTCAATTTTGGCACAGAATGCCTGGTCCTGCAGCTGATCAGCCAAGCGGAGAAATATCCCTTCACTGTCGGTCAGATACAGACAATCCGGCTGCAATTGGCCCTGTTCCAGCTGCTGGATTGTCGTCTCCCGGCGGGTGTTCAGCGCCTGCTGATCTGAGCGGGCGGCAAAAGGATCGTCGATGGTCATTCCGGCGTCTGCCGCCCAGAGCGCCAGATAGAGAGTGTCTTCCGTCGTGTCGCTCAGGGTTGCCAGATGGTCATATTCTTCTGCCGCCTGCTGCCAGAAATCGCTCTGTAATCCGCTGGCAAATTCCGCCGGTTGTTCATAGTTTGCCAGCATCTGCCGCCGTTCCAGAAGGGCAGGGGAGATGTCCCAGAGCTGAATAACCGCGACAATGCAAAGGAGTATAGCCGCCCGTTTGGCAGGCAGAACGTCCTGCAACGTCTTTATACTGTATGCCAGGATCAGGTAATAAACCGGCCAGAACAGGCGGCCGCTGGAGCGGAACGAAGAAGCAAGCCGCAGCAGCCGGAGAGGCAGCGGAATCTCCAGCAGTGTGGCTCCGTTTGCTGTGACTACGTTGCTTACGGCAAATACCGTCAAGCATGCGCACACAACCAGAAGGATGCCATGACGCCGGAGGGTTTTCCAGGGTGACCAGCGCCGGAGCACTGTCTGGATCATGCGGATTCCCGCGGCGCAGGCAGCCATCAGCAGAACGCCAAGACCCAAATAATTGAAGCCATCGTAGTTTCCTCGTACCTGATTCTGGATTGGCAGGAAACGGCTCCAGGTCGTGGTACCAATGCTGGTGGGGTTCCACAGCGCGTTCAGATTCATGCCGAAATAGCCATAGAGCAGTTGGCCGCTGCTTTCGCTGAGCACACCGGAAAACAGGCCGAACACCCAGGCGGATAGTAACGTTGCCGCGAAATTCAGCAGCAGAAAAGCGGCAGGACGCAGCCAGCAACGATGGCGCAGGGCGTATTGTACCAGCATGGCGAAGAGTATCGCGTAGACCATCGGTACAAAGTAAGGGTGCAGGCTGATGGCCAACGCATTCAGCGCAAACGTGCCCTTGAAGAAATACCGATCTTCCTGTATTGAGCGCACATAGTAATACAGTGCCCAGACAATTAAGAAATGTGCCGTGAGCGAGGTATGGCGGAAGGCGCGTTCCACCATAATGGGGCTTACGACAAACAGGCAGGTGCCCACCAGAACTGCCGGCCGGTTTTTCAGCAGCCGGTCCAGCAGCAGTGCGGAAAAGCCGCCCTGCAGGCAAAAGCAGAGAAGTACATACCATCCGAAATACTGGAATACGGAAGGCAAAAGCGGCGCAAGAATACGGAAAATTGCCGCAAACAAAGGAATCGAATCCGTAAAGGCAACGCTTAAACCATCGGGCCAGTTTACATCCGGCGATACGCACAGCGGCAGGGAAAGCGGCGCGTCCCGGTAGAACAACCATCCGGTATAGTGCTGGATACAGTCCTTTTCGATAAAGCCGCCCCGCAGCCATGTGTCCCAGGTAACGTCCAGTGTACAAATACCGAAAACTAAGAGAAAAGCCACTGCGCCCAGCAGGCAGCCCTGCGCAAAAAGCAGAAAACGGGCATGGCGGCGGTCTGCCCCCAGCGCCGACGACGAAAACCGCATAAGAAACCTCCCGGTTGTGGTGTGATGCCGCTTTCGGCGAACCGAAACCGCGGATTATTCTTATTGATTTTAGCATTTTTGCTGCGGGAATGCAATTGACAAGCCGGCTGTAATCCTGTATGATTAAAAATGCAGCTTGCCGCTGTGGCGAAATTGGCAGACGCAAGGGACTTAAAAT
This sequence comes from uncultured Gemmiger sp., assembly GCA_944386225.1. Taxonomy (GTDB): domain Bacteria; phylum Bacillota; class Clostridia; order Oscillospirales; family Ruminococcaceae; genus Gemmiger_A. Next base: position 78,909 of record CALXAH010000011.1, read on the forward strand.
CCTGTTCGTCCCACAATACCCTCAGCTTGAAAACCCTTGTAGAAATCAGGCTTTCTCAAAACAGAATATTGATTGTGTTTTTTATGTACCTCCACGATGTCCCTCCAGTTTCCCGGAAGGGCATCGGGGAGCCTACTAAAAAATAAATTTGCCGCTATGGTGGAATAGGCAGACACAAAGGACTTAAAATCCTTCGGAAGAGATTCCGTACCGGTTCGACCCCGGTTAGCGGCACCACGCCGGAGCAAACTTCGTTTTGCTTCGGCGCTTTTTTATGCCTGGATGCCAGGGGCATTTTGGGTTGGATAGATTCCGAGAATGGCATTGGCAGAAGCAATTTTTGAATTGTAGTCAAGATGCGTGTAAATATTGGCTGTCGTAGAAATATTGCTGTGGCCCAACCATTCTTGTATTTCTTTGAGACTTACTCCATTTGCATACAATAAACTGGCACAGCTATGCCTCAAATCATGAAAACGTATTCTTCTCAAGCTATTCTTCTCCAAAACAAAAGGAAAATGCTGTGTAATATAGCCTGGTTTTACGATTTCTCCGATTTCATTGACGTAAATATATTCCAGATACTGCTTACAGTAGGCACTTCCACACAGCTTGCGGTTTGCAGCTTGGCTTGCTCTCAGACGGTAAAGCAATTCTTCGAATGGGGGAACGAGAGGCAATGTGCGATAACTGGATTTGGTTTTAGTGCGGTCTTTTTCTATCAAAACGCTTTTGCCGTCAATACACGCTTCGGTGACAACGTGACGAATAGTAATTGTTTTTTCTCGAAATCAATCGCATCCCATTTTAAGCCCAAAGCCTCGCTGCGGCGAAGGCCATAGAATGCGGCCAAAATCACAGCCAGTTCAATCGGATCACCTTTAACCACATGAAAGAGTTGTTCCAATTCTTTTTCGTTATAAGTGCTTCCAACAAATTTTTTCTTTTTGGGCCGCTCAACTCGATCTGCGGGATTGCTGTCAATTAGACCCGTTTTGAAGGCGTATTGAAGTGCTTTACGAATGTTAGCATGGCGATGTATCACAGTGTTTGCAGACAGGTGATTTACCTGCATTTCATAGGTGTAGTAATCTTGAATCAGCTTTGGCGAAACATCTGTCAGTTGAAATTTAGACGGTCTTTGCCGCCTATGTAGAGGCCGGACAACAGGGCAGAAGGAAGGCCGGGGAAACATAAATATTCCTCTTATTTCTCTGCTTGCTCTGCTGCACGGCCATATTTCAAAGCAATCCAATTTGTCCTCGACACCCCGGACTGCTGTGGGAAGTCATCAAACGGCTGGCAGCTCACCAGCTCCACGGGGAATCTCACCCCTCGCGTGGTTCTCACGCAACCGCCCCCATTGCCTGCGACGGATCACGGCGACAGGGCCGCTTCAACGCTCGGACGTTAGGCTGGACGGGAGTATCATTGTCCCCGCTTCCGATCATGGCCGATACCGGGAGCCACCCGGTACTGACAGCCGACTGTTTCTCGCTCCCTGCCAGACAGAACAAGCCAAAGACCTTCATACGTTCTTTTCGGTGGTGTCTTGCTGTTTCTGCCTGGCAGATTCTCGCGCAGCCGCTGTCCGGGCTTTGGCTTTCGCCAAAGAAGCGGGAATGTGCTTGATGAATGGGTATGCGGTTTTCAAGGTGCGGTGAGAGGTCATTAAAAAACCTCTCACCCTTTTTGCCGTTGGGTGAGAGGTTTGCACAACATTATTCCAAAAGTTTTTTCAGTTTTTTGAGAATCTTAGTTTTCCGAACATGGATGGCATTACGATATACCCCCAGTTCTTCAGCATACTGCCGCTCTGT
>CALXAH010000012.1 GCA_944386225.1 uncultured Gemmiger sp.
GAAAACTATGCCGAACTGCTCAATTCCGACATGATCGCCTACGCCGGCAACACCCTGATCCTGTGGCTCATCGGCTTTGTGCCCCAGATCGTCATCGCTCTGCTGCTGGCCAACTGGTTCACCGATGTGCGCCTGAAGATTCGCGGCAAGCAGTTCTTCAAGGTGGTCATCTACCTGCCCAACCTGATCATGGCTTCGGCCTTTGCCATGCTGTTCTTCGCCCTGTTCTCCACCAACGGTCCCATCAACTCCATTCTCATGTCCATCGGCCTGACCGACACGCCCATCGACTTCATGGGCACTACCTTCGGCACCCGGTCGCTCATCGGACTGATGAATTTCCTGATGTGGTTCGGCAATACCACTATCATGCTGATGGCCGCCATCATGGGCATCAGCCCCGATATCTTTGAGGCTGCCGAACTGGACGGCTGTACCAGTGTCAAACGGTTCTTCTCCATCACGCTGCCCCTGATCCGGCCCATCCTGGCCTATACCCTTATCACCTCTATCATCGGCGGTTTGCAGATGTTCGACGTGCCGCAGATCCTGACCAATGGCCAGGGCAACCCCGACCGCACCTCCATGACACTGATCATGTTCCTGAACAGCCACCTGAAAAGCCGCAACTACGGCATGGCGGGCGCGTTGTCGGTCTACCTGTTCATCGTCAGCGGTATCCTGTGCTTTGTTGTTTACCGCATGACCAACGGCGACAACAAGGACGCAAGCCGGAAAACACGTAAGGGAGGCCACAAAGCATGAAACATACCAAGAATAAACTGGGCGAAACGATCCTCGCCTATCTAGTGCTCATCGTGCTGTCCTTCCTGTGCCTGTTCTTCTTCTACATCCTGCTGGTCAATGCCACCCGCTCCCACGCCGACCTGCAGAAAGGCTTTTCCTGGCTGCCCGGCAACTACTTTTTCGAAAACCTGAAAAACGTAGCCAATGACGGCAGCTTCCCCATGTTCAAGGGCATCTTCAACAGCCTCGTTGTCTCCACCTGCTCGGCGGCGCTGTGCACCTACTTCTCGGCTATGACCGCCTACGGCCTGTACGCCTACCAGTTCAAACTGAAAAAGGTAGCCTTCACCTTCATCATGGCCATCCTGGTCATGCCCACCCAGGTCACCGCCATGGGGTTCCTGCGGTTGATGACCAACATCGGGCTGTATGACTCACTGCTGCCCCTCATCATTCCCTCCATCGCTTCGCCTGCGGTGTTCTACTTCATGTACAGCTATCTGGAATCCTCGCTGCCCCTTTCCCTGGTGGAAGCGGCCCGCATCGACGGTTGCGGTGAGTTCGTGACCTTCAACCGCATCGTGCTGCCCATCATGAAACCGGCCGTGGCGGTACAGGCCATCTTCACCTTTGTAGGTTCCTGGAACAACTACTTCGTTCCCGCCCTCATCATCCAGTCCAAGGACAAGATGACCGTTCCCATCCTAATCGCCACGCTGCGCGGCGCCGACTACATGAACTTCGACATGGGCAAGATCTACATGATGATCACGGTGGCCATTGTGCCCATCATCATCGTCTACCTGCTGCTGTCCAAATACATCATTGCCGGCATCACCCTGGGTGGCGTCAAGGAATAATTGCTTTTTCACTTTTTTCTCCTGTTGCGCGAAAAGCCGTCGTAGTCCTTTGCTATGGCGGTTTTTTTGCATGTTCAGAAATCATTGTTCGAGAGGAATTGTACCATGGAAATTACCCATACCTACAGCGGCAGTCTGCAAGCTGCCCCCTCCCCCCGGGAAACCGCCCATGCCGCTCTTGCCCGCAAGGCAGCTGCGGCAGGCATCGTCCTTTTGCGCAACGACGGCGTGCTTCCTTTGACGCCCGGAACTTCTGTGGCCTTGCTGGGTGCCGGGGCCGGGCATACCGTAAAAGGCGGTATCGGTTCGGGAGATGTGAATAACCGGGCCAACGTTTCCATTTATGAAGGGCTCCAGGCCGCCGGGGTCCCATTGACCAGTGAAGATTGGATCAACTATTACGAAGCCCTCTACCACCAAGCCCGCCTGGCCTGGAAAGAGAAAATCCTGACAGACGCCAAAACCGTGGAAAACCCCTTTGACGCCTATGCGGCCAATCCCTTTGTATTGCCTCAGGGACGCCCGGTCACGCTGCAGGACCTGGCAGGGGCTTCTGCGGCCGTATATGTGATCAGCCGTATTTCCGGCGAGGGCAAGGACCGTACCCCCACCGCGGGGGATTATCTGCTCAGTGACCGGGAACAGGCGGACCTGAAAACCCTGGACGAAGCCGGTCTGCCCCTGGTACTGCTGATCAACACCGGGGGTCCGGTGGAACTCACTGACCTGCTGGCCCGGCGCCGCCATCCCATCGCCGTGGTACAGCTTTCCCAACTGGGGCAACAGGGAGGGAACGCCGTGGCGGATGTGCTGCTGGGCCGCACCACACCGGAAGGCAAGCTCACCGCCACTTGGGCCAAACGCTATAGCGATTACCCCTGCGCCGACACCTTCGGTGCCTGCAACGGTGACCTGGAAAAGGAACTGTACACCGAGGGCCTATATGTAGGGTACCGCTGGTTCGACAGTTTCGGTGTGGAGCCGCTCTTCGGCTTCGGCCATGGGCTTTCCTATACTACCTTTGCCACCCGCTTTGCAGCCCTGCGCACCGGGGACCACGGCGTGGAGGTGGACCTGGCGGTGACCAACACCGGCAGCCGGTTCACCGGCCGGGAGGTAGTACAAGTCTATGCGGCCTGCCCCCAGACCGGCACCGCCCGGGAATACCGGCGGCTGGTCGGTTTTGCCAAGACCCGTCCCCTGGCCCCCGGAGAAAGTCAACCCGTAACGGTGGTTATTCCCGCCAAACAGCTGGCCGAATTTGTGCCTGCCCGCAATGCCTGGGTGGTGGCGGCCGGTACCTACACCCTGTTTGCGGGCGGCAGCCTGGCGGAAGCCGTGCCCTGCGCCCACCTGACGGTGGCGGAGGACGTGGTGTTGGAAATCACCTATCCCATCTGCCCGGTCCAGCATCCTTTTAAGGAGATGGGCCCCTGCGCTTTGGCCGTTGAAAAAGCCGCGGCAGCGGCCGCGCTGGATCTTCCCGTTTTTGCCTTTGCGCCGTTGTCTGACGAGGTGCCGGTACCGGCTCCCGTGCCGATGGCCGACGGCCCGGTGGAGGAGCTGGTACCCATGCTCTACGGCAACATTACCCAGGGCGCCAGTACGCTGGGGTCTGCGGGCATCCGGGTGCCCGGTTCCGCCGGGGAAACCTCCGAGGCGCTGGAAGTCAGCCGTGGGGTGCCTTCTCTCATCATGGCGGACGGCCCTGCCGGGCTGCGGCTTCGCCAGAGCTACCAGGTAGACCCCGCCGACGGTTCAGTCATTCCCACCGGCGTGCTGGGTTCGCTGGAAAACGGATTTCTGGACGAGCCCCGGCATCTGGATACCGCCGACACCTACTACCAGTTCTGCACAGCTTTCCCGGTGGGCACCGCCCTGGCCCAGAGCTGGGACTCCGACCTGATGGAGGAATTCGGCCGGGCCATCGCCGCCGAGATGGCAGAGTTCCATATCGACCTCTGGCTGGCGCCGGGCATGAACATCCAGCGCAACCCCCTCTGCGGCCGCAACTTTGAATACTATGCCGAGGACCCGCTGCTTTCCGGCACGCTGGCCGCCGCCGTCACCCGGGGCGTCCAGGCAGACGGGACGCGCGGCGTTACCATCAAGCATTTTGCCTGCAACAACCAGGAGGATCACCGCATGGGCGTGGATGCCCGGGTATCTGAGCAAGCCCTTCGGGAAATCTATCTGCGCGGGTTTGAAATTGCCGTCAAAACGGCAGCCCCGGCAGCGCTGATGACCTCCTACAACCGCATCAACGGCGTGCAGGCCGCCAACAGTTACGACCTGTGCACCGTGGTGGCCCGGGGCGAGTGGGGCTTTGACGGGCTCATCATGTCGGACTGGAACACCACCGTGCCCGATGACGGCAGCGAACCCTGGCGCTGTGCCGCCGCTGGCAATGACGTCATCATGCCGGGCAACCCCCATGATGACGCTGACATCCGGGCCGCCCTGGCCGACGGCCGCCTGGCCGAAACCGACGTGCGGGCCTGCGCAGGCCGCCTGATTGCCCTGGCCCGTCGCCTGACTGTAGGCCGGTAATTTTTGCTTTCCAGGTGAAGGGTGAGTGCTTCGCATTTGTGGGAAGAAGATTGCCGACATCTACCTGTTTACCTTGGAACGACCACAGAAGGGGCTGTTGCAAAATAGCCTAAAATGAAAAAAATGAGATAGACTTCCCCTAAAAGGGGTTGCCTATCTCATTTTTTGTTGTAGTCTGAAACTGCAATGAACCAAACACAACAAAAAGAGCATTGTGGCCTACAAGACTGCAACACGGCAAACAGTGAACCTGGTGCTGGGCACCATTCGCCAGGCAGTCCGCAAAGGAAAAAAGAAGGTCGCCGCAGAGTTGCAGCTCCACAGCGACCAAGGCTTTCAATACACCTCGCAAGCATATTTCAAGCTGACTCAACAATACGGCATTACGCCTTCGATGTCAAGACGTGGAAACCCGTATGACAATGCAATGGCAGAAAATTTCTTCTCCATTCTCAAAACCGAGTACATCTACCGACACAAACCGGCCACCATCTTGGAAGCTAACGAGATGCTTGATCGCTATATTCATTTTTACAATTTCGAGCGCATCCAAAGCAAAACAGGAATAGCGCCGCTGACGCTGCGCCATTCCTGCTAAAACTGAATATTCCTGCTCAGGGGCTCTTTTTGTGCTGTCTGCACAATCTGGGGCGGTTCATTCAAGGGGCGGCTTTTTTTATAAAAAAATTTGGTAGATACAGTAGAAATGGCATTTTTCGATTGTTCTTACATTGTGAAGGCACCCCAGCACCTTGAAAAGAGAATAAAAAGAGCTTCCTATAACTTCCCCTTCTGAATAGCGGCCCATCTGCCCGGCAAGCAGCTCTGGTGCTCTGATATATGGATTGCTACCATATAACGCGAGGACGCAGAAGGTAATAATGGTACTTCCGGTCTGGACGCATCACCGCATCGACCGGCTCGGCATAAGAATGCGGGAAACATTGGTTTATGGATCTGCTAGCTACGGATCATAGGATAGCTATAAATTTGAAATCATTTCATATACGCGATCTGTTTCTTACCTAACCATAAGAGGTGTAACTATGGATAATTCCTGTGAAAAAGTACCGATTCATCTGAAAGTGACCTTGACCATTCGAGAAGCCGCTGAATACAGTAACATCGGCATCAATAAAATCGACCAACTCCTGCGGCAGCCAAACTGCCCGTTCGTGCTTTATGTTGGCGCGAAAAGACTGGTCAAGAGAAAAGAATTCGAGGAGTATCTGAATAAGATGCTGACCATATAAAAGAGCAGTCAGAGCGCCCGCTGTACCTTGAGAAAAAGTACTCATTGTGGTATAATTTAGCGTGTTGCACTGGCTCTTTTTCTGCAATTGGAAAAGGGGTCAATATTATGGGCAAAAATCTGAAAGGCATAGAATGCGGAAAAGGCATTTGCCAGTGAAAGGATGGTCAATACTACGCAAGGTTTGTAAACAGGAGTGGAAAACGCCAGGATGGCTATTTCGCCACCCTCCCAGAAGCACGGAATTGGTTGGAGGATGCCCGCTATCAAGATAAGCACGGAAAGGTGCTTACCTCCCCGGACATGACGGTAACTGAGTGGTTTCAGTTTTGGCAAGCAGAACTCCTGCAGGGCCTTTCCCCCAATACCAAGCGCAATTACAGGGATCGCTTTGAACTCAACATCAAACCCATCATTGATGATATGCGGCCGGTCGATGTAAAGCCCATGCACTGCAAAATCGTGTTGAATCGCATGGAGGCAAAATATGCCGGTTCCACGATCCGGCAGGCATATATCGCCATGGGCAGTATGTTCAAATCGGCCAAGATGAACCAAATGATTGATTCCCACCCGATGGATGGAGTGCGATACACAAAACCCGTGCGGGCCGTGGATGATATCCACTATCTTACGGTTGAAGAACAGGAGAAATTTTTAGACGCTGCCCGAAGCTCTCACAATTTCTACCAATACGCACTCATTCTGGAAACTGGCCTACGCACAGGCGAGATGATTGGGTTGACCTGGGACGCCATCGACCGGAAAAAACGGACTCTAACTGTCAATAAAACGCTTGAGTTCAGGCACAATCAAAAAGATTGGCGAGCCGGGCCACCTAAAACCGTGTCCAGCTATCGAACCATCCCTTTGACCACCCGTGCATACGATATTCTGAAAGCCGTCTATGCCACCCGGGCCATCGAGCGCGGGATGCCGCCCAAGACACTCCAGAAACTTTTGGGCCATGCAAGCATCAAGACTGCCATGGATCGGTATGTTCATGTAACGGATGAATCCCTGGTAGCAGGTGTCCGGCAATTTGAGCAAGGTCAGCAGACAATTACCCCCTCAGAACAGGGTGAGAGGAATGGAAACAGCAAAAACCCTGACAGCGCGGCCTAAAAAAGCGAAAAATGGTGTAAAAATGGTGTAGAAACACTCGCCAGAAAATCGCAAAACCGCGTAACTAAGCCAAAAATTAAGGAGATAGATCGAACTATGAAATTAGGTATTGTGGGCCTGCCCAACGTGGGCAAGAGCACCCTGTTCAACGCCATCACCAGCACCCGCAACGCGGCGGCGGCCAACTATCCCTTCTGCACCATCGACCCGAACACCGGCATCGTGCCGGTGCCGGACGCACGGCTGGACAAGCTGGCCGAGATCTGGGAAACCGACAAAAAGACCCCCGCCATCGTGGAGTTCGTGGACATCGCGGGCCTGGTAAAGGGCGCGTCCAAGGGCGAGGGCCTGGGCAACAAGTTTTTGGGCAACATCCGGGAATGCGACGCCATCGTGCATGTGGTGCGCTGCTTTGAGGGCACCGACATTGTGCACGTGGAGGGCAAGGTGGACCCGCTGCGGGACATCGAGACCATCGACACCGAGCTGATCCTGAGCGACCTGGAGGTTGTGGAGAACCGGGCCGCCCGGCTGGCCAAAGCGGGCAAGACCGGCGACAAGAAGGCCGCCGCGGCCGCCGCCTGGCTGGAGGATCTGGCCGCCCATCTGGGCGAGGGCAAGAACGCCCGCACCTTCTCGCTGGAGGACGCGGACGAGGACGTGCAGAAGCTGGTGAAGGAGATGGGTCTGCTGACCGCCAAGCCGGTGATCTACGCCGCCAACATGAGCGAGGACGACCTGATGGAGGGCATGGATCAGAACCCCCATTATCAGGCGGTCTGCCAGCTGGCCGCGGCGGAGGGCGCCCAGTGCATTCCCATCTGCGCCAAGACCGAGGAGGATATCGCGGATCTGGACGCGGAGGAGAAGAAGGCGTTCCTGGCGGAGATGGGCATCACCGCCACCGGTCTTGACAACCTGATCAAGGCCAGCTACACCCTGCTGGGCCTGATCAGCTACCTGACCGACGGCAAGAAGGAATGCCGCGCCTGGACCATCAAGCGGGGCACCCGGGCGCCCCAGGCGGCGGGCAAGATCCACTCGGATTTCGAGCGGGGCTTCATCCGGGCCAGTGTGGTGGCCTACGAGGATTTTGCCGCCTGCGGCTACAGCATGGCCAACGTGAAGGCCAAGGGCCTGCAGCGCACCGAGGGCAAGGAGTATGTGGTGCAGGACGGGGACATCATTGAGTTCCTGTTCAATGTATAAGGAGGGCGCGCAGATGGCGGTATACGGGATTCTGGGCGCCATGCCCGACGAGGTGGCCCAGCTGTGCGCGCGGCTGACCGGCGTGGAGGTGGAAACCTACGCCGGGGTGGAGTACCACAAGGGCGCGCTGGGCGATAAACAGGTGATCGTGTGCTGCGCGGGCATGGGCAAGGCCAACGCGGCCGCCACCGTGCAGGTGCTGATCACCCGGTACGGGGCGGATCACGTGATCTTCTCCGGCATTGCGGGCAACATGAGCAGCGAGATCGGCATCGGCGACGTGGTGGTGGGCCGCACGGTGGTGTACCACGACGCGGAGGATTCCATGATCAGCCAGAGCGCGCCGTTTTTGACCGAGTATCCGGGCGATCCGGCCCTGGTGGAGGCGGCGCTGGCCGCCTGCGGCAAGCTGGGCGTAAAGGCCATCGCGGGCAAGATCGCCACCGGCGACCGGTTTATCGGGGACAGCGCGTCCAAGGCGGACATCGCGGCCCGGGTGCATCCGGACTGCGTGGAGATGGAAGGCGCGGCGGTGATGCAGATCGCCAGGCGCAACGGGGTACCCTGCGTGGTGCTGCGCGCCATGAGCGACAACGCCGACGAAGCCGGCCGGGAAAAGCTGGTGGTGCAGCAGTTCAGCATCGAGAGCTATGTGTCCACCGCCACCGCCATTGTGGCGGATATGCTGACCCGGCTGTAAAAGACGGAACACGCCGGGCAGGGCCCGGACAATACAAGACAAGGAGAAACAGAATATGGTACGTATCACCATGGAAAACGGTAAGGTCATCGAGCTGGAGCTGGACGCCAAGGCGGCCCCCATCACGGTGGAGAATTTTGAAAAGCTGGTGAAGGAAGGCTTTTACGACGGGCTGACCTTTCATCGGGTGATCCCGGGTTTCATGATCCAGGGCGGCTGCCCGGACGGAACCGGTATGGGCGGCCCGGGCTGGCATATCAAGGGCGAGTTTTCCGCCAACGGCGTGGCCAACCCCATCAAGCATACCCGCGGCGTGATCAGCATGGCCCGCGCCCAGCATCCCGACAGCGCCGGCAGCCAGTTCTTCATCATGCATGAGAATGCCCCCCATCTGGACGGCAGCTACGCCGCCTTCGGCCATGTGACCTCCGGCATCGAGGTGGTGGACGAGATCGCCAATGTGCCCACCGATTACCGCGACAAGCCCCTCACCCCCGTGGTCATGAAGAAGGTCGAGATCGTATAAGGCTGATATGGGGGGAATCAACGATTCCCCCCATGCCCCCCGGAAACAGCGGGACGGAATACTCCGTCCCGCGGGGATACTATACAGCAAGGCCCGCGCTGAACCTTTTGGGTTTGGCGCGCGCCTTCTATTGTATTTTTCCCTATGGCCGAATGTATTCGGCCATGATTTCCGGGGGGTATGGGGGGATAGGTTCTATCCCCCCATATTGGCCTATTTCACCTGCCCTGCCCGCCGGCGCATCTCGGCGCGGATGCGGCGGAAGGCTATGGCGAAGGTGGTGGTGGTGACGGTGACGGCGGTCAGGTCGGCCACCGGCTCGGCCAGGATGACCGCCAGCACCTTGTTCACCGGCAGCGCGGCGGGCAGGATATAGATCAGGGGGATCAGCAGGATCACCTTGCGCAGCAGGGCCAGGAACACGCTGATCTTGGCGCGGCTGAGGGCCACAAAGGTCTGCTGGCAGGCCAGCTGCGCGCCAAAGAACAGCGACCCGCTCATGAACACCCGCAGGCACCGCTGGGCATAGGCGGACAGTTCCGGCTGATCCAGGAAGATGGCCACCAGCACCCCGGGCCGCACCAGGCACAGCGCCCACAGGCTGATGGAATAGGTCAGCGCGCAGGTCAGCAGCAGCCGGAACGCCTTGGCCACCCGGGCCTCGTTGCCCGCGCCGTAGTTGTAGCTGACGATGGGCTGGCATCCCTGGCTCAGACCGGTAAGCGGCAGCATGGAAAACTGCATCACGCTGACCAGCACCGTCATGGCGGCCACCGCGTCGTCGCCGCCGTAGGTGCGCATACTGGTGTTGAAGCATACCGAGATGGCGCTTTCGGTCATCTGCATGATAAACGGCGACACACCCAGCCCGATGCAGGGCAGCAGCACCGAGGGGGCGATCCGCAGATTGGACAGCCGGATACGCAGGTAGGTCTTTCTGCCGCACAGAAAGGCCACCACCCATATGCAGGAGATGCCCTGGGAAATAATGGTGGCCCAGGCCGCCCCGGCCACCCCCATATCAAACACAAAGATAAAGATCGGGTCCAGCACGATGTTGCACACCGCGCCGATCAGCACCGTGAACATCCCCATCCGGGCAAAACCCTGGGCGTTGATAAAGGCGTTGAGCCCCAGCGCCAGCAGCACGAACACCGTGCCCATGGAATAGATGCGCATGTAGCTCCAGGCATAGCCGATGGTGGCTTCGCTGGCGCCGAACAGCCACAGAACCGGCTTGCCCCACAGCTGGAACGCCACCGTAAGCACCACGCTCAGCACCAGCATGGCGGCGGTGCAGTTGCCCAGAATCCGCTCCGCCATAGGCTTGTCGCCCTTGCCCATGAAGATCGAGGCCCGGGGCGCGCCGCCCATGCTCACCAGCGCCGCAAAGGCCGAAAACATCATGATCACCGGCATCGCCACCCCCATGCCGGTCAGCGCGGCGGGGCCGGTATCCGGAATATGGCCGATGTACATCCGGTCCACCATATTGTACAGCAGGTTGATCACCTGGGCCGTGATGGCGGGCAGCGCCAGCTTGAACAGCAGACGGCCTACCGGCTCGGTACCCAGATTCGGCTGGGCAGCCCCGGCGGGATGTTTTTCCATAACGTGCAAACACTCCTTTCCCGCGGGGGTACCCCGGCCCGGCGCGGCTCTCTGTCTGTATGATAACGCAAAAAGAGCCGCCCTGTAAAGGGCGGCCCCCCGGAATCAGGGCAAACGTTTCCGTTTGTCTCAGACCTTACAGATACGCCTTGTACATCTCGGCGCTGGCCTCCTGGAACCGCAGCAGCTCGTCCGCCATTTCCTTGGCGCCGGTGCTGGCCTGCGGGTAGGCGTTGCACGCCTTGACCACGTCCATGACACCCTGGTTGCTGCCCTCGGTGAGCATCTGCGCCAGCGCCCCGGTGGAATGATCCATCATGGTGCGGCCCTTGATACCCGCCTTCGCCATCGTCTTGGCCATTACGCCCTGGCCCCGGCTTTCGGCCCCGCAGGCCGCCAGCGCGGTGTGGGCCTTCTGGTTCAGGCGCCGGTATTCCTTCTGCTGCTTGAGCATCCGCGCCCGGAACTCCCGGTCCTGGGCATAGGGCATCAGCTGCGCCAGGGCATTCTTGCCCATCTCGGTATTGCGCACGATCTCCTGCAGCAAGGCTTCGTTGTCGCTTACGTTTTCCTGTTTCATGGTTTACTTCCCCCTTTCGCCCGATTTCGGGCCGTTGGGGACAGTATGCCCACCGCGCCCCGCCGCTATGCGCAGAAAAACGCCCGCGCAAAAACCGGCCGGGTTTTGCGCGGGCGTTCACGGTATGTTCAGGTCACCTTGCGGCGGGCGGTACTGCGTCCCTTGGCCTTGGGCGCCGCCTTGGCGGCGGGCCTGGCCGGGGCCGCGGAGGTTTTCTTCTCCGGTTCGGGCTTCGGCTCCTCCGCCGCCGGGGCCGGGGCCGGCTCGCACCGGCCGAACAGGGCGCACTTTTCCCGGATATGGGCCGCCAGTGCCCCGGTCAGTGCCCGGGCCTCGCAGCGCCAGCTCCAGTTTTCCGCCATCAGGCGGCCCGGGGTGTTGATCCGGGCCTCGGCGCCCAGGCCAAGCCAGTCCGCCAGCGGGATCACCGCCAGCCGCGCCGGGCTGGCCAGCGCGCCCCGGATAAACCCTTCGGTCAGGCCCTCCCGGGTATTCAGGCCGAAATACGCCCGGGCCATGGCCGTTTCCGCTTTCGGCGCGGTGGCCAGCCAGTGGGCCGTGGTGGTGTTGTCGTGGGTGCCCGGATACACCACGCAGTTCTCCGGATAGTTATGGGGCAGATACTCGTTCTCCGCCCCGCCGCCAAAGGCAAACTGCAATACCTTCATGCCCGGCAGGCCGGTGTCCCGCAGCAGCTGACGCACACTGTCGAACAACTCGCCCAGATCCTCCGCCACGATGGGCAGCTGCGGCCCGAACGCCCGCTCCATTTCCCGGAAAAAGTCCAGCCCCGGGCCCTGCTCCCACCTGCCGGTACGGGCGGTCAGCGCGTCGGCCGGGATGGCATAGTAGGTATCAAAGGCGCGGAAATGGTCGATCCGCACAATGTCGTACAATTCCAGCGCGTGGCGCAGGCGGCGTTTCCACCAGGCATAGCCGGTCTGCTTGTGGTACGCCCAGTTGTACAGCGGGTTGCCCCACAGCTGGCCGTCCGCGCTGAAATAATCCGGCGGACAGCCCGCCACCCGCACCGGGGCGCCGTCCTCGTCGGTCTCGAACAGCTCCCGCCCGGCCCAGGCATCGGCGGAATCCGCCGCCGCGTAGATGGGGATATCCCCCAGGATCTGTACGCCCTTGTCGTTGGCGTACCGGCGCAGCGCCCGCCACTGGCCGTCGAACAGGTACTGCACAAATTTCCAGAACTCGATCCGGTCGGCCTGCTCGGCCCGGAACGCCGCCAGCGCCTCGGGGTCCCGGCGGCGCAGCGGCAGCGGCCAGGCGGGCCAGGCCGCCATGCCGTGGGTCTCCTTGATGGTCATGTACAGGGCGTAGTCGTCCAGCCAGGCCTCGTTGGCAAAACAAAACCGGTACCAGTCGTCCGGGTAGGGGGTCTCGTACCCGGGCACCGGCCGCAGGGTGCGCCATCGCTGCCAGGCCCGTTCCAGCACCGCCAGCCGGGTGGTGTACAGCAGCCCGTAGTTCACCCGCCCGGCGGGCAGCGGGGCGCATTCCGCCTCGGTCAGAAGGCCCTGCCCGCGCAGAATGTCCAGATCAATGAAATAGGGGTTGCCCGCAAAGGCCGAACAGCTTTGGTAGGGGCTGTCCCCGTAGCCGGTGGGGCTCAAGGGCAGGATCTGCCACACCTGCTGGCCCGCCGCCGCCAGAAAATCCACAAACTGCCGGGCCTCCCGGCCCAGGCTGCCGATCCCGTGGGCCCCCGGCAGGGCCGAAACCGGCATCAGGATACCGCATTGCCGCATTGCTCACACTCTCCTTCGGGTGTTGTGTACTCCTATTATAGCGCGGGCGCGCGCGGTTTTCCACTGTTTTGCGCGGCGGCGGACGTGGACAAGCCGCCCATCCGGGCGTATAATAGAAACACCGGCGCGGACGGGAAACCGCGCCGCCAAGTTTTACACGAGGGAGAGATGGGAAATGACCGATTCCAAACCGACGGTACGCCGGGCCGCGCCCCGGGATCTGCCCCGTCTGCATGAGCTGCTGCGGCAGGTGGCCGAGGTGCATCATCAGGGCCGGCCGGACCTGTTCAAGGCGGGTCAGCGCAAGTATACCGACGAACAGCTGCTGGAGATCCTGGCGGACGATACCCGCCCGGTGCTGGCGGCGGTAAACGAACAGGATCTGGTGCAGGGGTACGCGTTCTGCGTGTTCAAGCAGTTTGTCAACGACAACATCATGACCGATATCCGCACCCTGTACATCGACGACCTGTGTGTGGACGAGGCCTGCCGGGGGCAGCATGTGGGCACCCTGCTGTACGACGCGGTGCTGGATTTTGCCCGGCAGCACGGCTGCTACAACGTGACCCTGAACGTGTGGAGCTGCAACAAGAGCGCCCGGAAATTCTACGAGGCGCGGGGCCTGGTACCCCAGAAGATCGGCATGGAGGTCATCCTGTGAAAGACGACCGGCTGTACTACGCGGACCCGTTCCTGACCCGGTTCACCGCCCGGGTGACCGGCTGCGAGCCGGCGGGGGACGCCTGGGCCGTGACCCTGGACGCCACCGCCTTTTACCCGGAGGGGGGCGGTCAGCCCGCCGATACCGGTACCCTGGGCATGGCCCGGGTGCTGGACGTGCACGAGCGGGAGGGCCGTGTGGTGCACACCGCCGACCGGCCGCTGCCGGTGGGGGAGACGGTGGAGGGGGTCATTGACTGGCCCCGGCGGCTGGATCACATGGAACAGCACACCGGCGAGCATATCCTGAGCGGCACGCTGCACCGGCTGTTCGGCACCGACAACGTGGGGTTCCACATCGGGGCGGACACGGTGCGGATGGACATGGACAAGCCCCTGAACCCGGAGCAGCTGGCCGAGGCGGAGCGCCTGGCCAACGAAACGATCCGCCGGGACGTGCCGGTGGACTGTGCCTGGCCGGACGCGGACACCCTGGCGGCCACCGAGTACCGCAGCAAAAAGGCGCTGGAGGGCCCGGTGCGGCTGGTGACGGTGCCGGGCGCGGACTGCTGCGCCTGCTGCGGCACCCACCTGGCCCGGTCGGGGCAGGTGGGGCTGATCAAGATTCTCAGCGCCCAGCCCTACAAGGGCGGGGTGCGGCTGGCGGTGGCCTGCGGCGGCCGGGCGTTTGCCTGGGTGCAGGATCAGGCCGAACAGGCCCACGCCATCGGCGCGCTGCTGAGCGCCCCGGCGGAGGGGCTGTACCAGGCGGTGGAGCGGCAGGCGGTACAGGCGGCCCGGCTGCGGGTGCAGCTGGCCGAGGCCCGCAATGCCTGGTTCAGTCTGCTGGCGGCGCAGATCGGCCCGGACGAGGCGGTCTGCCAGTGTCTGCCGGATCTGGCGGGGGATGACCTGCGCCGCTGCGCCCTGGCCATGGCCCAGCGCACCGACCGGCCCTGCGCGGTGTTCAGCCCGGGAGAGGGGGATACCCTGCACTACGCCCTGGTCTGGAAAGGCGGGGATGTGAACGGCCTGTGCCGGAATCTGAACGCGGAATTTGACGGCCGGGGCGGCGGACGGCCGCCGCTGGCGCAGGGCAGCCTGCACGGGGAGTATGCCCGGGTGGAAGCCTGGTTCGCCGAACTTTTCAACAAGTAACAAGTAAACGGAGGAAAACCCATCTATGCGGATGCGATTCAAACCCTACGCCCGGCCGGAACTGCTGGCCAGCCCTCTGCACGCCCATGACCCGATGGCCAACCGGGGGCACTGGCACGAGGTATTTGCCCGGCCCGGGCAGCCGCTGCATCTGGAACTGGGATGCGGCAAGGGGGGATTTTTGTCCCAGCTGGCGTCCCGCCATCCGGAGAACAACTATCTGGGCATCGACATCACCGACAAGGTGCTGATTCTGGCCAAGCGCAAGCTGGAGGCCGCCTATGCCGAGGCGGGCATCCCGGCGGACAACGTGCAGATCATGAGCCTGGATATCGAACGGATCCTGAACGCCTTTGCGCCCGAGGATACGGTGGACCGCATTTACATCAATTTCTGCAATCCCTGGGACAAAAAAACGGGGCACCGCAAGCACCGGCTGACCCATTCCCGGCAGCTGGCGCTGTACCGGAAATTCCTGGCGCCGGGGGCGGAGATCTGGTTCAAGACCGACGACGACGGCCTGTTTGAGGACAGCCTGGCCTATTTTGAGGAGGCGGGGTTCCGGATCCGGTGGATGACCCGGGATCTGCACGCCGATGAGCCGGACTGGAACATCCGCACCGAGCACGAGGCGATGTTTACCGGGATGGGGATTCCCACCAAGGCGCTGATCGCGGTGATGCAGCCCGCCGACGAGGAACAGGTGGCCCGCGCCGCCGAGGCCCGTGTGGCCGCCGAAAAGAACCTGGGCCGGACGATGAACGGCGAAGGGTAAGATTAAGCCGATCTGGGGGGACAACGTCCCCCCAGACCCCGGAAATCATGGCCAAACACATTTGGCCATGGGGATATTGTGTAAAAAGTAAGGCCCGCGCTAACGGTTTTCTGCCAGCGCGGGCCTTGCACTTTATTCACCCCTATGGCCGGAGTATTCCGGCCATGATTTCAGGGGGTATGGGGGGTCCGGGTCCGCGAAGCGGCTGGGTCTCCGGTGGAGACCCAGACCGGCAGGGCGGTCGGCGTAGCCGGGCGGGCGCATCGTTGTTGCGCCCGCAGCCCTTGTTGTCCCCCATATTGGCCCAATACTATATTGACAATTAATATTATACGTTGTATAGTATTGGCAGAGATACAATATCAACCGGAAAGGACGGCGGGGGGATGGCTTTTAACACCGGGGCAGCGCTGATGGATGCGCTGGTGCTGAGCATCGTGGCGCAGGAGCCCACCTACGGCTACAAGATCACCCAGGAAGTGCGGGCGGTGATGGTGGTAAGCGAGAGCACCCTGTATCCGGTGCTGCGCCGATTGCAGAAGGACGGGTGTCTGGATACCTACGACCAGGAATTTGCCGGGCGCAACCGGCGGTATTACCGGCTGACCGAGGCGGGGCGGCAGCGCCTGGCCGACTATCGCCGGGAATGGCGGGATTACCGCCGCAGCATTGACCGGCTTTTGCTGGGGGAGGAGGAGAACATATGACGGGTGCGGAATTTCTGCGTCAGCTGAACGACATGCTGGCGGACGTGACCGAGGAAGAACGCCGGGAAGCGGTGCGGTATTACGAGGAATACCTGCGGGACGCGGGCCCGGAACAGGAACAGCAGGTGCTGGCGGAGCTGGGCAGCCCGGCCCGGGTGGCGGCGATCATCCGGGCCAACGTGCCGGGCAGCCGGGCGGAACCGGCCCCGGGCGCGCCCGCGCCGGAACCCGCGCCGCTTCGCATCCGGGGCCTTGCGCCGGACACGGCGGCCTGTACCGGAACCGACGCGGCGGCACAGCCCGCCCCGGCCGGGGCGGGGCGCACGATGCTGTGGTGGATCCTGCTGCTGGTGACCAGCCCGGTCTGGCTGAGTATTCTGGCGGTGGTGGTAAGCGCGCTGGCCGGTGTGATCGGGATCTTTGTGGGGCTGGCGGGGGTTTTGCTGTCGGTGGTGCTTGCGGGTGTCATCTGCCTGTTTGTGGGCGGGGTTTTTGCTGTGATGAGCCTGCCGGGCCTGGCCGCCGACCTGCCCAACACGCTGGTGGGTCTGGCCAACTGCCTGGCCTCGATGGGGATCGGATTCCTGCTGCTGGCACTGGGCTGGGCGGTCTGCGGCCGGGGAATCCCGGCGCTGATACGGGCGCTGGGCCGGCTGCTGCGCGCGGCAGGGCAGGGTATTGCCCGGGCATGGGCCTCCCTGCGCCGGGCGGTGAAAGGAGGGGACTGATATGCGCGGTTTGACACGGGCACTGCTGGCACTGGGCGCGGTATGCCTGATGCTGGCGGTATTGACCGGGGCCATCGGGCTGTGCCTGGGCGGGCAGTTCGGCTCGTTCCAGCCTACGCCGGACGGGCTGCGGTACATGCCCGCCGGGCAGGATGCCAACGACTGGGTGCTGACCGGCGGCGAGGATCGCCAGGAACAGACTGTTCCGCTGCCGGACGGAACATTCACCGGGCTGGAGCTGGACGGCGGGCTGGCGGAGGTGACGGTGCGCCCCGGGGAAGGCTGGAACCTGACCGCCACCCATCCGGAACTGTATGCGGTTTCCGGGGAGGACGGGCGGCTGGTGATCGACAGCCGGGAGCCGGGGATCGCCGGGCATACGGTGCGCAATGCGCGGCTGACGCTGGAGGTGCCCGCCGGGCTGGAGCTGGAAACCCTGGAACTGTCCATCGGGCTGGGCAGCCTGAATGTCCGGGATCTGGTGACCGGATCGCTGCAGGTGGATGCGGGCATGAGCGGCGTGACCCTGACGGGAATCACGGTGCGCGGCGCCGCGGAACTGGAATGCGGGATGGGCGAACTGACGGCGGAAAACCTGACCGCCGGAACGTTGACCGGGGAATGCGGCCTGGGCATGATGACCCTGACCGATGTGACGGCGGACGGCGCGGAGCTGGACTGTGATTTGGGAACCCTGACCGCCAAAAACCTGACCGTGGCCGGGGACACGGCGCTGCACTGCGACAGCGGCGAGACCACGGTGTCCGGCACGCTGGCCGGCAGCCTGACCGCGGACTGCGGTATGGGAAGCCTGACCGTGACCACCCCGGAACCGGAACGCTACGGCCTGGATGGCAGCTGCGGTATGGGTACCCTGACGGTGGGTGACCGCTCGATCAGCGGCGCCGACAGCAGCCTGGCCATCGACAGCAACGCCCCCATCCAGTACCGCCTGTCGGTGGACATGGGCACGCTGACCGTCCGGTTTACGGAATAAGGCCAATCTGGGGGACCAGTCCCCCAGCCCCCCATTTGTCGGGCCAATACATTGGCCCTCAGGATAAAATAACATCAAGGCCGGTGCGTACACGGAATACGCACCGGCCTTGTCTTTTATAATTTCCCCAGGGCCAAATATATTTGGCCCTGATTTCCGGGGTCTGGGGGGACGTTGTCCCCCCAGATTGGCCCTATTCCGCCTCGCCGTACTGCTGCGTCATGGTGGCGGCCAGCCGGGCTAGGGCGGTGCGGGCTTCGGGCGGGTCCAGCACCTGGATATCGCCGCCGAATCCGCAGACCCAGCCCCAGAACGGCGGGCTGAGCACCGCGTCCACCCACACGTCGAAATGCTCCCCGTCCGGCTGGGGCAGCAGGGTCACATCCATGCCGAACCGGTCCAGCACCGGCCCCGCCAGCCGGGCGGCGCAGCGCAGCCGCACCTTGGCCTGCGGCCCGCCGAACATCCCGAAGGTGCGCCGGGCATAGGCCGCCGGATCAAACTCCTCAAACAGCTTGCGGCCCTGCCGGTCGGCCTTCACGATGGTCAGGCGGGTCATCTTGTCCACCCGGTAATGGCGCACCACGCACTCCTCGCCGGTACCGGTGCAGCCGATCAGGTAATAGTTTTCGTTCTCCCAGGCCAGCACCCAGGGGCTTACCCGGTACAGCTGCCCGTCGTGCCGCAGCACCCGGTTCTTTTCCATGTCCCAGTCATAATACTGGAACGTGACCATCCTGTTCTGGGCGATGGCGGTGTGCAGCTCGTCCACCAGATAATAGATGCTCTCGTTCATGGTCTTGACCCGTCCGCTCACCGCCACCTGCCGCTGCAGCTGCCGGGCCTGGTGCTCGCTGGCCAGACCCTCCAGCTTGCGGATCAGCTGCTCCGACTTGCGGCGGGTGAGAAACCGGCTGGCCTGCACCGCGTCCACCAGCAGTTTCAGTTCCGGCAGCTGGAACTGCCGTTCCGCCAGGTAATACCCGCCGCCCCGGCCCCGCTGCTGCTCGATGTCATAGCCCGCGTCCCGCAGCGTTTCGATATCGCTGTACAGGCTTTTGCGCTCGGTGGGGATCTCCTGCTTTTCCAGCTCCCGGATCAGCTGCGGCACCGACAGCCGGTGCTCCGGATCGGTGCGCCGCTCAAACAGCCGCAGCAGCGCCAGCAGCTTGCCTTTCTGGCCTTCCTTTCGGGGCATGGCTTACACCTCCGGCTTCTTGTCAAAGGCGGCGCGGCGCTGGCTGCTCAGCCGGAACATCGCCTCCAGCCCCGCCGCGTCGCCCGCTTCCAGATACCCCCGCAGCTGGGTCAGCGCGGCGGTGAACTGGTCGATCTCGGCGGTCAGGTTATCCCGGTTGCGCAGAAACAGCTCGCTCCACATGGTGGGATTGATCCGGGCGATCCGGGTCAGGTCCCGGAACGAATCGCCCGTATACTCATTCAGATGCCCGTTGTCCGAGGCGCACATCAGGCTCACCGCGATGGCGTGGGTCAGCTGGCTCACATACCCGATCATCCGGTCGTGCTCCTCGGGGGTGAGCACGCTCACATGGGCAAACCCCAGCGCCGCCGCCAGCCGCTTGGCAAAAGCGATGCCCTCCGGGGTGTTGCGGGAGGTGGGGGTGATGATAAAGTTGGCGGGGGTGAACTCCACCAGATGGCTGTTGCGGATGCCGCTGACCTCCTTGCCCGCCATGGGATGGCAGGCGATGAACTCCACCGTATCCCCCAGCGCCTGCTGCACCGGCTCGATGATGCCCCGCTTGACGCCCGCCACGTCGGTGATCAGGCAGCCGGGCTTCAGCACCGGGCCGTAGGTTCTGACCCATTCCAGCTGTGCCGCCGGGTAGAGCGCCAGCACCACCACATCGGCCTGGCGGGCCAGATCAGCGTGGTCGCCGCAGCGGCCCTGCCGGATATAGCCTTTTTCCAGGGCATAGGCCACGGCGGCCGGGTCGGTATCCGCCCCGTCCACACAGAACCCCGCCCGGGCCAGGCCCATGGCGTACCGTCCGCCCAGCAGGCCCAGGCCCACGATCAGAAACCGCTTTTCCATACCGCACCCCTCGTTTCCGTTTATTCTTCTTCCGCCACCGGCACGCCCAGGCTGCGCACCACGTCAAAGAACGCGGGCCAGCTTTTGGCCACCGCTTCGGCTCCGTGAATCCGCACCGGCAGCTGGGCCGCCAGGGCGGCCACCGTCAGCGCCATGACCACCCGATGATCGTTGTGGCCCTGCACTTCGCCCGGCATCACCAGCGGCCCGCCCGCGATGGTCACGGTATCCTCGGTGCTGCGGATCTGCACCCCGAACCGGCGCAGTTCTTGCTCCATGGCGGCGATCCGGTCGCTTTCTTTCAGCCGCAGACGGCCCGCGTTGCGGATCACCGTTTTGCCCTTGCAGAAGGCCCCCAGCACCATCAGGATGGGGCCCAGATCCGGGCAGTCTGCCAGGTCGATCTCCACGGCGGTCAGCTCGCTTTTCGCAAACTGCACCGCGTCGCCGGTGCGGGTGAACCGGGCGCCGCACCGCTGCAAAATCTCCAGAATGGCCGCGTCCCCCTGGCCGCTGGCCGGGGCCAGGCCCTCCACCGTGATATCTCCGCGCAGCGCGCCCAGCATGGCGAAAAACGCGCCCTGGCTGTAATCGCCCTCCACGGTGTATTCCCGGTTCTGGTACCGCTGGTTGCCGGGCACCTCCAGCCGGGCGGCCGCCCCCTGGGGCAGCTGTTCATCCGGCACAAACCGGGCTTTCACCCCGAAATCCGCCAGCGCGGCCAGGGTCAGGTTCACATAGCTGCGGCTCTCAAAGGGCGGGGTGATGGTGATGGAACTGTCCCCCATCATCAGCGGCAGCGCAAACAGCAGCCCGCTGATAAACTGGCTGGACACGTCCCCCGCCAGCCGGTATTCCCCCGGGCGCAGGCCGCCCTTGATGAGGATGCCGGTTTCGTTCTGGCAGAACATCCGGCCCTGCTGCTCAAAAATTTCCGCGTAGGGGCCCTGGGGCCGCTGCATCAGCCGCCCCCGGCCGCAAAACCGCACCTGCTGCCCGGTCAGGCTGCACACCGGGATCAGAAACCGCAGGGTGCTGCCGCTCTCGCCGCAGTCGATGGGGGCCCGCAGGGTGGCAAAACCGCCCCGGCCCTCGATATCGGCCCAGTTTTCCCGAATCTCCACCCGGGCACCCAGCTGACGCACTGCGTTCAGGGTGGCCAGCACGTCCTGGCTGTATTCCAGGTTGCGCACCCGGCTCAGCCCCCGGGCCAGCCCGGCGGCCAGCACCGCCCGGTGAGCCATACTTTTGGACGGCGGCGCGGTGACCCGGCCTGCCGGTCTGCCCGGCTGCAATACGGCGATCATGGCACATTCACTTCCTTTTTTATCGGTTCCAGTTTCCGCCCAGCAGGTAGTAACCGGCCCAGTCTATCCGGCCAAACCAGCGGCTGTGCGAAGCATCCAGCTTCCACAGCCAGCCCGCTGCCTTGAACAATCCCGGCCGAAGCCAGAAGATATATGGCGAATACTCCTTGTGCCGTCTGCACCAGCTGCGCAGCGCGTTCAGACAGGGATGCCGCCGCAGTTCCCGGTCCAGCCGGCCGGCGGCGCAGGCTTCGGCGGCGCTGCGCAGATAATACCGCACCAGCGATCCCTGCGGCGCAAAATACTGTTCCGGGAAATCCGGCTCCCAGGCAAGCAGGCCGTCCCATTCCCGGTGCAGGCGTTCTGCGATATCCGGCCGGGGCGTCATCGCCTGTTTGGCTTCTTTTGTTCCGGGCCGGACGGTTGTGGACAGGGATTGTTCGTTGACGGTACGGTATTCGTACAGCGCATTGCGGCACAAAACCATTTTCCAGCCCTGAGCCGGCCGGCAGGCCCGCAGATACTGCAGCACAAACTCACCGTCCTCGCAGATCACGGAAGCGCCGGCCCGGCCCAGTTCCAGGTCAAACCTGAGATGCGCGTCCTCAATCGCCTGACGGCGGAAGAGCCTTTGACACACCGTGTTGTACAAAATATTCAGGTACGCGTAACCATCCAGCGCCTCTTTGGGCAGGCTGACGCTCTCCAGCGGGGCGGCGGCATTCTCCGCCAGCGCCTGGGCCGAGCGCACAAAAGGCCACAGCACCATGGCTTCCGGTTCCTGCCGCTGCAAACGGCCGGCGTATTCCGCCAGCCGGGGGCTTACCCGGTCATCCGCATCCACAAACAGCAGGTAATCCCCGCGCGCCGCCTCGATACCGGTGTTGCGGGCGGCGGAAACCCCGCCGTTCGCCTGGTGGATCACCCGGAACCGGGGATCGGCGGCGGCCCGTTCGTCACACAGGCGGCCGCTGCCATCGGCAGAGCCGTCATCCACCAGGATGCACTCCCACCCGGACGTCTCGGTCTGGGCGGCAATGCTGTCCAGACAGGCAGGCAGCCAGGTTGCCGCGTTATATACCGGTACGATGATGCTCAGCCACACACTTTCCACCTTCATCGGTTCCAGTTTCCTCCCAACAGATAGTAGCCCGCCCAGTAGAGTTTCCAGTAAAGGCGCTTGGCGCCGCTCTCGTCCGAGTGGTAGACCGCCCGCACCAGGGCGGCGTTGCCCAGCACGAAGGGCCAGTAGTAGGCGTGGTAGTATTTCACCTGTTTCATCCAGGCCAGCATCCGGCGGGTTTCCGGCCCGCGCAGCAGGGCCCGGGGCACCGGCTCGCCCAGTTCACGGGCGGCCCACACGCCGAAGGCGAACCGCCGCAGATACTGCCGGCAGATGCTGTTGGCGTCCTCCAGGGGGATGGCGCCGAAATCGCCCACCGCCTCCAGCACGCCGGCGCACTCGGCCTGTACCTTGGCGGCGTAGCCCCGGTACTGCTCCGGCTCCCAGTCCATCTGGTGGCCGGTGCCCTTCTGCTTGGACAGGCTGCCCACGGTGGTGGTGTCCCAGTAATAGAGGGGCATATCGGTCTGGCGGATGGCGCTGTCCGGATAGGCCTTGAAGTGGGCCTCGTGATAGGCCTGGCAGAAGGGGATATCGTTGCTGTTGCGCAGCGTCACGTCAAACCGCACGTTGTACCGGCGGATGACCTCCGCATGGAACAACCGGTTGTACAGGTTGCCCGATTTATACGTAACGTAATATGCCGGCAGTTTCGCCGCCGGGTAGACCCACTCCCGGTAGGGCTTGTCCAGCGCGTCCGGCCCGGCCAGTTCGGCCAGGTCGGTGACGAAATCCCACACGATCAGGTCATTCGGGTACTGGGCCTGGCGGCGCAGGGCCCACTGGATCATCAGGGGGCTGGCTGCGTCGTCGGAATCCAGGATCAGGAAATACTCGCCCCGGGCGGCCTCGATGCCGGCGTTGCGGGCGGCGCAGGCGCCCCCGTTTTTCTGGTGGATCACCCGGATGCGGCTGTCCCTGGCGGCGTACTCGTCGCAGATTCTGCCGCTGTCGTCGGGGCTGCCGTCGTCCACCAGGATGAACTCAAAATCAGGATCGGTCTGGGCCAGCACGCTCTCGATGAACCGGGGCAGCACCGCCGCCACCTTATACACCGGGCTGATGACCGAAACGCGGGGTTTGGTTTCCATCTTGTTCCTCCTTTATCGGGTGCGCCATTTGCCGCCCAGGGCGTACCAGCCCAGCCAGTACACCTTCCAGAACAGCTTTTTGCTGTCGCTCTCGTCCGACTGGTACATGGCCCGCACCAGCGGGGTGCACTGTATCCGCAGCGGCCAGTAATAGGCGTTGTACAGCTTCTTTCTGCCCATCACGCCCAGCAGTTCCCGGATCTCGGGCCAGCGGTAGAAATCCCGGGGCACCGGCTCGCCCAGTTGGTGGGCGGCCCAGAGGGCAAAGGCAAACCGGCGGCAATACTGGCGGCACAGGTTGACCGCGTCCTCCACCGGCACCGCGTCCAGCCCGCCCATGGAATCGCTCATCTGCCGGTACTCCTGCCGCAGCAGGGCCAGGTAGCCCCGGAACTGCTCCGGCTCCCACTCGATGGGATGGGCGGCCACCGCCTTTTTGCTGGCCCGCTGGGCCCCGTTGTCCCCGTGGACGATGTAAAGGGGCAGGTCGTACTGGCGCACGATGGAGTCCGGCCGGGCGGCGAAAAAGGCGTGGAAATAGGCGATGCAGAACTGCATGTCCTCGCCCCGGGGCTGGCCCACCGGGTACTGCACCCCGCCCTCCCGGATGACCGACGCGTCAAACAGTTTGTTGGTCACGTTGGCGCTGGGCACCGTGAAGATGTAGGCCTGCAGCTGGTCTTTGGTGTACTGCTTGCAGGGGGGCGCGTCAAAATCCGGCGGGGTCTGGGTCTGGTCGTGCAGCACCCAGCCGATCAGATCCCCCGGATGGCGGGCCTGCCGTTCCAGCGCCCAGGCCGCCGTTTCGGGCAGGATGGTATCGTCCGCGTCCACGAACAGGAAATAGGGGGCCCGGGCCGCCTGGATGCCCGCGTTGCGGGCGGCGGATACCCCCTGATTCTCCTGGTGCAGCACCCGGAACCGGGCGTCCTGTTCTGCCCACTGGCGGCAGACGGCCAGACTGCCGTCGGCGGAACCGTCGTCCACCAGCACGCACTCCCAGTCGGGGGTGGTCTGGGCGGCGATGGAGGCCAGGCACCGGGGCAGCAGCTTTTCCAGGTTGTACACCGGCACGATGATGCTTACGGCGGGGTTTTCACGGGGCATGGGCACATCTCCTCACAAAGCGGATTTACAGGGTATCGGGGCGCTTCCACGTTTTGGCGCCCTCGATGTAATAGAACAGCCAGTCGAAATGGCCGAAGTTGGCGTCGTGCAGCTGGCTCCATACGTACATCTGCTCGGCCAGGCGCCGCCAGCGCAGCCGCAACGGCAGCCAGTAGGCAATGTGGATCCGGTTGGCGGCGCACCAGCCCAGCAGCTTTTGCAGCCGCTCGTCCTTCCAGAAGCCCTTGGGCAGCGGCTCGTGCAGCTGCCGGGCACACCACAGGCCGAAGCAGACGGCGCGCATATAGTGCTGCATAAACGGGAACACCTGCTCGGCCGTCATTTCCCACAGGCCGGGAACCCGGGCTGCTTTTTCCCCCAGTTCCGCCAGGATGTGGGGCAGATAGCCCGGCTGTGCCTCGTCCAGCAGGGAACCGGCTTTGGCATTTCGTTCCACCACTGTACGGATGATGGAATCGGTGGTATTGAGGGTATGGCAGTACAGCGGCATGGGCAGGTAAGCGATCAGGGGATCTTCGGGCAGGCAGGCCATATAGCGGCGCACAAAATCCACATCCTCGCCGCCGCTGGTATTGGCCCTGCCCAGCTGTTCGTTGAACCAGATCCCCTTGTTCCGGATCAGATCCCCGTCAAACAGCTTATTCCACACATGTACAAACAGGGTTGTGCCGTTGCCGGTATAATGCATGATCTCCATCTGGCTTCGGGGCAACAGCTGCATCTGGTAGGGATCCGTCTGCCGGCGCTGCGCTTCCTCGGGGGAGCGGGTGCTGTTCCAGACCACAAACGCCTCGGGAACCTCTTTCTGGGCGCGCAAGGCATATTCCAGTTCCTGCGGGACAAGCCAGTCGTCCGAATCCGCGCATGCGATCCAGCGCCCGCGCGCAATCCGCAGCGCCGCATTTCGCGCCGCGGCCGGGCCGCTGTTGGGGATATGCACAGCCCGGAACCGCTTATCCGCCTGTGCGATCCGGTCACACAGGGCGGGCGTACCGTCGGCTGACCCGTCATCCACCAGGATGCATTCAAAATCCTCCATGGTCTGGGCCTGGATGCTGTCCACACAGCCCTGCAGCCAGCGTTCCGCGTTGTAGGCCGGCACGATGATGGTGATTGCCGGACAGCATCCATCCTGCGGAGCAGATGCTCCGCAGGCGGCGGTACCGCCGCGCACGGCGGGATTGGCTTCACGCATAGTTTCGCTCTCTCCTTTGTCAGTCCCAGCGGCCGCCCAGCAGCAGCTTCTGCGCCAGGATCATCCGGTAGTACCAGACGGTTTTCCGGTTGTCCCAGTCGTACATGGCGGCCACCAGTCTGGCGCTGCCCAGTCGGAAGGGCAGGTAGTAGGGGGTATAGCGGCGGCGGGCCAGCAGGCCGTCCAGCAGGGCGGTGACCTCCGGGCCGCGCAGATACCCGGCGGGCAGGGTCTCGCCCAATTCCCGCGCGCACCAGGCCCCGTAGGCCAGGCACCGCAGGTAATGGCGGATGGTCACATAGCCCTTGTCCGGCTCGGCAAACAGGTCGGCGTACTCGGTCAGATTGGCGCGCAGTTCCGCCAGGATGCCGGGGGCGTAGCCGGGCTTGGCCGCGTCCGCGTCCCGCTTGAACTGGCCGTACCGGGCCTCGTACCGGGTGACCAGGGATTCCGGGTTATCCATCTCGTGGTAGTAGCGGGGAACCGGCAGGTAGGTGTACAGCCGGGGCTTGTCCGAGAAGAAGTTCTCCTGGTACTGCTGGAAGAACACCTCGTCCTCGCTCAGGTTGTGCTCGTAGCCCAGCTCCCTGTCGAACCGCATACCGAACTGTTTGATACAGCCCGCCTGGAACAGCTTGTTCCACACCTGCACCCCCTGGCCCTTGGAGGTGAACATCATCTGCACCTCCAGCCCCCGCATCAGGGTTTCGGCAAAGGGTTCGGCGGCGCGGCGGGCCAGCTCGGCCTCGTCCAGGGTCAGCTCCCACATGACCAGCCGGTCCGGGTGGGCCAGCTGGCTGCGCATGGCGTATTCGATCAGGTGGGCCTCGATGGCGTCGTCCGCGTCCACAAAGAAGATATACAGCCCCACCGCCGCGTCGAGACCGGCGTTGCGGGCGGTGGACACGCCGCCGTTTTCCTTGTGGATCACCCGCACCCGGGGATCTTTCCGGGCGTAGGAATCGCAGATGGCGCCGCAGCCGTCCGGGCTGCCGTCATCCACCAGGATAAGCTCAAATTCCGGCCAGGTCTGGGCCAGGATGCTGTCCACGCACCGGGGCAGGAATTTTTCGCAATTCCACACCGGCACGATCACGGAGACCAGAGGGGTCTGTTCCGGCTGCATGGGGGTACCTCCTTGACGTGGTGTTCAGGCCCGCCAGCCCGGGCCGGGGATATGGCGCATCACCGCGGCGGCCCGGTAGTACCAGGGGCTGCGGGTGCGCTCGCCGGCGTAGAGCCGGGTGATGAGGGCGGCGCTTTTCCAGCGGAAAGGCCAGTAGAACGGGTAGTACCGGCCCCCGGCGCGCAGCGCGTCCAGGCACCAGGTCACCTCCGCCCAGCGGAAGAAGTCCGCGGGCAGACGCTCGCCCAGCCGGGCGGCGCTCCATACGCTATAGGCAAAGCAGTGCAGATAGTGCAGGGCGGTGGGCACGGCCTGGTCACCGGTGAAAAAGGCGGGGAATTTCTCCTGCCTTTCCCGGAATTCCCCGCGCAGTTTTTCCGCGTAGCCGCTCTCGGGCACCTCGTCCATCTCGGTGCGGGGGGCGGGGGCCGATTTTTTCAGGTTGGTCATGATGGAGTTGGGGTTATTGCGCCGGTAGAAGTAGAGCGGCTCGTCCAGATACCGGAATCCCTGATCCGCATCCGCCAGGAACAGCTGCATATACCGGGTGGAGAAAAGCGCGTCCTCCCCGGGGGCGTTCTTGCGGCCGTCCGGGTCCACAAAGGAGAAGTTGTTTTGGGTCAGGATATCCCGGCGGAACAGCTTGGTGTTGACCCCGGTGTGCAGCGCGATCTGCAGAAAGATCAGCTGCATCTCCTCCTGGGAACAGCGGCGGTGGGTGCGGGGCATCCCGGGCAGAGCCCGGTACTCCTCCCAGTCGCTGGTGGAGCGCCAGATGGTCAGGTCACGGGGGTACTGCTTCTGGGTGGAGAGGGCAGCCTCCAGCAGGCAGGGGGCCATGGCGTCGTCCGCATCGAAGAAGTAGACCCACTGGGTATCGGCGGCGGCCAGACCCGCGTTGCGGGCGCTGGAGGCCCCGCCGTTGGGCTTGTGGATCACGGTAAAGCGGCTGTCCCGCCCGGCCCACTCGTCGCAGACCGCGCCGCTGCCGTCGGTGGAGCCGTCGTCCACCAGCACGCATTTCCAGGCCGTGAAGGTCTGGGCGGCGATGGAGGCCAGGCAGACCGGCAGAAACTCGCCGGCGTTCCACACCGGCACCACGATGGTCAGTTCAGGGGTGTTGGGCATGGGGGTACCTCCTCAGCGTTCATTCTCCGGCGTTGGCTTTCCAGCCGGGCAGCAGCAGGCGGAACAGCTGACAGAACCGGAAGAAGGGGGCCTGCTTGAGTTCGTCCCACTGGTAAAGCCGGGCGGCAAAGCCGAACATCCGCCGCCGCAGCGGCAGGTAGTAGGGATTGAAGATGCGGTTTGTCCGCCACCAGTCCAGCAGTTCGGCCAGTTCGGGGCCATTGGTCAGTTCGCCGGGGCGGCCTTCCCGCAGCTGTTCCGCACACCAGAGGCTGAAAGCAAAGCACCGGGTATAGTGCCGCACAAAGGCGATGGATTCCAACGGGGGAATATCGGTCAGGCGGGCCGGCATCTCGGCCCGGGCCGCCCGGTATTCCGCCAGGATAAAGGCCGCGTAGCCCGGCTCCGGGTCGGGCAGGGTCAGTTCCTGGCGCTGGGTAGCGGTACGGGTGATGCTGGTGCGGTTGTCCGGATAGTGGAAGTAACGGGGGGTGGCGGCGTAGGCCATGGGTACGGGACTGTCCGGCCAGCGGGCGGCCAGGTACTGTTCCATAAACAGCTTGTCCTCGCCCAGGTTATCCCGCTTGCCCAGGGTCTCGTCAAACCGCAGCCCCGCCGCCCGCACCGCCGCGGTGTTGAACAGCTTGTTCCAGATGGTCACGAAGATGGAGCCGCAGGGATGGCGGCGCAGCATGGAGTCCCCGTCGGTGAGCTCGAACTCCAGCGGCTTTGCGGAGGCGGCGGCAAAATCGGCCGCGTCCCGGGTGTAGCCCCACATGACCAGCCGGTCGGGATGGGCGGTCTGCATGGCCACGGCGTATTCCAGGCTGTGGGGATCCATGGCGTCGTCCTGGTCGCAGAAGGTGAACCACTCGCCCCGCAGCTGGGCCAGGGCCGCATTGCGGGCGCTGGAAACGCCGCCGTTCTCCTTGTCCAGCAGGCGGAACCGGGGGTCTTGTTCCGCCAGGGCAGCACAGACAGCCCGGCTGCCGTCGGTGGAACCGTCGTTGACCATGACGCATTCAAAGTTCTGGTAGGTCTGGGCCTGCAGGCTGCCCAGGCTGCGTGCCAGCCATTGCTCGCCGTTGTAGACGGGCAATATCACGCTGACCAGCGGCTGTTCGTTCATTAGATCGTCACCTCTCCTGGTATACGGGCGGACGGGCCGCGCCTGGCGCCCAGCCCCCGGTTTTTTGTCCGGGTTCGGGTCTTACATATCCCGGCCCACCACGCGGGCGATGGCGCGGCATTTGTCGATCACCTGGCGGAACTTGTCCGGTTTCAGGCTCTGGGCGCCGTCGCTCCAGGCGTTCTGGGGATCGTTGTGCACCTCGATGATCAGGCCGTCGGCTCCGGCGGCCACCGCCGCCAGGCTCATGGCCTCCACGTACCGCCAGTTGCCGGTGGCGTGGCTGGGGTCGATGATGATGGGCAGGTGGGTCTTTTCCTTGATGATGGGAATGACCGACAGATCCAGGGTGTTGCGGGTATAGGGCTCAAAGGTGCGGATGCCCCGCTCGCAGAAGATCACGTTCTCGTTGCCGCCGGCCATGATGTACTCGGCGCTCATGATCCACTCCTCGATGGTGTTGGCCAGGCCGCGCTTGAGCAGCACCGGCTTTTTCATCTTGCCCACCGCCTTGAGCAGCTGGAAGTTCTGCATATTGCGGGCGCCGATCTGCACCAGATCCACGTACTGCTCGAACTCCTCGATCTTGTCCTCGCTCATGAGCTCGCTGACGATGGGCAGGCCGGTGAGTTCCCGGGCCTTGACCATGTCCAGCACGCCCTCGGTGCCCAGGCCCTGGAAGGCGTAGGGGGAGGTGCGGGGCTTGTAGGCGCCGCCGCGCAGCATGGAACCGCCGGCCTCCTTGACCGCCTTGGCGATGTCCACCACCTGGGCCTCGCACTCCACGCTGCAGGGGCCGCCGATGACGCAGATCTTTTCCTTGCCGCCGATCTTGACGCCGTTCACGTCCACGATGGTGTCGGCCTCATGGAACAGCCGGTTGGCCTTTTTGTAGGGGGCGGACACGCGGGTGACGCTTTCCACCCAGGGGTTGGCGGCCACCTGCTTCTCGTTGACCTTGGTGGTGTCGCCCACGATGCCGAACACGTTGTAGTCGGTGCCGCGGATGAGGGTGACCGACAGGCCCTGGGCCTCGAAGCCGGCGATGATTTTCTGGATTTCTGCCTGGGGCGTGCCCCGTTTGGTTGAAATGATCATTGTGGTACAGTTCCTTTCCCGGTAATGATTTGCTGCAAGAAGCGCGCCGCGTTCACATAGCCCTCAATGCCCTGGCCGATAAAGTGGCCCTGGCAGGCCATGCCGGCGTAGCTGATCTGGCGGAAGGGTTCCCGCTTGGTCACGTCGCTGATATGTACCTCGGCGGCGGGCAGCGCCACCGCCTTGAGCGCGTCCAGAATGGCGATGCTGGTGTGGGTGTAGGCCCCCGGATTGATCACGATGCCGTCCGCGTACTGCAGCGCGTCCTGGATCGCGTCCACCAGATCCCCCTCGTGGTTGGATTGATAAAATTCGGTTTCGATGCCCAGCGCATCGCAGCAGGCGGCCACATACTCCACCATGCCGTTGTAGTCCACCGTGCCGTAGATGCCCGGTTCCCGGATGCCCAGCATGTTCAGGTTGGGCCCGTTCAGTATCAACAGTTTCATGCTTCGCTTCCTTTCCGCTGCCAGTCCAGCCCGGCGCTCTGGGTCAGCAGATCCAGAAGGCCCAGGGCCACCATGCTGTCCTGCACCACCCGTGCCCGGGGCAGGATGCAGGGGTCGTGCCGGCCCTTGAGCTGCAGGGTGGCCGGCCGGCCGGCGGACAGATCCACCGTGGCCTGCTCTTTGAAGATGCTGGGGGTGGGCTTGATGACGGTGCTGAGCAGCAGCGGCATGCCGTTGGTGATGCCCCCGTTGACCCCGCCGTTGTGGTTGGAGCCGGTGATCACCCGGTCCTGCCAGAGCAGGAAGGGGTCGTTGGCCTGGCTGCCCCGCATCTCCGCCAGGGCAAAGCCGCTGCCGAACTCCACCCCTTTGACCGCCGGGATGCTGAACAACAGATGGCTCAGCACGCTTTCCACGCTGTCAAAGAAGGGCTCGCCGATACCGGCGGGCAGGCCCAGCACGGCGGTTTCCAGCACGCCGCCCACGCTGTCCCCGTCGGCGGCCGCGGCCTTGATGGCCGCCCGCATGGGCTCCTCAAAGGCGGCGTCCAGCACCGGCAGGCCCTCGGTGCGCGCGTCCAGCGCGTCCAGCTGGCGGGCCAGACGGTCGGGTTCCGCGGCAAAGCGGCTGCCCTCGATGCCCGCGCACCGGATGATGTGGGTGCCCACCCGCACCCCGTGGGCGGCCAGCACGCTCAGGCACAGGGCCCCGGCGGCCACCACCGGCGCGGTGAGACGGCCGGAAAAATGCCCGCCGCCCCGGCTGTCCTGCCAGCCCTGGTACTTGGCCAGGGCGGTGAAATCCGCGTGGCCCGGCCGGGGCATAACGGCCAGCTGGTCGTAATCCCCGGAGCGGGTGTTGGTGTTCTCCAGCACAAACGTGATGGCGGTGCCGGTGGTATGCCCTTTATACACGCCGCTCAGAAAGCGGACGGTATCCGGCTCGGTGCGGGCGGTGGTGAGCCCGTCCCCCCGGGCGCGGCGCTTGTCCATCTGGCGGGCGATGAAATCCTCGTCCACCGGCAGGCCCGCGGCCAGGCCGTGCAGCACGCCGCCCACCGCCGGGCCGTGGCTTTCGCCGAAAACCGTCAGGTTCACGGCGCTGCCGAAGCTGTCCCTCATATACGATTCCCCCTTGCTGTAAAAATCCCCTCAGGCCTTGTCCAGGCCCACCAGTTTTTCCAGTGCCTCCAGCGGCGCTTTGTCCAGCCGCCAGCAGCCCAGCCCCGGCACCTTGACCAGGGTGACGCTGCCGCCCCGGGCCTTCTTGTCGTGCCGCATGTAGGCCAGCACCTGTTCCTTGTTATAACTGGCCCGGGCGGGCAGGCCCAGCTTGCGGTAGACCGCCCGCACCCGCTTTTGCAGC
Source organism: uncultured Gemmiger sp. (assembly GCA_944386225.1). Classification (GTDB taxonomy): domain Bacteria; phylum Bacillota; class Clostridia; order Oscillospirales; family Ruminococcaceae; genus Gemmiger_A. The sequence continues at coordinate 32,141 of CALXAH010000012.1, forward strand.
TGCTTGTCCTCGATCATGGGCAGCATGCCCAGGGCCACGCACTCCCCGTGGAAATAGCCCCTGGTACGCCGGCCCTTGATGCCCCGCACCGCCTCGATGCCGTGACCCAGGGTATGGCCGAAGTTCAGCGCCGCCCGGGCGCCGTGCTCGGTCTCGTCCTGCTCCACGATCTTCTTTTTCACCAGCAGGCTGCGGTAGATGATATCCTCGATGTCCGCGTCCACGTCCCCGTTTTCAAACAGCAGAAACAGCTGCGGGTCGCAGATCAGGCCGGCCTTGATGGCCTCGGCCAGGCCGTTGATGTAGTGGCGGCGGGGCAGGGTGGACAGGGTGTCCGGATCAATGACCACCAGTTTCGGCTGCCAGAAGGCGCCCACGATGTTCTTGGCGTCCCCCAGGTCCACGGCCACCTTGCCGCCGATGGAGGAGTCGATCTGGGACAGGGTGGTGGTGGGGCAGTTGATGAAGTCCACCCCGCGCATGAAGGTGGCGGCCACAAAGCCCGCCAGGTCGCCCACCACGCCGCCGCCCACGGCGATCACCAGACCGCCCCGGTCCAGCCCGGCGTCCAGCGCCTGCTGCAGCAGCTGCCCGTAGACCTTCAGGCTTTTGCTGGCCTCCCCCTGGGGCACGGTGGCGATGGTGCCTTTGGGGCACTGGGCGGCCACCCTTTGGGCGTATTCGGCGGGCACGCCGCTGTCGGTGACGATCAGCACCGGCCGGTCCAGCCAGGCCAGCTGGCTCAGGTTATCCAGCGCGCCGCGTTTCAGGATGATATCGTAGCTGCGGGGGCCAAGACGCATGGAAAGTTTCATACAGTTTCTCCTTTTCGGGTATAGATGCCCAGCACCCGCACGGTGCGGCAGACGGTTTCCAGCCCGGCCAGCAGCTGCCGGGCGTCGGGGGCGTCGGCGGCGCCCACCAGCTCCACATAGAAATAGTATTCAAAGGGCACATGGGGCATGGGGCGGCTTTTGATGCACTCCATGTTGAAACCCGCGGCGCCGATCGCCTGGATGACCCGGGCCAGGGCCCCGGCCTTGTGATCCACCGTGAACAGCAGGCTGAACCGGTTGCCCCGGGCGGGCAGTTCCTTGCCCACCACGATAAACCGGGTGGTGTTGTCCCCGTCGGTGTTGATGTCCCGCATCAGCACCTGCAGGCCGTAGAGTTCGGCGGTCTCGGCGCTGGCGATGGCGGCCAGGGTCCTGTCGCCGCTCTCGGCCACCCGGCGGGCGGCCAGGGCGGTGTTGGCGCAGGGTTCGGCGGCCAGGCCCACGCCGCGGATGAACCGCTCGCACTGGCTGAGCGCCTGGGGATGGCTGGTGACCCGGCGCAGATCCCCCAGCGCGGCACCCGGCAGCGCCAGCAGGTTCTGGGTCACCGGCAGGTCGTACATCTCCACGATATGCAGCCGGTGGCCATAGCACAGATCCAGCACGGCGGACACGTCCCCGGCGTGGCTGTTCTCAAAGGGAAGCACCCCGTAGGCGGCGCTGCCCTGTTCCACCCGGTCGAACACGTCGGCCCAGGTGGGGCAGGCCATGGCCTTGGCCTGGGGAAACAGCCTTGTCAGGGCGATGTGGGCAAAGGCGCCCTCCACCCCCTGATAGGCCACCGTGTCCCGCCCCAGGGCGTGGGCCTGGTACTGGCGGGAAACCGCCATGGCCGCCTTCTGAAACTCCGCGTAATAGGGGCGCAGGGCGGCGTCCCGGATGCGGGCGGTGTTCTTTTCGATCACCTGTTCCTCCCGGGCGGCGTCCAGCACCGGGATGTCGTGTTCCTGCTTGTAGGCGGCCACCCGGGCCACCTGGGCCATCCGCTGTTCAAACAGGGCGGCCATCTGCGCGTCGATCTCGTCGATGGCATGGCGGGCGCGCTCCAGTTCCTCCATGACAAAACCTCCCTCACACCGCCCCGCAAGGCGGCCCGGCTCCTGCCGTTTTTCATTCGCTTTAACTGATTAAGTATACCATAGTTGGTATCAAAGGGGCAACCGGTTTCGGCCTTTCCCGCGGGAATTTTACACCCCGCGGCCCGCCGGGCGCAAACGGACGCGTGCGGACGAGCCTGAGCGAGCGCGGATGCGAGCGGCGGAGCCTTTGCCCCCCAGCCGGAACAGGGCCGCCCGGGGCCGCCCGCCAGCGCCCGGGGCCGGGTTTGCGGGAAACGCCGGGTTTCTGGTATGATACGGACATGGCAGCTGCACCGCCGGGGAGAAACCGATCCCGGCGGCACACACACGAAAAGAAAAGGAGACAATCATGAACATTTCCTTTGACCGGGAAAACGCGCGGAACATGCGTCCCGCACCCGATCCCAACCTGCAGCGCAAGGCGCGCACCGCGGCGGTGGTCGTGGCGGTGCTGGTGCTGGCGCTGGTTCTGCTGAGCCAGGCGTTCTACATCATCAACGAGCAGGAGAACGCGGTGGTGGTGACCTTCGGCAGCCCTGCGGCGGTGACCGAACCGGGCCTGCATCTGAAGGTGCCCTTTGTGCAGCAGGTGCGCAAGGTGGACATGACCATCAAGAGTTTCCCCATCGGGTACGACATCAACACCAATGAATCCATTCCGGACGAATCCCTGATGATCACGGCGGACTACAATTTTGTGAATGTGGATTTCTTTGTGGAGTATCGGGTGACCGATCCGGTCAAGGCGATCTACGCCAGCCGGGAGCCGGTGGAGATCCTGAAAGCCCTGTGCCAGAGCTACATACGCGACACCATCGGCATGTATCCGGTGGATGAGGTGATCACCACCGGCAAGAGCCAGATTCAGGCGGAGATCAAGGACAAGATCAGCGCCCGGCTGGATCAGGAGGATCTGGGCGTGCAGCTGGTGAACATCACCATCCAGGACGCGGAGCCCCCCACGGCGGAGGTGCTGGACGCCTTCAAGGCGGTGGAGACCGCCAAGCAGGGCAAGGAGACCGCGGTGAACAACGCCAACAAGTACCGGTCGGAGCAGATGCCCGCCGCCGAGGCCCAGGCCGACCGGATCCTGCAGCAGGCGGCCGCCGACAAGGAGGCCCGTATCAACGAGGCTACCGGTCAGGTGGCCCGGTTCAACGCCATGTACGCGGAGTATGTGAACAATCCTCTGGTGACCCGCCAGCGGATGTTCTACGAGGCGATGGAGGAGATCCTGCCCGAGCTGCGGGTGATCATCCAGGACGGCAGCGGCAGCACCCTGAACCTGATGGATCTGACCGGCAGCACCGTGACCGCGAACAGCGGGGAAGGAGAGCAGTAACATGAAAGCGACCAAGAAAATCCTGGTTGGCCTGGTTGTTGTGCTGGCGCTGGTTCTGGCCGGCGGCACCCTGGTGGTGACCCAGCAGAACGAGTACAGCGTGATCCGGCAGTTCGGCCGGGTGGTGAGCATCCGAACCGAGCCGGGGGTAAGCTTCAAGCTGCCGCTGGTGCAGACGGTGAGCACCCTGCCCAAAACCACCCTGCTGTATGACCTGCCCATCTCGGACGTGATCACCCAGGACAAAAAGACCATGGTGACCGACAGCTTTGTGCTGTGGCGGATCAGCGATCCCCAGCAGTTCATCCAGAGCCTGAACGGCCAGATGTCGGTGGCGGAAAGCCGTATCAGCACCAACGTGTACAACGCGGTGAAGAACGTGATCAGCAGCCTGTCCCAGACCGAGGTGATCAGCGGCCGGGACGGCGAGCTGGCCAGCGCCATCAAGACCAACATCGGCACCACGATGGATCAGTACGGCATTGAGCTGATCGCGGTGGAGACCAAGCATCTGGATCTGCCCAGCGACAACAAGGAAGCGGTGTACCAGCGGATGATCAGCGAACGGAACAACATCGCCGCCAGCTACACCGCCGAGGGCGAGAGCGAGGCTACCAAGATCCGCAGCGAAACCGACCGGGAAACCGAGATCCTGATCAGCCAGGCCGAGGCCCAGGCGGAGGTGCTGCGGGGCGAGGGTGAAGCCGAGTACATGCGGATCCTGGCGGCTGCCTATTCCGACCCGTCCCGCGCCGAGTTCTACAGCTTTGTGCGCGCCCTGGACGCCGCCAAGGCCAGCCTGACCGGCGAGAACAAAACCCTTATCCTGTCGCCCGATTCGCCGCTGGTGCAGGTGTTCTATAACCAGCAGTAAGGGCTGATCTGGGGGGACAACGTCCCCCCAGGCCCCCGGAACACATGGCCGAATATCTTCGGCCATAGGGATTTTATACAAAGCAAGGCCCGCGCGAACCTGTATAGCTCTGCGCGGGCCTTGCTTTTTCATAATCCCGAGGGCCGGAGGATTCCGGCCCGATAAAAGGGGGTATGGGGGACTGGTCCCCCATATTGGCCATATCGGCCCTCTCCGCGCCGGGCGCTGACCCAGTTCAAGAACTACGTGTTCGCCAAGATCCTGGCGCAGCCGGTCTCCCGCTATGCCAGCGGGGACACGGCAAAATTCATCTCCGCCTTTTCCAACGACCTGAACGCCATCGAACAGAACTACCTGATCGGGGAACTGAACCTGTTTGCGGAGATCCTGAACTACCTGGCAACCGCCGTGGTTCTGCTGGTGCTGAACCTGCCGCTGGGTCTTGTGCTGATCGTTTCGTCCCTGCTGGCCATTCTGGTCTCCTATCGTTTCGGCGGCCGGGTGGTGCGCAACGAAACCGAATCCATGGCCAAAGCCTCCGATTTCGTGGCCCAGACCCAGGATCTTCTCAACGGCTTTCCCGTTATCAAGAGCTTCCGGGCGGAACAGCAGATCATGACGGTGTTCAGCCGAAAAAACGTGGATCTGGAATCCACCAAGCAGCAGCGCCGCGCCTCCAACGACACGGTATCCATCGTGGGCAACATCTCGGCCATCCTGGTAACGACGGTATTCCTCTCGGTGGGGTTCCTGATGGCCTTCAACGGCCTGATCAGCGTGGGGCGGATCATCGGCTTTTACGAGCTCAGCGGCAACATGCTCAGCCCCATCCGCAGCCTGGGTGTTCTGGCGGCAAACCGCCGGGCGGCCGGCGCCCTGATCGAGCGCATCGGCCGGGAAATCACCGACGCCCCGGCCCGGCGGCCCGCTTGCAGAACGTGCCCACCCCGCCCCGCACCATCACCCTGCGGGATCTCTCCTTCGGATACGGGCAGGAGGCCCCGGTGCTGCGCGGCATCAGCCACACCTTTGAAGCCGGGAAACGGTACGCCCTGGTGGGCGGCAGCGGCAGCGGCAAATCCACCCTTCTCAAGCTGCTGATGGGCTTTCTGCCCGGCTATTCCGGTCAGGTTCTCTACGACGGTGCCGAACTGCGCAGCCTGGATCTGGATCAGCTGACCGAACACCTGTCCGTCATCCAGCAGGAGGTATTCTGTTTCAACAGCACCCTGGAAAACAACATCACCCTGTTCCGGCCGTTTCCCCCGGCGGAACTGGAACGGGCCATCCGGCAGGCCGGGCTGGCCGGGCTGTGCCAGGCCAAGGGCCGGGATTTTCTGTGCGGCGAGGGCGGCTGCAACCTGTCCGGCGGGGAACGGCAGCGGGTATCCATCGCCCGGTGCCTGATCCGGAACGCCCCCATCATTCTGGCGGACGAGGCGGAGGCCGCCCTGGACAACAAGACCGCAGCCGCCGTTCTGCAGACCATCCTGGGGCTGGATTCGGCGCTGCGGATCCTGGTGACCCACCGGCTGGACGCCGCCATCCTGCGTCAGTACGACGAGATTCTGGTGCTGCACCACGGCGCCATTGAGGAATCCGGCACCTTTGAGCAGCTGCTGGAAAAGAAGGGGTATTTCTATTCCCTGTACCAGGTTTCCCAGTAACGCGCTTTTCATTTTCGCCGCCGCGTGGTATGATGGAACAAACTGACGAATCTTGCCGGGAGGAACCTGCCATGCCGCCGATCCATGTAATGATCAAACCCGCGGGCGGGCTGTGCAACATGCGCTGCCGCTACTGCTTTTACGCCGACGAGATGGAAAACCGCCAGCTGCAGAGCTGCGGTTCCATCATGGAACCGGCGGTGCTGGAGGCGGTGATCCGCCGCACCCTGGCCCGCGCGGAGGGGCAGGCCACCATCGCGTTCCAGGGCGGGGAACCCACCCTGGCGGGGCTGGACTTTTTCCGGCTGGTGGTGGAACTGGAGAAAAAGCACAACACCCGCCACATCCAGGTGGACAACGCCCTGCAGACCAACGGCTATGTGATCGACGAGGAATGGGCGAAATTCCTGGCCGAGAACCATTTCCTGGTGGGGCTTTCGCTGGACGGGCCCAAGGATCTGCACGATGCCAACCGGCTGGACGCGGCGGGCAAAGGCACCTACTCCAAGGTGATGCACGCGGTGCAGCTGCTGAAAAACCATGATGTGGAGTTCAACACCCTGACGGTGGTCACCCGGCCGGCCAGCCGCAGTTTCCGCAAGATTTACGGGTTCTTTGACCGGAACGACCTGCCCTGGCAGCAGTACATCCCCTGCCTGGACCCGCTGGGCCAGGAGCGGGGCGGGGAGGTCTACAGCCTGCGCCCCGAGGATTTCACCCGCTATCTGAAAGACGCCTTTGACTGCTGGTACCGGGACGTGTCCGCCGGGAAGTTCCGCTACCACCGGTACTTCACCAACCTGGTGGCCATGCTGCGGGGCCAGCCCCCCGAGGCCTGCGGCATGATGGGGGTGTGCGGCATGCAGTACGTGGTGGAGGCGGACGGCTCGGTCTACCCCTGCGACTTCTACTGCCTGGATCAGTGGAAGCTGGGCAACTTCCTCACCGACGATTTTGACGCGCTGGACGCCCGGCGGGAGGAGCTGGGCTTTATCCGCCTGTCCGCCCAGCATCACCCGGACTGCCTGGAATGCCCCTGGCGCTACCTGTGCCGGGGCGGCTGCCGCCGCGACCGGGAGGAGATCCCCGGCCAGGACGTGCCCGGCAAGAACTACTACTGCGAAAGCTACAAGGAATTTTTCGCCTATGCGGCCCCCCGCCTGGAGCAGCTGGCCCGGGGCGGATACCGCTGCTGAATATTGCAAAAACTGCCCGCCGCCCGGTCACAGACCGGGCGGATTTTCTTGACGGAACCGGCGTGCGGCGGGTATAATAAAGGCAAAGATACACACGAAAGTATACGGAGCAGGAGGTGCCGTCCATGTCACCCACTACGCTGCGGAAACCGGCCACCCGCAAGGATGTGGCCCGGCTGGCCGGGGTTTCGGAGACTGTGGTCTCCTATGTGCTCAACAACAACCGGTATGTGGCGCAGGACAAACGGGAACGGGTGCTGCAGGCGGTGAAGCAGCTGCAGTACCGGCCCAACAACATCGCCCGGGCGCTGCGGGGCAAGCGCAGCGGGCATATCCTGTTCATTGCGGACAACATTGCCGACGAACATTTTGGCCGGATCATCCGGGAGATGGAACAGCTGGCCTACGACCGGGGCTATCTGATCAGCCTGACCGCCAGCCGCAACGACCCGGATTTTGTGGCCCAGATCAACAGCCGCCAGGTGGACGGCATCGTGATCAGCTCGGTGAGCCTGGAAGAACGGTACGTGCTGGAACTGGTGGATTCCGGGGTTCCGGTGGTGCTGCTGATGAACCGGGAATACTCCGCCCAGATCGACGGACGGGCGGGCCGGGTATACACCGGCATCCAGCGGGGCATGGAGGAGGCGGTGCGGCTGCTGCGGGAGCGGGGCCGCCGCTCCATCGTATATGTGGACCGGGTAAGCCGCCGGGGCCATTTCAGCAGCATGGAGGATATGCGGTACAACGGGTTCTGCACCGAGATGCAGCGCAGCGGGCTGCCCTTTTCCGCCGAGAACATCGTGACCGGCTACCCGGACGAAGAGGCCCTGTTTGAGGGGCTGTGCAACCGGCTGCGGCTGGGCATGAAGATCGACGGTCTGGTAGGCCGTAACGACAACCTGGCCTGTCTGGCGCTGTCGGCGCTGCAGCAGTGCGGGTTCTCGGTGCCGGGGGACGTGTCGGTGATCGGGTTCAACAACGCCCGTTTTGCCGCCTGCACCCAGCCGGGGCTGACCTCGGTGGAGATCGACCGGCCCGCCGTGGCCCGGGCCATCCTGGAAATGCTGGACCGGATGTTTGAGGGCCAGGCCCCCGGCAAGGTGCGGATCGACACCCGCATCGTGCACCGGGGCAGCGTATAAACACACAGAACAATACAGCCCTCCGGCGCAAGTTTCAGGCACTTGCGCCGGAGGGCTTTTTGGGGCAGGCTGCTGTGCGCCGCAGCTCCCGCTCAGAAGGTGATCACAATGTCGGTAATATAGCGGGTAACAAAGGTGGTAACAAAGCACATCAAGGCGCCGTTGATAAGGCCGGCCGCCCAGATATTTCCTGTTTTTTTGTAAATGTACCGTGCGCTGAATGCCGCGTAAAACAGGCACGGGATAACCGCAAAGGAAACAATGCCCGCCATACCCGCAGAAACATTCCAAAGATTGCCTGTACGGAACAGGGTGCTGTACTGGATAAAGGCAAACACCACCAGCGCAATACCATTGGACAATGCGCAAACCGAAGCGCTGATCCATTCCGGAATATTCCGGTAGCGCGTGTTGGCATTCATAATGGCGTTAGGGATATAGAACGCCAGCCAAAGCGGCACATACTTGCACAAGATCAACGGGAGCTTTTTGAGCGAAACCGCCCCCACCACAAACGAGCAGATCCGGAAATCAGCGTTGAACAGATACCGGGCAATGTACACCGGCAGGAACATAACGACCAGGATCACAGCAGCAAACAACACCGTTCTGCCAAACTGGCCCGCGTTGTCCAGCCGGGCAACCGCAAAGGGACTTTGCACCGGTACGCCGCTGCGCTGTGCCAGCAATTTTTTCACGCCGTATCCTGCTGCAATCAGCAGCAGCGCAAACGCGCCGCAAGCCAGCGACCAGGCGCCAATGCCGTTGGGCACATCGTTAACCGCGTATACACTGGGATCCAGTATGGTATTTCCCAAAGGGAACAGCTTGATGTAACTGTAGAAGGAGAATACCACCGATACAACCACGGTACCGATCCAGACCGCCAGCTCCCCGGGATCTTTTGCAGAGCCAAGATCCTGGACGGCGGTTACCGGCCGCCGGATAGCAGCAAAATACCGGGTGCGGACAAGCAGACCGACCAGCGGGAACAGCAGCATAAAGAAGCCCACAAGACCCAGCAGCTCAAAAGCAGCGCAGACAGGCCATACCTGATCTTCTGCAGGGATATATTCCACCCCGGCAGGCGTACCCAAACCATTGTAGAAACCATTGATGGTAATAGCGGTACCGGTGGTGGTAAAGTGGAACATGGGATGGGTGATGGGCGGATTAACGATACAAAGCGCCGAATCCGCCTCCAGCCTGGTGCCGTCATTAGGAGCTTCCAGCGCACCGGCAGCGGTATAATATACGCCTTCCTCCACTTGCGTGCCGTTAAATTCCGGATAGGCAATCCGGACAATATCACCGGCAATCGGCCCATTCAGGAAATCATACGCGCCGAAATAGGCCGTGTCAAACTCGTCAAATTTGTCCACGGAGATGGTCCAAACCATTCCCTCCAGCATTTCCGCTGTCATCTGCGGCGCGTACATGGTACCGGCGCCTTCCACCCAGGCCGCCACCCGGGAATTGGGGTATCCTTCTCCATTCGCCTGCAGAATTGTAAAGAAACAGGCCTGGTTGCCCATGGAGTGGCCGGTCATGCCAACCTTTTCCGGATCCACGCAGGGAAGGCTTATGGCGTATTCATAGCCTGCCAAACCGCCATAGCTTTCGGCTGTCAGCTGGTTGATTGCGGCATCGGTATAGCCATGCTCCGCCATATCGATGGAAATGACCACAAAGCCCCGCCGCACCAGTTCCACATATCCATTCATCTGCATTTCCTTGGTATTGGCGCCGCCATGGATGCAGATAACAGCAGGCGCCGGATTTTCCGCTGTGGCGGTTTTCGGAATCATGGTCATAAAGCTGAACCGGGCGTTGGCATCTTCGGTAAATGTCGGCTGAACCGACCGGCCCGTCTGCGTATTATTAGCTTCGATCATGTCCGCCAGTTCCGCCGTGGTCACATAATACGTGCGGACCGATGCGTTTCCCCAGTTGCTTTGCACGGCCCATGTGCCCACCATGCTGATAAAGCACAGGCAAAGCGCTGCTGCAAGAAGGATCATAAGCCTTTTTTTGCTTTTGTCGGATTTGTTTTGTGCCATACGTGTTTTCGCTCCTCTCTGAAACAAATTGGATACCCGTTCTGTGCAGGAACCCCTGAAAATCAAAAGGCGCAGCTGTATACACTACAGCTGCGCCTCTCTTCATCCACGCGCTTTGGGTTACTGCATCAAGTTGTTTTCAGAATAGCATTTCCTCAAATTATTGTCAACATTTTTGCACAATTTTATTCAGTATTAAACAAAATTATGCCAAACGCCAACTATCGGGGAGTGGCTCACAGCAAACCAGCCCGCCCGGGCAAGCCCGGGCGGGCTGGTTTGTTTGCATCCGATTACAGGAACTGCCAGGTGTTGTAGATGCTGATGGCGATGATCACGGCCATCAGGCCCATGAACAGTTTGTCCACGGCCTTGTTGTCCATGCGGCGGTTGCAGGCGCGGCCCAGGATGCCGCCCAGGATGCCGCCGGCCACCATAAGTACCAGCTTGTACCAGGTGAACTCCGGCACCGTATTGGTGACAATGGTGGCGCCCACGCTGGTGATCTGGCTGAACAGGATGATGTACAGGCTGTTCTGGGCCGCGGTCTTGGTGTCCATGCTGAAGAAGAAGAACAGCACCACCAGATTGATGGGGCCGCCGCCGATCCCCAGGAAGCTGGACATGATGCCCAGGGCCAGGCCGATCACCACGCAGGCGGTCAGGCTGCCCACCTTATGGGTGGGGATGCGGGCCTTGAAGATGGTATAGAGCAACGTGCCCAGGGTGATGACCGCCAGCGCCGCCGCCTGTACCGCGCCCACGGTGTTGGGGTCGGCGAACATGGCCTTGACGGCGGTGAACATCTGCTTGCCCACGATGCCGCCCACCGCCGCGCCGAGGGCCAGCGGGGTGCCGGTGCGCAGGTTGACCTTGCTGTCGCGGGCGATCATGCTTTTGCCCACCGAGTAGCAGCTCATGGCCAGCACGGTGCAGCCGGACAGGAAACTGATGGTGGACACGCTGTCCAGATGGAACAGGTCCAGGGTGGGCTTGATGATGACCCCGCCGCCGATGCCGCAGATGGCCCCGGCCACGCTGGCCAGCAGACTGATAATAAAATAGGCGATCACTTCCAAGGGTGTCAGGCTCCTTTCCTTATAACTCTCTTTCGTTCAGCATACCACATCCCGCCGTAAAGGGAAAGGGAAAGCGGCCGCCAGGGCAAAAAACGTCGGTTTTTCCACAAAAAGGTGAGGGCCGGAGGATTCCGGCCCTCGGGTTCAAGGGGAGCGTTGTTCCCCCCGGATCAGGCTATTCGTCCGCTAAATCAACCGCCACAAGGATGGTTTCCATACGCATCCATGCAGTCCTGGCTGGGGTCCTTCATGCACAGGTGCACGGCGGCCAGCTTGAAGGTCTGGGGCAGGGCCAGGATGTTGGGATTCTCGCCCACGTACTTCTTCTTCGCGTCGGCCAGGGCCTCCTCGAAGGTGGCGCGGGTCTTGAGGCCCATGCTGCGGGCGATGCCCGGCTCCTGGGCGCCCACGATGTAGATGGCGCTGGTGTTCATCTCGGCGATGTGGCCGCAGCTCATCATGGAGAAGCCATGGAAGGGATGGAACGCATTGGTGAACCGGTACTTGCGGATATACTCCTCGTTGGTGGCGTAATACTCGCCCAGGCGGTTCATATCCGGCAGGGTGTTCATGTAGTCATGCTGGAAGTCGGTCCACTCGGCGCGCAGGTAGGGCCACAGCTCGTCGTGGAAGAAGCCGTTGCAGATGGAGGAGCAGATGATCACGCAGTGGTCGCTCATGACGCGCTTGAAGCGCAGCACCTGGGCGGACAGGGCCTGCATCATCATGATCGGGTTGGTGCCCATGCCGTCGCCGTAGTGGAACTTCTGGGGCATGCCGAACACCAGCACGTCGTACTTCTTTTCGGCCCAGTGCACATAGGTGCGCTTGTCGGCCACCTTCCAGCTTTCGGGCATCATCTCGGCGGCGTAGCCGGAGTAGATGGCGATCTGGCGGCTCTTGGTATCCAGCACCGCGTCGCAGCAGAAGAAGGGATGGCCCATCTTCTCCTCCATCAGCATGCCGATCTCGTTGAACTTGTGGCGCATCAGGCTGCCGCCGTTGACCGGGGTGAAGTCGTCCCGGTGCATGACCTCGGGCACATGATGGCTGGCGATGCTGCGCCAGTTGGTGATGCCGGTGGCGCAGTGCTTGTAGCCGCCGGAATAGCCGCCGTAGGGGTTGCCCTGCACATGGCCGATCAGGATGGGCAGGTCGCACTCAAAGACGGTCTTGTTCATAAACACCGGATCGCCGCGCTTGGTCAGGCCCAGGTCGATCATGTTGTCCGGATCTTCGGAATCGTGGCTGGTCATCTGGTGGGTGTACCAGAACTCATGGAACAGCTCCTCACCGAAAATGGCCTTGTAATCCTCGGGCTTGGCGCGGGGGTGCAGGCCGTTGGAGATGATGAACTTGATATCCTCTTTCTTCACGCCGGCCGCGTACAGCTCCTTCAGGATCAGCCTGATGCTGACCTTGCGGTGGCTGGTGGCCTGCTCGCCGCCCTTGACCCGGTCGGGCACGATGAACACGACCTTGGCGCCGGGGAAGGCCAGCTCGCTCAGGGGCTTCATGCCGATGGGGTTGTGCAGGCTTTCCAGATAGGCTTCCTCCAGCTTATCCTCGGGGATATAGGGAGGATCGGCAACGGTGGTGCCGGGGATAAATACGTCGGTACTGTCGGGCAGTTCCGCGCTCATCAGGCCGTGGCCGTACTCAAAATCCAGTTTCATGGGGGTGCACTCCTTTCGTTACTTGCCCAGGTACAGGCGGATGATGTCCAGATACTCGTTGGGATAGAAGCCGATCTCGCCGGCAAAACGGGTCAGGGCGATCAGACCGCCGTCGATCTCGGGGATGGAGGCCAGCATCTCGGCGTTGTCGGTCTTGAGGCCGCCGCCGTACACCACGTCCAGGCCGCCGGTGCGCTCCTTGACAAAACGGGCGATCTTTTCAATGTAGGGCTTGTCCGCGGGGGTCTTGCCCGGGCCGATGCTCCAGATAGGCTCGTAGGCGATGACCACCTGGCTCTTGTCCACACCGGCCAGGCCGATGTCCAGCTGCTCGCCCAGCACTTCCTGCCAGCGCTCCTGCTCCTCGCTCTTTTCACCGATGCAGTACAGCACCTTCAGGCCCTGTTTCTGGGCGCAGAGGATCTCCTGGTTCAGCAGGCGGTTGACGGCGGCGGTGTCGGTGACGCCGGCCTCGGCCAGCACGCCGGCCTTGTCGTTGCGCTCCTCACAGTGGCCGATCAGGGCGGCGGTGCAGCCCAGGGCCTTGGCGGCGGCGGCGGGACGGTTGGAGGTAAACGCGCCGAAGTTGCCGCCGGGGGCTACGTCCTGGCGGTAGACGCTCTGGCAGCCGACCTCCACCCGGCTGTCCTCACAGCGGGCCGCGGCGGCGCCAAGCAGGTGGGCCTCCGGGAAGAACTGCACGAACTCCACCTCGGCGGGGTCGTAGTGGGCCAGGCCGGCCTGGGTGCCCTCCACCACGGCGCGGCCCCAGTCGGCCATGGAGGCCAGACGGTTCACGCCGCCCAGCTCCACCGGCACGTCAAAGCGTTTCAGGTTCAGAAAAATATGTTTCATCAGTCAGGCCCTCCTTACAGGTCGTTCTTGAAGGTGACGAAGGGGCGCAGCGGCTCGCCGATCAGCGGGCGGCACCACTCCACAAAGGCGTCGGTCACATCGTTGCCCCGCTCGTTGATGAACTCGGCGGGCATGGTGCGCTCGGTGAGCATGACCTGCTCGATGGGGATGCGGATGGGCTTGACCTTGTACTCCGCGCCGGGCAGACGCTCAAAGCCGATCATCACGCCGGTCTGGCCTTCCATGGCGGCCTTGACCGCTTCGGCGCCGGCGATCACCGCCTCGTCCCGGTCCACCGAGGACTGGAACGCGATGGAGGCGCGGCCGCAGATGCCCGGCTTCTCGCTGCGGGCCTTGTAGCCCAGCTTCTTGATGACCAGGTTGGCCAGATGGGCGCTCACGTCGCCGTAGTAGGTGGCGCGGCCCACCTGGAAGATGGGCTCCACAATGGGCTGGCCGTCCGGGCCGGTCAGGCCCTCGCTGGCCACGACCACCACGCCGCCCTTCTTTTCCACCAGGGCCTTCACGTCGGCCAGGAACTCCTCCTCGATAAAGGGGCGCTCGGGCAGGTAGATCAGGTCGGGGCCGTCCCCGTCGCCGGAGCGGGCCAGGGCGCTGGCCGCGGCGATCCAGCCGGCGTTGCGGCCCATGGCCTCCACCACGCTCACGTGGATGGGCAAAGCGCGCACGTCCTGGCTGACCTCGCTGACGGTGGCCGCGATGTACCGGGCCGCACTGCCGAAGCCGGGGGCGTGGTCGGTGACGGCGATGTCGTTGTCGATGGTTTTGGGGATGCCCACCACCCGCACGTCGGTCAGGCCCAGGGCCTGGCAGGCTTTATACACCTTGCCGCAGGCGTCCATGCTGCCGTTGCCGCCGTTGAAGAACACATACTTGATGTCGTGCTTCCGGATGACCCGGGCGATGGCCTCGTAGTCCTCCGGTTCCAGATGGTCGCGGCTGGTGCCGATGGCGGAGGCGGGGGTGGAGAGCAGCAGCTCCAGCCGGTCGTCGCTGACCGTCTTCATATCCAGGAACTGCTCCCGGATGACCGCGCCGCTGCCGCCGATGGCGGCATAGATATGGTCCACTTCGGCGTATTTCTTCGCCTCGGTGACCGCCCCGTACAGGGATGCGTTGATCACCGCGGTGGGCGCGCCGCCGTGCACCAGCAGAACGTTGCCTTTCATGGGTGTACCTCCTTGTTGATTCGAGTGGCGGGACGGCCGGACGGCGTGTCCCTGTCTGTATCTTTATTATACGGACACGCCGCCGCCGGGAACAGCCCCGGCAAGCGCAAACGTTTGAGCTGCCCGCGGCCGGGGCTCAGCCGGCGGTGTAGACCCGGCGGCCCTCCACAAAGGTGGCGGCCACGGCGCCCTCGTCGGTGATGAGGGTCAGGTCGGCGTCGTAGCCGGGCAGGATGCGGCCCTTGCGGTCGCCCATACCCAGCAGGTCGGCGGGGTTGGCGCTGAGCAGCTTGGCCAGCTCGAAGGCGGGCAGGCCGGTGAACCGGCGCAGGTTGGCAAAGGCACGGCTCATGGTCAGGGTGCTGCCGGCGCGGCTGCCGCCGTCGGCCAGGGTCGCGTCGCCGTCCTTTACGATCACGTCGTTGACCCCCAGCTTGAACCGGCCGTCGCCCAGGCCGGCGGCCATGATGCTGTCGGTGATGGCGATGACCCGGTCCAGACCCTTGGCCTTGAGCAGGATCCGCACGGTGCCCGGATGCAGGTGGATGCCGTCGCAGATGGCCTCGGCGTAGATGTCGCTTTCCAGCACCGCGCCGCTGATGGCGGGGAAGTGCTGGTGCAGCAGTTTCATGGCGTTGAAGGTATGGGTGGCGCAGGCGGCACCGCTGCGGATGGCCGCCCAGGCGGTGTCGTAGTCCGCGCCGGAGTGCCCGATGGAGACGGACACCCCCTCCGCCACGGCCTTGGGGATGAAGTGAGCCACCCCCTCCACCTCGGGGCTGACGGTCATGCGGCGGATGCGGCCGCCGCTGGCTTTCTGGTACTGCATGAATTTGGAGAAGTCCGGGGTCTGCAGCAGGTGTTCGGGCATGGCGCCCTTGTACTCGGCGCACAGGTAGGGGCCTTCCAGATGGATGCCCAGCACCGCCGCGCCGTCGGTGATCTCGGGGGCGGCCATGCCGATGGTATGTACGTACTGCAGCAGGGCTTCGTGGCTGTCGGTCAGCAGGGTGGGCAGGAACCCGGTGACGCCCTGGCTGGCAAAGAAGGCGCTGACCTTGGCAAGGCCCTCCTTGTCGGCGCCGTTCATGTCCACGCCTACCGCGCCGTGGGTATGGATGTCGATAAAGCCGGGCATGACCAGCAGGCCGGTGGCGTCCACCTCCTGCGCGCCGGGGGCGGTCAGCCCTTCGCCCACCGCGGTGATGCGGCCGTTGTCCACCAGCAGGTCGGCCTGCTGCATACCGTCGGGCGTGCAGACGGTGCCGCCCCGGATCCACCATGTATTGTTCATTCTAGTCGCCGCCTTTCTGAAAACAAGCGGGACAGCCGGGCCGCTTATGGGCCGGCCGCCCAAAATTTTCGGTGTTCTGTATAATAGTATGATGCATTTTGGCCAAAACCGCAATGCGAAATCCTCCAAAAATCCCGCAAACGTTTCCCCTATTTGCACAAAGGAGACAGCGCGGGAAATTTTACATACTTCCTTTGCACAAGCGGCTTCGGCTATGGTATAATGAACTTTGTGTCGAATTGACACGAATCCCGGGCAAAACGCCCGGCGGAATAGAGAGGAGCGGCATATGGACGAGATCCGGCTGATCGCCTGCGACGTGGACGGCACCCTGCTGCAGCAGGGGGAGACCGAGCTGCGGCCGCAGCTGTTTGATCTGATCCGGCGGCTGGCGGCGCAGGGGGTGGAATTCTGCGTGGCCAGCGGACGGGCCTATTCGTCGGTGCGGGAGCTGTTCGGCCCGGTGGCCGGGCAGATCAGTTTTGTGTGCGAGAACGGCGGCGTTGTCTACCGGGACGGGCTGCTGGTGGCCCGCAGTCCGGTGCCGGAGGATCTGGGCCGGGAGATCGCCACCGCGATCTGGCAGCGGGAGGACTGCGAGCTGCTGGCGGCGGACGGGGAGACCTGCTGGATGATCCCGCGCATTCCGGAGCGGGCCGAGCAGATGAAGCCCTACATGGGCGACCGGATCGGGGTGGCAAGCCATCCCGACGAGCTGCCCGCCCAGCTGGTGAAGGTGACGGCCTTCCGGGAGGAGGGCGCGGCCGCCCTGCTGCCGGAATTCACCGCCCGCTGGGGCGCCAAACTGCATGTGGCGCTGGCCGGGCGGCGCTGGCTGGATGTGAACGCCTCCACCAAGGCCACCGGTCTGGCCGCGCTGTGCGGGCTGATCGGCATTCAGCCCCGGGAAGTGATGGCCTTCGGGGATAATTTCAACGACCAGCCCATGCTGGACTGGGCGGGGCGGCCCTACGTGATGCGCACCGCCGACCCGGCGCTGCGGGCGCTGTATCCCGCCACCGACCGGCCCGAACCGGTGATCGAGGCGCTGCTGAACGCCCTGGAATAAGAACAAGGCCCGCGCCAAACCGGCAATGGTTCGGCGCGGGCCTTATGTATGTGTAGTTATCCCTCGCGGTCCTGCTGCTCGCGGCTGGCGGCCAGGCGGGCTTCCAGGTTCAGGGCTTTTTCCAGGGGTTTATAGATGATCAGGGTAGCGGCCAGCACGATGGGCCAGAAACCCATAAAGGGCACCAGAACCGCCGAGACCGGCATGAACAGCAGAAACAGCACCCACCAGGCGATCTGCAGCAGCGACGCGGCGATGACCCGGGGGGCAAACCCCACCACGCAGAACAGCGCGTTCTTGAACAGGGTAAGCATGGGCACGTCCATTATGACCATCTGGGGGAACAGGCAGGTGGCCACCATGGCGGTGACCATCACATTCAGGCCCACGCCCGCCAGGAAAGCCAGGCTGCCCTGCATGACGCCCAGCAGAATGCCCCAGCCCGCGAACACCTGCGCGCCCACCAGCAGGTTCAGTACCACGCCGGCCAGCATGGCCTGTTTCCAGTTGGCTTTCATGGCGCGTTTGTAGGTGTGCCACCAGTAGCCGGGCTCGTCCCGCAGCGCCCGCATGACGGTGTCGTACAGGCCCGCCAGCAGCGGCCCGGTAAGCAGACCGCCCACCCCGGCGGCCAGCAGGGTTACCGGCATGCTCAGGCTGAACAGGCCGAAGCCCGCGAAAAGCCCCACCGGGATATAGGCCAGACCCACCAGCAGGCCCGCCTTGAACAGGCTGCCCGCGTCCCGGCCCAGGATCTCAAAAAAACGGGCCGCGCCCTTTTTGCGGGGTGCGTCCTTGGCCACGCCCGGCCCCGGCCGGTCAAAATTCTGTCGGAAGATGCCCATAGTTCTGTTTGTCCCTTCCGCGGGCGGCGCCCGCTTTCGTTAGATTCCTTACCGTATATCATAGCCTGAACCGGCCCGTTTGGCAAGAACAGGGCAATTGTTTTCCCTTTTTTCATAATTATCGTGTATAATAGGGATATTCTGCAACAGCAAGGAGAGAATCTCTATGCGGACCATCGTCTGGTTCCTCTATTTCTGGGCCTATCTGATCTGGGCAAACGGCAAGCTGCGCCGGGGCCTGCGGGATCTGGCCGCCGGCAACGACCGGGCGGTGGACGAGCTTACCGCCCGCTGGGTGCCCCACTGGGCGGGCAGCCTGCTGCGTCTGGCCGGGGTGACGGTGACCGTTACCGGCAAGGAGAACATTCCCGCCGGGCGGCCCTGCGTGTTCGTGGCCAACCACCGCAGCTATTACGACATTCCCCTGATGCTGACCCAGCTGGACGGGCCGCATGGTCTGGTAAGCAAGGCGGAGGTGGACCGCATCCCCCTGGTGCGGGGCTGGATGCGGCTGCTGCGCTGCGTGTTTGTGGACCGGGCCGACACCCACAGTTCCCTGGAGGCTTTGCGCCGCGCCACCGAAAACGTGGGCCGGGGGTATTCCATGATCCTGTTCCCGGAAGGAACCCGCAACAAGGGCCCCGAGGGCTCGGTGCTGGAGTTCAAGGGCGGGGCGTTCCGCATCGCCACCAAAAACGGCGCGCCGGTGGTGCCGGTGGCCATCCGGAACAGCCGGGACATCATGGAGAACAACGGCGGCTGGATGCGTCCCGCCCACGTGACCATCACCATTCTGCCCCCGGTGGAGACCGCCGGGATGGACCGTCAGGCGGTGCGGGCACTGCCCGAAGAGATCCGCGGCCGGATCGAGGCCGCTTTACACCAGAAGGAGGACTGACCCATGGCCAGCGCACGCTACACCCTGAACATCAAGCCCGAGGATCTGATCCCGGACGAACCCTTGCCCCAGACCCGCCAGCAGAAGATCCAGAACTGGCTGCACTACCACAAATGGTGGCTGATCGGCGGCGCGGCGCTGCTGGTGGTGCTGGGGATCATTGTGCGGGACGTGGTGACCGCCCCGAAATACGACTACACCGTCGGCATTGTGACCGCCCGGATGCTGCCTGACCAGATTCTGGACGAGCTGAGCGAGGCGTTTGCCACCCTGGCCGACGACCGGGACGGCAACGGCGAGGTGGCGGTGCAGGTGCGGCAGTACAACCTGCAGTTCACCGAGGAGAGCGAGGATCTTTCCGGATCGGCGGCCGCCGGGGATGAGACTGCCTCCGGCGTGGAGGCCGCGGGGAACATGACCAACGCCTATGAGCAGATCGCCGCCATGACCCGGCTGACCGGGGATCTGTCCGGCGCTACCAGCTTTATCTACCTGACCGATGACCCGGCCGGGCTGCAGAACAACGCGCTGCTGTTCTGCTACCTGGACGGCACCACCCCCGCCGAGGACGCGGCCGACGTGGAGAACATGACGGTGGCCTGGGCCGACACCCCCGCCGCCCAGCTGGAGCTGGAGCCCTTGACCCTGGCGGACGGCAGCCAGCTGGATGTGCAGGAGTGGATGAGCCGGTACTATTTTGGTTTTGTGGCCGACGCGGATAGCCGCACCTACCAGAAAGAGGACGTGCAGGCCTACCGGGCGGACAGCGGGCGGCTGTGGGAGGCCCTGACCGGGCTGCCCAGTCCCGCCGGGGCGGCACAGTGAGGCTGCCCGCGGTGCTGCGGCGGCTGCTGGGGCACGGCAAAAATCCCCGGCCCGGCACCCCGGCCCCGCCTGCCCGAGACAATCCCTACAGCCGGTATTTCACCGCCGACCCCGCCCCGGACGAGATCGCCCGGCGGCTGCGGGGGCAGAAGCCGGACGGCAAGCCGGGCCGCTGAGGGGCATTACAGGCAAAACAAAACCGGACGCTTTCCGCGGAAAGCGTCCGGTTTTTTGCGGGACAGATCAGCCGATGGGCATGACCTCCACGATCTTCAGGATGGTGTAGGCGTCGGTGATGTTCTCATTGTTGGCTTTCAGCTCGGCCAGAACCGCCTCATCCTCTTCCAGCTCCACCTTGAGCACCGCGCCCTGATGGCGGGCTTCCTTGGTTTCGGCGGCGGGGTTGGCGATGTCGTAGCTGATCTCGGCTACCTTATCACGCAGCAGGTTGGCCTTGGTGGAGTTGTCGGCAAAGCCGAACATGATGTGGCTGTCGTCCGCCACGCCGGGCACAAAGATGGCGATGTTGGGGGTGCCGTCGGCGTTGACGGTGGCCACGTTGCACAGGCCGCTGTAGGCGCGCATGGCGTCCAGCACGGCGGCCTGATCCAGGTTGGTGTACAGGTTGGTGTAGGTGCTGGCGGTGGCGGCGGCATCGGCCTGCTGGCTGTTGCTGCTGCCGGAAGCGGCGTTGCCGCAGCCGGCCAGGGCCAGAACCAGAACCAGGGCCAGCACGCAAATGATGGTACGTTTCATATTAAGAACTCCTCCTTCTTTTCCTCCGGACGAAAAGAGTTGCCGGAACAACCGGTCCGAACCGCGCCGGGCCTGTTTTCAGTTTAACATAGTCCGCTTTGTAAATCGAGCACCGGGCCATGCCATAACTTTGCAAAATCAGAACTAACCGGCAGACAGCGGAGGGCGCTCTTTCCAATTCGGGCAATTTGTTGTATAATTAGTTCCATAAAAATCCACGTTTGAGAGTGAGGGACGCCCATTATGGCCGAGTATGTACTGTTTACCGACTCCACCACCGATCTGACGCCGGAACTGGTGGAGGAGATGGATGTGCAGGTGCTGCCCATGCGGTTTATGCTGGACGGCAAGGAATACAGCAACTATCCCGATAACCGGGAACTTTCGCCCAAGGAATTCTACGACAAGCTGCGCGCCGGCAGCATGAGCACCACCAGCCAGATCAACAGCGCCACCTTTATGGAGGCGTTCACCCCGGTGCTGGAAGCGGGCAAGGATATTCTGTATGTGGCGTTTTCCAGCGGGTTGTCCGGCACCTATCAGTCCGCCTGCCTGGCGGCAGAGGATCTGCGGGAGCAGTTCCCGGAGCGCACCATCGACTGTGTGGACACCCTGCAGGCCAGCATGGGCGAGGGTCTGGTGGCCTACGCCGCCGCGATGCTGAAAAAGGACGGCATGCCCCTGGCCGAACTGGCCGCCTGGCTGCGGGAGAACGTGCAGCGGTTCTGCGCCTGGTTCACGGTGGATGACCTGATGTTCCTGAAACGGGGCGGCCGGCTTTCCGGCGTGGCCGCGGTGGCCGGAACCCTGCTGGGCATCAAGCCGGTGCTGCATGTGGATCCGGACGGGCACCTGATCGCCATGGAAAAGGTGCGCGGCCGCAAGGCCAGCCTGGATGCTCTGGTGCGGCATTTTGAGACCAGCGCCGAAACCCACGCGGAGCAGACCGTGTTTATCAGCCACGGCGACTGCCTGGAAGATTGCCAGTATGTGGCCGACAAGATCAAGGCGTTCGGCGTGAAGCGGATCTGCATCGGCACCATCGGCCCCGTGATCGGCGCCCACAGCGGCCCCGGCACCGTGGCGCTGTTCTTTACCGGAAGCCCGCGGTAAAGAACAGCCGATATGGGGGGAATCAACGATTCCCCCCATACCCCCCAGAAATCAGGGCCGGAATACTCCGGCCCTGGGGATAAAACAAAAAACAAGGCCCGCGCAGACCATTTCAAGTTTGTGCGGGCCTTGTTCTGTATAAAATTCCCTATGGCCGGAGTATTCCGGCCATGTGTTCCGGGGGGTATGGGGGGAGATGTTATCTCCCCCCATATTGGCCCAAATCTTCCCGGTACTCCTCCAGGCAGACGCCCTGTTCGGTGATGCGGGCGGCGGCGGTGTGGCCCACGTAGCGGTAATGCCAGCTCATGGGCGCCATACCGGTTTCCTTTTCGCACTCCTCCGTATACCGCCGGATAAACCCGTACTCGGCGGCGTGGGCTTCCAGCCAGGCCAGGGCCTCGGCGTTGATGCCGTCGGCGGGCAGCAGGTCGGCCCCCAGGCCCAGGTTATGCTCGCTGCATCCGCCGGGCGGCGTCCAGCGGGCTGCCTCGTCCGCCGCCCGGGCCGGCGCCATGCCCGCCGCCTCCAGCTGGCGCTTTTTCTGCTCGTACAGATTCTGCTGCCGTGCCGTGTCCCGGTACCCGCACACCAGCCGCAGTTCGCAGCCCGCCGCCTTCGCGTCGGCCAGCATCCGTTCCAGCTCCCCGGCGGCCCGGGCGTCAAACTGCCCGCCCGCCACCTTCGCCAGCTCCACCGTGAAATCCTCCGGCAGGGGACAATCCGGTTTCACCAGCCGCAGCATCCAGCCCTCCGGCGTTTCGTCCACCGGGTCCGGCGTGGGGGAGGGGGACGGGGCAGGCGTGGCCGTGGCCGCCGGTACCGGCTGCTGAGGCGGCGCCTGTACCGGCGCGGGCCGGGGCGTGGCGGTGGGGGCCGCGGTGGAGGCCGGGCGGGTTTCGCCTTCGGTCACCGAGGGCGGGGCCGTCCACAGATCCAGCCCGGTGCGCAGGGTCCAGGCCGCCGCCACCGCCAGTACCGCCATCACCACGCTGCCGATTGCCCGGGAATTCCGCTTCATCCGCCCCGCCCCCTGTCCGTGCCTTGTACGGGACAGTATGGCCCGGCACCGGGCCGGTTATACGCAAAAACGCCCGGCTTTCGGCCGGGCGTTCGGTTTTTGGTTTATTCCAGCTGGCCCCACAGGCACATACAGGCGGCAAGGCCCGCCAGCGGGGCGGTTTCGCACCGCAGGATGCGGGGCCCCAGCCCCACCGGGACGGCCCCGGCGGCGATAAGCGCCTCGGCTTCCTCGGGGGAGAATCCGCCCTCCGCGCCGGTGATCAGGGCCGCGCGGCCCCCGGCGGGCGGGGCGGGCAGGGCCGCCTGCCGCAGCGGCCGGCCGCCCTTTTCGTAAAAGAACAGCACCCGGTCGAACCGGGGCACCAGGCGGCAGAGTTCCGGCACCGTGACCGGCATCGACACCTGGGGCAGGATGCCCCGGCCGCACTGCTTGGCGGCTTCGGCGGCGATGCGGGCGTACCGCAGATTCTTTTTATCCTCGTTTTTCGGGGCGGCCACGCAGAACCGGCTGAAAAACGGGGTGATCTGGGCCGCGCCCAGCTCCACCGATTTCTGGATGATGGTTTCCAGCTTGTCCTGCTTGGGGTACCCGGCAAAGACCGTGACCGCAAAGGGCGGTTCGGCGGCGCAGGGGCGGCGGGCGGTGATGTGCAGCTGCACGGTGTCCGGGTCGGCGGATTCCACCACCGCGTCGCAGTCGGTGCCCGCGCCATCGCAGAGGATCACCGCATCTCCGGGCCGGGCCCGCAGCACCCGGGCCAGATGGTTCGCGTCCGCCCCTTCCAGAAAGGCGGTGTTGCCCTCGATACGGGCGGCAAAATACCGGTGCGCCATGGCTCAGGCCTCGGGCAGGGTGCAGAGGAAGCACTCCCAGCCGTTCTTTTCCCGCACCTCGTACACCCGCAGCCCGGCGGCGGCCAGGCCCGCGGCCACCTCGTCCTTGCGGGTGTCGATCACGCCGCTGGCCATGAAATGCCCGCCCGCAGCCAGCAGGTCCGGGATGGCCGGGGCCAGGTTCAAAATGGCGTTGGCCACGATGTTGGCGCAGATGATGTCGTATTTGCCGCTGGCCTTGTCGCTCAGATCGCCCACCAGCACGGTGAACTTGTCCTGCACGCCGTTGAGGGCGGCGTTTTCCCCGGCGGTGCGCACGCACATGGGGTCGATGTCCACGCCCTCGGCGGTTTTGGCGCCCAGTTTCAGCGCGGCGATGGCCAGGATGCCGCTGCCGGTGCCGATGTCCAGCACCCGCTCGCCGCCCTGCACCAGCTGATCCAGGGCTTCCAGGCAGAGGGAGGTGGTTTCATGGGTGCCGGTGCCGAAGGCCATGCCCGGGTCCAGGCGCAGCACGGCCCGGTCGGTGTCCATGGTTTCCCAGCTGGGCACCACCGCCAGACGGCTGCCGATGGTCATGGCGTGGTAGAAGGCTTTCCAGCCGTTTTCCCAGTCCTCCTGTTCCACGCCGGCGGTGTCCAGGGTATACTCGGCCCCGGCGGCGGACAGCCGGTCGTGCAGCAGCTGCAGTACCTGGGCGGGGTTTTCCTCCGGGGAGAGGTACATATGCACGATGACCTTGTCCCGGTCCCGGGCCAGCAGCTCGGGCTCGATCAGGTCCACGTGGGCGATGGCCATGACCTGCTGTTCCAGGTCGGCATAGTCCTCAATGTAGATGCCGCCGCCGGAAATACCGGTGGCGATGGCTTCGGCGGTGTCGGCCCAGCGGCGGGGCACGGTGACGCGGATGTCGGTCCATTCCATAGGATTCGGGCTCCTTACTATAAAGTCGAGCGGCAGGGCCGCCGGTTTTCTTTCAGTATACACCGGCTTTGCCGTAAAGGCAAACGAAAAGGCGGCCCGCAAAGCCAGGGCCCGCGCCGAACCATACGGTTTTGCGCGGGCCTTGCCCATTTCTATGATCCCCGGGGCCGGAGTATTCCGGCCCTTATTCCCGGGGCCCCGGGTCCGCGAAGCGGCCGAAGCCCCGGTGGGGCTTCGGACCGGCAGCGCGGTCTGCTGTGCAGAGAGGGCGCATCCTTGCTGCACCCTCAGCGCCCGGGGGAGATGTTATCTCCCCCCATTTCGGCCCTGCGGGCGCGGCGGAGGCGTTTTTTGTACCGGCGCTCCAGCGCCCAGGTATACAGGATCGAGGGCAGGGACACCAGCACCATCACGGCGCACTGGCCGCCCCAGGGCATGGCGCTGTGGCGCACCAGCACCCCGGCCAGCAGCCAGGGAATCCCCAGCAGAACCCAGGACAGCCCCAGCTGCCGGGTATACCGGGCCGTCCAGCGATGGCCCCGGTACCGGGCGGGCAGATGCTGCCAGCCCGCCAGCCCCAGCAGGCCGTAGACCGTCCAGAACGCGCCCAGTATCAACAATACATCCATGCTTTTCCTTTCCGGGCTGTGCCGTCAATAGCCTCGCAGCACAAAATACACCACATACACCCAGCCCAGCAGGCCGTGGAAGATGGCCCAGCCCACCGAATGCCAGGTGCAGAAGCTCAGCACCATGGCCAGGGCGCTGCCGAAGCTGAGCCCCGTTTTGACCGTTTTCTGCACCACCGTGGTGCGGGGCGGCTGCTCATACATAACCGGTTCCTCCTTTTACTTTGCTTCTTCCTGGGCGCCCACGTCCAGGCTTACCAGTTTCCAGTCACCGCCGGTGCGCACCACCGCCATATGATACCGGCTGGGATACTTGCGGTCCTCCAGGCCGGGCTTGGTGACCACAAAGGTAAAGGACACGTCGCCGGTCCAGGCGTCGGGGCCCGCGGCCACCACGTTCTGGATCTTCAGATCGTCAAACCGCACGCCGGTGTGGTTCACGTACCAGCCCACATAATACCCTTTCAGCCCCTTGTACAGGCTGGTGTCCGGGTACAGGATCCGGGCCAGCTGGGTCAGGCTCACGTCCTCGGAGATGAACTGGGCGTACTGTTTGGCCGCCGTCTCCAGGAACTGCGCCGCCTCGGCCCGGCCCGCTTCGTCTTCCGGCAGGCCCGCCGTGACCGTATGCTTTTCGTCGTCCCGTACCACCTGGCAGGCGGCGCCGCTGCTCGTTGCCGTGACCTGGGGCGCGTCGTACAGGCCGCTCACCGTCCAGCGCATCACCCGGGGGGCCGCGTCCCCCATATCCTCAAACCCGGCGGCGGGGGAATCCTCCCCGCCGGTGAGGGGCACCCCGTTCACCGATACCTCCACCCCGGCCGGGGCGGTCACGGTATAGTCCGGCAGGGTTTCCAGCGCGGGGGCCGCCCGCCAGCCGTCCCCTTCGGGGGTCAGGGTGAACCGGGCGGTCACCTTGCCGTCCACCGCCAGGGCATAGCCCACCGCGTCCCCCTGTTTATCGCCCTTTACAAAGGCCAGCCGGTCCCGGTCCTGGGGAATCTCGGCCAGGGCGGTGCGCACCGCGCCCGCCCAGCTTTCCAGCGTGGCCGCGCCCTGAGGCGTATACCCCGCCGCCTGGGCCAGGGCGTCGTCGCTGCCGGTGCGGGCGGTCTGCACCAGGGTCAGGATCGCGTGTTCCGGGGTGGACAGCTCGTACCGTTCCAGCGCGCCCCAGAGCAGTGCCAGCAGCACCCCGCCCAGCAGGGCCAGAAACAGTGCCCAGCCCGCCAGCATCCGGCCGAAGGGCACCGGTCGTTTTTTTGTTTTTGCCATGGGGAATGTTCTCCTTTACATCACGATAAAGGCGGTGGGCAGCCGCCGGGGGCCGTAGAGCGACGCGCACACGTTGATGGTTTCGCCCTGATACACCATCTGGGTGCTGGAACCGCCGTCCAGGTTGGCGGCGTTGATGGCCCCGTAGTCCAGCATGACCTGGATGCAGTCCTCATAGCTGGCGCCCAGGCTCTGGGGCTGGCGGCCGTCGATGGTCAGCAGCAGCACCGCGCCGTCCGCCCGCTGGCCGATGACGGTGCGGGGATTCAGCCCGCCGCCGCTGCCGGTGACCTCCGCCGCCTCGCCGTTCACGATAAACACCGGGCCGAAGCTCAGCGCGTCCCGGATGCCCCGGTCCAGCGCCTGCTGGCCGGTCATGGTGCCCACTACCAGGTGGTTCTCGTTGTCAAAGCCGATCACCGAGGTGGCGCTGTTCAGCCCGCCGGCCAGCAGCTTGCCGTCCCGGATGACCAGGCCCAGCGGCATGCCGCCGTTGCCCACGCCGTTCAGGTCCTGGAACCCGCCGCCGTTGATGCCCGCCACCGCGCCGGCGTCCTCCACGTATTCCAGCAGACGCTTGCCGGACACATCCGGCGAGAAGCTGTCCAGACTGGCCACCTTGACCCGGGAGGGATCGTGCACGATCATCATTTTACCCTTGAAGGAGGGGCCGCTCACATCCTCGATCTCGATGGTGTCCAGAGGCAGCGCGTCCTCCGACTGGGTGAAGTCCACCGAGGTATCGGTGACCGCGCCGGAATCCAGCACGCCGTTCTTGGCCCGGATGGCTTCGATGCGGCTTTCGTCAAAGAAGATGCGGGGGATGAACTTGAGGGCGCTGGTCTCCATGCAGGTGTTGACAAACAGGTCCCGGGCGCTGGGGCTGGGCCCCACGCAGATCACCGCGCTGGCGCCCAGGCAGAACGCCAGCAGCATCCCCAGGGTGACCCCCAGGCCCGCCAGCGCCCGCAGCGCCGGGTTGGCTTTGCGCCGGGGCCGGGGCGCCCGCCGAGGGGCGGGCGGTTCCTGCGGGGCAGGGGCTGCCTGCCGGGCAGAAGCTGCCTGCCGGGCAGAAGCTGCCTGCCGGGCGGAACCCGCCGGGGTACGGCGGATGTGCTGCGGGGCGGAGGCGGTGGTGCGCTGCACCTTCTGGGGTGCGCGGTATACGTGACGTTCGGTATCCTTGTTCATGGGATTCTCCTTATCGGTTGCGGTGCTTGCGGCGGGCCCGGCGGCGCACAGCCCGGCGGCGGGCCGCGACGGCCAGGATCAGCAGCGCCAGGGCCAGCACCCCCAGCACCGCCGCGGCGATCCAGACCAGGCCGCCCGAGGGGGCGGCAGGTTCGGGCCGGGGCTCGGCGGTAGGGGCCGGGGTGGGCGCGGGCGTAGGCTGGGGGGTAGGCTCCGGCGGCCAGACCACGTTTTCAAAGAAATCGTTTTTGGCGGTATCCGGCCCCACAGTGGTGTAGGCCAGGCCGAACTGCCGGCAGTCGTTCTTGCCGGAATCCTTTACCGAGAACCAGGCCGTCTGGCTGGCGTGGCAGGCAAAGCCCTGGGCCGCCATCTCCAGGGCGGTGCGCCCGCCGAAGGCTTCCAGCGGCATCTGGCCCCATTCCATGGTGATGGTGTTCTCCGGCCAGAGATGCAGATAGGCTTTCTGCACCTGCCAGGGCTCGCAGGGGATGTCCGGGTACTGGGCGGGATCGGCGGCGGCGGGCAGGGCGGCCAGCAGGGTCTTGGCGTTGAGCATGTGGGCCCCGTGGCCGTACTCGCCGTTGATATCGTGGGCCACCACCACCTCCGGGGTGAACCGGCGCAGCAGTTCCACCTGCCAGGCGGTGATGGTATCCTCGCCGTACACCTGGATCGCCGATTCCAGGCTGGCCTTGGAGGCGTACAGATCCGGGAAATCCGAGATCACCGGGTAGTTTTTCACCCCTACCGTCCACAGCCCGTCCAGCAGTTCGTGGGGGCGGTAGGGCTCGCCCCAGTGGTTGGTCATGTAGGCCACCTGCACCGCCATGCCCTTTTCCCCGGCGTAGTAGGGCATGGTGCCGCCGAACCAGAGATGCTCGTCGTCGGCGTGGGTGGGCAGCACCAGCAGATCCGCGTCCTCACAGGGGGGCTGCCAGACCTGCACCCAGGCCGGCGGGGTGTCCCCGGCCAGGGCGTAAACCTCGCAGAGGATCGCCCCCTGCGGCGCTTCAATCGTCGCGGAGGACGCGGCCCGGGGCAGGGTCACGTATTCATGCAGAAACCCCTGCTGGCCCCAGGTGGAGGCGGGCTGGCCGCCGTCCGGGGTGAGGATCCAGTCCCCGGGGGGCTGGTCCCAGATCACATAGAGGGCATCGAAAGGGGTTTCGGCGGTGACGGTCACGGTATCGCCGGACAGGGTCACCTTGGTGGAGCGGCTGCCGTCGGTGAGCAAGGCGGCGGCCTGCCCGCCCACCGAGACGGTCAGGGGCAGGGCCTCCTGGGGCTGGGCGGCCCGGGCCGGGGCGGCCAGTATCAGAGCCAGCGCGGCGGCACAGACCGCGGCGCGGCGCACAAAGGCGGAAAGGGACATAGAGGGTCCTTTCTCCGGGCCGGGCCCGGGGCAAAAGATAGATAGCCTGTACTATAGCATATACGCACGATCGGGCAAAAACCTTTCAATCCGATAAAATTTTCCCTCTCAGCGGAAGAAAAGAGGGCAAAAGCCCCGGTTTGTGTTGCATCCGCGGACACAACGCGATATACTGAATCAGTTGACTAAAGCATTTGAAGGAGGCGGCAACGCGATGTCGCTGCAATACAAAGCGGTGCTGTTCGATCTGGACGGCACCCTGCTGAACACACTGGAAGATCTGGCGGACGCCACCAACGCGGCGCTGGCGGCCTTTGGCCTGCCGCTGCGCACGGTGGACGAGGTGCGGCGGTTTGTGGGCAACGGGGTGCGCCTGCTGATGGAGCGGGCGGTGCCCGGCGGGGCGCAGCATCCGCAGTTTGAGGAGATCCTGGCATATTTCAAGGAATACTATGCGGCCCATTGCCGGGTAAAGACCGCGCCCTATCCGGGGATTCTGCCGCTGCTGGACGCGCTGGCCGCGGCCGGTGCCAAAACCGCGGTGGTGAGCAACAAGTTCGACGGGGCGGTGAAGGAGCTGGCCCGGGAATATTTCGGGCCGCGGGTGGCGCTGGCCGTGGGGGAAAAGCCCGGCGTGCGCAAAAAGCCCGCGCCGGACGCGGTGCTGGAGGCGCTGCGGCAGCTGGGCATCGCGCCCGGGCAGGCGGTGTACATCGGGGATTCCGATGTGGATGTGGCCACCGCCCGCAACGCGGGGCTGGACGGCATCGGGGTAAGCTGGGGGTTCCGCTCCCGGCAG
Organism: uncultured Gemmiger sp.; assembly: GCA_944386225.1. Taxonomy (GTDB): domain Bacteria; phylum Bacillota; class Clostridia; order Oscillospirales; family Ruminococcaceae; genus Gemmiger_A. The sequence goes on from CALXAH010000012.1 coordinate 61,990, forward strand.
GTGTTGGAAGAGGCGGGCGCGGCGCGCATCGCGGCCGACCCGGCGCAGCTGGCCCGGATGCTGGGGCTGTAAAAAGGACACAGGTGGTTTTCGGGCCGCTGTGAGGCGGCTTTTGCAGGCCGCCGGATTGCGGGGCACGCCCCGAGGAGGAGGAGTAATCAATGCAACGCGAACGATTCAAATCCCGGCTGGGCTTTCTTCTGCTCAGCGCCGGGTGCGCCATCGGCCTGGGCAATGTATGGCGCTTTCCCTACATGGTGGGCCAGAACGGCGGCGCGTTCTTCGTGCTGTTCTATCTGATGTTCCTGATCATTGTGGGTCTGCCCATCCTGAGCATGGAGCTGGCGGTGGGCCGGGCCAGCCGCAAGAGCATCAGCCGGGAATTTGAGGTGCTGGAACAGCCCGGCAGCAAGTGGCACTGGTACGGCCCCTTCGGCATGCTGGGCAACTACATACTGATGTTCTTCTACACGGTGGTGGCCGGCTGGCTGGTGAACTATTTTGTGCAGTACCTGACCGGCAGCCTGGCCGGGCTGGACACCGACGGGGTGCAGGCGGCTTACAAGGCCATGCTGGTCGATCCGGGCACGATGGTGTTCTGGATGCTGGTGGTGGTGCTGGTGGGCTTTGCGGTCTGCCTGGGCGGCCTGCAGAAAAGCGTGGAAAAGGTGAGCAAGTGGATGATGCTGGCCCTGCTGGCGCTGATCCTGGTGCTGGCGGTGCGCAGCCTGACCCTGCCCGGCGGCGGCGAGGGCCTGGCCTTCTACCTGATGCCGAATCTGGAGAACCTGAAAAAGGTGGGCGTGATCAACTGCATGGCCGCCGCGATGGATCAGAGTTTCTTTACCCTGAGCCTGGGCATCGGCGCCATCGCCATCTTCGGCAGCTATATGGACAAGGAGCGCAGCCTGCCGGGCGAGAGCGTGGGCATCGCCGTGCTGGACACCTTTGTGGCGATCACCGCGGGCCTGATCATCTTCCCGGCCTGCTTTGCCTACGGCGTGGCGCCGGACAGCGGCCCGAACCTGCTGTTCGTGACCCTGCCCAACGTGTTCAGCAACATGGCCGGCGGCCGGCTGTGGGGCGCTTTGTTCTTCCTGTTTATGAGCTTTGCGGCGCTGACCACCGTGGTGGCGGTGTTTGAGAACATCCTGGCCTGCTGCATGGACAAGTGGGGCTGGAGCCGCAAGAAAGCGGTGCTGATCAACCTGCCGGTCATCGCGGTGTGCAGCGTGCCCTGCGCGCTGGGCTTCAATGTGTGGAGCAGCTTCCAGCCGCTGGGCCCGGGCACCGGCATCATGGATCTGGAAGGTCTGATCGCCAGCACCATCCTGCTGTCGGTGGGTTCGCTGATCTACCTGCTGTTCTGCACCCGCCGCAGCGGCTGGGGCTTTGACGCCTATCTGGAAGAAGCCAACACCGGCAAGGGCCTGAAGATGCCCCGGGCGCTGCGCTTCTACCTGACCTGGATCCTGCCGGTTCTGATCGCGGTACTGCTGGCCATGAGCCTGTGGACCAACTTCAAGTTCCTGTTTGTGTAAGAGCGATTCCGGGGGAAATCAACGAGGGCTGCGGGCGCAACAAGCATGCGCCCGCCCGGCTTCGCCGACCGCCCTGCCGGTCCGGGTCTCCAACGGAGACCCGGCCGCTTCGCGGACCCGGGCCCCCAGACCCCCCGGAAATCATGGCCGGAATACTCCGGCCATAGGAAATGTATACAAAGCAAGGCCCGCGTGAACGGAAATGGTTCGCGCGGGCCTTTGTTGTTATTCTTTTCCCAGGGCCGGAGTATTCCGGCCCTATATTCCGGGGGGTATGGGGGGATAGGTTCTATCCCCCCATATTGGCCCCGTCAGCCCGCGGTGTCCGCGAACTGGCTCTGGTAGAGTTCGGCGTAGAAGCCGCCCTTGGCCAGCAGCTCGTCGTGATTGCCGGTTTCCACGATATCGCCGTCCTTCATCACCAGGATGATGTCGGCGTCGCGGATGGTGGACAGCCGGTGCGCAATAATGAAGCTGGTACGCCCGGCGGTCAGGGCGTCCATGGCCCGCTGGATGCTCAGCTCGGTACGGGTATCCACGCTGGAGGTGGCCTCGTCCAGGATCAGCACCTTCGGGTCGGAGATGATGGTGCGGGCGATGGTCAGCAGCTGTTTCTGGCCCTGGCTGATGTTGCTGGCCTCCTCGTTCAGGATGGTGTCATACCCGTCGGGCAGGGTGTGCACAAAATGATCCACCTGCGCCGCTTTAGCCGCCGCGTAGACCTCCTCGTCGGTGGCATCCAGACGGCCGAACCGGATGTTCTCCCGGATGGTGCCGCTGTACAGCCAGGTATCCTGCAATACCATGCCGAAGGTATCCCGCAGCTCGCCCCGGGCGTACTGGCGCAGATCGTAGCCGTCCAGCAGGATGGCGCCGCCGGTCACGTCATAGAACCGCATCAGCAGCTTGACCATGGTGGTCTTGCCCGCGCCGGTGGGGCCCACAATGGCCACCTTGGTGCCCGGCTTGATCATAGCCGAGAAATCATGAATGATCGTCTTTTCCGGCAGATAACCGAACTGCACATGGGCAAACCAGACCGCGCCCTCCACCTGCTCGGTGGGAACCGGCGACACCGGGTCGGCGGGCTCTTCCTCCTCGGCCAGGAAAGCGAACACACGCTCGGCGGCCGCGGCGGTCTGCTGCAATACGTTGGAGATGTTGGCGATCTGGGTGATCGGCTGGGTAAACTGCCGCACATACTGGGTGAACGCCTGGATATCGCCCACCGTGATGGAACCGTTCAGGGTCAAAAACCCGCCCAGCACACAGATGGCCACATAACCCAGGTTGCCCACAAAGTTCATCAGGGGCATCATCATGCCGCTGAGGAACTGGCTTTTCCAGCCCGCCTTGTACAGATCCTGGTTCAGCTTTTCAAAGGTCTCGATGCTCTCCTGCTGGCCGTTGAAGGCGGTCAGGATCACGTGGCCGCCGTACATCTCCTCCACATGGCCGTTCACATGGCCCAGCATCTCCTGCTGGCGGCGGAAAAACGGCTGGCTGCGGCGCACCACCTGGCTGACGATCAGCACGCTGACCGGCAGGATGCACAGCGCCACCAGGGTCATCACCGGGCTGATGGTGAGCATCATCACCAGCACGCCGATCAGGGCGGCCACGTTGGTCACGATCTGGGACAGGCTCTGGTTCAGGGTCTGGGTCACCGTGTCCACATCGTTGGTGATGCGGCTGAGCACCTCGCCGCTCTGCACCCGGTCAAAATAGGACAGGGGAAGCCGGTCGATCTTGTTGCTGATATCCCGGCGCATGGAATAGCTGATCTTGGTGGCCACGCCGCTCATCAGCCAGCCCTGGGCATAGCTCAGCAGGGCGCTGGCCAGATACAGCGCCGCCAGGGTGAGCAGGATGGTGCCGATCACCCCGAAATCAATGCCGCCGGTGCCGGTGAGCATGGCGATCAGGCCGTTGAACAGCTCGGTAGTGGCCTGGCCCAGGATCTTGGGCCCGAAGATGGAGAACACGGTGCTGGCGGCGGCACAGAGCAGCGCCACCACGATACCGGGCAGAAACGGCGCCAGATACCCCAGCAGCTTTTTCATGGAACCCTTGAAATCCCGGGCCTTTTCCCCGGGCATCATGCCGCCGGGGCCGTGGCCGCCCGGCCGCGGGCCCATCGGACGATGGTTGGTATTGGCTGCCATTATCCCAATTCCTCCTTTGAAAGCTGGCTCTGGGCGATCTCCCGGTATTCGGGGCAGGTGCGGAGCAGCTGCTCATGGGTGCCCTTGCCCACCACGCGGCCCTCGTCCAGCACGATGATCTGCTGCGCGTGCATGATGGTGCTGACCCGCTGGGCCACGATCAGCACGGTGGCGTTTTGGGTCCAGGGCCGCAGCGCGGTGCGCAGCGCCGCGTCGGTCTTGAAGTCCAGCGCGGAGAAGGTATCGTCAAAAATATAGATGGGGGCTTTCTTCACCAGCGCCCGGGCGATGGACAAACGCTGCCGCTGCCCGCCGGACACGTTGGTGCCCCCCTGGCTGACCGGCGCGTCCATGCCGCCGGGCAGTTTATCCACAAACTCGGTGGCCTGGGCCACCGCGGCCGCCGCCCGCAGGGTCTCGTCGTCGGCGTTTTCGTCGCCGGTGCGCAGGTTGGAGGCGATGGTGCCGCTGAACAACAGGCCCTTCTGGGGCACGTAGCCGATGGCCGCGCGCAGATCCTGCTGGCGCAGCTGCCGCACGTCCACCCCGTCGATCAGCACCTGACCCTCGGTGGCGTCATAGAACCGGGGGATCAGGTTGATCAGGGTGGATTTGCCCGAACCGGTGGAGCCGATAAAGGCGGTGGTCTCGCCGGGGCGGGCGGTGAAGCTGATATGCTCCAGCACGTCCGCGTCCGCGCCGCCGTACCGGAAACTCACGTCCCTGAACTCCACCACGCCCTTGACCGGGCTGGGCAGGCTGGCCGGATGCTCCGGGTCGGCCACGGTATTTTCGGTGTCCAGCACCTGGCAGATCCGGTCGGCCGAGACGCTGGCGCGGGGCACCATAATGAACATCAGGCTGATGAACAAAAAGCTCATGATCACCTGCATGGCGTACTGGATAAAGGCCATCATGTCGCCCACCTGCAGGCTGCTGGCGGCGATCTGCTTGCCGCCGAACCAGACGATCAGCAGGCTGATGCCGTTCATCACCAGGGTCATCACCGGCAGCATGGTGGCCATGGCCCGGTTGACGAACAGGGTGTTGCCGGTCAGATCCTTGTTGGCGGAATCAAACCGCTTCTGCATAAAGTCCTGGTTGGCAAAGGCCCGCACCACCATCAGGCCGGACAGCTCCTCCCGGCTGACCAGGTTGAGCCGGTCCACCAGGCTCTGCATCCGTTTGAACCGGGGCAGCGCCACCTTGAACAGCACCAGGATCAGGGTGAGCATCAGCACCAGGGCCAGACCCAGCACCCAGGCCAGCTGGGGACATTTGCGCAGCCCCATGATCAGGCCGCCCAGGCCCATGATGGGCGCAAAGCAGAGCATCCGCAGGCCCATGCTCAGGAAGTTCTGCACCTGGGTGATGTCGTTGGTGGAACGGGTGATCAGGCTGGCGGTGGAGAACCGGTCCATCTCCGCGTTATTGAAATAGGTGACCCGGGCGAACACGTCCCGGCGCAGATCCCGGCCCACCCCCGCGCCCAGCCGGGACAGGCAGAAGCCCGCGCTGATGGCGCAGGTGGTGAGCAGCAGGGTCAGCCCCAGCATCCGCGCGCCCACCGACAGGATATACCCGGTCTGGATGGCGTCGGTGTCGGCGCCCAGGGTCTGGTAGAACCGCTTGACCAGCACCGCGCCGGTCTGGCCCAGCAGACTGTCCGGGGTGACGGCGGCGGTGTTTACCGCCGCGTCAATATCGCTCTGGGCCAGGGTGGCCAGGGCCGCCGGGTCCATGGCCGAAGCCCCCGCCGCCTGCACCAGGGCGTAGGCAGCCCGGGAAAAGGCCCCGTTCGCCCCGCTGGTCTCGGCATCGGCGGCCAGCACCCAGTCGTTTTCGGTCAGGCCCGGATAGGTTTTCTGCCAGTGGGCCAGGCCCTCGGCGCTCTCGCCCGCGGGTACATAAGCCGCGGCCACGGCGGCTGCGTCGTCCGCGTTCATGAACCGCTGCATCAGGGCCATGCTCGCCGCGTCGATGGCCTCCGGGGCGGACTGGGTGATGCCGCCCTGCTGCAGGCCCACATTCACGATGTCGCTCATGTAGTTGGGCAGGGTCAGCTCCAGCATGGCCTGCCCGAACAGCAGCAGGATCGCCGCCGCCAGCAGGCCCAGGTAGGGCTTCATATAGCGTTTCAGCTTCAGCATACAGAATCTCCTTCCCGGGCGGGGTCGCCCGCGTTGCTCTGTTCCATCAGGCCCGCCAGCTTATCCAGCAGGGCCAGCAGCTCATCCATCGACTGCTCGCCCATGCCGGCCAGAATCCGATCCATCCGGCGGGTGATGCTGCGCCGGGCCTGTTCCAGCAGCTGGCGCCCGGCGGGGGTCACCCGCAGCAGCGCCGCCCGCCGGTCGGTGGGGTGGGGCAGACGCTCCACATAGCCCAGCGCCTCCATCCGGCTGACCCGCTGGCTCAGCGCCGGCACTGTCTGCCCCATGACCGCCGCCACCTCCGACAGGCTGACCCCGGCGCTTTCTTCCGGCGGCGGAAGGGTGGCGCTGAGCAGCCCCGCCCCGTGGGGCGGACGCCCCCCGTACAGGATCACCATCAGGGTGGCGAACTGGGATTTGCTTACCCCCGCGCAGGGGATTACCTCGGTCCAGGCGCGGCGCATCCGGTCCATGGTCAGGAACATCTGCAGCGCCCGGTTTGTTTCGTTTTCCATGGCTGCCTCCCGTAAAGTTAAGTACGTTAACTATTCAGCGTACATCATTGTAGCACCGCCGCACGGCAAGTCAAGACGTGTTATAAAAAGTTTACGCCGCGTTCATATTTTTATCGCCTTGCAAAATATACTTTTTTAGTGTATTATTTGCACAACCATCTTTTACGCAAGCAGAACTTGCGTTTTGCAGGAAAGGAGTGCATATCCATGAACGGCGCGATTCTTTGGGCGGCGGCGGGCACAGGGTTCACCTTTTTGATGACCAGCCTGGGCGCGGCCACGGTGTTTTTGTTCCGGGGCAGCATCACCCGCCGGATGCAGCAGGGATTTTTAGGTTTTGCGGCGGGGGTGATGATCGCGGCCTCGGTGTGGAGCCTGCTGATCCCGGCGATCGAACAGGCCGAAGCCGCGGGCGGGCCGGGCTGGCTGCCCGCGGCGGGCGGCTTTGTGCTGGGGGTAGGGTTTTTGCTGGCGCTGGATCACCTGATGCCGCACCTGCATCCGGGGGCGGCCCAGTGCGAGGGCCCGGCCTGCGGCTGGCGGCGCACCACCCTGCTGGTGAGCGCGGTGACCCTGCACAACATCCCGGAGGGCATGGCGGTGGGCCTGAGCTTCGCCCTGGCGGCCCAGAGCAATGAACCGGCGGCGCTGGCCACCGCGCTGGCGCTGGCGGCGGGCATGGGCATCCAGAACTTTCCGGAAGGGGCGGCCATCTCGCTGCCGCTGCGGCAGGAAGGGCTTTCCCGAACCCGCAGCTTTGTGTACGGGAGCCTGTCGGGCGCGGTGGAACCGGTGTTCGGCATGGCGGTAGTGCTGGCGGCGGGCGGCATCCAGCCGCTGATGCCCTGGCTGCTGGCCTTTGCCGCCGGGGCCATGCTCTACGTGGTGGCCGAGGAACTGATCCCCGAAGCCCACTTGGGCGAGCATTCCCACCCCGGCACCCTGGGCGTCATGGCCGGCTTCCTGGCCATGATGGTGCTGGATGTGGCGTTAGGCGGCGGGTAACAGCTGCGAGATGAATCGGCACCCAAAGGGTGCCGATGAATCCGCAGATGTCCCGTTCACCCAGCGGACGGGTGCGGAGGGCTGTGGGGGCCGGGCCGCGAGGCGGCCCGGGTGGCGCAGCCATTTATCCCACGGCCCGCAGCACCCGGAAGCGGCCCATACGCACAGCCTGACCGCTGCGAGATGAACCGGCCCTCAGAGAGGGCCGATGAGCCCACAGATGTCCCGTTTACGCAGCGGACGGGTGCGGAATCGGCTGGGGGACGGGCAAGGCCCGGGTGCCGGGTCCGCAAAGCGGCCAAGGCTCCGGTGGAGCCTTGGACCGGCGAAACGGTCCGCAAAGCGGAACGGGCGCATACTTGTTGCGCCCGTAGTTTCCGGAGGGCATTTATCCCAGCCGATGGAGCACCCGGAAGCGGCCCATACGCACAGCCTGACCGCTGCGAGATGAACCGGCACCCAAAGGGTGCCGATGAATCCGCAGATGTCCCGTTCACCCAGCGGACGGGTGCGGCCCATACGCACAGCCTGAACGATACAGCCGGTTAAAAATCGCCTTTCTCCCCTTTGCGCGCCGCCCGCGGGAGTGCTATAATAAGGGGTGTTTTTTCTGGAAACCTGTATCGGAGGAATCTATTTATGCAACACTCCATCTGGAGATACCTGAAGGCCTATCGCACCGACTGTGTGATGGGGCCTTTGTGCAAGCTGATCGAGGCCACTCTGGAACTGTTTGTGCCGGTGGTGATGGCCTCCATCATTGACCAGGGCGTGCGGATGAACGACACCCCCTACGTGCTGCGGATGTGCGGGGTGCTGGTTGGGCTGGGCGCGGCGGGGCTGGGCTTTTCGGTGGCCGGGCAGTTCTTCTCCGCCCGGGCGGCGGTGGGCTTTTCCGGCAAGTTGCGCAGCGCGCTGTTTGCCCATGTGCAGTCCTTCAGCTACGCGGCCATGGACGCCCAGGGCGCGCCGACCCTGATCACCCGCATGACCAGCGACATCAACCAGGTGCAGAGCGGCCTGAACATGGCCCTGCGCCTGTTTCTGCGCAGCCCGTTCGTGGTGCTGGGCTCGGTGCTGGCGGCCTTTCTGATCGACGTGCGCAGCGCGGTGGTGTTTGCCGTGGTGGTGCCGCTGATCAGCCTGGTGATCGCCGGGGTCCTGTGGTGGACCATGCCCCGCTACAAGAACGTGCAGGCCGCCCTGGACAAGGTGCTGGGCCTGACGCGGGAAAACCTGACCGGCGTGCGGGTGATCCGCGCTTTCGGCCAGGAGGACGCCCAGGTGGAGCAGTTCGCGGTGCGCAACGAGGATCTGACAAACCGTCAGCTGCGGGTGGGCACGGTGAGCGCCCTGATGAACCCGGGCACCTACGTGCTGCTGAACCTGGCGGCGGTGGTGCTGATCCAGCAGGGCGCCTGGCGGGTGGACGGCGGCGCCATCACCCAGGGCCAGCTGGTGGCCCTGCTGGGCTACATGACCCAGATCTCGGTGGAGCTGATCAAGCTGGCCAACACCATCATCCTGTCCAGCAAGGCGCTGGCCTGCGCCGCCCGTGTGGAGAGCGTATTGAAGGTGGACGGCGCCATGCCCGCCCCGGCGGCGCCCCAGGCGGCCCCCGCCCGGCCGGAGGTGCCGGCGGTGGAGTTTTGCAACGTATCCATCACCTATCCCGGCGGCGGCGACGACGCGCTGAGCGGGGTGACCTTTACCGCCCGGGCCGGGGAGACGGTGGGCGTGATCGGCGGCACCGGCAGCGGCAAATCCACGCTGGTGAACCTGATCCCCCGGTTCTATGACGTGACCGGCGGCGAAGTGCTGGTAAACGGCGTGGACGTGCGCCGGCAGAGCCTGGAAGCCCTGCGGGCGGGCATCGGCATTGTGCCCCAGAAGGCCCTGCTGTTCAAGGGCACCATCCGGGACAATCTGCACTGGGGCAACCCGGAAGCGGACGACGCGCAGCTGTGGGCCGCGCTGGAATCCGCCCAGGCCGCCCAGGTGGTGCGGGATAAGCCCGGCGAACTGGACGCGCCGGTAGAGCAGAACGGCCGCAACCTGAGCGGCGGCCAGCGCCAGCGGCTGACCATCGCCCGGGCGCTGGTGCGCCGTCCGGGCATTCTGATCCTGGACGACAGCGCCAGCGCGCTGGACTACGCCACCGACGCGGCCCTGCGCGGGGCGCTGCGCCGGCTGGACTGGAACCCGGCGGTATTTATTGTAAGCCAGCGGGCGGCCAGCGTGATGCATGCCGACCGGATCCTGGTGCTGGAGGACGGTTGTGTGGCCGACATGGGCACCCACGAGGAACTGCTGGCCCGGTGCGATGTGTACCGGGAGATCTACGAATCCCAGTTTGAACCCAGCCGCAAAGGAGGTGAGGGCGCATGACCAACAACAGCTCCCTCACCCAGGGGCAGGTGCTGACCCGGGTACTGCGCCGGGTGGGCCGGTACTGGGCCTGGGTACTGACCAGTCTGGTGCTGGCCGCCGTGACGGTGGTGCTGACCCTCTGGTTCCCGATCCTGACCGGTAAGGCCGTGGACCAGATCCTGGGCCCCGGCCAGGTGGACTTTGCGGCGCTGCCGCCCATTCTGATCGCCGCCGCCCTGGCGGTGGCGGGCACGGCGTTGAGCCAGTGGCTCATGAGCCTGTGCAACAACCATATCACCTACTGTGTGATCCGGGATATGCGCCGGGACGCCTTCGGCCATCTGCAGACGCTGAACCTGCGGTATCTGGACAGCCATCCCACCGGCGGGCTGGTCAGCCGGATCATCGCCGACGTGGATCAGTTCGCGGACGGCCTGCTCATGGGCTTTACCCAGCTGTTCACCGGCGTGCTGACCATTGCGGGCACCCTGATCTGTATGCTGACCATCAGCCCGCTGATTACGGTGGTGGTGGTGGCGGTGACCCCGGTCAGCCTGTTTGTGGCCGCCTGGATCGCCCGCAGCACCTATTTCATGTTCCGCCGCCAGAGCGACGCCCGCGCCGAGCAGACCTCCCTGATTGACGAGATGGTCTCCGGCCAGAAGGTGGTGCAGGCTTTCGGGCAGGGGCCTGCCGTGCAGGGCCGCTTTGACGAGATCAACGGCCGGCTGACCGACGCCTCTTTCAAGGCGATCTTCTTCTCCTCCCTGACAAACCCCGCCACCCGGTTCGTGAACAGCCTGGTCTACACCGGCGCGGGCCTGACCGGCGCGCTGTGTGCCATCGGCGGGCTGATCTCGGTGGGGCAGCTGTCCACGGTGCTCAGCTACGCCAACCAGTACACCAAGCCCTTCAACGAGATTTCCGGCGTGGTGACCGAACTGCAGAACGCCCTGGCCTGCGCCGGGCGGATCTTTGAACTGCTGGAGGCCCATCCCCAGCGGCCGGACGATCCGGACGCCCTGGTGCTGGAAAACGCCGAAGGCAAGGTGGAACTGGAGAACATCTACTTCAGCTACGACAAGTCCCGCCCGCTGATCGAGGGCTTTGACCTGACGGTACAGCCGGGCCAGCGGGTGGCCATCGTGGGCCCCACCGGCTGCGGCAAGACCACCCTGATCAACCTGCTGATGCGGTTCTATGAGCCGGACGCGGGCCAGATCCGGGTGGACGGCCATCCGGTGCGGCAGATGACCCGGCGCAGCCTGCGCCGCAGCTACGGCATGGTGCTGCAGGATACCTGGCTGCGCACCGGCACCATCCGGGAGAACATCGCCATGGGCCGCCCGGACGCCAGCCTGGACGAGGTGATCGCGGCGGCCAAGGCCAGCCACGCCCACAGCTTTATCAAGCGGCTGCCCCAGGGCTATGACACCATGGTGAACGAGGACGGCGGGATGCTCAGCCAGGGGCAGAAACAGCTGCTGTGCATTGCCCGGGTCATGCTGAACCTGCCGCCGATGCTGATTCTGGACGAAGCCACCAGCAGCATCGATACCCGTACCGAACAGAAGATCCAAAGCGCCTTTGCCCGGCTGATGCAGGGGCGCACCAGCTTCATTGTGGCGCACCGGCTGTCCACCATCCGGGAGGCGGACGTGATCCTGGTCATGCGGGACGGCCATGTGGTGGAGCAGGGCACGCACGACGAGCTGCTGGCGCAGGACGGCTTCTACGCGAACCTGTGGAACAGCCAGTTTGTTCATTAAGACAACCAAGAAAGGATGACAGGCCATGAAACTGGAATTCTGCAAGATGCAGGGCGCGGGCAATGATTTTGTGGTGATCGACAACCGGATCGCCCGCCTGACCCCGGAACAGATGCCCCTGCTGGCGCGCAAGGTATGCGCCCGGCGCACCAGTGTGGGGGCGGACGGCCTGATGGTGGCCGACGAGCCCCAGCACGGCGGCGACGCGAAGATGTGGTTCTTCAACAGCGACGGCAGCGTGGGGGAGATGTGCGGCAACGGGGCCCGGTGTTTCGGCCGGTTCGTGTACGAGCATTTCACCGCCAAGGACGAGATCATCATTGAGGCCACCAGCGGCGACGTGCCCGCCTGGCGGCAGACCGACCGGCTGTACAAGGTGCTGCTGAACCGGCCCACGGTGCTGCGCACCGGCTGGCCCACCCAGGGCGCGGACGGCGGCCCGCTGCGGGCGGCCTATGTGGAGCTGGGCGATCCGGGCCTGCCCCATCTGGTGGTGCCGGTGCCGGGCCTGGCGGAGATGGCCGATTACGGCGAGCAATTATTTAAAGCCGGCCGCCAGCTGCGGTTCCATCCGCTGCTGCCCAAGGGGGCCAACGTGAACTTCTGCCAGGTGCTGGGGCCCCATGAGGTGCTGATCCGCACCTACGAGCGCGGCGTGGAGGACTTCACCCTGGCCTGCGGCACCGGCAGCGGCAGCACCGTGGCCGCCCTGCAGGCGATGGGCCTTGTGGCCAAGGGCGCGCCGGTCACGGTGCACAACCCCGGCGACGACCTGACCATCGACTGCCACTGGGCCGGCGATTCGGTGGAGCAGCTGTTCCTCACCGGCCCCACCAACCTGGTGGCAACCGGGGTTATCACCGATGAGGATCTGGTTTTGTAAATTTTTCAATCTGGGGGAACAACGTCCCCCCAGACCCCGGAATCAGGGGGCCGGAACACACCGGCCCCCGGTTTTTTGCAAAATGTATAAAACCGCATTTTCTGCCGGTAAAGCCGCATAAAATACTCTTGAAAACACGGGCAAAAATTGCTACAATAACCTGCAAGAGGGGTATCTCTCTTGCAGGGCCGCGGCCTCCGCGCCGGCGGCGGATCATCCCCGAAAAAATACGATGGGCGCGGAGAAAAAGGAGAACGACTATGGCTTACAAGATTACCGATGCCTGCATCGCCTGCGGCACCTGCGCCGGCGAGTGCCCGGTCAGCGCCATCTCTGAGGGCGACGGCAAGTATGTCATCGACGAGGCTGCCTGCCTGGATTGCGGCACCTGCGCCGGCGCTTGCCCTGTTGGCGCCATCGAGGGCTGATCTCAGCACCAGAAGTAAGGCGGGCGGTTTCGCCCGCCTTATTTTTATCCTTTTTTGCGCAGGGGAGGCGCATGCTGTATGGAAATCGATCTGTTTTCGCTGCCGCTGCTGCCCGCCGGGCCGGTGCCCGACCGGCTGGCCTGGGCCTATCTGCTGCGCTGCGCCGACGGCAGCCTGTACGCGGGCTGGACCAGCGATCTGGCCCGCCGGGTGGCGGCCCACACCGCCGGCAAGGGGGCCCGCTACACCCGCGCCCGCAAAGGGGTGGGCCTGGCCTGGTGCGCGCTGCTGCCGGACCAGGGCACGGCCATGCGGGCGGAGGCCGCGCTGAAACGGCTGGACAAGCCCCAAAAAGAAGCCCTGTGCGCCGCCTGGGCCGAGGAGGTGCGGCCCCGCCTGTGTGCCGCCACCCCCGCCGACGCGGCGGACATCGCGGCGGTATACCGCTGGTATGTGCGCAACAGCACCGCCACCTTTGCCTGCACCGAGCCCACCGTGGAGGACTGGGCCGCCGAGATCGACGCGGCGGGGCAGAAGTACCCGTTTCTGGTTGCCCGCAGCGGTTCCGGCGCGCTGCTGGGCTACGCCTGCGCCCATCCCTGGGGCGCCCGGGAGGCCTTCAGCTGGGACGTGGAGACCACCATCTACTGCCATCCCGGCGCGGTGGGGCGGGGGATCGCCCGGCCGCTCTACGCCGCGCTGCTGGAGGCGCTGGCCGTACAGGGGGTGTGGAACGCCTACGCCCGCATCGCCGACCCGAACCCCGCCAGCGAGCGGTTCCACGCCCGGCTGGGGTTTGTCTGCCAGGGGCGCTGCCCCCGCACCGGCTACAAGCTGGACCGGTGGGTGGGGCTGTCCACCTGGTGCCGGGCCCTGAAAAAGGGCCGCGCCGCCCCCGCGCCGGTGGCCCCGCCCCCCGCCGGGCAGGCGCTGGCCGCGCTGCTTGACAAGTACGCGCCGGATAGTTTAGGATAAACTCAGAGAATGGGGATCTGCGCCCTGCGGGCGCGCCCCGCCGCGAGGTGGTTGCATGGAAGCGAAAAATACGGTGGTCATCTTCGGCACCGAGGCCTTTGCCCGGGGCGAGATGGTCAATCTGGCGCTGAGCACCGGCGCGCTGGTGCTGGAGCGCACCACCGGCAATTACAGCCCCCGGGGCTGTTACCTGACCCCGGTGCTGCCCTTTTCGGCCTTTGACCGGCTGATGGTCAGCTGGGGGGCGGACACCCCCCGGGGTACCAGTCTGGAGGCCGAGGTGCGGGTGTTCAGCGGCGACAAGTGGTCGGGCTGGTACGGGTTCGGCCGGTGGAGCCCCTTTGTAAGCCGGGCGGGCGTGCACCAGCCGGAGGCGGACCCCGCCTGGATGGACGGGGATGTGCTCTGCGTGCCGGGCGGCGCGATCAAGGCCCAGGTGCGGGTGTTCCTGTACAGCGAGGATCCCCAGATCACCTGCGCGCTGCGTCTGCTGGCGGTGAGCGTGCGGCCCAAAGCCTGGAACCGGCAGGAGGGCCCGGCGCTGGACCGGGCGCTGCGGATTCCGGCCTACAGCCAGCTGAACCGGGACCCGGCGTTCGGCGCGGCGGGCTGCCTGCCGGTGTGCGTGGCCATGCTGATGAACCGGTGGGGGGAGGATATCCTGCCGGAGGAACTGGCGCTGGCCATGTACGACGAGGAGGCCGGCTGCGGCAACCGGGCGTTCGCCGCGGCGGCGGCGGGGGCCTACGGCTACGAGGCCTATCTGGCCTGGCTGGATCTGGCGGGGCTGAAAGCCCAGGTCAAGGCCGGGTACGGGGTGATCTGCTGTGTGCGGTACACCAACGACCCCGCCAGCCCGGATGGTCTGCCCTGGCTGGAGGGCGCGGACGGTGTGGCGCCCTGGCACACGCTGGTGGTGCGGGGCTTTGTGACCGACCGGGCGGCCGGGGACCGGCCCGCGGTGCTGGTGAACGATCCGTTCAGCCCCAACGACGCGGCGGCGGAACGCTGCTACGATCTGGAGCAGTTCCTGGCCTGCTGGACGGGGGCCTGCTGCCTGGTGCACCGCAAGCGCAAGGGCGCGGGCAACGGGCATCCGGAACGGTTCAGCGCGGTGCTGCGCCCGGTGGGCCCGGTGGGGGTGTACCGGTTTGAGGCCTTCGGCCAGCCGTACCCGCTGCCGGCGGATTTCCTGGGCACGCCCCAGCGCCCGGCGGGAACCCTGGCCTACACCCTGGCGGAACCGGTGGCCCACGCCACCACCGCCCACAAGCGGTTTTACTACGCGGCCGTTACGCCGGAGGGCAACATCCAGCTGCCCGCCCAGGTGATGGCGGAGGGCAAAAAGATCACGGTATACGCGATCGACAATACGGGAAGCACCCTGGTGGCCGAGCTCAAACCCTGAGCCCGGGCGCCGGCTGCATAATCCAAAAACAGGCTGTAAGGAGGAATGGTTATGAGCGCATCCATCATCGTTTTGAGCCGGCAGGTCTGCACCGGCGGCTGTGACGTGGGCAAAAAGGCCGCGGCGGCGCTGGGCATCCCCTATTATGACAAGGAGCTCATCAGCATGGCCGCCCGGGAGAGCGGCCTGAGCGAGCAGGCGGTGGCCGCCAACGAGCAGCGGCGTACCGGCAGTCTGCTGTACAGCCTGTATTCCATGACCGCCGAGCTGCCGCTGGGGGATCAGGTATTTCTGGCCCAGAGCCAGGTGATCCGCAAGCTGGCGCAGGAGGGCCCCTGCGTGATCGTGGGCCGCTGCGCCGACTATGTGCTGCGGGATCATCCGGGGCTTCTGCGGGTGATGGTGCATGCCCCGATGGAATTCCGCCGCCAGTACGCCCGGGATATACTGGGCTGGACCGGCGAGGACAAGGAGATGGACACCCGCATCTACAAGCAGGACAAGGCCCGGGCGTCCTACTATGAATACTATACCCAGAACCGGTGGGGGGACGTGCGCCACTGTGACCTGGCGCTGAACGCCGCCCTGGGAGAGGAGGCCTGCGTGCAGGCGCTGCTGGCGGCCTACAAGGCGGCCAAATAAAGGAAGGAACAAGGAGACAGGATGAATCAACTTGCGGAAAACAAGATGGGAACCCGGCCGATCGGCCCGCTGCTGATCAGCATGGCGCTGCCGATGATCGCCTCCATGCTGATGCAGGCGCTGTACAATGTGGTGGACAGCATCTTTGTCAGCCAGGTATCGGAGGCGGCGCTGACCGCCGTGGGGCTGGCGTTCCCGATCCAGAACCTGATGATTGCGGTGGGCGTGGGCACCGGCGTGGGTGTGAACGCCCTGCTGAGCAAGAGCCTGGGCGAAAAGAATTACGAACAGGCCGACCGGGCCGCCGACAACGGTATTTTTCTGGCGCTGGTGAGCACGGTGGTGTTCATGGTGCTGGGCGGGCTGTTCAGCGGCGCGTATTTCCGGATGCAGAACGTATCGCAGGCGGTAGGGGAGGCCGGCACGGCCTATCTGACCATCGTGACGGTGGTCAGCATCGGTGTGTTCGGCCAGACCATGATGGAAAAGCTGCTGAGCGCCACCGGGCGCACCATGCTGTCGATGATCTGCCAGATGGTGGGCGCGGTGACCAACATCATCCTGGACCCGATCATGATCTTCGGCCTGCTGGGCTGCCCCGCCATGGGTGTGGCCGGCGCGGCCTGGGCCACCGTGATCGGCCAGTGCCTGGCTTTTGCGCTGGGGCTGTATCTGCAGCAGTTCCATAACAAGGAGGTCAACCTGACCCTGCGGGGGATCTTCCGCCCGCACGGGAGCACCATCCGCCGGATCTACGGGATCGGGTTCCCCAGCATTGCCATGATGAGCGTGGGCAGCGTGATGACCTTCTGCATGAATCAGGTGCTGCTGGTGTTTTCCGAAACGGCCACCGCGGTGTTCGGCGTGTACTTCAAGCTGCAGAGTTTCGTGTTCATGCCGGTGTTCGGCATGAACAACGCCATGGTGCCCATCATCAGCTACAACTACGGCGCGATGCGGCCTGACCGGATGCGGGCCACCATGCGGCTGAGCATGTTCCTGGGCGAAGGGTTCATGCTGATCGGCTTTGCGGTGTTCCAGCTGCTGCCGGACGTTCTGCTGCGGATGTTCAACGCCTCCGATTCCATGCTGGCCATCGGCGTGCCCGCGCTGCGGATCATCTCGGTGAGCTTTTTGCTGGCGGGGGTCTGCGTGGTGTGCGGCTCGGTGTTCCAGGCGGTGGGGCAGGGCCTGTTCAGCCTGATCGTCAGCGTGGCCCGGCAGCTGCTGGTGCTGGTGCCGCTGGCCTACCTGTTCAGCCTGTCCGATAACCTGATCGCCGTGTGGTGGAGTTTCCCCGCCGCCGAACTGGCCAGCCTGGCGCTGACCCTGTTCTTCCTGCTGCGGGTGGAAAAAACCATCATCCATCCCCTGGTGGAAAAAGCCCGCCAGGCTGCGGCGTAAGGGCGAATCTGGGGGGACAACGTCCCCCCAGACCCCGGAAATCAGGGCCGAAACTATTCGGCCCTGGGGATAAATATAAAATAAGGCCCGCGCAAACCATTTGAACTGCACCCCATTTGTTAGACAGTATGATATACTGGATAACAAGTGGGGTGCTTTGCTATGCCAAAAGGAATA